>DATETN010000181.1:0-50396 GCA_035283645.1 Pyrinomonadaceae bacterium
TGAAAGAGGGGGTTTTGTGGCGGAGTTTGGCGTGGCCTGAGGCTTGCCATCTTGTCAGCCCGCTTAAGAACCGATCTTAAGATGGTTAATCGGTCGCTGTCATAAAATGGCTGGTAGCAATTCATCTCGGCACGCCGCGCATGGTCTTTGACAAGACGGGTTCGTTGGCTGGCACCAGGCGGCATGATTACCTGGCGTTTGGTGAAGAATGGTTCGCCGGAATGGGCGGCCGCACCACGAACGAGGGGTATGTGGCAGATGGTGTGCGGCAGAAGTTAACCCGCAAAGAACGGGACATCGAAACCGGGCTCGATTACTTCCTTGCCAGGTACTATTCGAATGTGCAAGGAAGATTTACTTCGCCTGATCAGATTCTCATCACCCCAGATCGGCAATTGGTACCTCAGTTATTGAATCTTTATAGCTATGTTGGCAACAATCCTCTGGTTTACGAAGACCCTACAGGTCTCAAGCGGATCAAGTTAGGGCGATCAGAGGCTGACATTCAACGAGACTTAGACTCGGTTGGTGAATCATTGGCTCAAGAAAATCTGTCACCCGAAGAGTTTTCTGACTTGATGCAGCAAAGAGAAGAGTTGGTAACGGAACTGGAAGCTAATCAGCTCGTAAATGCGATGTTAACTCGTCTAGACTCAATTGGTTTTCGGAATGGTCTTCAGATTTCTGACTTCACGCTAACGACAGACCCTATCAACGATCTTCCAGAATTGTTCACAGGTAACAATAAGTTGAGTCCTCGGAGACAGAAGCAGCTAATAGCGAACCTTAACGATGGATCCAACTTCGCTGCAGTTCTCAGAGGCAGTGTGTCCAAAGACATTTTTATTCTCCAGACCGTGGCGCGGTAGCGTCGGGTCAAGTGCAATGACACTCAATGCAGTGGGAGTCAGTCAGTACCGGCACGCAGTAGCGTCGGGTCGACTTGTGTGTGATTGAGACGCATTAACAGACTACCCTTAGCCTGCCAATATGCATGCCCCCGATTTCTCTGTTTCCTCATCCTCATCTGGAGTCGACCCGAGGCTACCGCCTGACGGTATTGACTGACTAGCACTGCGTTGCGTGTCATTGGAGGTGACCCGACGCTACCGCGTGCCGGTACTGACTGACTGACTGACTGACTGACTGACTGACTACCACTGCATTGAGTGGCATTGCAGTCGACCCGACGCTACCGCGTGCCAGTACTGACTGTATAGTGCTGCGTTGAGTGTCATTGGAAACCCGACCTACTGGCGGGACGCACATCTTCTCCGATGTCCAAAAATCATCAGGCGATAGCTATAGAGGTGGTGCTTAAGGCTTTCTTCGCGCCAAACCCAGGGCTCTGGCTCTATAATCAGACTAATGCCGGAACATGAGGGATGGGAACAGTTACGTCAGCGATTAGCCAGCGTGCGCGGTCGTATCAGGCAAGCGGCCGAACTTGCGGGACGTCGCCCTGAAGAGATCACGCTTGTTGCCATCGGCAAAACGCATCCAATCCCAAAATTGGAACAGGCGATCCGAGAGGGAGTGACGGATCTCGGTGAAAATCGCGTGCAGGAGGCTCAGGCAAAGATCGAATTGATTGGCCGCACTGCCGTTCGATGGCACCTGGTAGGGCACCTTCAGACAAACAAAGTGCGTCGTGCCGTACAACTGTTCGATGTGATTCACTCGGTGGACTCGAAGCCCCTGGTCGAGCGGCTCGAGAGCATTTGTAGTCAGGAACAGCGAACACTGCTGCCCGTATTGCTGCAGGTGGATTTGGCTCGTGAAGCCACAAAGTCTGGTTTGCCTGAATCCGATTTGCGAACGGTGGCTGACGCCGTACTGGCCAGTTCGCATCTTGAGCTATCTGGATTGATGGTTCTGCCCCCATACTTCGATGACAGCAACAAAGCTCGTCCTTATTTCAGTCGGTTATGCGAGTTACGAGATCGGTTGGGCGAAGAAGGCTACTTCAACGACCGCCCTGGTGAACTCTCAATGGGCATGACACATGATTTCGAGGTTGCCATTGCTGAAGGCGCAACAATGGTACGGATCGGTACAGCTATATTCGGTGAGCGCTAATAGATAAACGAGAACAGTAACATGTTGATAATCAGTCGAATGTACCTTTTCCTGAACTGGCTAGTGATTACTGCCATTCTCGCGGTCATTGCGCTAATGGTATTGCGTCTGATCGCCAATGCGCTTGATCTGAATCCTTTCGGATGGGCGGCACGCACGATTCGGGGCTTGACCGACCAACCTATCGCACCTGTTCGACGAGGCCTAATGAGTTTTGGGGTCGATCCAAGGTATGCACCGTTGGTCGCGATTCTGTTGGCCGTGTTACTTGGATGGTTTCTAATCCAATTGCTGGCGGGCATTAGCAATACTTTGCTCGGCGTGCTGCTCAGTACTCAGGATGCCGAGCCAGTGCGACTGCTCGGATACCTTCTTTATGGCTTCCTTGGAATCTATTCGCTTCTGATTTTCATCAGAATTATCTTTTCGTGGGGAATGGTGGGATACGGAAATGGGGTAATGCGATTCCTTGTAAATACGACTGAGCCATTGCTGGGACCCCTGCGCAGGATTATTCCACCCCTTGGCATGATTGACATCTCACCCATAGTCGCCTTCATCGTTATCTGGCTGTTTCAGGCGGCTATCTATGGAACACTACTTCGCGGCGCGCCTGTACAGTTCCTCCAGTAAGGCTCTACCCACGTGATCAACTATAGTCTCAAAGACGGTGTGCTTTTGTTTCAAGTCTCAGTTGTGCCACGTGCCTCTCGCAGCGAGATTATAGGTGCACACAACGGAGCGCTTCGCGTGCGGATTGCGGCGCCGCCAGTTGACGGTGCGGCCAATGAGGAGCTGCTGCGAGTGCTCGCAAAAAGACTTTCTGTTCCTCGTAATGCCGTCGAGATCCGCGGCGGACTAACGGGAAGGCTAAAAACGGTGCGGGTCTCGGGCGCGGAGAAGAGCACACTAAGAGCGCTGACAGAATGATCTTTTTATAGCTTTGCACAAAAAATGTCTGCTCAAATGTCTTCTCTGTGGGCCTCTGTGTTCTTTGTGACTTCTTATGCCCGTCGAAGACGAGCAGGGGGAGCTCTGTGGTTGTGGTTTCGGCGAGTTTCTTCACCACTAAGACACAGAGGACGCAGAGGTCGCACAGAGAAAAAGCCTATTTCATACTTTTGTGCAAAGCCTCTTTTGATCGTCCGCAGCGGACGAAACAAAGTTTGACAGCTTACGTACTTGCATAGAAGATTCCGAGAACTTTCGCAGGAAAAGCTTCAGAATTATGGAAGAGAGTACTATCTCCCATTACCGCATCATTGAAAAGCTCGGCGCTGGCGGCATGGGCGAGGTCTACCTTGCTGAAGATCTAAAACTGGGCAGGAAAGTTGCCATCAAGTTGCTTTCTCAGGAGTACACCACTAACCGCGAACGCCTACACCGTTTCGAGCAGGAGGCCTGTGCCGCATCCAGTCTAAACCACCCGAACATCCTCACGATCTATGAAGTAGGCGTCGAAGACGGCCGCCACTTCATGGCAACGGAATACATCGACGGCAACACACTCCGGCAGAAGCTGCGGGAGCGCCCGCTGACGGTGACCGAAGTACTCGACATAGCAATTCAGATTGCAAGTGCGCTGGATGAAGCACATGCGGCAGGAATCGTGCACCGTGACATTAAGCCTGACAACGTCATGGTGCGCCGCAACAGTTATGTGAAAGTGCTTGATTTTGGGTTGGCAAAGCTCACCGAGAGAGTGTTGGACAGAAGCAGTCTCGATGCCGAAGCCGCCACTCGCGTACTTGTGCAGACAGACGCCGGAGTGGTGATGGGGACTTCTCATTACATGTCACCAGAACAGGCTCGCGCCCAGGCCGTTGACGCCCGGACGGACATTTGGAGTCTCGGCGTCGTTATGTATGAGATGACTGCAGGAAAGGCGCCCTTCACGGGTGAGACTCCGACGGATGTCATAGTTGCCATTACACAGCAGGAGCCTCCACCCCTGGCGCGTTTCACCACTAAGTTGCCTGCAGAACTTGAGTGGATCGTCACAAAGGCACTGCGCAAAGATCGGGAAGAGCGTTATCAAACAGCCAAAGAATTACTCACTGATTTGCGCAGGCTAAAGCAGCGATTGGAATTTGAAGCAGAGTTGGAACGTTCAGCGACGCCGGAACAGATCGCGGCGATGACCACGATTACTGATCACGGAAGTGTACCAACGTTACAGACAGGTGGCGCTGCAAAAACTGATCCTACTGCGCCCCACCACGTGTCCAGTGCAGAGTACATCGTTAGCGAAATCAAGAAGCGAAAGAAAGGCGCTAGCCTCGTGGCGGCATTGTTCGTGATTGCCATTGGCTTGGGCACCTTCTTTTACTTCAACCGGGCACAGGCACTGACCGACAAAGACACGATATTGCTTGCGGACTTTGTCAATACGACTGGCGAGACTGTATTCGACGACACTCTGGAGCAGGCGCTTGCTGTTCAGCTTGGCCAAACACCGTTTCTAAACATTCTGCCCGACGATCGTGTGAGACAGACGCTTCGCTTTATGGGGCGCTCCCCCGACGAACGGATTACACGCGACATCGGAATGGAGATTTGCCAACGGCAGGGAATCAAAGCCCTGCTGGTTGGGTCGATTGCGGCCTTGGGATCGCATTATGTGATCTCGCTCGAAGCATTAAACGCGCAAACTGGCGATACTCTTGCGCGCGATCAAATTGAAGCTGAAAGTAAGGAGCAAGTATTGTCGGCTTTGAGTACCTCAGCGTGGCGACTAAGAGAGAAGCTGGGAGAGTCGCTGAGCACGATGAAACAGTTTGCCGTGCCTATTGATCAGGCAACTACCTCATCACTCGAGGCCTTGAAAGCGTACGCGACCGGCAACGATCTTCGTTCGAAAGGCCAGCATTTGGAGTCGGCGCCTTTTTACAGACGAGCCGTCCAATTGGATCCTAACTTTGCCATGGCGCACGCTCGCTTGGCTGTATTTCACGGCAACTTGGGTGAACTGGGGGTGGCCCAGCAGCATGCGGAAAGAGCTTATGAGTTACGCGACCGCGTCAGTGAGCATGAGCGCTTCTACATATCGGAGAAGTACCACAACTACGTAACCGGCGACATCGATAAAGCCATTGAGGTGTTAAAGTCCTGGGCCAAGACTTATCCAAACGATTTCGTTCCTCACAATAATCTGGCACTGAACTATAACTTTTTGGGTCAGCTTGATGATGCACTCAGAGAAGCGATTGAAGCGGCTCGGTTGGATCCACGCAATACCACAGCACGCGGGAATCTGGTTGAGGCATTTTTCAAGGCAGGTAGGCACGCCGAAGCGGAGCAGGCGCTGCGGGAATTGCAACAGTTGAGTCCGGACGCTGACGTAGCTCATTTCTATGCCTTTAATTTGGCGCTGGCCAAGAACGATCAAGCAGCAATTGAGCGTGAGCTAGCGTGGGCCAAAGGTAAGCCAATAGAACCTGACTTCACTGGTTTAGAAGCCCTGAACGCGTCCGTTTCCGGCAAATTTAAGAGAGCTAAAGAGTTGGTGCGTGAGGCCGTAAATCTTTATCTCAAACAGGAAAGAAAAGAGAATGCGGCCCAGGTTCTGAGTAATTTTGGGGTGATTCTAGCAACCATAGAACAATGTAAAGAAGGACAGGCCAATGCCTCCGAGGCATTGTCGCTCAACCGTGGACGAGTGACGCTTGCAAACGCTGCAGCGGCGGCAGCGGTCTGCGGTGATGCTGGCCGCGCGCAAACTCTGATAGACGAGTTGTTGAAGCAGTATCCGAACGACACCGCCATCGTGTCGATCACGATTCCGGCTATCCGGGCACAGTTGGAACGGAACAAAGGCAATCGGTCAGAGGCGATCCGGTTATTGGAGTCTGTCAGTCGGTTTGATCTGGGCACAGTGGCGGGCTTCACCAACAACTACCTGCGTGGTCTGCTCTATTTGGAGGAGAGTAGGCCTCGAGAGGCGGAGAGAGAGTTTCAACGTATTCTCGACGCGCGAAATCTCGATCTCTACTCCCACTTGTATGCTCTGGCGCAACTAAGTCTCGCACGAGCCGCCGCCCAATCAGGTGACACCGGTAAGAGTCGAATTGCATATCAAAACTTATTCTCGCTTTGGCGCGACGCCGATCGTGACCTAAAAATTCTGCAACAAGCCAAAAAAGAGTACGAGCAGATTAAGTAGCTTGGGTCTTTGACCTTAGCAATGCGAGTTATCAGAGCACCAGTTTCCTGTGGGCTCGTGGGTCGACTTAGGTCGTTGGCAGAGGAGCACGATCCCCCAAACTCAGCGGAACTTCACACGAAAGTTACTGTAGTCTCCGCGATCCTGTCTCCATCGGCTGCAAATCACGCCTCGCTCGCGAGTTGTGATATATTGCCCGTCCAAACCCGCAGTCGAATCCAGAAGGATCACATCCATGTCAGGACATTCTAAGTGGCATAGTATCAAGCATAAGAAAGGCGCACTCGATGCCAAGCGCGGCAAGTTATTTACTAAGCTAATCAAAGAGATCACGGTCGCCGCACGAAGTGGTGGAGGCGATGCGGCCGGCAACGCACGGCTTCGTAAGGCCATTGCCGATGCCAAAGGCGCGAACATGCCTAATGACACTATTGAGCGAGCCATTCGACGCGGCACCGGCGAAGAAGAGGGTGTGCACTATGAAGAGATCACGTACGAGGGTTATGGACCAGGCGGCGTCGCATTGATGGTCGAATCCATGACCGACAACCGTAATCGTACGGTGGCCGAGATTAGGCACATCTTTTCAAAGAATGGCGGCAATCTAGGTGAGTCTGGTTCTGTTGGCTGGATCTTTGAGAAAAAGGGCTACATCGTCGTCGATAAAAAAGCAAAGCCGGAAGAGGAGCTGTTTGAATTGGTGATTGAGGCTGGCGCAGACGATCTGCGAGACGACGAAGAAAACTATGAGATCGTCACGGCACCGGAAAATTTTGACATGGTGCTATCGACTATAAAGGCTGCCGGCATCGAACCCCAGGTTGCCGAAATCGCGATGGTTCCGCAAAACTACATCAAGCTCCAGGGGCAGGATGCACGGCAGATGCTGAAGCTAATGGAATCTCTGGAAGACCACGACGATGTACAGAAAGTATCGGCAAATTTCGACATCAGCGAAGCCGACATGGCTGCAGCCTGATTAAGCCCCACCAACCCTATACAACTCAGCGACTTCCGCTGGGCCGACGTTCAGGCCCCGCCTCAGTATCAGTAAAGTGTTCCGCCATGGGCTTTACTAGCTCGTTTGGTTTCACCTGCTTCACCCATCGAGCTGATACTGTCGCCGCGATCCATACGAGATGACTCTGGTGTTGATGCCTGCCTGTCTGTGGTCCTCGCTACTCCTGATTCGAGAAGCTGTTTCAATCGCTCTAGTGACTCTTCCCCTAGATCGACCATGGCCTCAGCCTTCTAAGCGGTTGGATCAGTTTCTTCGTCTATGTTCGAGGTCGAAGCCAGGTGCTGGGCCATACCGCAATCAGTAGATCTGGACCATTCGTACGGTGCTGTCAGAACTTGTCGGTTTTCCATACGGTTGAATAACATTGCCTGAATTCACTACGACCTCAATGTCACTAGCGTCCAAAGCGTCGTAGTCGGTCAAACGCTCGTTCACGTCTTCCTGAATGCGTTCGTCTGAGCGTTTGTAGCCACGTGGTCCTTTTCCGCGATGACTGCCCATTCGTGCTTCGTCCATGCGTCGCCGCCGTTCAGCCTCTTCGTCCCCGAACCATGAAGTTACGTTCATCATCACCTCGCCCATAGTTCACCGGCGATTGTGAACGATAGTGGGGCTCGCGTCTGAAATCCTCCGGACGACGTCGATCGTCTTCGTTATAGTATCTCCTCGACATAGTATCCTCCCTCCGTTCGTTTCCCATGATTGCTGCTTATTAGCTCGGTACCTGATCTGGCATCAACAACCATGCCAATTGCTGACGGTATTTGTTGGGGTTAGCTGATGTTTAGGTTTCGCAGGACCTGGACTCGTATCGAAAGGGGCCAATGGCACCTCTTACTGATCCATTCGTGTACAGGGGAGTCGCACCGGAATTATGGTCGGTGGAGCTAACGAAACCCCGACATGAAGTGTTGTTATAACGTGGAGCTAACGCCCCGACATGAAGTTCGGGGTATTGTTGAAGTGGAAGCTAACGAACCCCCGACCTGAAGCCGGGGGCATTGGTTGGACGCGGTTGACGGGGAGCAGGCGTAACGATTACCAACTGACAACCAATTCCTCTGAGCCTTCCCAGACCGGCAGATTCTGTCGAATCGAAGCCCGCTGCAATCTATTCGGCGCCGATAGCAGACGTCCGGCGCCAACAGCTACAGTCGCAATTGGATCATCAGGAACCGCAACATGGAGCTTAAGGTCTCTTTGCAGCCTCTCCTCCAAGCCTTTCATCAATGCGCCACCGCCGGTCAAGATGATTCCCGACCGATAGATGTCACCGACCGCCTCAGGTTGTGTTTCTTCCAGCGCGCGATGTACGCCGGCCATGATCTCACTCAGAACGGGTTCAACTGCTTCTCGAATCTCACCTGACGAAACTTCTACCGCATTGGCCGTTCCATCGAGCAAATGTTTTCCGACCACTTCGAGACTGGTCTCATCCTCGTTGTCCACTGCTACTGCCGAAGCCAACTGCTTCTTAACGCTCTCAGCCGTTGACTCACCGATGTGCAAACAATACTCCGAGCGAATGTAATCGCGAATGGCTTCGTCCATCGCATTTCCGGCTGCCATCAAAGTCACCGATGACACAACTCCGCCCGAAGCGACCACCGCTACGTTGGTGGTTCCGCCGCCGATATCAATTACAAGGTGAGCACGTTCATCTTCGAAGTCCAACCCCGCCCCCAGTCCGGCAGCCAATCCTTCATCAACAAGATCAACGCGAAGTCCGCCACTGTCCCGCGCCGCATCTCTGATTGAACGCTGTTCTACAGCTGTGGAAGAGCCCGGGACCCCGACCACAAAATGGCCACGACGGTAACCATCCGTCGCCTTGATCAGGAACGCCTTGAGCATCTTCTGCGTAACTTCAAAGTTGAAGATGGTGCCACAGCGGATGGGTCGATGTACCTCGATGTCCTTGGGCTCTCGCCCCAACAGTTTCAGAGCGCGCGAGCCGATCGATAGGACGTTCCCGTCGTAGCGATCCAACGCGATGACTGATGGTTCGTTGAGGAGAATTCCTTTACCTGGGGCGAAAATGAGGGTGTTGACCGTCCCCAAATCGATGGCGAGCTCGTTGCGAAAAAGGCTACTCAGAACATTCATTTACGACCCCTCCTAGTACTGACCGAAAGCGGTGGTGGAAGTGTATTTCAGAGCGGCAACCGCCATGCCAACTGCGCCAGAATGTGCTCATGCTTCGGCAACAATGTTAAAACCGCTAATACCCTGAGTTTCGAATTCTTCGGTCGGTCAATTCGTCTCGACAGCTGTGTCTGTTCGGGTTTCATTCGCAAACTTGGCAGATCCGCGTCTGATTGACAGACACAAGGCTACGTCATGTGCTGCCCTAACATTGTGTTGATTTGGCCGTTCCAGGGGGCCCGCACAGATAAGCGACATCGCTGCCAAAATGTTGCTAACTCTGCGGCTTATAAGATGCTCTGGATTTTCGTTTGGCAGGTAATGAGTCATGGTTGATGATAGTGCTTCCCAGAAGTGTGCACACCAGAAATGCAGCTGCCTGGTGTCCGGATCAAAACGTTACTGCACTCACTACTGTGAGGATGCAGCCGACGCAGATCCCACATCCGTGTATGTGCGGGCACCCCGGCTGCAAGTAGCAGTCAGCCGTCTGGTCTTTTGCCGCTGGCATCACAATTGCCCGACCGCAGCGCGGTTCAATGTCAGCGGCATCTTTAGCGAACGCGAAAGAAACACGGCGCCATCCGTTTGTATCGATTCAGGGCGATAGCCGACCTCAAGATGCCGCCATTCCTTCGACGGCTATTGCGGTGAAATCGCGTAGCACCATGAACAGAGCAGACTCGCGAGAGTGTCTCCGATGGCAGTGCTTTGTAAGAATGAAGGATAAGGGAATTGGAAGAACGATGGACCAAGGTAACAAGGAAGGGTAACAAGGAAGAAAAAGGTTTACAGAATGAAAAGCCATAGCTCTCCACAGTCAATCGAGCAACCGGACATGATCTCGTGGTTTTATCCTGCCACCAACGAGAACGGTGAGAATTCGCGAGATAAAAGGCTAGCGCCCGATCTAGTCTGTTTTTCACATCTTCGCTGGAACTTTGTCTATCAGCGCCCCCAGCACTTGTTAAGCCGAGCTGCAAAAGAGCGGCGCGTGTTTGTCGTTGAGGAACCGGTCTTTGATAAAGGGTCCATGCACCTGGAGGTCCGGGAAAGCGCGGAGGGAGTTTGGGTTGTAGTGCCGCACCTTCCGGATGGTCTCCGTAGCGAGGTAGCGACCGATGCGGTCCTGCGCGAGATGATTGACCGACTTTTTGTGGAAAGCAACATTGCTAATTACGTTCTTTGGTACTACACCCCGATGGCGCTGTCGTTTACCGAGCATCTAAGGCCGATCGCGACTGTATACGACTGCATGGACGAGCTCTCTGCGTTCAAAGGTGCATCGCCCGCATTGTCCAGGCTGGAACGACGGCTATTCGAGCAGGCAGACTTGGTCTTCACGGGCGGCCAGAGCCTTTACGAAGTCAAACGATCTCAACACCGGTCCGTGTTTGCGTTTCCCAGCAGCATTGATCGCGCCCACTTCGCTAAGGCGCGCACGGCTCTAATTGAACCCGAAGATCAACAGACCATTCCCAAACCCAGGCTAGGATTTTTTGGTGTTATCGATGAAAGGTTTGATGCCGCGCTGTTGGCGGCGGCTGCGACTGCGCGGCCGAACTGGCAGTTCGTAATGATCGGACCTGTGGTGAAGATCGGAGAGGACACTTTGCCACGCCGTTCGAACATTCATTACCTGGGTGGTAAAGATTACAAAGAGCTACCCTCGTATCTGGCCGGATGGGATGTAGCCCTACTGCTTTTTGGTCGCAACGAAGCAACGCGATTCATTAGCCCCACTAAGACTCCAGAGTATTTATCCGCTGGCAAGCCTGTGATCTCCACTTCAATCACGGACGTGGTCCAGCCCTACGGTGTTCAAAAGCTTGTGGAAATAGCCGATACACCGGACGATCTTATCGCGGCTGCGGAAATGATACTTGGACAGAAAGAGGAGGAACGCGCGGAATGGCTGACCCACGTTGACGCTTTTTTAGCGAATACTTCATGGGACGACACCTGGTCGCGAATGTCTAAGTTGATCGATCAGGTGATTACACACAATGTCGCGGTGCTGCCGGCCGTCCAGGAAATGAGGAGGACTCGTACCCAAGCTGCCGGATAACTGCGGTCAAGTAGACGTTTTGAGAACAAGGGGGGAGTAAGATGTTTGATTATTTGATTGTCGGTGCGGGATTCGCCGGTAGTGTGTTGGCCGAAAGACTAGCGGCAGGATCCGACAAGAAGGTTTTGATTTGCGACAAGCGGCCACACATCGGTGGAAACGCGTACGACCACTACAATGAAGCCGGGATACTGGTCCACAAATACGGCCCACATATATTTCATACCAATTCGCGCGACGTTTGTGAATACCTATCCAGGTTTACTGAATGGCGTCCGTACCAGCATCGGGTGCGCGCCAGCGTTGATGGGCAGATAGTGCCCATTCCGATCAATCTCGATACGATTAACAAACTTTATGGGCTGAATCTAACTTCCTTCGAGGTAGAAGACTTTTTCAAGAAGGTAGCGGAACCGCGTGAACAGATAAGAACTTCAGAGGACGTGGTTGTCAGCAAGGTTGGACGCGAGCTCTACGAAAAGTTTTTTCGCAGCTACACGCGCAAACAGTGGGGCCTCGATCCCTCGGAACTCGATGCCAGTGTGACCTCTCGCGTTCCAACTCGCACAAATCGGGATGACCGTTATTTTACTGACACCTATCAGGCGATGCCACTGCACGGTTACACACGCATGTTCGAGAACATGCTGGACCATCCGAACATCAAGATTTTGCTGAACTGTGACTACCAGGAGATCGAAAAAGAAATTCCCTATAAGCAGATGATCTACACGGGGCCAGTTGATACCTATTTCGATTACTGTTACGGAAGGTTGCCGTACCGTTCATTGGAGTTCAAACACGAAACGCATGACGTTGCAGTTTATCAGCAGGCGCCCGTGGTGAATTACCCTAATGAGCACCTGTACACCCGAGTCACGGAGTTCAAGTACTTGACTGGACAAGAACACCCAAAGACAAGCATCGTCTATGAGTTTCCACGATCCGAAGGCGATGCTTACTATCCTGTACCACGTAGGGAGAACGCGGAACTCTACGCGAAATACAAAGCGCTTGCTGAGGTCACCCCCAGAGTTCATTTTGTCGGGCGGCTCGCGACATACAAGTATTACAACATGGATCAGATAGTCGCTCAGGCGTTGACGGTTTATGGGAAGCTTACCAGCGCGAAACGGAAAGAAGCAGCGGTCCGGGTCGGCAACAACGGCCATCATCCGCCTGTTAAAGATGAACCACTGCGGCGTGAATTGATCCTGACGCAGTAGCCCGGGGTGATGCTGAAACACGAAGAGCTGTTTGACAGTTTCTTTCAGGGCGGATTCGAATGTTCGACGCACCGGCTGCGGAACGGTAAGCGCCTGGACGAGATTGCGTTCACTCAGCACGACCGTTTCGCCCGCGAGGACTACTTGAGGCTGCAAAGCCAGGGCATGCGCACCGTGCGTGATGGCATCCGCTGGCACCTGATCGAGCAAACACCCGGGCGCTACAATTTTACGAGTGTCCGGGACATGGTGCGCGCAGGCCGTGAAACTCAGACACAGGTGATCTGGGATCTTTGCCACTATGGCTGGCCAGATTGGTTGGACATCTTCGAACCACAGTTCATCAAGTCATTTGGCCGACTCGCCCGTAAGTTCGCCCAGTTCCTCAGTAATGAAACGGATCAGCCCCTATTTATCATCCCAATCAATGAGATTTCTTTCTTCTCCTGGGCCGCTGGCCAGACCGGATATTTCAATCCATTCGCGCAGCGTCGCGGCGGTGAACTGAAAGCGCAACTTGTCCGTGCTTCAATTTCAGCCATCGAGGCATTACGTGATGCGAACCCTCAGACACGCATCATACAGATGGAACCGCTGATCAACGTTCTCCCAAGAGATCCAAGAAACAGTAGACAGAGACGGGCCGCCGAAGATTATCGTCTTTCCCAGTTTGAAGCATGGGACATGTTGGCGGGTCGTCAAAAACCGGAATTGGGTGGTGCGGAGAAATATCTCGACATCGTGGGCGGCAACTACTACATGTACAACCAGTGGATTCTAAATGGTCGCGCGGTTCCCATGACGAGCCCGCGTTACCGACCGTTACGAGAAATGATTAAGGAGGTATACGATCGATATCAACGGCCCTTTTTCATTGCGGAGACAGGAACAGAGGATGAGGAGCGGCCTACTTGGTTTCGCTACGTTTGCAGCGAAGTGCGAGCTGCAATGAGAGCTGCTGTCCAGGTGGAGGGGATCTGTCTGTATCCAATTGTCAATCACCCGGGATGGGATAACGATCGGCATTGTTATAATGGCCTGTGGGATTATCCTGACGAACACGGCCAGCGTGAGATCTACCGTCCGCTTGCTGCAGAACTGCGCAGGCAAAGATTTTACTTTCAACGCTTATTGGGAAAGGTTTGAATCAATGCGAGTACTCGTCACTGGAGGAGCGGGCTACATCGGCAGTGTGGTTGTTGAGGAGCTGATTCGAGACGGTCACGATGTCGTCGTTTACGATAATCTTTATAAAGGACACCGCGGCGCCATAACGGAGGGGGCTGAATTCGTCGAAGCTGACCTTCTCGATACAGATCGCCTTCGTGCTGCGTTGCGCGAGTCACAAACTGAAGCTGTAATTCATATGGCTGCTGATTCGTTGGTCGGCGAATCCGTCGAGCACCCGGCCAAGTATTATCGCAACAACCTGGTTGCGGGTTTGTCGCTGCTCGAAGCAATGCGAGACGCTGAAGTTAAGCGCCTAGTTTTCTCCTCCACCGCAGCTGTTTATGGTGAGCCTGAAAAGCAACCAATAGAAGAGACGGATCCCACTGGCCCGACAAATCCCTACGGAGAAACCAAACTGGCATTTGAGTCGGCAATGAAGTGGTATGAACGGGCCTATGGAATTCACTATGCAAGCCTGCGTTACTTCAACGCTGCGGGAGCTACTTCGCAATGCGGTGAATGGCACGACCCGGAAACTCACATTGTTCCTCTTGTGCTTCAAGTTGCTGCAGGAATGCGAGAACGCGTGGAGATTTACGGAGATGACTATCCAACACGGGACGGTACGTGTGTGAGGGACTACATTCATGTCATAGATTTGGCGCGAGCTCACATACTCGCCTTGACGATTCTAGGCGCACGCAGTGCAACTTATAACCTTGGGTGCGGTGGGGAAGGGTACACTGTAAACCAGGTAGTAGAGATTGCGCGTGCGGTAACAGGGAGAGACATTCCCGTGACTGTCGGGCCGAGACGTGCCGGTGATCCGGCGGTTTTGATTGCGAGTTCCGAGCGCATCAAACGTGAGCTTGGCTGGGCCCCCGAGTTTCAGGATCTTAGAAAAATTGTTGAGTCGGCTTGGCTATGGCTGAATGAACACCCCTCCGGTATTGAATGACGTGGTCTGCCTGCACGTTTGAAGCGCTTGTTCGGTCACTAATGATCCAATGGTGGACCTCGAAGCACTGAAGCGTTCTTTCCGTGAGTTGTTCAATACGGAACCGCGCCTATTTAGTGCTCCAGGTCGGGTAAATCTTATCGGAGAGCACACTGATTACAACGACGGCTTCGTTTTGCCGATAGCAGTTAATCGTCGCACTGTCGTGGCCGCAGCCGCCAACGGTGGGACTCGTCTTCGGGTCAAATCAGTCGAGTTTGATGAGTACGTCGAAATCGACCTGTCGAGTTCGGCCACTACATCGCAGCCGCATTGGGTAACCTACGTAGAAGGCGTCGCACGCGTTCTGCGGGAGCGAGAGGTGCCCGTCTCAGGCGCCGACTTGATGGTGACATCGACCGTTCCGATTGGTTCTGGGATGTCATCATCAGCTGCGTTGGAGATGTCTGTCGGTGCCGCCATTGTAGCGCTTGCGGGTGTCGAAATTGATTTAATTCAGCTGGCTTTGGCGGCCCAACGTGCAGAACATATTTACGCCGGCACCAAGTGTGGTCTGATGGATCAGCTTGCTGTCGCCTTTGGTAAGGCAGGGCATGCTCTTTTGATCGATTGCCGATCTTTTGAGCGAAAGCCAATTGAGTTGAAGATTGCTAACACCGCGATCGTGGTCTGCGATACGAACGTCAAACACGAGCTCGCGACCTCCGCCTACAACCAGCGCAGGGCCGAATGCGAAAAGGGAGTTGAACTGCTGCGCGAATATCTGCCTCAAATTCGCGCCTTGCGTGATGTGAGTGAACAAGACTTTGCAGCGTACGGTGAACGACTTCCCGAACCTATCCGAAGACGTTGCCGCCACGTGATTACCGAAAATGATCGTACCGTCCGTGCAAGCGACGCTCTGCAGCGGGGCAACGTTAGAGTGTTTGGTACGTTGATGCAGATGTCCCATCGTTCTCTGCGGGACGATTATGAAGTCAGCTGCCGGGAGCTGGATACAATGGTTGATATTGCAAGGGATCAAAACGGAGTAGCTGGCGCCAGAATGACTGGGGGAGGCTTCGGTGGTTGCACCGTCAACTTTGTAGAACGTAGTGAACTGGACTCCTTCCTAGCTATAGTACCGAATGAGTATGAGCAGAGAACAGGAAGGCAGGCAACGATTTACGTTGTCGAGGCGGAAGATGGGGTGAGAGAGGTTCGTTCGCGTTCAACGTAAGTTCTTAGCTCTACTGCATTCGATTCGCACCAGGAGGAGGGTCTGCTTTGGACGATCAGGTGGATAGCACAACTATTCCACGTCCCGAATATCCCCGACCACAATTTGTACGTGATGAATGGTCTAACCTGAATGGCGAATGGGAGTTTGGCTTTGATGACGAGGACAGAGGTGTTGAAGACAGATGGTTTGACGGCCTCGAACTGCCTTTGCGTATCGTAGTGCCTTTTGCGTACCAGGCGAAGCTGTCAGGCATAAACGAGAAGACGATTCATGAGATCGTGTGGTA
Organism: Pyrinomonadaceae bacterium; assembly: GCA_035283645.1. Taxonomy (GTDB): domain Bacteria; phylum Acidobacteriota; class Blastocatellia; order Pyrinomonadales; family Pyrinomonadaceae; genus PSRF01. Next base: position 16,338 of record DATETN010000181.1, read on the forward strand.
CGCACGTTCGTTTGAAGTTCCTGAACCATGGGAGCAGGGTGAGTTACTACTTAATTTTGGCGCAGTTGATTACGCCACTACCGTATGGGTAAACGGTCAGGAGGTTGGCCACAATCAAGGTGGACATGTTCCTTTCCAGTTCGAGATTTCGCCCTATATCAGGAAGGGCGCGAACAGAATAACCGTGCGGGTCGAGGATCGGCAGGATCCAAAACAACCGCGCGGAAAACAGTCTCATACGGGACTACCTCACGGGATCGATTATTACTGCACTACCGGCATTTGGCAGACAGTTTGGCTCGAGCCGGCACCGCCGATCCGGATCGAGGAGATCCGTATTCTCACCCACGCGCAACGCAATCTAGTCGAGATTACAGTATTCCTTCACGCCCCGTCGGCCGCTTGGCGTATTGAGGTGGAGGTTTGCGACCACGGACAATTGGTAGCGCGAGTCGAGGATAAGACTGCGGTTGCAACAGGACGTCTTTTTGTCTCGATTCCTTACGCGAAGCTCTGGTCACCGGAAACACCAAATCTCTATGACCTAACCATCCGACTCTATGACAACGATATACTGCTCGATGAAGTAAGGTCCTATTGTGGACTTCGCGGGCTACGGTTGCTCGATGGTCAGTTTCTCCTGAATGGAAGTCCCATCTATCTGAAGATGGTTTTGGATCAGGGATACTGGCCTGATGGCTATTTGACGGCTCCTTCGGATGAGGCACTGCAGACTGACATTGGTTGGATCAAGATGTTTGGATTCAATGGTGTGCGTAAGCACCAGAAGATCGAGGATCCACGCTGGCTGTACTGGTGTGATCGGCTTGGCCTGTTGGTTTGGGAAGAGATGCCAAATGCGCGTGAGTGGTCGTCAAAAGCTGAAGATCTCTTGTCGGCTGAATGGCAGACTGCGGTTCGTCGTGATTATAACCACCCGTGCATCATTGCCTGGGTGCCGGTGAATGAGAGCATGGGGTTTCCGGGACTTGGTCAGCGGCACGCCGGCCAGTACGCCTTCATCGAACGAATGGTGCGCGTTACGCGCAGGCTCGACAGCAGCCGTCCGGTAATCGATAACGACGGTTGGGAGCACACAGACATTACCGATGTGTGTGCAATCCACGACTACACACCGACAAGCAGCGCGCTTGCAAAAAGGTATGAAGATGCGCTTAGTGGCGGAAACCTTCCGCTGCAAGTTTGGGTTGGCGAAAAACCTCTGTTTGCGCGCGGCTCAAGGTACCGGGGTCAGCCGATTGTGTTATCAGAGATTGGCGGGTTTTTGGCAATTCCGACAGAAATTCCCCCTGAGCGCCGAGATCTTCTCTATCAGTTCTACGCGTCGTTTGAGAAACCGGAAGAGTTGTTGGAAAAGTACCAGGATCTGATGCAGGGTATCGCGACGCTGAAATTCCTGGCGGGATTTTGTTACACACAACTGACGGACATAGAGCAAGAGATAAATGGCTTACTTACGCATGACCGCAAGCCGAAGGTTCCTGCCGACAGAATCGCGGAAATCCATCGCGAGTTATTTAAGACGAGGATCTGATATGGAGTGAGGCGGCAAGGCGCAGAACGCCTTGCCGCCTCACTCCAAAGTAGTATACTTCGCAGGCTCTAACAAACCTCACTTCAGGTAAAGAACAATGCGCGTCCTCGGAATCGATCCCGGCAGCGAAGTCACGGGCTGGGGTGTCCTTGAAGGCGACGGACGACGCTATCAACTGCTCGAGTTCGGTTGCATTCGACCAACCAACGGCAGTCGATTCCCGCAGAAGCTTTTGGCTATTGCAAACGGCATTGAAGATGTCATTGCCCGCCACAACCCGCAAGCCTGCGCAATTGAAGACGGTTTCCTGTCTACAAACGTGAAGGTTACGTTGAAACTTGGCCAGGTGCGCGGCGTGACAATGTTGGCCGCCGAACGCGCCGGTCTTGAGATTCACGAGTATTCACCCCGACTGGTGAAGCAGACCGTAGTCGGGTATGGAAATGCCGAGAAACACCAGGTGCAGGAGATGGTGCGCATCCTCTTGTTGTTACCCGCGCCCCCCGAACCAAAAGACGCTGCGGATGCGCTTGCGGTTGCGATCTGCCATTTTCACCATGCCGGTGTGGCTCAGCGGATCCTTGCTGCCGAGATTCGAAGTAGGACGTCCGTGCGACGTCGTGTTCCAACGTAAATTCACCTTTTTCTAACCTCACCTTGCTGAAGGAGAAGAACAATGAAATCTGCCTCACCGCCACTCTTACTGTCTGTCCTCTGCCTTTCAATTCTCAGCGCTTCAAATGACCACGCGATCGCACAGGCGCGACGTCCAACCGGCGGGCCAATCGCAGTTGTCGTGGACGAACGACTAGCAGCACTGCGGCGCAGCCCCCAGCTTTCGGGAAAACTGATACAACGGCTTAGTCGTGGCCGGCTGGTGGCAATCCGCCGCGCGGTCCGAATCTCAGAGGGCGTCACGTTCTATCACGTGCGAGTCACCAGACGGCGAAGCGGATGGCTGCAACGAGAAGCTGTAGTTTCGCCGAGTCGAGTTGGTGACGATCGGAGGCTTTACCGGCTGCTCCTGGCGTCTGAAGACTTTGATTTGATCGTCAGAAGCAGGATTTTTCTCGACACCTTCCCGCGATCCTCTCTGCAACCTGCAGTGTTAAAGCTCTTTGCATCGGCTGCGGAAGCTTCCGCCGATAAACTGTCGCTCGAGGCTTCTCGCCGCCTCAATCAGAAGGAGATGATTGGCGGCGGTGGACCAGAGTTCTCTTACTACCTGAACTACAGCGGATTGGATCGGTACAACCGCCAGGGAATCAGATTTGAGTTTGATCACCAAGGCAAAAAGCTGCGTTACGACGGTGCAGCCTGGCGAGAGATTATCTGGCGATACCCCAAAGCGATTGAGGCGGAAGAGGCACGCCGTCGTATGCTCATCCTGAGCACTAGGCGAGTCGAATGATCAAATTGGTAATCGCCAATCATCATTAATCTTGCACCGGCACTTCTCTCTTACTAAACTCGCGCGGTCCAACCTTCCGTCCGTGAGGTCAAAATCATGCTTCCGAAAGAGATGCATACGTTGCGGGGCGAACAATCCTTCTGTTTACCTCTGTTCACGAGGTCTGGCCTGGCCATTTTCTACAGTTTCTCCATGCCAACCGTTCGCCATCTAAGTTTGGTCAAGTTTTTGTGGGTTATGCCTTTGCGGAAGGGCTCACTACACCGAGGAGATGATGTGGGAGGCAGGTTTAGGAAACGGATCGCCGGAAACGCACATCGGGCAGATACTCAACGCCACTCTGCGCAATGTGCGCTTTCTCTCGGCCATCGGAATGCACACAGGAAAGATGACAGTTGCAGATTCAGAACGAATGTTTCGTGAAGAGGGTTATCAGGATGCAGCCACAGCCCGGCAACAGGCGGCCCGGGGAACATTCGATCCAGCGTACCTCAACTACACGATGGGGAAATTAATGATTAAGAAGCTACGCGAGGACTGGACGGTTACGCGAGGCGGCCGAGAGGCTTGGCAATCCTTCCATGACGAGTTCCTGAAGTACGGTGGTCCGCCGATACCGTTGGTACAGAAGGCGATGTTGAAGGACCAGAAGGCGTCTTTGTTTTAGTAGAGCAACTGCTCCAGCCGAGAAATTGAGTTTGGACTGTTAATAATCCCTCCGCAGCGTCGTTTAACCAGTGGAAACGGAGGGCACCAGTGCAAGCAGCCGTCAAACCCTTGAAACCAATTCCAGATCCCCCGGGAGAGCTTGAGACGCTCTTTCGCACCCATCACGACCGCGTTTTTCGCACTGCCCATCGTATTACCGGCAGCGCTGCCGATGCGGAAGATGTTCTGCAAACCGTGTTTCTGCGGTTGGTTAAGGGCCAGGAGAACTACGATTTTCAGGATTATCCAGAGGCGTATCTTTCTCGAGCTGCAATAAATGCGTCTTTGGATTTACTGCGAAGTCGTAACAGGTCGCGGTCCGTAGGCATTGATGACGTTGATCCCGGAGCCTTCGTGAGTAGTTTCAAGAACCCCGAAGCCGAGCATCGGGACAAAGAGTTGCAGGAGCTGATCCGACATGCCGTTGCGCGTTTGGGAGCCACAGCGTCGGAGATGTTCATTCTGCGTTATTACGACGGCTACGACAATCACGAAATTGCGAAGATGATGAGCACATCGCAACTCGTTGTGGGCGTTGTCTTGCACCGCGCCCGCACAAAGCTAAGGAAAGAGATTGGGCACTATCTGGAGAAACATCATGAAAAGCAATAACGAACTCGACAACATTCTCGACAACACCACAGCCAGCATTCGCAATGAGCAGGTGGATTCGGCGGTGGTAAAACAGGCGGCAGACCGCGTTTGGGCGCGAGTCGCCATCGAAGCGGCGGGTGATACTACCATCGAGCGAGGCGCAGCAGAGCTAATTGAGAGCTGTGCCGATTTTCAGTCGCTCATTCCCGCCTATCTGCAAGGGCAGCTTTCTGAGGCGCGTTCACTTCTCTTAGTGGATCATACGCATGAGTGCATTCCTTGCCGGAGGGCGATGAAGGAGGCCAGGACGCGCAAATCTGTGCCAGTCCGCACGACCGCACGCGTCCGCCGTTACGGTATCCAGCCGGTGGTTCTTCGTTGGGGTATCGCCGCAGCGCTGGTCATAGGGTTTGGACTATTAGCCCTTCCAGTGCTTCAGCGGTATTTACCCTTGGGGGGCCAGTTGGAAGCCACAGTTCAGGCGGCCGAAGGCCAGGTCTTCCAGATAGCCGACACCCGCACGACACCGGTCACGGTGGGACAGAAGCTCGGTAGCGGTGAGCGATTGCGGACGGCAAAGGACGGGCATGCTTTTGTCAAACTCGCTGACGGTTCAATTGTTGAAATCCGCGACCGCTCTGAATTGTCGATTACAAAGAACGGGCAGGGCACAACAATTCACTTGAATCGGGGCGCCATCGTCGTTGAGGCAGCAAAGCAAAAGAGTCAGCGTCTCTACGTCGATACCGGCGATTCGCTCGTCTCAGTTGTTGGTACGGTCTTTTCAGTAAACAGTGGAACCAAGGGATCGCGCGTTTCGGTAATCGAAGGTGAGGTTCACATGAACCACGCCGGAGCTGACCGGGTATTACGGCCGGGGGACCAGTTCGCTACCAGCAGATCGATCGAACGTGTCGCCGTAGGGGATGAAGTTTCGTGGAGCCGTAATGCTACTCGTTACGCAGAAACACTCGCAAACCTTGCCGGGCTTGGAAAAGAGATTAATAAGGTTCCTCAGCCAGAACTTCGCTACTCAACACGGCTCCTCGACCTGATGCCGGCAGGTACTACCGTCTACGCAGCCTTGCCGAATCTAACGGCGACGATTACAGAGTCGCACCAGATCATGCAGAATCGGATTAATCAGAATCCGGCTTTGCGTGAATGGTATGAGAAGAACCGAGCCGGTGGGCCGGATATGAACAAGGTCATGGAGACCGTTCACGAATTTGGCCAGTACCTGGGCGACGAAGTCGCCGTTTCGGTCGCAATGGATGCAAAGGGCGAACCGGTGGCTCCGCTTGTGCTGGCCGAACTTAAGAACAGCGAAGGCTTCAGGGCTTTTCTTGAACAGCAGCTTGCCAAGCACTCGGGAAACTCGAGTGGTAGGACCCCAATTACTTTTGTTGAGGATCCTCAGCTCGCGACTCCGTCAGCTCCCGCTCAGGGCAGCAAGGACAAGGACGTGTACGTCTGGATCCGCAACGATCTCTTCGCTGCTAGTCCAAATCTCTCGCAGTTGCAGCAGCTTTCGATCGTCCTCCAGAAGGGTGGTAAGAGTGACTTCAGCAACAGCCCGTTTTATGACCGTATCGCCCAGGTTTACGGACAAGGGGCAGGCCTCGTCGTGGCCGCCAATCTGGAGAGAGTTTTCGAACAGACAAAATCTCAACGCACACAAGGTGCTGGCGCTGAACAACGTGAGGCAGCCCTCAATAAGTTGGGGGTGCTGAGCGTCAAGTACTTCGTCCTGGATCAAAAACAGACGGGCGGTAAGACGCACACTGAAGCTGTTCTCTCTTTTAACGAGGCACAGCGGGGCGTTCCGTCGTGGCTCGCCGCGCCCGGACCGATGGGCTCGCTCGAGTACATCTCACCCGAAGCGAATGTCGTTGCGGGATTTGTGGTCAAGGATCCCGTGGCGTTAGTTGATGACCTTCTGGGTGTAGTGGAAACAGTCTCTCCGGACCTTAGAAAGAACCTCGACAAGCTCCAGGCTGATCGCGGGATTGATATCCGCAGGGATATCGCCGCTCCACTCGGAGGTGAGTTTGCGTTTGCCATCGATGGTCCAATTCTTCCCACCCCCTCCTGGAAGATGGTGTTTGAAGTCAATGATGTCGATCACTTGCAAAGGGCCCTCCAGCAGGTGGTGAACGAAATCAACAAGGAAGCGGCCCGTTTTGGCAAAGCCGGTCTCGTGTGGGAACAGGGAGACCTCAGCGGACGTCCCTACTACACACTCCGCTCAGCAGACTTTGGGCTCGAAGTGAACTACACGTACGTAAATGGCTACATGGTGGTTGGGCCAACCCGAGCTCTGGTCGAGCGCTCCGTGAGGGCACAGAGCCAGAACTATTCATTACTACGTTCGCAGAAGTTCATCGCTGGATTACCTGCCGACGGCAATGCAAACTTCTCGGCGGTCTTCTATCACAACCTGGCGCCCTTGGTGCAGCCTTTTGCGGACAAGATTGCAGGTGCTGCTGGGAACCTGCCCCAAGGGCCGCAGAATGCAATCAAATCGCTGGCTGCAGACATGCCACCGACGCTTGCCTATGCGTACGCTCGCGAAGACAGCATCACCTTTGCTGCAAATACTGAGGGCGGACCTTTCGGTTTGAGTCCAGCAACCTTGTTAGGCGTTCCCCATGCGCTTGAAATGCAGCACATTCTACAGCAAGGAATGCGGGGCAAGAAGTAGTTGATTCGGAACGGGAGACCCCCGTCGGTGGTCCCCTGTTCCTTATTCTCAGACTCAGAAAGTGGTCTGAAGCGGGAGCAGGATTATGAAGCTCATCTCCATCTCACTTGCGTCCTGGCTTATTGCTCTGGGGGTTATCCTGCTGACCTTTTCAGTTATTGAAGGTGAGTCACTCTCGCAAGCCGACATCAAAGGTGTCACCATAACCTCGCTGATCATCGCCGCTCTAGTTTTCTCACTGGCCTATGCGCCTTCGCTCTTCTGGCTACGCCGACGTTTGGGTGGTTGCCGGCCTGTCGCTCTATTTCCGATCGCCTCTGCATTAGTGTTGAACGTCCCGGTTTTTCTGATCGGGATTTTGGCAATTGGCAGAACTTTGGTCGCGTCGGAAGCGTTTGCTTTTATCGGTGCATTCATTTTGATGGGAACTGCATTCGGTTTGGCATTCGTTTGGAATTATCACGACAGAGCGATATAACTGAGCAGCATGGCAGCAACCGAGACGCTTCCAGAACAAAAAACAGCATTTAATTCCGCCGACTTCGCTCCCGTCATAGATCTAAATGATTTGAGCGTGCACTTTGGCGGTCGTCCCATCCTTCGTTCCTTGCGTGGAGAATTGCGGGGTCGGGCCGTTGGACTGCTCGGACCCAACGGCGCCGGCAAAACCACGCTAATTCATACCCTCCTGGGCTTCCACGATCCCAGTTCCGGGACCGCTCACATTTTTGGTCGGGACATCACCACAGAAATTAAACAGATTCGCCAAGTTGTCGGTTACATGCCCGAGCGCGATTCGTTCATCGCCAGGATGAGCGCCGTCCATCTTGTTCGGCTGATGGCCGAGCTGTCAGGTTTGCCGTCAGAAGCAGCCCTGGAACGGGCACATGAGGCGCTCTTTTACGTTGGTCTTGGTGAAGCGCGATATCGGAATCTTGATACGTACTCATTGGGAATGAAACAGCTCGCCAAGTTGGCCCAGGCGATCGTGCATGGACCACGTTTGATCTTTCTTGACGAGCCAACGAACGGTCTTGATCCGCCCGCGCGACAACGGATGCTCCGGTTGATTCGTGAGATAAGAGATAGCGGGCAGGCTCACATCGTCCTGTCATCACACCTGCTGCGAGATGTTGAGGAGTGCTGTGAAGAGATACTGATCCTCAAAGATGGACAGATCGCGCAATACTGCAATTTGGAGGAAGAGCGGAAAGCGAACCGGAAGTTTCTGGTGCTGGAGACGCGTGGAGACCAGAATGCTTTTGCTCGGTCGGTGGCCGCTCTTGGATGTGAATATGCTCTGACTACCGACAGCCGCGTAAAGATAGTGCTCGCAGACAACGTCGAGGTGCGTGATATCTACCGTGCTGCTGATGAACATCAAGTGCAGATTCGCAGGATGAGCTACAAACGCGATTCCCTGGAAGACATCTTCCTGAAGGCGATGGAGAACGGCCATGGCGGTCTATGAGCACACATACAAGCGATACCAAGGGCTCATGACACCCGCATGGAGTCGCTTCTTGATCCTCCCCCGTCACGCGTTTCGTGACGTATTCAAGTCAAAACTCTTCACGGCGTTCTACGCGATCTGCTTCATACCGCTGCTGGTTGAAGCGGTGCTCATCTACCTCCACCACAATGTGAACGCGCTCGCCATTATGCAGATTAATGTGCGGGAGTTGCTGCCCATCGATGCTTCTTTCTTTCAGTTTTTTGTAAACTTTCAGGGTGGATTCGCGTTCTTCGTGGCACTGCTGGTTGGTCCCCCCTTGGTTTCACGAGACCTCCGCAACAACGCATTACCGCTCTACCTTTGCCGTCCGTTCTCGCGCGCTGAGTACGTCGCCGGCAAGATGTCGGTGCTCCTGATCCTTCTTTCGCTTATGACCTGGATACCGCAGCTACTGCTGTTCCTCTTTCAATCGTATCTCGAGGGATGGCGGTGGTTTGTGGACAATCTCTGGATTGCCAGTGCGATCTTTATTGGCAGTATAGTATGGGTTCTGCTGCTGGCATTGTTGTCGCAAGCAGTGTCGGCGTTGGTCAAATGGCGTGTAGTGGCAAGCGGCGCGCTGTTGGGGATCTTCTTTATACCGTCGGTTTTTGGCGAGGTTATCAATCAGATATTTGTGACACGGTGGGGCAGCATTATTAGCATCGCCGCTCTGATGCGAAACATCACATCCGGGCTGTTTGGGAGTTTTGTCCGAGAGACGGGTAGCGTGAGGATCACTGGTTTCGATGAAACGATCGTCAGGGAGATTGTTCTCCGCGAACCGCCGCTCTGGGCGTGTTGGGCAGCAATGTTTGTTGTCTGTGCGATCTGCCTTGCATTGCTGTCGCGAAAAGTGAGGGCCTATGAGGTTGTGTCGTAATACCAAATGAGATGAGCGAAACGGTAAAAAACTCTGAGATGGTCATCTTCGACGATGTCTCGAAGTTCTACGGCGAAATTCTCGGCGTGAACCGGGTCAACCTGCAGATAGCGCCGGGCATCACCAGTTTTGTCGGACCGAACGGCGCCGGCAAATCGACGTTGATGAACCTGATGACCGGACTCCTGCGACCGACGCGTGGCAAGATCACTATCCTCGGCATCCGGCCGGACGAGCCAGAGAGACTCTTTCGCAAAGTTGGTTATTGCACACAGTTCGATTCCTTCCCGCGCGGCGTAACGGGCCGTGAATTCGTTAAGTCTTTCCTTCTGGTCCACGGGTACTCTGAGAAAGAGGCAAACGAGCTAACTGTCACGGCCCTCGAGCGAGTGAACCTTGTAGACGCGGCCGATCGCAAGGTCGCTGGATACAGCAAAGGTATGCGGCAGCGAATTCGCCTGGCCCAGGCAATCGCCCACCAGCCCGCGGTCATGATTATGGATGAACCTCTGAATGGGCTGGATCCGATGGTCCGCGCTGAAACGATTGCGCTGTTTCGTAAGCTGGCTGAGGAGGGACTGCATCTGATCATCTCGAGTCATATCCTCCACGAAGTCGACATGATGTCTGACCGGGTTGTGTTGATCAACAACGGGTACATTGTTGCGGAGGGAAACATCCACGGCGTACGAGATGAGATGGAAGAGCACCCGATGCAGATCTTCATTCGCTGTGATCAGCCGGCGAAATTGGCGGCCCAGGTTTTTCAGCAGAATCATGTGGTTGAGGCGCGCATCCATGAAGATCGTCGGGGTTTGTTTGTGAAGTCCAGGGATGCAGATCGTTTTTATCTGTTACTCAACAAGGTCGTGGCTGAAGGTGAGATCAACATCGAAACGGTCGCGCCGATAGACGATGACCTGAGCGCCGTGTATCAGTACTTGATTGGGTAGACTTTGGAGTGCTTTGGGAGTTCTATATGAGTTCTGCAGTGGAGCTGGCACAAAGGGGATCGTCACACTGGACGCTCTGGTGGCACCAGGCGCGTGCAATCTTTCGTCTGGAGATTGAAAAGAATTTTCTCAGCAAAAGGTCGATCCTGCTTTACCTCTTGGCTCTGTTGCCGATTTTTCCGCTTGCGTTGTTGGCCCCGTTTACCCCACCTGGTCGTGAATGGCAGAACTTTAACCAGTACAGCATGATCTTTGCCATCTATTACGGTGGACTGATTTTGCGGACAGTCACCTTCTTTGGTTGTGCATGGATTTTCATGAACCTCTTTCGCGGAGAGATTGTCGACCGCAGTCTGCATTTCTATTTTTTGAGTCCTGTTCGGCGTGAAGTTCTGGTCGTGGGGAAATATGTCTCTGGATTGGTGACATCAATCCTGCTGTTCAGTGGCGCGACCATCATCTCAATGCTGCTGCTCTACGTGCCTCATTTCTATTCCGAGAGTGTTCGTTTCTTTTTTGACGGTGCCGGCCTGGGACAGTTGCTCACGTACGCCGGAATCACTGCCCTGGCGTGTGTCGGGTATGGTGCATTCTTTACTGTGGTGGGCCTGTTCTTCCGCAATCCCATCATTCCGGCGCTGGTTTTGTATGGATGGGAGTGGCTCAACTTCCTATTGCCGCCAATACTTAAGAAGATCAGTGTGATTCACTATCTGCAATCGCTAACGCCAGTGCCGGTGTCCGAAGGCCCGTTTGCAGTTGTTGCAGAGCCGACGCCGGCGTGGATCGCTGTTCCGAGTCTGTTAGTTGTGACGCTGGTTGTTCTGATCGCAGCGAGCTACCGGATTCGACACATGGAGATACGGTACGGAAGTGATTGAGGATTGCAAATTAAGGATTGCCGATGCGTCCAATCCATCGCGAAGACCAACCAATCGTCAATCGTTAATCTTTCCCTCCGCTCAACTTCTTGATCATCTCTTTTGCATTTGCCGCATTTGAATAATCAGGATTCAGCGCCAAAGCCTTCTTGTAGGACTCCAAAGCCTCTGGCTTGCGACCTTGGCGAGCGAAAATCCCACCGAGGCTGTCGTGAAGGTTTGCCTCCTGAGGATAGAAAGCGATGGCCGTCTTAAGAATCTGGATACCCTCATCCACCAACCCTCCCTGCGCCAGTTGATTAGCGACGTTGTTCAGGCCGTTAGCACTCGCAACCCGGGTTGGGTTTGCCGCCGCCGTCTTCTTGAGTGACGACTGCGCACCCAGGGTGTCACCCGAAAGGATCAGGGCAATGACATGGGAAAAGTTCGCAAGGGGCATATCGCGGTAAAGCTCTGCAGCGAGTTGTCCGGCCTTCAACGCCCGTGTGAAATCTCGATTCAGAACGGCATGGCGCGTAACGCTAAACAGTGGATCAACCGCCAACCATAGTCATCTCCATATGCGGCTGTAAGGGTGATGTTGTTAGGATTTTGAGAGCGGATTTTAAACCGAAAGAGGGTCGCGGGCTAGCGCCTTTTCCGCCGCCGTCCAAACGGCTGCAAGTTTCAGTTTCGGGCTCGTTCTCACTTTTGAGAGCATACGTAATTCCATGCCCTCGGGATCACAAAGACTGGAATAATCAAGATCGTGAGGCAAATAAACAGATGAACACTCTCCTGATGCTTGCCCTAGCCAGCGTCTCTTTAATGGTTCCCTGGGCCGCTTGCAGCACATCGGCCAGCGACATCCCATCTTTTTACGAAAAATCGTCGACGCCTGCAAAAAAGAGAACGATGCGCCCGTTCAAGTCAGAACAGGAGCTTGTCGCCTACCTTAAGGAGTTGGCAACAAAACAAGAGACTGAGCTTGGCCGCGCGGCAAAAATGTCCGAATCCGCGGCGCAGGCAAACGCACCGATAGCTGACGCATTAGGCGCAGCAGAAAAGGATGAATCTGTTACCAACGTGCAGCACAGCGGCGTGGATGAAGGCGGCATCGTGAAGGTTCACGGCGACCATCTCGTAGTGCTGCGACGAGGTCGGCTCTTCACGGTGGCCATTGGCGATGGAGACTTAAAGCCAATTTCGGCAGTCGATGCCTTTGGTCCGGAGATTAATCCACGACACACCTGGTACGACGAGATGCTGGTCTCAAAAGATACGGTGGTTGTCATCGGGTACAGCTACGAGCGCGGCGGGACGGAGGTAGGGCTGTTTGACATTGGCGACAGTGGACACCTCACATACCGATCCACTTATCATCTGCGCTCAAACGACTACTACTCTTCGCGCAACTACTCCAGCCGTCTGATCGGAAACAAATTGATCTTCTATACTCCGCTCTATTTCTGGCCGGGAGCAACCGATCCTTTCCAGAGTTTTCCGGCTGTGCGGCGTTGGCACAAGGGCGCCTCGAAGGCTGACTTTCGCCGGATTGTGTCACCAACCAGAATCTATCGTCCTGAGCGCGAGATTCACTCCACGTATTCATTTGCCCTGCACACAGTCACAGTGTGCGATCTTTCCAACGGTGGCTTCGGTTGTAATGCGACGGCAGTAATCGGACCAGCGGGCCGCGTGTTCTATGTATCTCCCACTTCGGTGTACGTCTGGGTGACAGACTGGGTGCAGCGTGGCTCCGAGCGCCGGAACCAGTCCATGGTCTATCGCATGCCACTGGATGGCACAGCTCCCAGTGCGCTACAGGTTTTCGGCAGCCCTGTCGACCAATTCTCGTTTCTGGAGAGCAACGATGAACAACTGAACGTACTGGTGCGTTCCGAGGCAGCGGGAGATGGCATGTGGGCCGCAGAAGTAGGAGCAGGGGATGTGGCGCTGCTGCGGGTGTCGCTCTCCAGATTTTCAGATGGTAATGAGGCTGTCCCGGCAGAAAACTATCGCGGACTGCCCCGGCCTGAGGGATGGACATTCCAGAACCGCTTCGTCGGTGAATATCTACTCTATGGAACAGGCAGCGGATGGGGTCGCCCACAACAGCGAAGCCACGGAAAGCTGTTTGCTGTGCCGTGGGCTTCTGGCAATGCTCGCGAACTCACGTTGGCGCATGGTGTGGATCGGATTGAAGCTATGGGCCGGGATGCCGTGGTGGTGGGGACGGATGGCACTGATCTGCATTTCACCTCGATCCAATTAGGAACCGGACCAGAGGTCGCATATCGATTCTCCCGTCGCGGAGCTTCGCAAGGAGAGTTACGCAGTCATGGGTTTTTCTACAAGTCCGAGTCGGAAGATTCCGGTTTGTTAGGATTGCCGATTAGTGTTCCAGGCCGGCCTGGTTATCGGCATCTGTTCCAGAACTCAGCGGCGATTCTGTTTTTGCGAGTGGAGAGATTGCAGTTTCACAGAATTGGAGAGCTCATGGCGAAACCTGAGACGGCAACGAACGATGGTTGCCGAGCTTCGTGTATTGATTGGTATGGAAATGCGCGTCCACTGTTCCTGAGGGGTCGCGTGCTGGCATTGTTGGGCTACGAGATCGTTGAAGGTCGGGTCGATGATGAGCGACTGGGAGAGATTCGACGAGTAAGTTTCGCTCCAGGTTTATCGATATCCCGAGCTAAAAACTAACCTTTTTTACTGAGGTACGGATTATTACGGATCCAGAATCGCCAAGGCTTGCTGATCCACTCACCGGCGTAATCAATACCGATACGCGGACCTGAAATAATTTGCGAGCGTGGCACCCTTCGGCCCTCTTCCAGCCACACGTGATCTCCAAGCAGGTCCGCGCCATCCAACCGTTTGTCTATGCCCATTGCAATACACAGTTTTCCTGGACCACTGGTCAGGTTGCGCAAATGTTGCCCGTGTCTGCGCTTCATCATTAACTCGACTCCTTCTAAGGGCTCAAGAGCGCGTATCAGAACCGCGTGTGGTCTATCGGGAGCATTCGTGACTACGTTGAACTGGTAGTACATCCCATAAACAAAATAGACATACGCCGCACCTCCGCAGCTGTACATTGTTTCCGTTCGCTGCGTGCGTCGGCCGCCAAAAGCATGGGAAGCGCGGTCTTCTGGCCCTCGATACGCTTCAGTTTCAACAATGATGCCTGATACTCGGGCGCCATCGGACGCGGGCACGATTAAGACCTTGCCGATGAGATCTCGAGCGACAGTGAGCACGTTCGAGCGAGTGTAAAAGTCGCGCGGTAACCTTTGGGCGGTTGCGTGTGGAGCGGTCATGTTTCCTGGTTAAAGGTCAGAAGTCAGAGGGATCGGAATTGACCAATGACCAATTATCCGTGCTTCTATTGGTCATTGGTCATTGGTCATTGGTCATTGGTGATTGGTCCTTGGTGATGATTGGTGATGGTCATTGGCTATTGGTCATTGCTCATGGGTCACTGGTATCCAACCGCTGAAACCTCCGAGAAATGAAAAATGAGAAATGGAGTCGTCTTTCCTTGCGTAGGAGGTCGGGTCAGAGGTCAGGGGTCAGAATCCAGCGGGATCGGAAAATGACCAATGACCGAATGACCAATTAAGAGTTATATTTTCCGTTTTCCATTTCTCATTTTCGACCCCCTGACCTCTGATCTCTGCCCTCTTAATTACGAAGTTCCCTCAACATCACTAAGAAGATTATCAAACCGATTACCACTATGCCTCGTCGAACCCAGACTTGCCCGATACGAACCGCCATGCTGGCCCCAAAGTAGCCTCCCAGCAACGCTGCTCCCGCCATCACCAAAGCATCAGTCCATGCCACCAACAGCCACAAGGAAAAACTTAACACCGCAATGCTGTTAATACAGATGCCCAGAAAGTTCTTAATACCGTTCGCACGATGAATGTCATGCAAACCCAGGAGACCCATCGCCGCCAACATGAGGATTCCGTTCCCCGCGCCAAAATATCCACCATAAATTGAGGAGAAAAACTGAAAGACAATTGCCCCTAACCACCAATATGCCCCAGGTTCAGCCACGATTGGCTGGAGTCTAAGCTTGCGGTTGATTGAGCCCTGCGCCATGAACAGAACCGTCGCGAACAGAATTAGGAACGGAACCAGGCGAGCAAAGACCGGTGATGGCGTCCAGATCAGGAGTGCAGCGCCGACCGCCCCACCGATGATGCTGGTCAAACCGAGTCTGATGAGAAGTTGAGAGCTGTTTTCAAGTTCGCGCCGATACCCAAAAAGCCCACCGAACAGGCCAGGCCACAATGCAACTGTGCTGGTTGCGTTTGCAACCTTGGGATCAAGACCTAGCCAGATCAATACAGGGAAGGTAATCAACGTGCCCCCGCCGGCTATGGAATTGATCATTCCTGCAGCAAAAGCTGCGGCAATGAGAATCAGGATGTGAGTTAGAGACATCAGCGGCTGTGGTATAGAGAGGGTAGATTAGTTGAGACTGGAGTTACATTCAATTGAAGACCAAACATATGTCTAAAACCTTGATCCTTCTTGCGACGGCCATCCTGTGTTTCTTCGGGAATGCTCCGTTCGCCAAAGTGAGCACCCTCGCGACGCTAACGGCAAAGCAGAGGCTACGGGTTATGACCTACAACATTCATGTCGGTGTCGGCATGGATAAAACACTCGATCTTGAACGTATAGCCGACGTGATCATGAAGGAGAAACCTGATCTCGTGGGACTGCAGGAGGTTGATCGTGGTGTGAGGCGTACAGAAGGCAAGGACGAGATCGCCGAGCTCGCGAAACTCACCCGGATGGACTACGCGTTCGCCCATAACCTCGACTATCAAGGAGGGCAATACGGAGTAGCGATACTCTCACGCACGCTAATACAGAAGGTTGAGCACCAGAAATATGAGAACCTGCGCGAGTCCGAGCGGCGGGGAATGTTGCGAGTCCAAATTGACCTAGGGGGAAAACCGATCGATTTCGTGACCACTCATCTGGACTATCAGTTCGCGGACGGACGCCTCTTCGAAACAGAACAGCTGCTACGGTTCCTTTCTAGGGCAAAGCACCCACTCATCGTCGTTGGTGATTTTAATGATGAGCCATCGGGAGACTCCTATCAGTTAATGATGAAGAGTTTTGAAGATGCGTGGACCAGTAGGCGAAGTAAGGAAACAGGACTCAGCTATCCGGCGGACAAACCCGTAAAGCGAATCGATTACATCTTTCTTGGAAGAGGCGATGGTTGGCGTGTGAAGAAGGCGTGGATTGTGGAATCGCTCGCTTCAGATCATCTTCCGGTGGTGGCGGATCTTGAGCTGGCAAGGTAAGAGAGGTCAGAATCCGTGCTGCTATTGGTCATTGGTCATTGGCTGACCCCCCTTTGTTGGAATCTGAAGTCAGTGGGCCGGGACATTTTCCATTTCTCATTTTTCATTTCGTCCTCTCTGCGTCTCTCGTCACCTCTGCGCTGGGTCTCTGTGGCGAGCGTTTTACCGGTATGTTTTTCCGCGATGCCCTTAACACAGAGGACACAGAGTAAAAACGGAGACACAGAGAGGACGAAATGAAAAATGAAAAATGAGAAATGGAAAATGGACCGGTCTTTCCCTGGATAGGAGGTCGGGTCAGAGGTCAGAGTGATCGGAAATGAGAAATGACCAATGACCAATAGTTCGTGCTTCGTCTTCAGTTCATTGTCCTGACCCAAACTATCTTCCATTAGGGCCGGCTCGACCCCGGCGACCTCGACCGCGCATCTCGCTTCGCTTCTGTTGGAATTGCTGCCACTGCTCGGGAGTCATGACCTTTTGCAGGCGCTCATCGGCCTGCCGTCGAATCTCTTCAAAGCGTGGTTCGCTCTCCCTTCTTAACGCTCGCAACTGCTCCCGCGTGTCGGCGAGAATCTGATGAACTTGCGTCTTCTGATCTTCAGTCAGCTGCAGGCTCTCGATCATTGCCTGGAAGTTGTTCTGCCTTTGCCCTGGTGCTCTGTCGGCTCGAACCCAACGCTGATAACCATTGAAAGCCAGCGCGCCCGCAGTGAATCCCAATAGAAACACTACGAGAGCCGCGATTCGCACCTTCCATTTATTCTTGTTGTCCATCGTTACCTTACAACTTCCTCTTCTGAACCATAGAGCGTAGTCAGCACCTGACTGTCGGACTGTAGTTCTTCACCGAATTGAGACTGGTTCAGGATAACGGCTTCAGCGGAATAGCGGTTCACCGAAACGGTCTCCTGCGAGGTCACACTCGTTTCTGCCGGAAGCACCAAGGTCAACACTGCAAGGGCCGCTACTGTTGCGACCATGGATGACGCCAGTGCGCTAGTTGCACGCCAAAGTCTGCCAAAATTCCAGACCTCGTTTGATGCTTCTCGCTCGCGCAGCCTCGCCAAAACTCGGGTCTGGAAGAAAGCGGAAGGCTCATGAGTAGATGCCTTCCGCTCATTCAAGAGTACCGTTGAAACGCGTGCCGCTTCAAAAGCCTTCTCACACTCAGCACAGTTGGAAATGTGCTGGCGGATGGTGACCATCTCAGCCTCTGAGAAACGATCGAATGGTTTCTCATCCAGCAATTCGATAATGTGCTTAGTCATTGTCATGTTGTCCTACGCTATCTAACCTACCTCTTATTTGGCTGCCGCGCCAACAGTTGTTCAACGGCTTCGCGCATTCGACGTCGCGCGCGAAAGGCCTTCACCTTCACCTTGGATTCTGACCAGCCAGTCAGTTTTACTATCTCCTTTACCGATGCGTCTTCACCATCCATCATCGTCAGCACCAGCTGGTCTTCCGGGGGCAGCGTTGCCAGCACTCTTCCGGCCAGATCCGCTGCGACCATGCTGCGTTCGACCGACTTATGCTGCTCACTAGCCAATCCCGCCATTTGACCTTCAAGCCATCCACTTTCATCCTCAGTCAAATCAGAGCTCTTGAGTTCTGGCCGGCGTTTAGAGCTACGAAGCATGTTGAGACAGGTGTTCGTGGTAATGCGCGTAAGCCATCCCTCCAGGGAACCGCGACCTTCAAAACTACGGAGTTCAGTGAATGCCTTGAGAAAGACCTCCTGCGCAGCATCTTCGACCTGACTTCGCTCACGAAAGAAGCGATTGGCAAAGTTGAAGACTCTCGGGCTGTAGCGCCGCATAATCTCGGCAAAGGCAGACTCGTCGCCTTCACGCGCAAGACGCGCCAGATCCAAGTCTGAAGCCTGTTCAAGACTCTGCGGCAGGAGGCGCTCCTCATTTTTCCATTCTTTGAGAGTAGCGGGCCCGAGGATAACCCGAGCCCACCCTCATTGTAACCAGCTTACTGAACTTTACGCTCGCCGCGTTGGCCACGTCGGGCTTTGAACTCGGCTCGCTTCTGTTCCAACTGGGCTTTCTGTTCTGCGGTCAGTACAGACTGCAACTCCTGGTGCAGTTTGAACCGTTCGCCCATTAACCTTGCCTGCAGCGCAGCAGTCTCCTGCAGTTTTTGCGTGGCAAGTGCTTCATTGAAGGTGCCACCCTCTGAACTCTGGCGCAGTTCCTGCCGCTTGGTGCGGAGTTCCTGTCGCAGGCTCTGCGTGCGCTCACGGAAGCCGTCGTGAATCTGCTTCACTTGGGTCTTCTGTTCTTCGGTGAGGGTGATACCGCGGAACATGCCGCCTCTCATTCCCATGTGCCCCATTTGTCGTCCGCCACGCCGGCCAAAGCCCTTACCGTGTCTTTTCTGGCCTTGTTCGGCACTAGTGGTGTCCTGGGTCTGCCCGCTACCGACGGTTTGCGCCAGCGCGATTGAACCTGTTAAAGCGACGGCTGACAGGGAGGCGATGGTCAGCGTTTTAAACTTCCCAAATTTATTCATCTTGTTCCTCATACTCCTTAAAAGATCGACCTTGATTGTAGTGTGTGGAAAGCTGTACTCAAGCCTCCCGATAGGATAGACACCGGGATCAGTGACTCGGTTACAGGAGAAGGCTGAGGTCGGAAATGAGAAATGACCAATGACCAATTCCCCGCGCTTTCATTGGTCATTGCTCATTTCTCATTGGTCATTTCCTCATTATGACAAATGGAAAATTGTGGCACCCGTCCAATGTCACCGGCCCATTCACCAATAAGAACTAACGATTTTCGATTTTTTCACCAAGACTTCCTGTAACCGTCCCCGCCAGATCGGTGTCTATCACTACGGCAAGCACTACGGCAAGCGAATTGAGCTTGCCAAATCATTTTTTGCAGAACACAGAAGGAAAACTATGGCTTGGATTAAGAAGAATTGGCAGCGGCTTAACCTTTCAAGAAAGCAGCGAATGCTTCTTGCGTTGCTGTTCGTTGCGGTCGTGACCACTGCCGGGTTCTATTTTGGCGGTGGACGCGCCAGTGCAGCTGAATACATGACCGCCCGGGTCGACCGCGGCAGCCTGCGCAATACCGTGACAGCTACTGGAACATTACAGGCAGTGACAACAGTCCAGGTTGGTAGTCAAGCTTCAGGAACAATTTCGGCGCTGATGGTCGACTTCAATTCCGCGGTTAAAAAGGGACAGGTGATAGCTCAACTTAATCCTTCCGTCGCACAAGCACAGTTGCAGCAGTCTCGAGCCAATCTTGAGCAGGCACGCGCAAACCTACAACAGGCATTGGCAGCAGTAAATAGTTCAAGGGCGGGCGTAAACGATGCACAGGCCCGAGCGTTGGCAGCACAGTCTACAGCGCAGAATCAGAAAGCCGGCGTTTCCAGCGCACAAGCAAACGTTGCTGTTTTGAAAGCTCAGCGCGACGACGCACTTAGTTTGATGCGGCAGCAAGAGTCGCTGGTTAATGCTGGCGTGATCTCTCGTCGCGACTACGAAACTGCCGAGACGGCATTTCGCGCGGCCGAGGCACGGTATCAGCAAGCCGAGGCGCAGTTGAGCCAGGCGGAACTGGCGGAGAAATCCGCTGCCACGGCCGGTATGGCACAGTCGCAGGCCCAGGTTGATCAGTCGCAAGCGCAGGTGCAGCAGTCACAAGCTGCGGTGCAGCAGGCGCGCGCTCAAGTAGAGCAAGCCACAGCGTCACTTCGTCTAGCCGAGGTGAATCTGGCGCATACAACGATCACTTCACCCATTGATGGCGTGGTTGTTTCTCGTGACGTCAACGTCGGCCAGACCGTGGCGGCTAGTTTGTCAGCACCAACGCTGTTTACCATTGCGAACGATCTGACACAGATGCAGGTGATTGCCAACATCGACCAAGCCGATATCGGCTTGGTGGAGCAGGCAAAGTCAGTGAGGTTCAATGTCGACGCGTTTCCAACGGCAGAGTTTGAAGGAAAGATCCAACAAATTCGCCTGAATCCCCAAAACGTACAAAACGTAGTCACCTACAACGTGGTGATTGATGTCGAGAACCCAGACCAGAAACTCAAGCCGGGAATGACTGCGAACCTGGTTATCACGATCGACGAACGTAACAACGTGCTCAAGGTTCCAAACGCGGCCCTGCGTTTCACGCCACAAGATGCGGTGCGCCGCCGTGGTTCAGGAGAAGGACAACCACGGGAGGCCAGGCGCCAGAATGCCACTGGTGACAATGAAGACCGGAGAGGTCGTGATGGCGAACGTCAATTTGCGGGACCCACTTCCCCGGTCGTTGCCGGCCAGACCAGAATCGTTTGGGTCATTGGCGCGGACAAGCAGCTGCAAAGGCGCCGAATTACGGTTGGTCTAACCGATGGTGCGGCGACAGAAGTCGTCGAAGGAAACCTGCAGGAAGGTGAAATGGTGGTGACCGGTGAGACGCAATCCGGCTCTAACCGCCAGCAACAAACCACAAGTACGGCCGCACCGGGATTTGGTGGAGCGCCGCGTGGTGGTGGTCGCCGGTAGTTCATTCCAAGAAGTTTACTGAGGACCGAAATGGCAGCGAATTTACAGATCGAACAAACTGCTGCGTTCACGCCGAGGCTTCTGGTGGACCAGGCGGAGGCGCGGCCGATCATCCAACTGGAGCACCTCCACAAGGTGTACAAGATGGGTGATGTCGAAGTGCATGCACTACGAGGCATTTCGTTGACAATTGAGGAGGGTGAGTTTGTCGCCATCATGGGCACGTCAGGGTCGGGAAAGTCGACGATGATGAACATTATTGGCTGTCTCGATCGCCCCACCTCGGGCACCTACGCTCTTGACGGTCTGGATGTCTCGCAGCTCTCCAAAGATGAGCGCGCGGACATTCGCTGCCAGAAGGTTGGTTTCGTCTTCCAGGGATTCAACCTCCTTTCGCGCACTTCGGCGATTGAAAATGTGGAGCTGCCAATGCTCTATGCAGGTTTGGATGGTGCGGAACGTGTTCGTCGAGCGCAAAAAGCGCTTGCCTCAGTTGGGTTGGATGGTCGCGAACAGAGCCATCCAAATCAGCTTTCAGGCGGACAGCAGCAGCGGGTGGCGATTGCGCGTGCACTGGTGAACGACCCGGCGTTGATTTTGGCCGACGAGCCAACCGGAAACCTTGACTCGCGTACCTCAGTCGAGGTGATGGAGATCTTCCAACGACTGAATCGCGAGCGCGGCATGACGCTGATTCTGGTCACACACGAGCACGATATTGCCGAATACGCGGAACGGGTTGTCATATTCAAAGACGGTCGCATCAACAAAGATTATCGAGTTGAACAGCAGCGCGACGCGGTCGCAGAGTTAGAGTCGCTGCCAGCTGTTGAAGAGTAGTGATATGAATTTCTTAATGATCATTCGCGTTGCTTTTCGTGCGCTCGTCCGAAACAAGATGCGCGCATCACTGACTATGCTTGGTATCATCATCGGTGTCGGCGCGGTGATTGCCATGGTCAGCATCGGGCAGGGTGCGCAAGCATCTGTGCAGGCGCAAATCGAGAGCATTGGCACAAACTTGTTGTTTGTGAGCGCAGGTGCCCGAAACGTTGGCGGCGTACGCAGCGGGACCGGGGACAGCAGCACAAATGCTCTTACGATCGAAGATCTGGAGGCTATCCGCAGGGAAGTTCCAAGTGTGGCGATGGTGACTCCGACCGTTAATGCACGCTCGCAACTCGTCTTTGGCAATATGAACTGGAACACATCCGTGCAAGGTGTCAGCCAGGAGTACCCAGGAGTTCGAAAGTGGAACGTTGAGAGCGGAGAATTCTTTAGCGAAACCGATGTGCGCACGGCCGCACGCGTGATCGTCATCGGTCAAACCATTGCGGACAATCTTCTATCGGGAATGGATCCAGTGGGCCAGACTGTGCGCGTAATGAACCTGCCGTTTCGCGTGGTGGGAGTGATGGCACGAAAGGGTCAGGATCCGCAGGGTCGTGACCAAGACGACATCGCTTTTGCGCCGTACACTGCAGTGCAGAAGAAGATCCTCGGCAGCCCGAGACTGCAGGTCGCCTACGTGTCAGCAATTTCCCAGGACGCGACTTACACAGCGCAGAACCAGATTACGGAGTTACTCAGGCAGCGGCACAAGCTTACGCCCAACGAGCCGGACGACTTTACGGTGCGAAACATGTCGGACGTTGCCGAAGCCGCAAACGAAACCAACAGTATCATGACGCTGTTACTCGGCAGCATCGCAGGAGTATCGCTACTTGTTGGCGGCATCGGCATTATGAATATCATGTTGGTGTCCGTGACAGAGCGGACGCGTGAGATTGGTATTCGAATGGCTATTGGGGCGCGCTCGTCAGCAGTGCGCACGCAGTTCTTGATCGAGTCAATTGTGCTGAGTTTGACGGGCGGCTTGCTCGGAATAGTGTTTGGAGTAATCGCATCGCTGGTGATTCCTGTGATGCTTGGGTGGCCAACCTTGGTTTCAACGTTGGCCATAGTCGGATCCTTGCTGTTCTCGGCTGCAGTAGGAATCTTTTTTGGCTACTACCCGGCACGTAAGGCGGCAGCACTCGATCCGATCGAAGCATTGCGCTACGAATAAACTCAACCGTGCCGGTTTTGGTGCTTTTTCTCCCAGTAACCTTTCGATCCACGATGGAACAACCGAACACACGAACTGCGCGTTGGGTAGCTGTACGCAGGCCGATCGATTGCTGAACTCGCTTTTTGGGCGAGAAGTTCAAAGATGGGTGCAACTGGCTATGCTAGATTAGTTTACGGCCGGTCGATGGTGATTCTGCCGTCGGCGCATCAGCTGCTGAACTGGAGCGCTTTTTGGCGGATTCTTGGTGATTTTGGGCTCGATCCCAGAGTTGTCGGCAGATCAGTTGCTGAACTGCCCTCGGCGAGACGGCCTGGCAAAAATCCACTCAAGTGCTCTTCCCTGAACAAGTTATAACTGGTAATTATCCCTCACGGAATCGGCAGGTATGTGCTGAACTCGCCAGTTCAGCAACTGACCCGCCTAAAATCACCAACTGATCGGCCTGCGTACAAGTGAGATTAGCGGTTTCTGCGACGACTACTACAATAGAAACACTTTGTTAATGCGGCGGTAACTTGGTCGTAATGACGCCAGGTAGCTCATCTGCTTTAGCCAGCTTTATGAAGCTTAACCCCCACCCAAGCGCAGTAAGCCATGAGGAACTCTTTATCGAGCGGTACTCGAAGCTCTCGGCCTGGGCAATGCAGATGACGGGCAGCGATCGCGAGCTGGCGGAAGATCTCGTGCAGGACGGCTTCATTCAATTCACCCTTACTCGTCCCGAGCTTCAGGGGATACATCATCTCGATAATTATCTTTACGGCCTGCTTCGCCATCTTCATCTCTCGCAGGTGCGCCGCTCAGCTCGCAGCAGGTTACAGCCGGCGTCGATCGTCGAATATGAATCGGCGGAAGCAGGCTTGCAGGCTACCGACACGCGCGACCAGATCAAAGCACAAGACGAGCTGCGTCAAGTTTGTCACTACGCCTGTGTGCGTAAGGAATCTTCCTGGGCCGGGATCGTGCTGATCCTTCGATTCTTCCACGGCTATTACCCTAGCGAGATCGCCAAAGTTTTGCGAACCACCCGCCAGTCGGTAGACGAGCGTCTGCGGATCGCGCGCGGCGAAGCACGCTTGAGTCTGAGTAATCCCAACGCGCTGAGTTTCATGAAACACAGCACCGCGGTCCCTTTCGGGCAAACCGGCTTTGCGCGCAAGACCGATGAATTTCTGATAGAGCTGCGACAGACAATCTTTCATTCGCGGCGCGGTCGCTGTCTGTCCAGGAAGCAACTTCAGAGTCTCTACACAAATGAACTGGGTCTAATCAAGTGCGAAGACTTGGCCCACATCGTCAGTTGTCCGAGCTGCCTGGACACTGTCAACAACCTTCTCGGTCTGCCCTTACTTGCAGACCGCTATCCCACAGACACTATGGGCAGAGATAAACGAGGCAAGGGAGATAAGGGCGACGGTGGAGATCAAGGTGGCACAGGTGCGGATCAAGGTGTGATAAAGCGTCTGCGGCGGCGCGCTCGCGAAACCTTTGAGCATCGTCCGAAGGAACTGCACATCTCCGTAAACGGATTACTGCACGGCTCGCAGAAGATTAACTCCGAACTGAGTGAGCAGACCGTTGACGTGGACATGACCGAGCAAATCAGCTTCGTCGAAGTCTTCAGTGAACTGGGCATCCGTTTATTGCTGCTCAACGTGGAGGACCAGCCACCACGCGGGCCGGTAGAGCAAGCCGCTCGAGTCGAGTTTAGCGACAGCCGTGCGCTGGAGCTGAAGTTGAGATTCAGTAGTCCCTGGCCGACGCTTCACGTTGCATACGCAGATCCGGTTTTTCGGGAAGTCCAAAGTCCAAAGTCCAACGTCCAAAGTCTTGAAGGAGTCGCACTACCACTCGAAGAAATCGCACTACCGAAGGCCAGCTTCGAAAACGCTCAGTTGGAGGGCCAGCTCGTCTCGGGCAACCAGCATGGACTGTGGCCGAACTTTCCGAAGTACCGGCCCGACTTTGGACTTTGGACCTTAGACTTTGGACTATTGCTGAAACCCGCCACTGTCACGGCTCTCATAGCTGCCACGCTGATCGCAGCGTTCTTCTTTACCCGCCTGCCCGGGCCAGTAAAACCGCTCTCGGCTGCTGAGCTGTTGCAACAATCCGCACAGCAGGAGGAAGTCTTTGCCGCGCGCGTCGACCAAGTGCTGCATCGCACGATTAATCTGGAAGAGCGCAAGGCTTCTGGTGAATTGATTGCCCAACGGCGCGTGGAAGTGTGGCAATCAGCTGAGCGCGGAATAACTGCCCGTCGACTCTATGACGAAAAAGGGTATCTCGTTGCCGGCGATTGGCGCAGGCGCGACGGGGTCCAGACGCTCTATGCCCATGGCTCGCAGCCAAAGCTTCAGAATGTTCCTCAGAAGCATGATGCTGCAAACGTCAACTTCGAGAATGTCTGGCAGCTGGACCCGTCGGCGAAAGACTTTTCTTCTTTGATTGCGAGTAACGAACGTGCGCAGGTTGAAGAGAAACCAAATCTGTATCTGATCACGTATGAACCGCCAGACCCGTCACAGCCCGCTGGTGGTGACAACTCAACAGAGCCCCGAATGGGGCGAAATGTAATAGCCCCGGGCGTAAGCCCGGGGACTACGGGAGCGAATGAATCCGAGCCCCGGAGGGGCGACAGAACTACACCGACCGTTGCGTCTCTCGTCAGAGCGTCGATTGTCCTGAGCCGGGCTGATCTACATCCGATTGAACAAACGCTTGTCGTAAAACAAGGAGATCAAACGCGCGAATACCGTTTCCTTGAAATCAGTTTCGAGCGCCGCGCGCCGTCAACGGTTGCGCCGAAAGTGTTCGAACCAGAACCCGAATTGCTCAACGCAGCAAAATCCGAAACTCTAAACTCAAAACTCGAAACTGAAGCACTTACTGCTTCGCCTCGCGTCGTGGCGACCGCGGACCTGGAAGTCGAAGTTCTCCGGCTCTTGAACTCGGCGGGAGCTGACCTGGGCGAGCAGGTGAGTGTGACTCGCACTTCAGAGGGAGAGTTAAAGATTCAAGGTCTTGTCGAGACCGACCAACGCAAGACAGAGATTCTCCGTGCGCTGGCATCGGTGGCTAAAAATCCCGCGGTCAAGATTGATGTGAGCACATTCGGCGAAGCGTTGGCGCGACAGAAACAAGCACGCGGATCAAAGGGCGCTGCTGGTTCCGGCACTACCAGCGCGGAGCGGATTGAGGCTGCCGGCGACGTCTTTCCTGCATATGCCGATCTGCGCGGCCGTTTCTCCGACGAAGAAGCGCGCCGCTATGCCACGGCCATGGTCAACCGATCGCACGAAGCGATGCGCCGCGCCTGGGCTTTGAAGCGTCTGTTGCAGCAGTTCTCGGCTGAAGATCTGCGCACGCTTAGTCCAGAGGCGCGCGCTAAGTGGCTGGGTTTGATTCGGACGCATGCCGGAGCGTTTGGGCGCGAGACCGCACAGTTGCGTCAGCAGCTTGCGCCAATCTTTTTTCCGGGAGGCGCCGGAGATGATGGCGCCGCTGGCTCCCCTATAGCCAGCGATGCGGATTTGTTGCGCGCTGTAGAGCGCTTGATTGCCCTTTCGTCAGCCAACGATCAAGCGGTGACAGCCGCATTCACGGTGTCAGCGAATTCAACTGCTGGTTCGGCTATTAAGGGTGCACATTTTTTTCGCTCATTGAGATCGGCGGAAAAACTCGCAAGCGAGATCGGTAAGTACCGCTAATAGCCATGTCAGTACCACCTGCCGTAGCACGTGGGTAGTGTCGAATTTCCTTCGGAGGCAACGCGATGATAACCAAACGCCCCTTTTCACTGATGGCCGGCTTTGTTCTGCTGCTTTCTGCCTACTGCCTACTGCCTTCTGCTTTTGGCCAGACTTCAACTGCCACCCTTAGCGGCACAGTGGAAGATCAAAACGGAGCGGTTTTGCCTGGCGCGACCGTCATATTGATTAATGCCGGCACCGGCTTCCAGCGGACGACGACCACGAATGACGGAGGCAGTTTTACCGTGCCACTGCTTCCACCAGCAACATATAAGGTGAGAGTCGAGCGTGATGGCTTCGCGCCGGTTGAGGTGAGAGATGTTGTTTTGAACGTCGGTGATCAGAAGTCGCTGCAGATTCAGTTGAAGGCAGGTGATGTCAGAGCAGAAGTGCAAGTCATCAACGAAGCGCCGCTGATTGATGAATCGCCGGCGGTAGGCACGGTCGTGGACCGGCAGTTTGTGGAGAATATTCCGCTGAATGCCCGCAGCTTGCAGTCGCTGATATCGCTGGTGCCGGGCGTCACACGCACGGCAGGTCCAATACTGGGCCAGTTCAGCGTCAATGGCCAGAGACACAATGCAAACTATTTCACTATCGACGGCGTTAGCGCCAACATTGGCACCCATTCGTTCGGCGTAGGTCCGCAAGCCTTCACGGGCACGCTCCCCGGTCAAACCTCCATCGGAACCACAAACAACCTCATCTCCATTGATGCTTTGCAGGAGTTCAAGATTCAGACTTCTAGCTTTGCCCCGGAATTTGGCCGCACACCAGGTGCACAAATCACAATGTTGAGTCGTTCCGGTACAAAAGAGTTTCATGGTGCGGTTTTTGAATATGTCCGAAATGACACCCTTGACGCCAATGACTGGTTTGCAAACCGAGCTGGTTTGGATAAGCCGGCACTAAGACACAATCAGTTCGGCGGGGTATTGGGTGGGCCAATATTCAAGGAGAAAACGTTTTTCTTTTTCTCTTATGAAGGCTTGCGTTTGCGTCAGCCACAAGTCGCAAATTCGCCAGTGCCGGCGCTACGAGTGAGGCAAATTGCGCCCGCCGCAATTCAGACGCTACTAAATGCGTATCCAATACCGACCGGTCCGGAAATTCCGAATCCTAATGGGACTTTGAGCGGGCGAGCGAGGTTCACAAGTGTTTATTCCGACGCAAGTTCAATAGACGCGACAAGCATCCGGGTTGATCACGTATTGCGTAGTGGTTTGAACATATTCGGTCGCTTTAACTACTCCCCATCGACCAGCGAAACTCGTAACTCCTTGAATCCCGCCGCGTTGCGTCCTGTCGAGGATCTGACAACTACGCTTACGGTCGGCGCAACTTTTGCAATCTCATCGCGCACGTACAACGACCTCCGCATAAATTACAGTCACGTTCGCGCGTCGAATTCTGCTTTCTCCGATAGTTTTGGAGGCGCAGTGCCGCTTTCGCTCGCGGAATTATTACCTCAAAGACCTGAGAATGCTACAGGTGCATTCAATCTAATTATGCTTGGGTTGCCATTGCAGGTTGCGGATCAGATCGGAAGCTTGCAACGGCAGTTCAATCTCGTCGACACATTCTCTTACATCGTTGGCGGACATCAACTAAAACTCGGATTCGACTATCGCCTTCTCAACCCGCGTAGCGATGTCTACCAGTACTCCGTTGGCCCATTTTTCCAGAATGAGGCCCAGGCTGTTAGTAGCGTTCCCATTCAAATCAGTCTCGCGACTCGCCAGGGGTTTGAGCCTCGTCTCTCAAACTTCTCAATTTTTGCCCAGGACACTTGGAGCGTGAACCCTCGATTGACACTGACCTACGGCTTACGTTGGGAGGTGAACCCGGCACCGAGCGAGGTTAACGGAGTTCAACCGTTCGTTGTTCAAGGATTTGATCAACCCGCAACAGCAACCGTAATCCAGTTGCCTCAAAACGAAGACTTCTGGAAGACTACTTACGACAATTTTGCCCCTCGTGTGGGTGTTTCTTATCAATTAGGTCAGCGCACCGGATGGGACACGGTATTAAGAGGCGGTTTTGGGCTGTTTTATGATGTTGGGTCGGGCCCTGGAACGGCCGCCTTTTCAAGCGTACCCCCCTTTACGGCGAGCCGAATTTTTCGAAACACGTCGTACCCACTAACACCGCAACAGGCTGCCCCGCTCAGTCTAAGTCCTCCGGGCGACCCAGGGTTTCTGAGTGTCTTTGACCCGGATCTCAAACTTCCGTTGACCTACCAGTGGAATCTGGCAGTCGAACAAACCATTGCGTCAAAGCAAGTATTTACGGCGACTTACGTGGCGGCATTGGGACGGCGCCTGCTCAGAAACAGGATAATCCTATCTCCTGTTCCCTCGGTGCCCACGTTGGGATCACTAACAGTTTTCGAGAACGGTGCGACGTCCTATTATCACGCTCTCCAACTACAACTTCAGCGGAGACTTCATAAAGGCCTCCAGTTCCTTACCTCTTATTCGTTGTCGCGGGCAGTTGATGAAATCTCGGACGAGTTTAATCCGGAGGTGTGGCTGCCCGCGAAGGCGACTGCGGATTTCGACGTCCGGCACGCGTTTAAAGCAGCTATCACATATGATCTGCCTGGCTTGTCGAAGAATCGTTTACTGCGAGCACTATCAAAAAATTGGTCTATCGACTCTATTGTTCGCGCTCAATCCGGAAATCCGTTTACACCGCTGGCTGACTTTGTCTTCGCACCAGATGGTCGTATTTTCCAGGGACGCGCGGATCGAGTTCCAGGAGTTCCTGTTTATCTTGAAGATCGAGATGCGCCAGGTGGTCGCCGCGTAAACCCTGAGGCTTTCACGATACCGCCATTCGGCGAAGCCGGTAATGCCGAGCGAAATTCTTTGCGCGGATTTGGTTCCTGGCAAATTGACTTCGCTCTCAGGAGAAAGTTCTCACTCGGCGAAAACATCAATCTCCAGATCCGCGGAGAGGCATTCAACATCTTCAACCATCCAAATTTTGGGCTTCCGGTCGGTAGCCTATTTGATCCACAGTTTGGTCAGGCAACCACGATGTTGAATCGAAGTTTTCAAGGCTTTGGGTTTGGAACCAGTCCGCTTTACGAGATTGGCGGACCAAGATCCATTCAACTGGCTCTACGGCTCGAATTCTAGTTACGGCAAGCTCGATTACTGGTCGAACTAAACTTTATTTCTTTCATTTCCATTGGTGACCTGAGGAATCGACGGCTATGGTCTAAGCCGAATTGCACTCACGCCATCAATTCTTCTGACACCATTATGAGCATTGGATTAAGCAGAACTTCTTGTGCCCTTGTCTTACTCCTCACTCTTGTTTCTCCGGATTCCTTAGCCCAACAGCGAGTTTTGATACCGGATGATTTTTCTCGGATAGAGTCGGTGGGAAGTCCTACTTTCTCACCTGATGGGGAGTTGCTCGCTTACGTCGCGCGACGGCCAAAGTCAAAGGGTAGACGTTTTGCGCATGACCCACTCGGCTATGAGCGCACTGATGTTTGGCTCGTTCAGGTCCGTGGAGGCAAAGCTAGAAATCTTACCAATGGCGAAGGCACCAACACCGGCTTTTGGTCGCCGAGTTGGTCGCCTGATGGCCGGCGCTTGGCCATGTTGTCAGCCACTGAGGGCAAGACTCGGTTACTAGTGTGGGAGCGGAGCTCAGGGAAGTTAGGTGTCGTTACTGATCTCACAGTTGATCTGTTTCCCAACTTCATTTGGCTTTCCAATGAGGATTTATTGTGCCCGGTACTACCTGAGGGCACAAAACCGATGTGGCTGACGGCTGAGATGCAGGCGGCAGAGACAGCAGTGAAAGAATGGCAGAAAGCAGCGAGAGGACAGGAAGCGACTGCTAGTGTTCTCAACAGCGGTGGCCGCCCAACTATTGAGGGACGACCACAAGTCAAGCTCGTGCGTTTTTCCTTGAACGGTGAGAGCAAGACAGTTGTAACGGCAGCAAAATTCGGGCTGATTCGTCCGTCCCCCGACAAGCGTCTTCTGGTCGTATTCAGTCAGGTGGCAGTGCGTTGGCCCAAGATTGAAGAATTGGTGCCTCACTTAAACGACAGCATCTACCAAGCGGATCTGTTCGATGTACAAGGGCAATTGATCGCGCCAGGTTTAGGCGGCATCGAGGATGTTCGACCTGACTCGATTCGCTGGGCTCCTAATGGCAAGGAGATAGCATTCGTAGGAAAGCAACCTGGTACAGCGGAGGCCAAAGTGTTCCTGTATAACCTTGCCCGTAAGTCCGTCGAGGTTGTAAATGCGGCTGCCTTTAATTTGATCCCTGCGTGGGATACGAGCGTAGAACTAATTTGGTCGGGAACGAGTGAATTAGTAGTACGAGCTAAGCCGAAGGTATCAGCCAGAAAGACTGATGAGACTGACCGGTGGGATTGGTGGTCTCTGAAAAGTAATGATGTGGCCAAGAACCTTACAGCAGCAATGAAAAGCTCGCCAACTCAGTTAATCGCTGAGAGCGGAGGTCGAACATTCATGGGACTCTCCGAGGGACACCTATGGAGAATTCACTTGGACGGTTCAACCCCACTCAATCTGACGGAAAAAGTTGGTGCAGGATTCACTTCGATTGCCTGGCCGAGGTTAGGTTCGACGGAAATTCTTCTCACCTCGCAATTGATCCTTGCATCGCGGTTGAGCCCATATAGCTTTTTTAGTGTTGATTTACCGTCTGGCCGGATTGAGCCTTTGAAACATTTTAGGGAAGGTGCTCGGGTGTTGGCTTACGACAAAAGCAATGACGTCGCCGTCTTAAGATCTGAGGATCGAAATGGCACATTACTTTCGCTCTTGTCACTCGAATCGGATAAAACAACCGCGTTGGTGGAGACCAACACTTTTCTGCGCGAGATTGCCGAAGGAGAGACGCGGAAGATTACGTACCGATCTTTGGACGGTGCGGAACTAGACGCGTGGATTTTGTTGCCTCCGGGCTATCAACCGGGCAATCGATATCCCCTGGTTACCTGGGTTTACGCAGGGTTGCTACAGAATGATCAGCCTATCATGACATCTCTTCAAATTTCCCATCCGCTGAACTTGCAGCATCTCGCTGCTCGAGGCTACGTCGTCTTGATGCCAAGCATTCCACTAAAACCAGAGGACAAACCGAGCGATCCATATCTGGACTTAACAAACGGCGTGCTAACTGCGGTAGATAAGGTTATAGAAATTGGAATCGCCGATCCAAAGCGGTTAGCCGTCATCGGACATAGCTTTGGTGGCTATACTACATACGGATTAGTGACGCAGACGAATCGATTTCAAGTTGCCGTAGCACTCGCGGGAATGTGCGATCTCGTTAGTTCCTATGGGAGTTTGGAACCCCGCTTAAGGTATTCGTCTTTTCCGCATGAGCACCACTTCAACATGTCGGGCATGGAAACAGCCTGGGGTCGAATGGGCAATCCGCCTTGGAAAGATTGGGGACGGTATCTGCGGAACAGTCCACTGTTCTACGTTGATCGAGTAGAGACTCCTTTGATGATCATTCAAGGAGATATGGATTACGTACCGATGCAGCAGGGAGAACAGTTCTTCAACGCTCTCTACCGGCAGGGTAAACGAGCGCAGTTTGTGCGTTATTGGGGCGAAGGACACGTGCTCGAATCACCGCCGAACATCCGAGACATGTGGCATCGGACGTTTGCGTGGCTCGACGAGTTCCTCGACGTTTCACGTGACGAGAAAGGAAGTCTTCTCTGGGAAAGCGACAAAGTGAAATCCCGCAATGGCGCACCGGCGCTCAAGCCTGATGACTTTGCACGCTTCGATCAGATATTAAAAGCCGAGCCAAGCGCTGCGAGTAGCAAAGCAACTCACTGAGTCTCCTCGTTCAACTTAAATGAGTGTCCGCAAAGAACAAGCCGGAAGCAAAAGCTTCCGGCGTTTCTTTTCTCACGAGACTTTAGATGAGGTCCTGTTACTCGACCTTCGTTCCGCACTCATCGCAGAACTTCGCGCCTGGCTTCAGATAGTTCTGGCAGTTAGCGCATTTCGCAGGAGCTTGCGACGCGCCACATTCACTACAGAACTTCGAGCCGAGCGTCCAACCTCCAAAAACTTAACCGTCCTTCTTTTCTAATTCGGCGACGTCGGCCAGATCCTGCAAACGGCCGGCAGTCCTCTTATTTTTAATCAAGTGGGTACGGGAAATCACAAAGGCGGTTATGCCGGCAAATCCAGTTTCTAGCCGTTCTGACCAGGCCTCGGCAAACTCAACCCCGTCAATGTTAGTGATTATGTCGATGCGCAAAGGCGGTATGCCGATCTGGAAGATAGTTCCCTTTTTGCTCAAATCATCGGCGGTAAGATCACCGGCGGGTGCACCATAGTCTGAGAGGGCTGTTAGCACTTTCTGAGCGTTCTCTTGATCGGGTCGGACCCAGAGATCCAGATCCTTTGTCGCGCGCACGTGCCCGTGCGCTGCCAAAGCGTGCGCGCCGACAACGAGGTAATCAACGTGGTGCGCGTTGAAGGCGAGTAACAGTTCTTTGAAGTCTGGGTTCACCTGTCAGATCGTTTTTCCAGGCAATACAGAGCTTCGTTAGCTCCCACACCGTTTCGATGCGCTCTTCGGGAGTAGTACCGATCCAATCATTGGAAAGAGGTTCGGGTTGGCCGTCGCGAATAACTCTGACCTTCAATTTTTGGCGGCGCGAAGGCTCAAGCATGCGTGAATTATAACACGCCCGAGCATCACTCCCGCTGTACTGAAAACGAAAGAACCGGATGCTGTTTTCGGCATCCGGTTCTCCTTGAAGGCAGAGTAAGCCGCTGAGTGTTCTATCCAACTTTCGTTCCGCACTCGTCGCAGAACTTTGTGTACCCAGTCCGATCAAATGATCATCGGGGCCTTCCAAAAGAGAGCTGACAAAACTCCTAAATGCTTGCCGTTGAGTTGTTTATAGGCTGCCGATGATGCTTGCGTTTTGGCCGATCATTTGGTCATCGGGACCCGGTTTTTGCAGGTTAGATGGTCATTCCAGGCTAGATCCGAGACGCGTCGTCCGATCAAATGCTCACCCCTGTGGGGTGACCCCCTTGGGTGAGACAGTTTTAATTTGCAGACATGACACGAAATTCTCTTGAACCCTCCTGTTGAGACGGGTTAATTTTCGCTTTTGGGATGAACCCTTCGTTTGAGACAGTCCTCATCATCATCTCTCCG
>DATETN010000182.1:0-7384 GCA_035283645.1 Pyrinomonadaceae bacterium
TGATTGTTCTCGAGGTCCGAATGCGTGAAGTCAATCCCACTGTCGATGATCGCTATTACAGTTGCAGCCGAACCGGTAGTTGTCTGCCATGCCGTTCCTGCCTGGATATCCGAACCATACTGCCCACCGTTCTGACCCGTATTGCTCAGCGCCCACTGGTTAGTGAAATCAGGATCGTTTGGTTGCACCCCCGATGTTTGCGGTGCTGCTACCGGGGTTGACTTTGCCGGCGACCACAAACTCTTCCCCAATAGTTCAAAAGTGGAGCCTACACCATTATTAAATGTGGGAGGCATACCTGGCACCTGCCGGTCATCGCGATTGGAGGTGGAAAACTGGTTCGGGCTGATGAGGAAATTTGGTTCCGCAAATTCAACCGCCGGACTGGTTGACAGTTGCAGCGCTACGCTTTCAGGATCCTGGTCCGCCAGGAGCTCCAGCTTCTCAATGCCTGACTCACCGCGCAGTTGCCGCTTGCGCCTCGCACCATGCGCGTTTGCCGTCTCTGCCTTCTGCTGTTCCGAGGTCCCGCCGCGGAAACGCACCAGCAGCTCGCCACTGCGACGCAAAGGAACTTCCGCCGTCTGACTGAGAATTTGTCTATCTCGAACCGCTCTGGCACGGGGTACAAAAGGAGCACACAACAGGATAATCAGCAAAGAAGAGATAAATACCGCCAACAGTCTACGGGGTGAATTGAGGATGCGACTGCAAGACATGGGAGGCTCCTTCTCGTTGATGGGTGAAATCTCGAGTTGAAGTGGTGGTTCACGATTGACCTTAAAGGTGTGCGAAGAATATGGGAGTTAGCTTTTGGTTGTCCTGAGGCTTGCGAGGAGCCGCACGTGAACAAAAATGTGTTTGTGGGGGGATGATTCGCCGCGAATCTACTCCCGGAGCAATTTATTTGTCAATAGTAGTCCGCAAATAAATCCGCTGCTGAAAACTAAGATTCTCACGATCCGAACTACAAAACGGCGAGTACCCAGATGACCGCGATCCCTTAGAGGGGTAAGAACGAGATATGCACGAGTACATTTGCAGCAATGGGTGCCTGATTCACCACGTTGAGAGTGACGGTAGCGAAGTTAGAAGTCCCCTCTAAATAATGGTGGAATGGATCTCCTGCGGCGCCCGCGCCTCTTCACTCGGTCTGCGACGCACTTCATCCAGGTCCGGGAACGTCCCTTCCGGGGCTGCGGGACGTGGACGCACTGTTTGAGATACCCCTTGCGCCCGACTGGTCCAACCCAAATCGCTGACCACCAAAGGAATAAACGAACTCAACAGCAACGAGCAACAAAGGATGTAACAGAGCAGACGGATACAGCGCTGGAGAGGCTGTGTGGGAGGTTTGGACTGCATGACAAAAACTCCTGTAACAAAGGCAGCGGGTGGGCCACAGGTGAGCCACAGAAAAGACGGAGAAATAAAGGGCAGCGAGGTTCGACGTTGGTTAAGGTGCGAGCCTTACGCGAGTTGTGAAGCTCGCACACAAACTAGTTGGCGGGGGAAACGTGCGGAACTTACTCCCGATGCATTTCTCGTGTCAAGAAAATTTTTTCGCTTTAGCCTGCTGAAGTTTACACTCGCTATGCTGTTAGCTAACGATCAAGCCGCGAAACCGGTACAGGGCACGCAGGGTTGAATCCAGTCGCCAGCTCTTGTTCGCCAGCTCTTAAATTAGTCAACATCAAACGCTTGATGTATAGTCGCCGCAAAGCTTTCACCAATCTGAACGGTTGAGTAAATTTTGGATGGAGTCCTTTCTCGGAGGGGTACCCGGACTTCTACTCTTTGGCCTGCTTGCAGCAGCGGCGAATTTGATCGGCGGTGTGCTGCTGATTCAAAGTAGCGCCCACCGCTTCGGGGAACGCTTTCTAAAATATCTGGTCGCACTCGGTGCCGGATTCATGATGGCGGCCATCTTCATTGAGATCCTGCCAGAGACGGTAAGGATCTGGACGACGGATCTAGATGGAGCAAATCCGGCAGAAGCCATCGTGGGCGCAATGACCCTGTTGTTAGCCGGCTATCTGTTGATCCAACTATTCGAACACACAATCGCCCCCCACTTTCACTTCGGCGCCGAAACGCATCCCGAATCACTAATTAGACCGTCCGCAGCATATACGGCCGTTGGCGGTTTGTGGATTCACACGTTCTTTGATGGAGTCTCAATCGCAGCGGCGTTTCTGGTAGATTTCAAGGTTGGATTACTCGTCTTCATCGCAATCCTGCTTCATAAAATGCCTGAGGGTTTTACCGTCGCTTCGATCATGCTGGCATCCGGACGATCTGCTCGCAGCGCTTTGATCGCTACGAGCGCGATCGGAGCGGCAACGCTCGGAGGAGTCATAACCGTCGTCCTGTTGCAGTCGCGGGTGAGCGGGGCGGTGGCCTACGCGCTCCCCTTTTCAGCCGGAGTGACTCTGTATGTGGCTGCAAGCGACCTGATTCCCGAGGTCAACCACAAGGAAGAAAGAAACCCTTTGGTGTCGATTGTCGTTTTTGTGGGTGTGGCGCTGTTCTATTTGCTGCACAAGCTAATCGAGGGTTAGCTATAGAATTGAACAATTCACTGGTTTATCGCGCTCGCGTATCGCTGTTCTTCTCATTGGTCTGCTGCCTTCTGCTAGCGGCCACGGAAGCAACTGCGCAGCGAACACAGTCTCCGGTTCCCTTACCCCAACCGTTCACTCCCATCGTTGATTACGCAAATGTGATCGATGCCGGCACGCGCCAGCGACTTGAGTCAATCTACCTGAACCTAAAAGAACGGGCCGACATTGAGTTTGCAGTCTTGGCCGTTCCAACCACTGGCGACCTGGACATCTTCGACTATTCACTGGCGGTGGCGCGCGGGTGGGGCATTGGTTCCAAGGAAGGCGAGAAGAACGGCTTTCTACTGGTGGTTGCAGTCAATGACCGGAAATACTTTACGCAGATCAGTGATCACCTGGAGGCCGACCTGCCTGATGGAGTCGTGGGTCAGATCCAGAGGGAAAGATTGATCCCGCAGTTTAAAAGAGGAGATTACAGCCGAGGCATCTTTGACACGATTCAGGCCTATGTTGCCACATTGGGAGAGAAGCGAGGGTTCAGCGTCGAAGGAATAGACCAAAGCTATGCCTATCGCGGCACCGTTGATAGACCAGCAACGAGAAGGACCGGTGAAAGTCTTTCGGGCTCGTGCTGCACGTTCTTAGTCATTCTCATAATCATCATCGTTCTTTTATCGGCATCACGCCGAGGAGGTGGCGGGAGGGGCGGCGGTGGGATTCTTGGCTGGTTACTTCTCAATGCCCTGCTGAGCGGCGGTGGTGGTCGCAGTGGCCGATCGAGCAGTGGCTGGAGTGGTGGCGGCTTTGGCGGCGGCGGGTTCGGGGGAGGCGGTGGTGGTTTTGGGGGTGGTTTTGGCGGTGGAGGAAGCTTTGGTGGTGGGGGAGCCGGCGGCAGCTGGTAAGGGGCAGAAGGTCGGAGGTCAGAAGTCAGAAGATTTTCCATTTATGATTTTCCATTTACCATTTTTCATTTCGTACTTCCGACTAACTTCTTACGCTGTGTATCGGTAGTAAACCCCTCACCACAGAGAGGAACAGAGAAAACAGAGACACGAAGATAAATGGGAAATGAGAAATGGAAAATTGTCATTGGTCATCGGTCATTGGTATCTGACCTTTGACTTCTGACCTCTGATGACCTCTGTGTATCGGTAGTAAACCCCTCACCACAGAGAGACACAGAGAAAAACAGAGACACGGAGATAAATGAAAAATGAGAAATGGAAAATGGAAGCAATCCATTGGTCATGCTCATTGGTCATTAGTCATTGGTATCCGACCTCCGACCTCCGACCTCTGACTTCTGACTTCTGACTTCTGACTTCTGACCTCTGATCTGTTAGTATCCATGTCCACTCCAATGGCAAAGCGAATCGTGCAAGAGGCGCTCAACGGCTTGGTTGACGATCTTAAGACCACGCATGGCGCAAATCTCGCTTCCGTCGTGCTCTACGGGTCAGCCGCAGCCGGTGACCACATCGAACTGCGCTCCGACTATAACCTCCTAATCGCACTCAATCGCATCACCCCCGAGGAGCTGCGGCAGGCCCAGGCGCCCATGCGTGAGTGGCAAAGACTTGGACACCCGCTGCCGGTTTACTTCACAGTTGAGGAACTATCCGACGCCGCCGACGTATTTCCAATCGAGTTTCATCAAATGGCCCAGGCGCGTGTGGTTTTACATGGCAAGGATCCCTTCGAATATGTAACTGTCTCTAACAAAGAGCTGCGGCACCAGGCCGAATATGAACTTCGGAGCAAGCTGATCCAATTGCGACGGTTGTATATACCCGCGTCGGTTTCCATTGAAAAGCTCTGCGATCTGATGAGCGAGAGTTTGGCGAGTTTCGCCGCGCTTTTTCGGGCGGTCTTAATCCTGCACCATCACGACGCGCCGGTGGCAAAACCCGATTGCGTACGCGCCACAGCACAGTTATTGCATTTGGATATGGAACCCTTCGAAAGGATTTTTGATATTCGCGCCACTGGCTTTAGGCCGGCCACAGACCAGGAGGCAAATGATCTATTCGCCGCTTATATGGCGCAAATTGAGGTGGTTGTAGAGGCCGTAGATGAGTTACATCGTCAGGGTGAGCACTAGCCTGGAAGCGAAGCACAAAGGGAGAGACAAAATGAAATCCAAACAACTGTTACTGCTACTGTCGGTTATCTTCATCGCGGTCAGCGCGAGCGGTTGCGGTTACAACGTACTGACGACCAAGCAACAAAATGTGAAAGGCCGCTGGGCCAACACTGAAACCCAACTGCAACGTCGTGCTGATTTGATCAACAATCTGGTGGAATCAGCCAAACTTGCGGGCGTCCAGGAGCAAGAGGTCTTCGGCAGGATTGCGGAGGCACGGTCGCGACTGCTGAATGCAACCCAACAGGCTCCACAAGGTGAAGGTGGTGATAAGTCACCAGAGCAGAAACAGGCCGTCATCGATGCAGCCAACAGTTTTGGTGGGACAATAGGAAGATTGCTGGTGCTGCAGGAGGCCTATCCTCAGTTACAGTCGAATCAGAATTTCCTGAAGTTGCAGGATGAAGTGGTAGGAACAGAAAACCGCATCGCTACGGCACGCAAGGACTACAACGAGGCGGTGCAGGACTACAACACCACCCGGGCGAGATTTCCAACAGTGATCTCTGCGAAGATTTTTGGGTTTCAGGAGGAACCTTACTTCCGGGCTGAGGAGGAGGCTACCACCGTACCTCAGATCAATGCAGATTCCCTAAGACCTAACAGCACCCCCGCGAAGTAGGTCGGAGTCGGGGGTCAGAAGTCGGAAGTCAGAGGTCGGAGGTCAGATACCAATGACCAATTTTCCATGATTTTCCATTTCTCATTTTTCATTTTCCATTTTTCATTTCGTAATTGCGACTCCTTGCTTACTCACTCTGTGTCTCGGTAGTAAACCCCTCACCACAGAGAGACACAGAGAAAATAGAGACACGGAGATAAATGGGAAATGGAAGATGGAAATGGGAAATGGAAAATAGAAACAATCCATTGGTCATTGGTATCTGACTTGTGACTTCTGACCTCCGACCTCTGAGAGCAATGGGAAATGGAGGATAGAAATGGGAAATGGGAAATGAAAAATAGAAGCAATTCATTGGTCATTGCTCATTCGATTGGTCATTGGTCATTGCTCATTCGATTGGTCATTGCTCATTGGTCATTGCTCATTGGTCTGACTTCTGACTTCTGACTTCTGACTTCTGACTTCTGACCTCGACTAGAAGCCGCGGGAGCTGCACATCGCGCAATGATCGCAAGGCTTGCTGGTTTCCAAACTGCAGGCCTTTTCCTTTTCAAAAAAATCCACCAGTTCTGAAACCACCGCCTCCTCGACACCAAATCTTTCCTGGCTGGGATGCGCGGCGGTCGCATTAACTCCGGCAAGCCAGGGAGAGTGGGTTAATGGAACCGGGCGCTGAGCAATGGAAGGGGTATGGTCAGACGACCTCACGCGCGATTCGATGTCAGTGAGCTTTTTTTGCAGATCGCTGAGAAGCGCTCGCATCGATGCAAGTTCAGTCGCCACATTGTCAGTAACAGGCTGGGCGGCGCCAGCTGAACCCACACGTTGAGCAACCCTCTCCGCGATTCTCCGAGCCTGTTCAGTTTCCGAGTTCATTAGCTACTTCAAAAGGTCAACGTAGTCCACCACGCCGACAATGGCTGAATCGATCG
Organism: Pyrinomonadaceae bacterium; assembly: GCA_035283645.1. Lineage (GTDB taxonomy): Bacteria > Acidobacteriota > Blastocatellia > Pyrinomonadales > Pyrinomonadaceae > PSRF01. The sequence goes on from DATETN010000182.1 coordinate 6,265, forward strand.
CGGCGCCTGCTTTGCCAGTGGCAACGGTCGAAGCGCTCCAGCCCTCCTGAACAATCAAAACCGTATCACCAACACCTGCATCAACCGCATCAAGGGCCAGCACCGTGTGTGCGAGCTCTTCGCCTTCAGGGGTGATCTGCTGGCATAACATCACTCGCGCATTCTCGTAACGATGGTTCTTTTGCGTCGCAACGATGTTCCCGATTACTTTCGCAAGGATCATGATGCTCGACAGTTGTTAACGTGCGCGTCCGAATCTACGATGCCGATGATCGTGCAATCAGTTGGAGTGTCTTCTCGCTTAAACGGAAAACTGGCTTCTTTGCCACGGCACCAGAAGACGAGTTCTCCGACGCCCGCACCGACTGAATCGACCGCAACCTGTGGCTTTCCCGCGGGTGCAAGATCCTTGTCCAGCGTCTGGATCAACAGAAGCGTGCGACTGTCGAGCGACTCGTTCTTAATGGTCGCTACAACAGTTCCGATTACCCGCGCCAGCTGCATAGTTTTAGACCGCGATTCAAGGACTCGTCACATCAACTGTATCGATCACGCCAACGATTGCCGCATCGACCGGCGTGTCTTTCATCCCGGCCGCCAGACGGGCGCTGGAACCGGCAACCACCAACACTCGTTCGTGGAATCCAGCACCGACGGTATCAACGGCAACTACATAGCCCGTGGTATCGGTGCCATCAACATTGACCGGCCGAACGATCAAGAGCTTTTTGCCTTTCAGTCGTTCGTCCTTTTGAGTCGACACGACTGTCCCGAGGATACGAGCAATGATCATGCTAGCCGCGGTTTCCTATTGGTAGCGCGTCGTCAACGCTGCCATGTGGACGCGGAATGACGTGGACGCTAACAAGCTCGCCCACGCGGCGCGCGGCTGCTGCACCTGCATCAGTGGCAGCCTTAACCGCAGCGACATCGCCTCGAACGATTGCGGTGACAAAGCCGGCGCCAATCTTCTCGTAACCGATCAGGGTCACGTTGGCAGCTTTTACCATCGCGTCGGCGGCTTCGATCATCGCCACCAAGCCTTTTGTCTCAACCATGCCAAGTGCTTCTTGCATTCAGAGGCTCCTTGTAAGCAGAAGAATCAGAAATCTTGTCAAAC
>DATETN010000183.1:0-87444 GCA_035283645.1 Pyrinomonadaceae bacterium
GCTCAGAACTTTGGAGTAAGTTTTCGAGTGACGGAAAGCGACTACTTTATTATCGAAGGCGATGAGTACGACACCGCTTACTTTGATAAGGGGCCAAAGTTCATGCACTACCTCCCAGAGATAGCAATAGTCAACAACATCGAATTTGACCATGCCGACATCTATCCTGATCTTGCTGCAGTTAAGCTTGCATTTCGACGTTTTATGAATCTGGTGCCTGCAAACGGCCGGCTGATTCTAGGGTGGGACAGCCCGGCTGTTCGCGATGTTGTACAGTCTTTTCGCAATAAGCTGTTCACTCAAGTCGAGACTTTCGGTTTCACCGACGATGCCCGGTGGCAGATCCGAGACACCCAATTTGGCTCAACTAGTTCGCTGTTCAAGATCTTTCGTGACGGTGTTGAATGGGGCCGGTTTGAGACGCCATTAGTGGGCGACTTCAATTTACTTAACTGCACCGCTGTCGCGATCGCGGCAGATGCGTGGGGAGTCGATAGAGATCGCATCGTGGGTGCGCTTGCCACCTTCAAGAATGTGAAACGTAGGGCCGAGGTAAGAGGCAACGAAAACGGCGTCACCGTAATCGACGACTTTGCTCATCACCCCACTGCCGTGAGAGAGACTCTGCGCGGTTTAAGACGTCGATATCCCGATCGGAGGTTAATCGCGGTGTTTGAGCCCCGCTCCTGGTCCTCTCGTTTGGCGGTTTTTCAACCGGTATACGCGTCAGCTTTTGCGGCAGCGGATTATGTAGTTATCGCAGAAGTGTTCGACAGCGGAAAAGCTGTTGAGAAGGGGCGCACACTAGATACAGCTAAACTCATCCGAGACATCTCGGGCCAAAACAAGCCGGCTTTTTGCATGACAAATGCAGATACAATCGTACGCCACTTAACACCAGAGCTCCGCCCGGGTGACGTGGTGGCCGTTATGTCGAATGGTGGCTTTGATGGGATTCATGAGAAGCTTTTGAAAGTCCTGCGGGCAAAGAGTGAGGCCAAATCCCCACACTGAATCCTGTCGCTGACAAAATCGTGAGCTTTTTACAATCTTCCATAAAAGATTCGTAACGCTGGCGGGTTGTAAGTTAGGTATAAAAGGAGGTGCCCCGAAGGAGGAGATCTCCGCCAGTGAAGGACTTTTCAATTTTTCGCCGCGCCCGGCAGTTTGCTAAAAGCCTGAACAGCCTAAAACTTCCGTACATCGGAACCATCTCACGCAAAGAGTTTGTTGATCATGAAACAATCACTTTTCGATCGACGGCGCCAGGAATCGAATACGCATTGCTCTTGATCGAAAACGCTCTGCTTCTTAATACAAATCGCGAAGGACGGGTCTATGCAGGCTTTCAAAAGTTGTCCGCCATGAAACCGATCGCTGACCGGTACATGCGAATAGCGGATATCTCCGAATCGCTGATAATTTTTGGTGAGCCCGACTGGAAACCGCCGCGGCATCCCAACATCCGAGTGATACCCTTGGATCCTGAGTTCGAACTGACGAAGGAATGGTTCCTGGTGGCCGACTCTCCGACATTGAAGGTGGCGCTTGTTGCTCAAGCCGACGATGGTTCCATAGATGAAGCTAACAACCGCAGATTCTCGGTTATCAAAACCAGCAACCCACTTGCTGTGACTGAACTCGCCCGGCGAGTTGAAGGTGTGGTGGATTGGATGATCGTTACTTAGCGTCTGTCTGCGTCCGCCCGCTGTCCTTCAAGCTCACCACCTCTCGCGACAAGCAATGGCTTGGGAATTCCTTTTGACAGATCAATGTTCTCACCTGAAGCCTCAACACGTGCGGTTAGGACGCGACGTATCCGGCCCGGCAGTAACTTTGCTGCAAGCATGGCCATTGAGCCGATGAGTTCGACGACATCGCCGCCGCCTCTCCAGTGTTCTCTAACTATTGCCGGATCGGTTCGATTCGCCAGACGCAGCAATGTGAGAGCAATTAGATAGGCATCGTCAATCTGCCCAACAAACGGAATCAAATCTGGTACGAGGTCGAGCGGAATCAGAGCGTAGATAATGGCTCCGGCCACTAAAGCCTTCTCAGTCTTTGGGACACGAGAGTCGGACAACAGCCGCAGACACAACAGCACCATATTAGGGACAAAAAGCAGTACATTTCGCATACGCCTTCTCGCCATGAGAGCCATAATCCACCTCGTGTTTAACTAGCGAAAACTTTCTTTCGGGAACAGCGCGTAACGTTAACATGAATTTCGGAATAGAATGAAAGCTTGTTAGGACCGGCGCGCTTCCGCTAGACTCGCTAGCCGATTAGACATGACCATGGAAATTCTGGAGCGACTTCGTAAACGCGCCTCCTCAAGAGTGCAAAGAATTGTGTTGCCTGAGGGCAACGATCCCCGCGCAGTTATCGCAGCGTCTATCTGTGCGCGAAACCGATTAGCGCAAATCATCCTGCTGGGCGACGAAGAGCAGGTCCGTGAAACTGCTCGTCACGAGGGCGCCGATCTTTCAGGCGTCGAACTGATCGACCATCGTCGTGCACCAGATTTCGACAAAATGGTGGCGCTGTTTCACGAATTACGTCGAGCGAAAGGGATGATGTCCGATGAGGCTCGGACGACTCTATCTGATCCGCTTTATTACGGAAATCTGATGGTACGTCTGGGCGCCGCCGATGGCTCTGTAGCTGGCGCGACGAATACTACCTCGCATACAGTTCGGGCCGCACTGCTCTGCATCGGCGTTCGTGCAGGCTTCAAGCTAGTGTCAAGCTTCTTCCTCATGCGTCTAACGGACCGCTCTTTCGGCCACGCGGGCGCCATGATCTTTGCGGATTGCGGTGTCGTTATTGAGCCTTCAGCAACCGAGCTTGCTGATATCGCAATCGCGTCTGCAGAGTCTTGCCGGGCGCTACTGGGAACAGAACCCAGAGTTGCAATGCTCTCCTTCTCAACTAAAGGAAGCGCAAAGCATCGCTTGATCGACAAAGTTGTAGAAGCAACTCGAACAGTTCGCGCGCGTACTCCCGAGTTGGAGATCGACGGTGAGTTACAATTGGATGCTGCTATAGTGCCGGCGGTCGCTGACTCGAAAGCTCCAGGTTCGCCCGTTGCTGGCCGCGCCAACGTTCTTATATTTCCTGACCTTCAGTCCGGTAACATCGCTTACAAGCTCACCGAACGACTGGCTGGCGCAACAGCCATCGGCCCGATCCTCCAGGGACTCGATAAACCCGCCAACGATCTATCCCGCGGCTGCAAAGTTGAGGATATCGTAGACGCAGTCGCCATTACGGCCGTGCAAGCGCAGTCAAGGCAATGAATCTTGTGAGTCAGGGCAACTCCGAACCACTGGGAGGTGCATCAAAGGGGCGTCTCGCCAGGCTGCAAAGGTGTGTAGAAGTTGATTAGCCTCAAACATATCCTGGTCGCATGCGTTCTGTTGCTTACGACCTTCGACTATGCCGGCGCACAAAGACCGAGGCCTTCGCCAACGGCAACTCCAGCACCTTCCCGCAGCGAACAGGAACCGGTTCGTGTATTTACTGAAGAAGTGCGCCTGCCGGTCGTTGCGGTTGACCAATACGGACATTACGACCCCACGGTTGAGCCGGAAGACATCCTCGTTCTCGAGGACGGTGTAGCCCAAGAGATTAGGAGTATTCGTCGCATTCCACCTAACGTCGTATTGGTCCTTGATACCGGTGGTGAATTAAGTGGTCTGGGAGGCCAGTCCAAACGAACCAGCCTCACGCGAGACACAGCGATCAACATCCTCCAGCGATTGCGCCCGGGTACGTCAGTAACCGTGATGCAATTCAATAATAGGGTCGAGACGATCAGCGGTTGGACCACCGATGTCCGGGCTACTCAGATAGCACTGAAGAAGAAGGTCTCATCTGGCAAGCGGTCCACATTCGGCGATGCGCTGGCGGCCGCAGCCAGAGAGTTAATAACGCGGCCCGAGGGAAGTCGTCACGTGGTGCTGATAACTGACGGAGTTGAGTCTGGCGGAAAGATCGATCGATCAGAGGCAATAAAACAACTGCTGGCTGTCCGCGCTACCGTTCACGTTGTTAGCTACACTGAGTTTGTCCGACAGTGGAAGGGGAATTTGCCCGCAAATGTACGGGGTGGACAGCGGCCAACTTCTTCAGACCCAATTACCAGCACAGATCCCACACTTCCACCAGGAACCACGCGTAACCCGACGTTCGGTGTTGACCTTAGATTCGATCCTAAGATGCGACGGCAGCGCAGGGCTTATGAGGAGGACGTAAAGGAGAGCCAGCTGATTTTGGCCCAAATGACATCCGAGACAGGAGGACAACTCCTGTTACCTAAGTCCACAGCGGAAATGATCGCTCAAGCTCGAAGTGTTGCAAAGGAGATTGGTGCCGAATATGTGCTGACGTATAGACCCAAACGGCCGCTGGCTCAAGCGAAGGCTGGAGAGTATCGCAGTGTCGAAGTAGCCTCACGTCGGGTTGGTTTGAACGTGCGCTCTCGGCGAGGGTACGTCGTTCCGGTTCAATAGAAACTAGCTGAGCACACTTTCCATTTGACGTTCCCACATCTGGACCATGCGCGCAACATCAAAGTCGTTAGACTTCGGCAAGAGTGACTGTCGATGTAACACTTCCCAATCGATCTTCGGGACCCGATGAAAGGCAGCGACAACTTGCGGGTCAAACTGTCTGCCTGACCAGTCGTCGAGTTCCTGCGCGGCCGCTTCGTAAGATTTGGCGCGCCGGTACACGCGATCACTTGTCATGGCATCGAACGCGTCTGCTACCGAAAAGATGCGCGCACAAAGATCAATGTTTTCACCACGCAACCCGCGTGGATATCCGGTGCCGTCCCATTTTTCGTGATGCTGCGCTACCACCCGCGCCGCTCCTTCCAGAAATTGGATGCCTCGCAAGATCTGTTGGCCGTGCAACGGATGTTCTCGCATCTGCACCCACTCCTCTTCGGTCAGCTTGGCTGGCTTTCGCAATATTGAATCCGGCACGCCGATCTTGCCAATGTCATGTAACAGCGAGCCAAACTCAAGCGCCTTCATCTGCGTTTCATCAAGCCCATATTCCTGGCCCAGTCGCAGGCTGTAACTGACAACCCGTTCCGAGTGGCCGTGAGTCTCTGAGTCACGTGTCTCCAGCGCCGTAGTCAACGCTTTCAGTGTGGAACGATACGCGTCTTCCAGCGATTCCAGCGCCTGGTCTAACTCGGCTGTCCGCTGATTCACCAACTCCTCCAGGTGGTTCTCGTAGCGCTTCTTCGCCGCGATTAGTTCGTGGTGTTCTAAGGCCCGCTTCACAACTGCCTCCACCTGGCGCAAATCAAATGGTTTCATCAGGTAGTCAAAAGCACCCAGCCGAAGCGCCCCAATCGCACTTTCCACCGTCTGCATTCCGCTGATCATCACCACCACTGTGTCAGGCGCCAGTTGCTTCACATGCGGCAACATCTCGAGCCCACTCATCCCCGGCATGGTGATGTCGCTGAGCACCAACTCAAACTCCTGTTCCCCTAATCTCGATAGCGCCTCTTCGGCACACCCAACCGCCAGGCACTCGTAATCTGCGGCCAGTAAATCCGACAGAATGTCTGTTATGTTCTGCTGGTCATCCACGAGCAGGATGCGCGGCCGATCGTTCACTGGCATCTAAAGACTCCTGTGTCGAGGTGAAAAAATCGTGGAACTACAAAAAAATAAGAACCGATGGAGGGAAGCGGCCTCGTTGGAACCTTGCGCCGCAGGACAGCCCGAGGATTCTACAGGGTTTACTCATCAGTGGTAAACAAGTTTTTACGCAGTTGGGCCAGTAAGTTCAGTGACTTAGCCAAAAAGACTGAGCATTAAAGGTTGGAGAAGACAGTTCAGCACAGAGTTGGAACCGGCCCCCCTTTATATCCAGGTGTAACCGCCAACTCCCGGCGAGGGGAGGGTTATTCGTTCCTTCTGTCAGGGCCCCACGCCTCCACCGGGACTGGGTGGAGAAGGGTCAGAGCGAACACCTGTGGGCCACGGTTGCGTGCGCTCACTTAAGCCTTTATCATCCTTCGACACATCGTTGCCGGAGTGGCGAAATTGGTATACGCACCAGACTCAAAATCTGGCGAGGTTCACTCCTCATGTCGGTTCGAGTCCGACCTCCGGCACCATCATTTCTGGATCTCGTTTTACTCATCCTCATTCCGCGACGTTTCTTATTCCAGTTTTGGCTACCTATCGACTCTTAAGACTGTTTTGAATCAAACGTGCGTCGGTCTTAAGGGCAAAATGGCTTAAAAGGTGGGGAAAATCTGAAAGAGTAATGCTGCCAGAACGCTCTATCAGAATGAACGCCTTCGGTCAGATTGCATTCGTGGCTTAGCGTTTCGCAGATCGATGCATTCACTTTCCCAGCCGTTTATCGCGAAAACCGCTCCATACACCACCCAACACGACGTGGCACAGAACTGGCCCTAGGATTCGTTGCCGAGGGCCCCAGAACGACTGGCCCTGCTTCCACTTGAAAGAGAACAGCCCCCGTTAGACGCTCTACCTAAAAATTCGAAGGACCTCATCGCGGTAGCACAAGCCATGTCACTCGATGCCAATTCACAAACCAGTCACTTAAAGCCCAAACTGTGGCGGGTCATCCTTTCGCTGATCCTTCTATCGCTCGGGATCAGCAGCATCATTCCAACCCCCTTCGGCTCACACACAACCACCATTCGCGTAGTTCTCTTTCTAACAACCGCATCCGTGATGGGTATCCTTTGGCGCCGAGTGCGGCGGAACCATGAAGAGCTAAATGGCATTGGAAAAGAGCTATCGAGCCTGCAACGAATCATCGACGTCTCTCGAGATGCAATCATTGGAGTGACCACTGACGGAATCATTACGAGTTGGAACAGCGCCGCTAGAAGCATTTACGGGTATTCTCCTAAAGAAGCCATTGGACTAAACATATCGATCATCTTCGACCCAAAGGCTGATCGTGAATCCACACTGCTACTGGACCGGGTTGCTAAAGGAGAGATCATCAACAGACATGAAACCGCGCATTCGAAGAAAGGTCGAATCCCGATCGAGGTTTCCTTGTCGATCTGTCCGATAAGAGAGGGATTTGAAAAGATTACGGGCGCAACCATGGTCGTTCGTGACATTACTGAGACCAAACGCGCGGCCAGGTCGCTGGCCCAACAAATGGCGGCCATAAAAGCGTCGATGGATGGTATGGCGATCATTGATCATCTAGGTGGTTGTATCTATCTCAACGATGCTTATCCGAAAACTTTCGGTTATACGGACGCTCGCAGCCTTATTGGACAAAGCTGGGAAATGTTCTTCTCTGAGGACGAACTAGATCGTCTCAAAAACAAGATAATGCCGATCGTTTGGCGAGACGGTTCATGGCGAGGTGAAGCACTGGGAAGAAGAGTAAATGGCGGAACATTCCCACTTGAAATCTCAATTTCCAGTGTGGCCGGCGGCGGGCTGGTGCAAGTGGTACGTGACATTACAGAACGAAAGAGGGCTGAAGAAGTCCTCCGCAACAGCTCGCTCAAGGATGAATTGACCGGCCTGTTCAACCGTCGAGGTTTGCTCAAGCAGGCTGGTCCGCATTTCAACTTTGCGCGTAGAAAGAATGAGAAGCTGCTCTTACTCTTCATCGATCTTGACGGGATGAAGAGAATTAACGACGAATTTGGGCACAATGAGGGCGATAACGCGATAATCACGACTGCATCCATTCTCGCCCAGAGTTTCAGAAGCACAGACATCATTGCACGGTTGGGCGGTGACGAATTTACGATATTGGTTACGGATCCCAGCACGGACAAGGACCAGGCTGTCGCGCGCATTACAGAAAATCTGGCAGCTTACAACGCGGAAGAAAAGCGTGGCTACAAACTGTCATTTAGTATTGGTGTGGCCGCGTTAGAGCCTGAGCGCATGACGTGTTTCGAGGAGCTATTGGAACAAGCCGACCAGGCAATGTACGAACAGAAACGGAAGAAGAAGGGTAAGAGCCCCCAACGAATTTCGGCAGTACAACACGATGGCAGTCAGCGATTCTCTCCGGTTCCGGAACAAAACTCGCCGCCCATGCCTTTCATTTACTCCACCAAATCTGAAATTAACGGGCATCACGGAACCTTCGATCAGGCAGCAATTGGGATGGCCGTAGTGTCAGCTGATGGCAGCTATCTGCAGGTCAATGAAGCCCTTTGCAATCTGCTCGGATACTCCGAAAGGGAATTGCGGGCCACGACGGTTCAGCAGATTACCCATCCGGACGATCTTTTGGGTGTTCAGTCTTCAGTTCAGCGGGTCTTGGGTGGGTACATTAGGAGTCATCAACAAGAGAAGAGATACATTCACGCACAAGGACACACTGTCTGGGCCCTGTGGCATGTTTCGCTTCTCAAGGACACTGAAGCGAAGATTACCAGACTGCTGTTCCAGGTTCAGGACATAACTGATCGTAAACATGCTGAAGAGAGACTGACGCAGGACAATCTTACCGGATTACCCAACCGCGCAAGGTTCAATGACTTACTGAAATTGCGAGTTGCGCGTCTGCAACCCGACAAGCAGTGTGCGGTTTTGTTTTTGGATGTGGACCGTTTCAAACTTGTAAACGACAGCCTTGGGACTGCGAGCGGAGATCAGTTGCTCAGCCAGATCGCCCAACGCATTAAACTGTGTATGCGGCAGGGTGACGTTCTCGGGCGCGTGGGTGGTGATGAATTCGCCGTTCTTCTTGACGACGTCACCGGCGAAGAGGAGGCCTGTTCAGTTGCGAGCCGAATTCAACAGGCTTTAGCCATCTCATTCAATCTTTTTGGCCAGGAAGTCTATACAACAATGAGCATCGGGATCTCTACCTCGAGTTTCCCGGAGCAGGTGTCGGACATGCTCCGCGATGCCGAAACGGCGATGCATCGCGCCAAGTCACTAGGAAAAGCACGATACGAAGTATTCGGGCGGGATATGCAAGGCGAGTCGATGAGTCGGCTGAAGATGGAGACGGATCTGAGGCACGCCTGCGAAAGGGACCAGCTATCTATTTACTACCAGCCGATCGTTTGCCTGAAGGATTGCTCGCTGATAGGCTTCGAAGCCCTTGCACGCTGGCGACACCCGGAGTTTGGCCTAGTTTCGCCTAAAGACTTCATTCCTGTCGCCGAGGAAACAGGCCAGATCCTCACAATCGGACAGACTGTGTTGGAAGCAGCTTGCCTCCAAGCCAGGTTGTGGCAGCAACGATATCCGATGGCTGGTCCACTGTTCGTCAGTGTGAACCTGTCCGTAAAGCAGTTTAATCAACCGGGCCTCGTCGGGAATATCTCCAGAGTGCTTGCTGAGACACAACTCGACCCGCACTGTTTGAAACTCGAGATCACAGAGACCGTGTTCAGTGAGAATATCGAGGCAGCAATCGACCTGCTGAAACAGTTACGCAAACTTGGCGTTCAGTTGAGCATCGACGATTTTGGTACCGGTTATTCAAGTTTGAGTTATCTGCAGCACTTCCCGATTGATACGCTGAAGATCGACCGCTCCTTCGTCTCTCAAATGATGGAGAAGGATGAGAACATCCAGATCGTCCGCACCATCGTGTCGCTCGGTCAAAACCTGGGTATGGATGTAGTTGCAGAAGGCGTCGAAACCGAGGATCAGCTGGCGCTGTTGAGACAGCTCGACTGTGAGAATGGCCAGGGTTTTCTTTTCTCGAATCCACTGGAGCTGAGTCAAGTTGAGCAATTCATCGCCGAGTTCAGTGTACGGAGCCGGGTTCCTTTGGGGGCGCAGATGGACCGATCGCTACATTCTCTGGTCGCGTAAAGCAGGTTGAGTGATCAGCCACTTCCTGAGGGTTGAAGCAGATTATTTACGACGGTGCCCGGCTCAACTTCAACCGGTGCAAGGCCACGTCTGAACAACCGCGCGCTCGTGGTCCCCTTAAGAACGACCTTTCCGCTCTGGATGCGCAACATCGTTCCCTCACGCAACCCGATCACTGGAGTCTGATTCTCCTCCAAGAACTGAATGATGCGCTCCTCTCGAGTCTCCCCTTTGTGGGTGGAGTGAGGGTCAGGGTCAAGGTAGTGGGGATTTATCTGGAACTGGACCAAACCGAGCGCGTCAAATGAGGGTGGTTGCACAATCGGCATATCGTTGGTGGTTTTTATCGTGGGAGCCGCTAGGTTTGCACCTGCACTTGAACCAATATAGATCATTCCCTCTTCCGCGCGCTGCCGTATAAGTTCGACCAAGTTGTTCTGATACAACAGCAGCAGCAACCGAAACGTGTTTCCACCCCCAACGAAGATTGCCTCAGCATTTTCTACGGCTGCGCGACCATCATCACATTCGTGAATAGAGGATAGCGAGTATCCCATCGAATGAAATCGCGAACGTGCCTGCGCTGCGTAAGCATCTCGGTCATGCAATGCGTAAGGAACAAAGAGCACGTGAGATGTATTCGAAAGAATATCCTTGATCTCAGTTTCCGCATGGTCCAAGTAACCTCTGCCAAATAATGTTGAGTTGCTGATCAATAGCAACCGTTTTGAGTCGTCCATCTTCCTGCTGCTCCTCATTTAATGACCTCGCTTTAGGCAAGGAAGTCGCCTCTTACGGGTTACTGAGTCGCTCTAAGCAAAACCTCAAGTCTGGAGCTTTGGTAGGTCGAGACGCCGCACATGGGGAGATAGTCCTCTCAAGCCAGCGCATGGCACGACCACCATATCCACCGGCTTAAGTTCTCTACTGCTGCCAAAGTACGCGATTTTCGCCTTCCGACGCTTCATTCCAAGCTCTTCGCAGCAATTCATAACCTCCGCAGCAATATTGAGCCCCGCTGGCACAGCCTCTGCAGTTTGCGCTCGCGCGTCGTTACAAATGCCGCATATGCGGGAACGGCGTCCCACACTCTCACCTGAACCTCAAACTCATCGGGAGGACATCCATGCGCGCAACAACCGCCATACTTCTCCTCGGGCTACTATTTCCCACCTACTCTCAGGCGCAAAGTGAACGACCCACCGCCCTTCATCCACAGTTTGCACTCAAAGAAACGGCACCACAAAATCATCTGAACCTCAATTGGGGATCTGGCGAAATCGATTACCTGGTCCCCAAAGACCGTTTTCCGCCGACGCAAACCAAATCTGCTCAGCAATCCTTGGACAGGTCGACTTTGCAGACTCCGGTTGAATCGACGGTTGTTTACACGTCTTTTACCTTTGGCACTACCCAAACTCTGAGGTCATTCAGCGGCAAGTACGTAAGCTATCTCGTTCCGGAAGAAAAACTCGGAACCAACGGATTCTCTCGTGAAGATCTTCACCGAGCTGTCGATTTAACCGACGTTCTCTACGCGCACATGTCCGAGATTGTCGGCGACGAACCTCCAGATGAGGGACCTCTACAAATCGCATTATTAGATCCTGGCAGGGACTTCGGCGGTCGCGGCTGGGTGGGCCGTAAAGGAGTTGAGCTTTACTACTCCTACATGAATTTTTACAAGAAGGACTTTCTCGCTGGCTGTGTACCAAATCCGATAGTGCACGAGATGGCCCATAACTTTGACATCTACCGCGACTATATCAGTCACGATGGAAATAATGTTCACGCATGGACCGCGTTCCTCATACCATACGTGCAAGCCTACTCACAGTCAGGCGCGGCACCAAGGGGCCGTGTTGTTTCACCTTCGGTGTTGTTGGATCAGACCATCAGTGACTACCTTGATACATGGGACGCCGCAGGAACAAGTGTCTCTTGGTCAGATTGCGTTAAGAACGGCACAGGGTGTGAAGCACGAGAGATATATGCGAACTGCGTTTGGGCAGGAATAATGCTTCGTTTTTCAGGTTTGCACAGTGGCGCAACCCTCCGGCGGGTTTTTCAATTTCTTAAACAGCTCAAGAATAACCACTGGACTCCCCCAACGTCTGCCGAGGCAAGAAATGACTTGTTGGTAAAAGCGCTCGCCGAAGCCGCTCGTCAGAATATCCTCTGTGAGTTGCAAATGTGGAATTGGCCAGTTTCAGCTTCGCTCGCGGAAGAACTACAGATCGCCTTCCCCGGTTCAAATGCGTTCTGTCATGACTCTGACGCAGATGGATTTGCGCCTGCTCAAGGGGACCTTGATGACTTCAATTCAGCAATCAGGCCAACGGGCTATGAAACCTTGAACGGAATTGACGACGATTCGAACGGCATCGTTGATGATGTGATTTTCGAAGAACAACCAGACGCTTCGGTGGGATCAAACGCCAAGGTTGTCCCCGTTCCAAGCCATATAATCGGACGCACGGCAACGATTGAAGACCGCGATTTCTTTTGGATAGAGGTTGCTTCCCCGACGCACATCAATATTCGATTGACCGGAAAAAATAGGCGGTTTAGCGGCTCTTTGGAGCTAGAGTACTCGGAGGGCGGTTCCAAAATTGAAGTGTCCAGTAATTCATCGGCCGGAACTGCTGTCTATCTGGACCGGGCGGGTACTTGGATAATTACCGTTATTCCCTGGAATGGTGAGAACGAACTCTACGAAATCTTTGTAAGTCACAGCGTTAAGCATCTGATACCTATCGTACGTTTTCTGCCAAGTTCCAAATCGAGCTTTCTGATGTTGCAAGTGACGATTGACTCGGACCATGTTTCCCAGTTTGCAGCGAATCAAGTGCGTCTTTGGATTCAAGGAGTGGGATTCTTAGGCCCAACCGGGTTTGAAACCAATAGAACGATCAAACTCAAGCCCAACGGATTACCTCCAAGCCCTGTTATTCGTGCGCAATTGTTGAATGATGGAGTTCCCGCAACGAATGTTTCGGCTGCCATCTCTCATGGAACTCTTCGGACTACCAGAACCGAGTCTGACAACCCAATCCTGATAGAACGTCAAGCACCGCCCGGCCCATCGTCGATGGCAACTCAGTTAGATTCTTCGATCTTGATCATTCCACATTCGGGACTTTTGCTGGCTCCACTGACAACACCTTCTGTTCCATACGATGCAGATATTCCAAGATCCAGGTGCATTCCTGGAAAACGCCGGGCGAGCAAGAAACTACGACGAGGACCCGTTTTCCGAGCTCGCTACAGTTGCTCTGCAAGAATACAGAACGAGTGAGCAAGTTGAGCCCTGGGATGTTGTGAGATTGGTTCACCACCTCCACTCCCCGAGCAGAAAGGCATCAACGCCAACTTCGGTGAACCACCCATAACAGTAGAATCCGCGTAAGATCAGTTGCACTGGGCAGGGTTTTTACAATTGCCCACTCCGCTGCAGCAATTTGACGCGGCATTACACCCTCCGGGGACCATACCGGGTGGAACACAGGACGCTTGCGCCTGTGCAGTAGGAGCAGCTAACGAAATAATGGCCGGCAGCATTACGGCCGCCACACCAAGGTTCCGGATCAACTGACGTCGGCTCAGATTTTCGACGAACGGTGGCTTGTTGGTCGGGTTGGCGAGCAGATTGATCGTTTCAAGCTCCTTAAGAGCTAACCAGACAATCCTTTCATCAACCGCAACACCCGTACGTCTAGAAAGGTGGGAGCTAAGCTCTTCTATTGAGGTCTTACCGTCGCAAGCTCTCCAAACAAGTGCTGCAGTACGATTCAAGCAGTGGGCTTTATTACTATCCAAATCGTATACCAGAACTTCATCCGGAAGTTCTTTAACGATCAGTTTCTCCGTACGCGCCTTTGGCAAGGATTTTTGCATCGACAGTTGGCTCTCAATCTGGGCAAAGCTGCAAAGAACTCATGCACTGAACTGCAAAAAAATCGCGTGAAAGTAGCACGTGCAGAAACAATTATCAATAACCACTATATTTGATGCTGCGATAAGATTTTGTTTACACTCCAAGCATTCTTGCTACTGAAAGCGTCGAAGCTTTGACCAGTTTGCGTGTCACTGTTATGTTCTTGGTTCGCAGTTGCTAATGCTCGCAACGACGTCTCTCGTCATACTGCCAGATGAATAATCCAGTGCTCGCTAAGACAAGGCGGGCTGCACAACAACATCCGGACCGCAAAGGCGTGGATGGTGCAATCAAGCCACCCTTGAAGTGGGCCGGCGGGAAACGCTGGGTGATCCCCTATCTTTCGCCGCTATGGAAGCCGCATCAGAAGCGTGAATACGTAGAGCCCTTTTGCGGTGGACTGGCCGCAGCCCTGAGGACTGCTGAATGGCTGCATCGACATAAGGGACCAGTAGTATTGTCGAATCAGGCGACTGATAAGATTGTACGACTCTATAGAAAACTTGGGTTTGGGCTGATCTACCTGGAAGGTCCACGGCGCATCAGCTGTACAGGTGATCGAGCCGCGGCTAAAGAGGTTCTGGCGTTAAAAGGAGTTCAGTAACAAAATCCTATTTCGCTTTTTGGAGACAAACATGCACTTAGCTTCGAGAGTGTTTCTCTGCCTGCTCTTATTATCTGCTGTGGTTTTCTCGCAGGAGCATTCAGCTACCAAGAGCCTTCACGCGCTTCTTGATCGCGAGTGGGAATATGAGCTCGGACAGAACCCGACACGTGCTTCATCACTTGGGGACCGTCGTTGGAATGATCGCTGGCGCGACCTGAGCCTTGAAGCAATCAAGAGGCGCCACGAGCACAAGCTCGCTGTGCTGGCAGAGCTGGCGAAGATCGACCGGAGCAAATTGTCGAGAAGTGACCAACTGAACTACGACCTCTTCAAAAAGGAGTATGAAACCGACGTCGAAGCGTACAAGTACCGCTGGTATTTGGTTCCACTGAATCAGCGAGGCGGTATACAAAGCGAGAATGAGCTTGCCGACTCGCTTCGGTTCGAAACGGTTAAAGACTACGAAGATTGGATCGCGCGCTTGAACACTTTTCCTGGATACATGGAGCAGACGATCACGTTGATGCGTGAAGGAATTCGAGCGCGAATACTGCTTCCCAAAGTGATCCTGCAGCGCATACCCGCGCAGATCGATAAACAGATCGTCGCCAATCCAGATCAGAGCCTTTTTTATAAGCCCTTCAAACGTTTCTCACCGGGTATCAGAGTATCTGAACAAGAAAGACTTATGCGGTTAGCGATCCGTGCCATTGAGAGCAATATCATTCCCTCTTACAAATCCTTCAAACGGTTCTTCGTCGAAGAGTACCTTCCTGCGGGCTATGACGAAGTGGGGATATGGCAAGCCCCGGAGGGCGAACAGATGTACGCCTTTTTGGTTCGCCGATACACGACGACAAACGTTACACCGCGTGAGGTTCACGAAAAAGGACAATTGGAGGTGCGCCGAATCCGCGCGGCGATGCAGCAGGTGATGAACGATGTCGGATTTAAAGGCTCGTTACCGGAGTTCTTTAACTTTCTGCGTACGGACAAGCAGTTTTACTACAACACACCGGAGGAGCTGTTGAACGCCTACGAGGCGATCTCTAAAAGAATCGATCCCCACCTCGTTAAGGTTTTCAGGACCCTCCCGCGGATGCCCTACGGGGTGCAGCCGATTCCCGCCGCTATCGCGCCTGATACAACTACAGCCTATTACCGACAGCCGGCGGCGGATGGTTCACGAGCCGGAACCTACTTCGTAAACCTATATAAGCCTGAATCACGGCCGAAATGGGAAATGATGGCTTTGTCACTGCATGAGGCGGTGCCGGGCCACCATCTGCAGATCGCGCTGGCGCAGGAGTTGGGGGATATTCCGAAGTTCCGACGCTTTGGCGGGTACACAGCGTTTGTCGAGGGCTGGGCCCTTTACGCTGAATCTTTGGGTGAAGATATGCGTCTCTACGATGACCCGTATTCAAAATTTGGCCAGCTGAGCTATGAGATGTGGCGCGCAGTGCGGCTAGTGGTTGATACACGCATTCATCAAATGCTTTGGACACGAAAACAGGCGATAGACTTCTTCATGGAGAATTGTCCGAAGCAGGAATTAGACATTATCAATGAGATCGACCGGTACATTGCTTGGCCCGGGCAGGCTCTTGCGTATAAGACTGGCGAGCTAAAGATAAAGGAGCTGCGCCAGCGGGCAAGTCAAGAGTTGGGGAATGCCTTTGATCTGCGAGCATTCCATGAGGTTGTACTTAGTTCTGGTGCGGTTCCTTTGGACGTCCTTGAGCGAAATGTCAACGAGTGGATCGCCAATAAAAAGAAGTCGGGGGCGACTCGCTGATCTGAAACGCTTATGAAGTTGCTGCCTGACCTCGTTTACCTTAACGGAATTTTCCAGGAGATGATTGCCCTGGGCGTTGATGGTCGGAGCCACCTCGCGAGCATCGGCGCCGCTGTTGACCCAAACGGCGCAAGCAGGCTGATTAACCGCGCGGTATTACCTGGTTTGGTCAACGCTCATTCCCACGCGTTCCAACGTGTAATTCGCGCACGCACAGAATATCGCACCAGTGCAAGTGACAGCTTCTGGACCTGGCGCGAGATGATGTACCAAGCCGCAGGTCGACTTAGCGCGGAGGACCTTTACGACGCTTCACGAATGGCTTTTCTGGAAATGGCGTTAAGCGGGATTACGGCAGTAGGGGAGTTTCACTATCTGCATCACGAGCCGGACGGGAGCTCATATGAGGATCCAAACCTGCTTGCTAAAGAAGTGGTGCGGGCAGCTCGCGATGTAGGACTGCGTATTACGCTGTTGCGGGTGGCGTATTCTCGCGCCGGTTTTGGCCTTCCCGAGAATACAAAGCAAAGGCGCTTCATCGAACCCAGTTCAGACAGGTTCTTATTGAATTACGAAAGGCTTGCCAAAGATCTGGAATGTGACGAGTTGGTAAAAACGGGCATCGCTCCGCATAGTGTGCGCGCACTCCCGCTGCAATATTTGAAAGAAGTGGTTGGCTATGCGCGTGATTTGGATCTGCCTGTGCACATGCACGTTTCAGAGCAGCAAGGGGAAGTTGAAGCTTGTGCAGCCGAGTATGGCCGCCGCCCTATCGAACTTCTCAATTCAGAGGGAATTTTGAGTCCTCGATTTACTGCCGTCCATGCGATTCATGTATCTGAGGAGTGTGCGCACAGTTTAGCTGCCGCTCGATCGTCGGTTTGTGCTTGCCCAACGACTGAAAGGAATCTCGGCGATGGTGTGGTTCCTGCTGACATGTATGCTCGCCTGGATGTACCAATCTGTTTCGGTACTGACAGCCAGGTGGAGATCGATCTGCTTGAAGATGCTCGCGAACTTGAATATCACCTACGGCTTCAGCAACAGCAGCGTGCGATCATGGCACGACCTGAGGAATGCGAACATTCAGCCATCGCCTCCCGGCTGTTCGCTTCTGCCACAGAACAAGGTGCCAACAGCATTGGATCGCCAGGGGGCATCCTCGAGGACGGCGGGGCTGCAGATTTTTTTTCTGTGGATTTGAATGATCCATCTATAGCAGGAGCTCAGAAAGAGAATCTGTTGGAAGCTATCGTCTTTTCATCCTCACATTCCGCGGTCCGTGACGTTTTTGTAGCAGGTAAACAGATCATCGCGGATGGTCGCCATCGCGACCAGGATCAGATCATTCAAAGGTTTCGAAAGCTCCAACAAAAAATATGGGAATGACGTCGACCGGTACATTGGTCCAGCAAACATTAGCCGAGCTCGTGAGCGTTAATTCGGTTTCATCGCACTCAAATGTGGAGATCTCGGAACTGCTGGCAAGCCGTTGCAGTGCTTTGAACTTTGCAGTCAAACGATTTCCCTACGTAGATGAAAATGGCATTGAGAAGCAGAACCTACTTGCACTGGCCGGATCTACTTTCAGCGAATCAACGAGCGTAGAACTTGCCCTCGTTGGACACACGGATACAGTTCCATTTGATCCCGACTGGAAAGATGCGCTTCGCCTAACTCAATCTGATGGAAGACTGTTTGGCCGAGGCGCCTGTGATACTAAAGCCTTCATTGCCGCGTCTCTTGAAGCGGTTGCATCAGTTGACCTTTCGGAATTGCGCCGACCTTTGGCTTTGATCTTCACAGCGGACGAAGAGATCGGATTAATGGGAGCAAAGAGATTGGCTGAAGTGCGTCCCTTTACGGTGCGATACAGCATTGTAGGAGAGCCAACTTCTCTGCGCCCTATGCGCGCCGGCAAAGGGTACTCATTGGCAGACATATTATTGCGAGGACGCGAAGCACACAGTGCATACCCGAGTTTTGGCGTTTCATCAATCTTTTTTGCAGCGAGGCTCATTCGGCGAATTGAAGCAATTGCGGCTAAGCTACAAAGTGAAAGACACGAGGCATTCGATCCCCCTTTTACGACTTTGAACGTCGGATTAATTCGAGGTGGCAGTGCTAAGAACGTCATACCCGGCGAATGTCGGCTCACATTGGAGTGGCGGCCGGTTCCCGGGCAAGGCTCCGAAAGGGTGCTTGAATTGTTGGAGCACGCAATTGAAGTTGAAAGATCTGCAGATCCGGAGTTCGAATGTGTTGTAGATGCAGCTCGGGCAGATGATGGTTTCGAAACACCGGCTGACTCGGCACTGGTTAAGCTACTTGAGACTGAGACCGGTAACAATGCCGGCACTGTTGCCTTTGGGACTGAGGCACCGCAGATGATTGCCCTGGGCGCTGAAGCGGTAGTGCTGGGTCCGGGTGACATCCGGGTGGCACACCGTACAGGCGAATACGTGCCCGTTTCAGAGCTCGAACGATGTGTGACGATTCTTAAGGCCGCAATCGAGAGACTCTGTTGTTAGAAGTAATAGCTCGAGCATAAATGGAACCCCGGGCAAACTTATTGGAGATCCCTCACATCGAAAAGCTGTTTTCCATATGAACCTGTTCCGGATCTCCGTGTTGTTTCTGATTCTCATTAGCCTCTGCGCTGCTATGCTGGCGCAGACAGCGGAGCAACCACTGACTAGCAAAGAGGTCGTAGCTCTTCTCTATCAGTTGCCTGGTAATCCAACAAAACGCGATGAGATTGTTGAGCAAATAAGAAAACGTGGTATTGGCTTTCCTTTGACAGATGGCATGCGGTCTCTCGTTGCGACAAAGAGCGGCAACGATGCGCTATTGCGACGAACGTTGGAAGAAGCGGAGCGCCGGCGTGTGAATCCAACTGGCTCGGCCCTACCAACGGAGGCGGAGGCAGAGGATCTCCTGACGCGTACACGTGCTGCTACTTTAGCTGCAACTGAAGCGATGCCCGACTTTATTGTCAAACAAATCATCAGGCGGACAGCGGCGTTCGGAGAAACCAATAACTGGCAACCCCAAGACAACCTAACGCTTGCCGTCAGCTATCGCGCTACTGCAGGTGAAGAATATAAGGTCCTTACCATCAACGGGATCCCAACGCCTAAGGCAGCAAATCAACCGCACGACTATAGCGAATTGGTCGGTGGCTTTACCTCAACCGGGGAGTACGTGTCCGGTCTGGCCAGCATTTTCAAGCCACGAGCTCAAACGGAATTCAAACTTGTTGACACTGATGTTCTGCGTTCTCGCCGGACCCTCGTTTATGAGTTTGTTGTGAAACAACCGCACTCCGATTTGACTCTCAAAGCGGGAAAAGAGATTGTGCAGGTCGGTTCTCGCGGTAGAGTATGGATCGACCGTGAACTCGGACGCGTGTTTCGCTTCGAACAGATAGCAACGGAGATCCCGCATAACTTTCCAATTACTGCCGCGAGCACCATCATCGACTACGACTGGGTAAGTATCAGTGAGAAGCCCTATCTTCTTCCATCACAGGCGAACATATTCATCACGTCCGTCAGCGTCGGTCAGGCCTATCAATCTCGGAACGAAATACGGTTCCGCGGGTATCAGAAGTTCGGGGCAGAGCTCAAAGTGATTGATGAAATCGACGATAGCGATTTCCCGCCCGAACCGGCTGAGCCCGAACGCCCACCAAAAAACTAATATTCACAGGGTATTCCACCCAGAATGAGCGCTTTGTTAACTCGTCCTGAACTCGTTAGTGTGCTCTACAGTAGACACTGGCTCTTCGAGATGTCTCCAAATGAGTTCAGCGCAAAATGTAGAAGTTATACAACGTTGAGAAATCCAACCAACAAATGGAGCTGAGTTCGGGAACAGCCGTTGCCTCTACCTGTTCTCAGCAGGGTTTTAGGAGTACTAACATGAAGCCCAGAATCTTAATCGTTAATGATGACCAGACCAGCACGCGGCAACTCTTCTGGAGTCTCGCCGGTGATTACGACGTGATAGTTGCGAATGATCTACAGACGGCAATTAGGCGTGCCACGATTTATCAGCCTGACGTCTCTGTTCTGGATCTGCAATTGACATCTGAGAAGGACGCGAAGAGTGTAGGCCTAAGGCTGTTAAAGTTCATCAAAGAGCATTTTCCCGAATCCAAGATCCTGGTTGTTGCGCAACCTCGCGCGAGCCGGCAGGATTACGAGGCGGATGGGTACCTCAGTACCCCAGTTGACCTGGAGCAGGTTCTCGCAACATTGCGCCGGATTGCGCCGCCACAGTTGGAAGTCTTTTGAATATGGGCGACCTTTAACGGCGCCTTAATTCTTTGGGCCACCACCTGCCTTTTGCGTGGCCAGTTGAGCATCGCGTTTCGAATCCCCATTAGAGACGCGGCGAATCGAGCCTCCACTTTCTTACTGCTTGAGAAGTGGGGGCTCATTTTTATCGCGAGCTGCGTTGATTGCATTGCTGACTTCCCTGCCTAGCTCTGCCATAATGCTTTCGAAACCTGAATCAAACCGTTAAGTTTCACCATCTGGATTGAGATCTGAGGAGTCGTTTGTGTCAGCTCAATCTGGAACGTAGAGCCAAGCTCGAGATATTGATGACAGACGCTCTGGAAAAGGTTCGTGGCGTGGACGAACTACCTGTGTTTCCGCTGCAGTTGGTGTTGTTTCCAGGCGCACCTTTGCCTCTGCACATTTTTGAACCAAGATACCGACAACTTCTTGAGGACATTAGGATAACTAACAATCTTTTCGGGTTGTCGTTTTTTGATCAGAGCGTCACTGAATTGGCGCACCCTCCGGTGGGCCACATTGGGTGCGTTGCAGAAGTCACAGAAGTGCAGCCGTTACCTGATGGTCGCTCGAATATCTTCACCGTTGGGATTATCAGGTACAGAGTCGAGGCGTATCTTGAGCGTGGCGTCCCCTATCTGGTGGCTCGAGTTAGCTTTTTCGAGGACGAGGAGGACGGCGGAGACCTATTAACCGACAATGCACGCGAGGTAGGTGATCTCTTCATGCGAATTGCACGTGCGATTCGTACAATTAACGACGAGCGTGCCCCCCTTCCGGACATATCCGACACTGATCCTCAGAAGCTCTCTTTCCTGGTAGCTGCGGCAATGGAGATGGAATCGGAATCGAAGCAAGCCCTATTGGAGCTTCGCTCCACCTCTGAGCGTCTTGACCGATTAAAGCAGATGCTGCAGAAGGCGGTTGGGCATTACGAGGAACGCGCACGCATTCACGAACTGGCAAAAGGGAATGGACACAGCGGCAAGCCAGTCGGTCTGGAGTAGGATGGAGCAGCCTGTGGCCATTTCGGTTCGTGTGATGTTTTTTGGCGCCGCGCGCGATGCCGTTGGGGCACGTGAGACCCGTGTGTCCCTCCCTGTTAATTCCAGGGCCGCGGATGCGTTCGAACTGATCCTGGCCAGTTACCCACAACTGCAGCGTTTTGGTAGATCCTTACTGTTTGCAGTCAATCAGGAGTACGCAGCGCCGGAAATTCCGATTGCAGAAGGAGACGAACTCGCGATCTTCCCCCCAGTTAGTGGTGGTTCAAGTGACGAACTCAATCAACCGAAAAGCCACGACTTCTTTCAACTTACGCCGGAACCACTAGACGTAGGTGATATCGCCCGCCGAGTGGTGCTCCCACATTGTGGCGCCACAGTTACACTGGATGGGTACGCCCGCGAGTGGACCCGCTGCCGGCGCACTCTCTACCTCGCGTACGAAGCCTACGAGGAGATGGCTGTTAAGCAGATGGAGCACTTGGGGATGGAGGCCCACGAACAGTTCGAGATCGCCCACATCGGTATCGTTCACCGCACAGGTCGAGTAAACATTGGGGAAACGAGCATCGTCATTGCCGTGAGCGCGCCGCACCGCCGTGCAGCGTTTGCAGCATGTGAATGGGCAATCCGCGAGGTGAAGCGAACTGTTCCGATTTGGAAGAAAGAGATTTTTGAAGATGGTGAGGAATGGGTGAAAGCGTGAAGGTTGGATACTTCCTTCCTTGACGCCATCACCAACTCCACAGGGATTCTGGGGGTATGCTTGACCGAGCATGTCCATCAGGTTGCGGCGTCCTCTGTCTCTTCTTCTGCCGCTGCCTCGATCAATGAGGCGCTCGTCACCTTATCGCCTGCGTCGGTCTTGATCAATCGCACTCCTTGTGCGCTCCGCCCCGTCTTGCGAATGTGTCCTGCCTCCAAGCGAATCAATTTCCCCTGCTGTGTGATGATCATGATTTCGGAATCATCTTCGACGGGGAAAACCGCTACAACCTTGCCAGTCTTCGCGGTGGTCTTCATGTTGATAACACCTTTCCCGCCACGTGACTGTAAGCGGTAGGTTGTGATTGGCGTCTGTTTACCGTAGCCCTGCTCCGATACGGACAACATCCGTTCTCGGTCCTCTGAAGATACCGGACAGACTGAGACGACATAATCGTCGGGCCGCAAGTCAATTCCGCGAACTCCACGCGTGGCCCGCCCCATTGGCCTGACATTTTTCTCGTCAAAGCGAATGGCCAACCCGTTATGAGTCGCGATAAAAATCCGTTTTGATCCGTCAGTAAGCACAACGTCCAACAGCTGATCTCCCTCATCGACGTTGATCGCGATGATGCCGTTAGAACGAATGTTCTGAAAATCCGCCAGTGTAGTTTTCTTGATCACACCCTTTCGCGTGACCATCACCACATATCGACCTTCCATGAATTCGCGAACCGGAACCACGCCCGCAAGCCTTCGATCTGAGGGGATGCTAATCAGGTTTACGACAGCCTTGCCACGAGCAGACGCTGCAGCATCTGGAACTTCGTGAACTTTCAACTTGTAGACCATGCCGTCATCGGTGAAGACCATCAGGTATGCATGAGTTGAAGCGATGAACAGATGCTCGACAAAATCGCTGCCTTTTGCAGCTGCGCCAAAACGCCCCTTACCTCCGCGACCCTGACGCTGATACGTCGTGATGGGAGTACGTTTAATGTATCCGCTGTTCGTGACAGTGATCGCAACTTCCTCGTCGGCTATTAGATCTTCAATTGAAAACTCGGCGCCCTCGTCTACAATCTCAGTTCGGCGTGCATCACCAAACTCCTTTTTAACTTCTTCGAGCTCTGTAGCGATCACGCGCCTCAGCGAACTCTCATTGCCGAGAATCTCTTCCAGTTCAGCAATCAGCTTAATGATGCTTTCGTATTCTTCTACGATCTTCTGGCGTTCTAACGCAGACAACCTCCGTAACTGCAGGTCGAGAATGGCCTGCGCCTGCAACTCTGAAAACGAGAGGCGTTCCATCGCCTTTTGAAGTTTGCCAATGTACGTCTTCAGTGCTACATCTGAAGGCACACCCTTCCAGGACTTCACCTCCAGCATCGTCTTGGTTTGACCAGTCAACCATTGTCGAGCTTCATCAACTGACCGCGAGTTGCGAACCAGCGTCACGATGTAATCAAGCGCGTCGATAGCCTTGGTAAGTCCTTCAAGTATGTGAGCGCGTGCTCGTGCCTTGCGTAGCTCGTATTCAGTCCGTCGCCGGACTACCTCACGACGGAAATCAACAAAGCACTCAAGCATCTGCTTGAGGTTTAAGACCCGAGGTTGGCCATTTACTATTGCCAGATTGATCACGCCAAAAGAAGACTGCATTGGCGTCAGCTTGTACAACTTATTCAGGACTACTTGTGGCACCGCGTCGCGTTTTAATTCAACGACGATGCGCATTCCGGTTCGATCCGATTCGTCGCGTAGATCTGCGACGCCGTCAATCTTCTTTTCATTGACGAGCTCAGCGATGCGTTCAATCAGACGTGCCTTATTAACCTGAAAAGGAATCTCGGTAATGATGATCGCATCACGCTCCTGACTGCCCCGGCCGATACGATCGATTCCGGCACGCGCTCGCAGTTGCAGGACGCCACGACCTTCAAGATAAGAGCTCTTGATTTCATTGCGCCCATAGATGAAACCGCCTGTTGGAAAATCTGGACCTGTGACAATCCCGGTCAGCTGTTCGATCGGAATTTCCGGATTCTTGAGCAATGCAAGAGTGGCATCGACAACTTCAGTGAGATTGTGGGGCGGGATCTTGGTTGCCATGCCAACCGCTATTCCATCCGAACCATTGATGAGTAGATTCGGAATGCGGGTAGGTAGGACCTTTGGTTCATTAAGAGACTCATCGTAGTTTGGCTGGAAATCGACCGTCTCTTTTTCTATATCTGCGAGGACGTCGTTAGCCAGCCGAGCCATTCTCACTTCGGTATAACGCATCGCAGCGGCGGCGTCGCCATCGACAGATCCAAAGTTGCCCTGACCGTCGATCAGTGGGTATCGCATTGAGAAGTCCTGCGCCAATCTTACGATGGTGTCATATACCGGCATGTCCCCATGCGGATGATATTTACCAATTACGTCTCCGACAATTCGCGCGCTCTTCTTGTAGGCTTTGTTATAAGTGTTGCCCAGTTCGTGCATGGCCCAGAGTACGCGACGATGCACTGGCTTTAAACCGTCACGAACATCAGGCAACGCACGCCCGATAATTACGGACATTGCGTAATCAAGATACGAGCGCCGCATCTCGTCTTCGATGTTTATATGGTTTCGTTCAGAAGTGGTTTCCATCTAAAGCCCTTTCCAGTACAATCCGCGCGACGTAAAAACTTGCACTCACCGCCCGTCCCCCACTCAGTCATGAGGCTGCACGACGGCCGTCAAAGGGAGGCACGTCTGCAAGAACTACTGGCTGCTCGGGACTCTTTGGTTTTAGTGAGATCGACAATTTATCGGCTCGCGAAGTAAGACTAATTATAGTCTGCGCAGTACGTTTTTGGCAAAGCTCGAATTAAGAACAACTCTAATAAAATCAATGGCTTCTGACCGATATACCAGCATATTTATACGTCAATCGGCAGGTAGCGTAATGCCGCGGTTGGCTGCGAAATCCTAACCACCAAGTGGGACCGGTAAGTCGCAAAAACTGATGAGCGAAGAGAGGCCTTGGAAACGTATTCGTGAGCGGCTTGAGTTGCAACTGCCGGTTCGTGTGCACTGTCGCGAAACTGTTGATTTTGAGTGGACTGAACTCACGAGATTGACGGACGTTACCCCGTTCGGAGCAGGGTTTATTCTTAAGAGACCAACTGAGCGAGGTCGACTTCTGCACATGACCATACCCATGCCCCGACAGCTAAGGGTGTTTGACCACGTTGAAGATCAATACCGGGTCTGGGCACTTGTCCGGCATCTCCGAGCGCTCGAGAGTTCGCCCGGAAAATCACCACTGTTCGATGTTGGGGTGGCGTTCGTTGGAAAGCGGCCCCCACAAAGCTACGAAGAGGACCCGACGAAACGATTCGACGTAGCCTCGAGTCTCGGTCAGAAACTAGCGCTCAAAGAAGTCTCACCACCCGTAGTGTCAACAGCTGATCTACGTGTTCACACTCGCCACAATATTCCAGTTGATATACTGCTGGAAGTACTCGACGACAAAAATGAAGTCGCAAAGAGCGAAAACACAGTCACTGAAAATATCAGTTTGAGGGGCGCGACACTGTTTACAACTCTCACTATACCAGTTGGACGATTTATTAGACTTACCAGCACGCAGTACGACGTTCGTGTCCATGGTGTGATCCGGGCACGAAAGACGCCGGCCGACGGCATTCCCAGAATTCATGTGGAGTTTATCGATCGAGATTGGCCGTTGTAAGCTTTATCGTGAGCCTTTGGCTGGAGCACCACGATGAAGATTAACGAACGCCTGGTCTTTCCACGTACTTTATTGCTGGTTGAGGTCCATCGGTACTGCTCGTTCCCCGATTGCCGGTCGCGCACGTCGCTTGGGCTGACAAAGGAAGAAGCCAGAATTTATCGTGGCTTTGAATGTGAAAACTGCAAATGCTGGAACGATGACGCTCTCACCGAAACCGAGATCCCCGAATGGTGGTCGGAAATCATCTGATTTAGGCATTCAGGTGAAAGTACAGGAATTCTATTGAACGACACAGAGCAACTCTCCGAAAGAACGGCAGGTTCGAAGGCCAACGCTGGAGGATCCGTACTTCCGCAGTGGTTCATTAACGCGTTGAGGCCAATTGTGGCCTTGATTAGCCGCGCTTTTTGGAGGTTGCAGTACACAGGCACCGAAAACATTCCACTGACCGGAGGCCTAATTGTCGCTGCCAATCATCAGACATATTTGGATCCATTTTGGCTTACCATCCCTATTAAGCGACCAGTGCGTTTTCTTGCATGGAATGAAGCCTTCACATGGCCAATCGTGGGTAAACTGATGAGGATGTTAGGCGCCTGGCCACTACACGTCGAAGGCAGCGATCCAGCTGCTATTCGCAGATCACTTCAGTGGCTGCGTAACGGAGGAGTGGTGGTGATATTCCCTGAAGGCGGTAGAGGTCGGCCCGATGGTTCCATGATCAGGTTCAAGGCGGGCGCGACAAGAATGGCCCTCGAAACAAAAGTTCCCATCCTTCCCGTTACGATTCAGGGCGGGAACACTGTCTGGCCCAATGGCAAACGAGTGCCTGCAACTGGCTCAGTCAAAATCACCTACCATCCAGTTCACGAAGTTGTTCAGCTCGCGGGAGAAGAGCCCCGGGAGTGCGCACGTCGTGAAAGCGCCACATTGGCGAGCATCATTGGAAAAACACTCTAGGAGTTGAGAACCCGGATCATTGCTTCGTGTATTAGACCGTTGCTAACCAGAACCTTCGCTGAGTAAATGTCCAGCGTCGCGCCTGAGAAGTCGCTCACTCTGCCACCGGCTTCTGAAATTAGAAGCACTCCGGCAGCTACGTCCCATGGGTTTAAGCCATTCTCCCAAAACCCATCAAATCGGCCACAAGCAACATATGCCAGGTCGAGCGCTGCAGAGCCATCTCGTCGCACGGCTTGTGCTTGCATCGTGAAGTTCGTGAAGTCTTGAGCGAAGTGGGGTCGTTCTCTAACATCGTACGGAAACCCTGTACAAAGCATGGCTCGGTTGAGGTCTTCCACGGCCGAGACCCTTATCGCCCGACCGTTAAGTAAAGCACCAGCATCCCTTTCCGCGGCGAACACCTCATCACGAGTGGGATCATAAACAACGCCGACTTCAAGTCGACCCGCGCGTTCAAGGGCGATGGAAACACAAAAGCAGGGATAGCCGTGAGCAAAGTTCGTTGTGCCGTCAAGGGGATCGACAATCCATTTCCACTCGCTCTTTCCCGGAATTTCGGTTACACCATCTGTAGAGCCCGATTCTTCTGCGAGAATTGCGTGCCGTGGATAGTGAGAACGGATCCTTTCAATAATTAGCTTCTCCGCGGCGAGGTCTGCTTCCGTAACCAAGTCAATATCGCCTTTGTTTGAGATCTGTAAGGTTCGACCTAGTCCATCAGCGAGAATCCGACCAGCGTCGCGGGCTGTCTGAATGGCAAAGTTGAGCAACAAAAATCCTTCCTTCTTTGGAATGCGGGGGCCAGGGAGCGCAGCGATGCACTCTCCAAAGCGCGCCAGTTCATCTTTCGCGACGCAACCCGAAGAACCTCTTTAACCTGCTGGTCCCAATAACTCCACGTATGGCCACCGGGCAGTTGACGAAACTCGTGCGGGACCTTCTTCCTTGTTAAGAG
This sequence comes from Pyrinomonadaceae bacterium, assembly GCA_035283645.1. Taxonomy (GTDB): domain Bacteria; phylum Acidobacteriota; class Blastocatellia; order Pyrinomonadales; family Pyrinomonadaceae; genus PSRF01. The sequence continues at coordinate 27,825 of DATETN010000183.1, forward strand.
GTCAGCAAATCGTCTGTTGGTCTGAAAAATAACCGCCCATCGAAAGTCCTGCGATTGCTCTCGCAGATCGTTCTTTCATCGTCCGAAAACGCACGTCTACATCTGGGATCAATTCTTCAATTATGTAGCTCTCGTACTTTGCGTTCACTACTGCTCAAGCGTGACAAACGGCGCCCTGGACTAACACCGGGAATACCTAATCGAGTAGATGTCATTTAAGCATTGGAATGTTAATGGATTTGTTGGTTGCAGTGTTTATAGCCAACTCATAGCCTGCATCAACGTGCCGGGCCACTCCAATTCCGGGGTCATTGGTGAGCACCCGGTTTAGCCGCAGTGACGCTTCAGCTGTGCCATCAGCAACCGAGACTTGTCCCGCATGAAGCGAATAACCGATGCCGACTCCACCTCCGTGATGAAATGAGACCCAGCTCGCACCACTTGCAGTATTCAAAAGTGCGTTCAATATGGGCCAATCCGCAACCGCGTCGGTTCCATCCCTCATTCCCTCCGTCTCCCGAAAAGGAGAGGCTACTGATCCGGTATCCAGATGATCCCGGCCAATGGCAATTGGTGCATTTAATTCGCCGCGTCTGACGAGGTCGTTGATAGCCCCACCCATCTCAGCGCGCTCGCCGTAACCCAACCAACAAATCCGCGCTGGTAAACCCTGAAACTGAACCCGTTCACGGGCAAGTCGCAGCCAGCGATTCAATGTACGGTCCTCGGGAAAAAGTTCGAGCGCCAAATCGTCAGTCTTGCGAATGTCCTGCGGATCCCCTGAGAGCGCAACCCAACGAAACGGTCCTTTACCCTCACAAAACAACGGCCGTATGTATTCAGGAACGAACCCGGGGATGTCGAAAGCGTCCGTGCAACCGGCGTCAAACGCCTGCTTCCGAATGTTGTTGCCGTAATCGAAGGCAACTGCGCCAGAACGCTGCAAAGACAGCATTGCGGAGACGTGCTCGGCCATGGAAGCCAGTGCTCGCGAAATGTATTCGCTGGGAGCCTGTTCGCGTAATTCTGCCGCTCCCTCCAACGTCAATCCTTTAGGGACATAACCGTACAAAGGATCATGAGCACTCGTTTGGTCCGTTATTGCGTCGATCTTCACGCCACGCGTCACGATCTCAGGAAGTACCTCCGCACAGTTTCCCACCAGCCCCACCGAGACTGGGCGTTTCTGTTCTCTGGCGTCTTCACAGATCGCCAATGCCTCTTCCAAGGTCCAAGCGATGCGATCGCAGTAGCCTGTTCGAACTCTCCGCTCGATTCGGGCCGGATCTACATCTATTCCTAGAAAGACAGCGCCGTTTAACGTTGCGGCTAAAGGTTGCGCACCGCCCATTCCACCCATACCACCTGAGACAACCAGCTTACCTGCCAGGTCACCACCGAAGTGCTTGTCCGCCATTGCAGCAAACGTCTCAAATGTTCCCTGTACGATCCCTTGAGTACCAATGTATATCCAACTGCCAGCAGTCATCTGGCCGTACATCATCAGGCCCTTCCGCTCCAACTCGTGGAAGTGATCCCAGTTGGCCCAGGCGCCGACTAGATTCGAGTTTGCGATAAGAACTCGGGGTGCGTATTCGTGCGTTCGGAACACGCCAACCGGCTTACCGGATTGGACCAGCAGTGTCTCGTCGTTGGCGAGTTCCCGGAGCTCGCGCACGATCGCATGAAAAGCAGGCCAACTTCGCGCCGCCCTGCCCGCGCCTCCATAAACGATCAACTCTTCTGGCCGTTCGGCCACCTCAGGATCAAGATTGTTCATCAAGCAACGCAAGGCTGCTTCTTGCTGCCAGCTCTTACAACTGAGTTTAGCCCCGCGAGGAGCACGAACCGTCGTTGATGACATGACTATTCAGAACCACCCCACAGGCGACTCAGCCAACCGCCACTCTCTCGTTTGGTCAATTGCTCCAGCTCGCCAGAGTCCAACCACACGCCGCCACACTTTTCGCAACGATCGATTAACACTTCATCGACCTTCACTTCGTTCAGCGTGCCACCATCACACCGTGGACACTGCATGGATGAGACACCAGCAGCCTTAGCTTCGGCGGCAATCTTCATCCTCTCCCGGAGCTTTTCTACCGCCTCCTGATTTTTCCGGTGAAAGTACTCTTCCTCCAATCCTCTACGTCGTTCATCGAAAATATCTGACATCTGATGTTGCCTCCCTGTTTCTCTTCTAGACCAAATTGTTCTAACCAAACAGAGCGTCAAATGCGCCCTCGCGAATTGCGGCTGCCACTTTCTCGATGTCCGGTGACATTGATCGATCGTCAGTTAGGCGAGGAACAAGGTTCCGAACAACGTCGTACGCCCCTTTGACGCCACGGCCCGGAAGGAGCGGTGCTCGATACTCCAGCGCTTCGGCGGCAGTAATCAGTTCTACGGCTGTCATCAGCTCAGCGTTATCCACAAGTCGGCGCAACTTAGTAGCAGCCGTCATTCCCATGGAAACGTGATCCTCTTTACCGCCGTCAGTCGGAATGTTATCTATGCTGGCGGGGTGAGCAAGTACCCTTGCCTCATTCAAAAGCGATGCTGCGACAATTTGCATCATCATGAAACCTGAATTCAATCCAGGCGCCGTAGTCAAGAACGGCGGTAGATCCTCATTCAAGTCCGGGTTCACCAGACGATCGATTCGACGTTCGCTAATGCTCATCAAATCCGTCATTGCTATAGCGGCATAGTCGAAGCACAGGGCCAACGGCGCGCCATGAAAATTTCCACCCGACAGCACCTCACCAGTGTCAGTGAAAACCAAAGGATTGTCTGTTGCGCTCCCCGTTTCTATTTCGACGACCTCACACGCATGCCTCAGGGCGCTGCGCACTGCCCCATGAACCTGCGGCATGCAGCGGAGGCTGTAAGCGTCCTGAACCCGCGGGTCGTTTTCGACATGAGAAGTTCGTATCTCACTGTCCCTCAGTAAGGTGCGCAGCTGATCTGCAATTTCCATCTGACCCTCATGAGGCCGCGCATCCTGAATTCGCTTATCAAAGGCTACCGGCGTACCACGTAATGCTTCCAGGGTCATTGCACCGGCAACGGTTGCGAGGCGAGACACTCGATCCGCCGCGAACAGTGCGAGTCCGCCAACGGCTGCCATAGCTTGAGTACCGTTCAACAAGGCGAGACCCTCCTTCACCTGAAGTTGAAGCGGTTCAATGCCAACACGTTGCAAGGCTTCTCGACTCGAAAGGCGTTCTCCTTTGTGGAATGCCTCACCTTCACCGATGACGGTTAACGCCAAATGGGCCAATGGGGCCAGGTCGCCACTCGCTCCGACGGATCCTTTCTCTGGAATTACGGGCGTAATCTGATGCTCAAGTAAAGCCAGCAAAAAGTCGATGACTGTTGCGCGAGCACCACTAAGACCCCGTGCCAATACATTAGCGCGCAGCAACACCATCGCACGGCTTTCTGGCACAGGTAAGGGCGAGCCCAATCCTGAGGCATGGCTACGGACCAGGTTCACCTGCAAGTCACACAATTGCTCCGGTTCAATCCGAAAATCCGAAAGCTTCCCAAAACCGGTGTTCACGCCATATACCGTCCGCCCATCACGGACGATCTGCTCCACCACTTGGCAAGCTGCTTCTACTCGTTCGCGCGCTTCGGGAGATAACGACACCTGCTCCCGGCTCGCTGCCACATCGGCAATTTGTTTAAGGGTTAGCCTCTGGCCATTTAGTTCAAGCATAGAAATCCGAAGTACAGACGTACCTGTCTCCCGACAGATCGGGTGTCTGCCCGTCCCGAACCTTAGAGTAGGTTCGACCTAAGTTCGTGTAACAGTTTCTTCCCGTATTTTCCGATCTGGGGCTTCGGAAACATCCAGGTTTACGCGATCTCGGTCCGGGGTTTCCGATATGTCCACTTTCCGGAACTCCCCGGTGGCCGCGCCACTGCGCAGACGTTGTCGCGCTCGCCGGGCGCGGACGGTCGTGCGTCGAGTTGCTCCCGTTGCTGCGCGTGTCCAACTTGACATCCGCTGTAACGGTCTCAATGAGAACTGGTGCTGCGGTAACACCTCACCGGTCGCCTCGCGTAACCGTACAGTGCCAATCGCAAACACAAGGAGAGCCGTATTAAACAACACCCCAACAACGAACACGATCCAGCCGGGGACGAGACCGACGGTCGCCCGGTCCATAAAGACGTTGAAATCTCGCGCCGGCAGTGGATGCAAATAAACTTTCAGGTTCCAACTCAGCGCGAGCAATGCAAAAATCCATAAATAGTTGCGACGCAGCCGTCTGCCCACAGCTTCCCATTCCGTTATAGTGAAATGCGGCGTGATCAGATCTGCAGCGAGGTGCTCTGCCCAGGTCTCGTCGGGGGGCACACTTTCTGGCGCTAACATTTGAGCGAAGTAACCAGTTTCGATCACACGCACGCGACTCGACCAAATCTCGTAGTAACGATAACGACGCGCCTCCATCAACAAGAATATCGCTACCAGAATCGAATTGATCGGTATAACAAAGTGCGGATTGCTGGGAGAACTAAAGACAAAAGATAGAGTGGCGCCTGCTGTAATCACCGCCCAATACGTGGTGGTGTCCAGACGATTTCTCCAGGTGTTTGAGCGTTGCACTTCACCGCGATAGAAATGGATCATCGCGGTGTTGAATTCAGAGCCGGACATTCTGCGCATCAGAGTGATTGGACTCTGACCACCTTTTTCGGGTGCTGGTGTATCGCCGGTCGAAGCGGGACGTAGCCTACCAGTAACCCGGTCACTGGTCGTCGGGCCGCTCCCTTTCTGATGTGGTTCGGTGGACATCAAAGAGACTAATCTGACCTGGGGGCAGGTGAAATCCGAGTCGTCTACTCGGGAGGCTAATCATAACACGCGGGGAAGAAGGGTTCGAGTGGAGTACTACTGATGGCCGTAAACCTTTGATTCTTGGCCTCCTTGACAGCGTCTAAGGCCACTCCTATATTGAGCGTTCCTGTTATTTGACCAGCGCAATTTCTATCATGAGCGGTGCCGCGGAAATCACTACCGATACGCAGTGGATGCAGAAAGCCATCGACGCAGCGCTAGAGGCTCAATCGGAAGGTGAAGTTCCGGTCGGAGCCTGTATCGTGAGCAGCGGAAAGTTGTTGGCGGTTGCCGGCAACCGCACGCGCCGTGACAACGATCCCACAGCACATGCGGAGATCGTGGCGTTACGAGCAGCCGCAAATACGCTCGGGAATTATCGCCTTACTGAAGCAGTGGTCTATTCGACGATTGAGCCCTGCGCAATGTGTGCCGGGGCCCTGATTCAAGCAAGGGTAAAACGTCTGGTTTATGGCGCGCCCGATGAAAAAGCAGGTGCTGTAGAATCGCGATTCGCGATTTGTAATACGGATTTCTTAAATCACCGCATCCAAATCACAGCGCGTGTGATGGAACGGGAATGCTGCGAACTGATGCAGCAGTTCTTTCGCGGGCGACGTCGCGAAATGAATCAACAAATTGAAGGGTGAGGATTGACTCCTCATCCTTCTTCAGCGCGTTGCGGAGAGGTCGCATAGTGGATTAGTGCACCGGTCTCGAAAACCGGAGAGGCTTAACGGCCTCCGTGGGTTCGAATCCCACCCTCTCCGCCAGGAACATTGAAGATTGCAGATTGACGGATTGAAAATTGGTCGTTTTGCGGGTTAGGCTCTTTTGCAATGGTCAATTTTCAATCTTCAATAATTTGCGGAGAGGTGCAAGAGTGGTTGAATTGGCAGCACTGGAAATGCTGTGTACGGGGAACCGTACCGTGGGTTCGAATCCCACCCTCTCCGCCACGAAATTGAAGATTGGACGTATTGCAAGTTGAGCTCCTCCAATTTGCAATCGTCAATTTTCAATCTTCAATAGTCTGCGCGAACTCCTTCCCCACGCCCCCATTAGTTCCACATTCGAAACAGTAGCCTGGGAGGGAAAATGGAAGACGATAAACTGGCTCGCGAGGAAGCACGTCGCGCACAACAGCATCAGTCGGTCAAAGCACAAGTAGAAGGCGAGGTTAATTCTGAAATCGCAAGTCGGGCGACCGCTGACGATCATGAAAACAAGAAAGTCGATGAGATTTCCGACCGATTTCGTACGAAGGCCGTTGACGAAGTAGTAGATACCGAACGTGAAGTGGAACGGTCGCGAGGAGTAGCGCGCATCTCACAAATCGTAGATTACATCTTCTTCTTGATCTACGGCCTGTTGGCGATGCGGTTCTTATTAGCCCTGCTCGCTGCCCGAAGCAGTGCTGGATTTGTCCAGTTTATCGTGAGTGTTACGAACCCATTCTACGCTCCGTTCAAAGGAATTGTTGCCAGCCCAAGCTCGGGTTCAGGTCACACCTTGCTGCTCCCCGTTGTCGTTGCGCTGGTCGCTTATCTCTTGCTTCACCTCGCCATTAACGGATTACTGCGGATGATCGCTCACCGAAAAACTGCAATTTAGATTGGCGAACGCAACTTGGCGTTTCTGTGTTTTGTATTTTGGCCGTCGTAAGTTATCTTGGTTTTACTCAGTTGATGTCGGCTGTGGTCATTTCAACTCTTTGAGAACTTATCAGACTTCGGGCTCCGCACAACGCTTGCCTTGTGAACCCCGCCAGGCCGGGAACGGCGCAACGGTAGCAACGGCAGCGTGTGTTGCGGGTAGGTCCGGAGTCTGGCCAAAACTGGATGGCTGAATGGTGAATCGCACCCATTCACGATTCATCATCCCGATTCACCATTTACCGACTACGATCCATCCATGTCCTATCAGGTAATTGCTCGTAAGTGGCGTCCGCAGAGTTTTGCCGAGGTAACCGGTCAGGAGCCAATCACCAGGACGCTCACAAACGCAATCGTGCACGACCGCCTACACCACGCGTACCTGTTTTCAGGGGCTCGAGGTGTAGGAAAGACAACGACCGCACGCCTGTTTGCAAAAGGTCTCAACTGTCACAAGTCTCCAAAGCCAACTGCCACGCCCTGCCGCACCGACGACCTTGATGCATGCCCATCCTGTCGCGAGATTTCTGAGAGTCGCTCGATGGATGTGCTGGAACTTGATGCCGCGTCCCACACCCAGGTCGAGAACGTTCGCGAGTCAATCATTGGCACGATCGGTTTTGCCCCAGCTCGAGATCGTTTCAAGATCTTCATAATCGACGAAGTTCACATGCTGTCAAGCCATTCCTTCAATGCGCTATTGAAAACCGTCGAAGAGCCCCCGGAACGCGTCGTGTTCATCATGGCGACAACCGAGCGACACAAGGTACCGGAGACAATCCAGTCACGAAGTCAGCAATTTGAATTTCGTACTATTCCTACTGCCAAAATTCTTGAGAGGTTGCGCCTAATAGCAAGCGCCGAATGCGTCGCTGTTCCGGACGAGGTACTCCGCGAGATAGCGCGCGCCGGCGAAGGCTCAATGCGGGATGCCCAATCCGCGTTCGATCAGGTGATCAGCTTTTCTGGGCCCGAGATCAAGATGGAGGATGTTGAGTTAGCACTTGGCATTGCTGGTGCTGAAATTCTCAAACAGACCATTCAGGGCATCGCTGAAAACAACCCAGCCAAAGCTTTGTCGGTAATTGACGACGTGGTCATGCGCGGCCATGACTTAAGAAACTTCTGCCGCGACCTCCTCGCGCACTTCAGAGATCTGCTCGTAACAAAAGTCGCAGGATCGGAAGAGCTGTTGGAATCAGCAATTTGCGATCGTCAGGAATTGAAACGGCAGGCAGCACTCTTTTCCGAATCCGATCTGGTGCGTTTCTTTCATTCGCTGGCAGACACAGAAACGAAACTTCAAAAAGCTGCACACCCTCGATACCAGTTAGAGATTGGATTGGTGAAGCTGATGGAGATGAAACGGCTTGCGCCGATCAATGAACTGTTCGAGAGATTGGAACGTCTCGAAAAGGCTTTGTCGGGCGGTGCAGCGCCTACCTCGCCCCCGCCCGCTGTTGGTGGCACTACACCACCGACAGTCAAAAGGAGTTCAGCCAGTGGCTCGGGATCAAGGTCCTTCAAGTCTGACTCTAAGTCGGAATCCGCGAGCCCACTGGCATCTACAGCACCCAGTGAACATCCTGATGGAGCAGTAGCCGTCGGACAAGCGCCAACGCAAGGCCATTTATCAGATGTCGACCGGGTAAAAGGCGTGCTTGAGACAAAGCGAAAGATGTTTCTGGTTACTGCACTTGAGAGTGCACGCGTGATCACAATTAACAAGGACGAGCTTTACCTGGAGTTTTCACCTGACTCTCGACATCTGAGAGACACACTGGCAAAAGGCGACAACGCGCGAATTCTTCGTGAGGCCTGCCAGGAGGCACTTGGACGTGAAATCGGCGTGCGGATAATGGTCAAGGAATCTTCCAACGAAAACTCGCCCCTTTCTCGGGAAGATGAGGAACGCCTTAGCAAGCAACGCCTGCGCGAAGCGGTTGAAAAGGATCCGGTCGTACAACAGTTGGTTCGCACATTCCGCGGTGAGATAGTTGACGTTCGGCAAATTGAGAGTACTTGAGAACCGACACTGATCTGCACCGGGAGCGACCCGGAACCCACCGAGACAATTAAACGTATAGGATTCTCGGAGGGTTTGGTAATGCGTAATCCAGTTCTGGCAGGTGTGCTAAGTTTTATTGTTCCTGGAGTCGGTCAGCTCTATAATGGCAGGATTTTAGCCGGCATTCTCTGGCTGATATTTACACCCGGTTTTTGGATTGGCACTGGCGGACTGTTGGGTTGGATCTGTCACGTCATTGCAGCCTGGACCGCGTACTCCTACGCTAAGGAGCATCCCGTTCGGGTGTAATCTGCAGGATTGACAATATGTAGAAGGATTAAAATGGGAGAAGTGGTAGGCTCACCTTCTCCCACTCCTTAATTTTGATATTGTTTGTCTCTGCTCGTCCTGCCCATTTCTCACTGACATTAGTTTTGGCAATCTCACCCTCATTGTGGGAGCTCTTATGAATTCAATCACTAAACGCACTGTTCTCCTTTGTTTGTTCCTGTTCGTCTTGTCTGGGTCCCCACGCATCTATGGAAAAGAAACATGGATCTCAGTAAAGTCTAAGAACTTCAACCTCGTTGGCAACACCAGCGAGAAAGAGATCAAACAGGTCGCAACCAAGCTTGAGCAATTTCGGGAAGTGTTTTCTCACCTTTTCCCAAACGCAAAACTGGTTTCAACCGTACCCACCAATGTGATCGTATTCAAGAGCAAAAGCTCATTTAAGCCCTTCAAACCAGTTGCGGACGGAAAAACCCTTGAGGGTATAGCGGGGTACTTTCAAAGCGGAGCGGACGTTAATTACATTACGCTCACTACTGAAACAGCTTCAGAAGATCCATTCCATACCATCTTTCACGAATACGTCCACTTATTGGTGAACAACACCCTTGGACGGGGAAGAGTACCGACCTGGTTTAATGAGGGCTTGGCAGAGTATTACAGCACGTTTGAGATCAAAGACGCGCGCCAGGTGTCTCTGGGGAAACCGCTTGGCAGCCATTTAAGACTTCTGCGTTCGACAAAGCTCTGGCCTCTCAAGGCAATCTTTGACATGGACCAATATTCTTTGCAGCGAAATAAACAGGACGCGCGCGGCATGTTCTATGCCCAGTCGTGGGCGTTGGTCCATTATCTAATTCAGGGGAACGATGGGAAGCGTCTACAGCAGTTCGGAGAATTCCTACAACTGATAATGAACAACACGCAAGTTGATTTGGCCTTCCGAGACGCGATGAAGATGGACTACGCCACCCTGGAGAAGGAGTTGAGAGGCTACATTCAACGCGCAACCTACCGGATTAATGTTGCGACATTCGAGCGAAAACTTGAATTCGACGCCGATATGGAGACGGCCGTCCTAAGCGAAGCAGACGCGCACGCGTACCTCGGTGATCTACTCCTGCACATGAATCGAAGCGAGGAGGCAGTCGCAAAGCTCCAGCAAGCCCTCGCTCTCGACGCTGACCACCAGATGGGTCATGCATCTCTCGGCATGGCCCTCTTGCGGCAAAAAAAGTATTTGGAGGCAAAGGCCCACCTTGAAAAGGCTGTCAACCTGGGTGCGAATAATTATTTGGCACACTACTACTATGCCTATCTGCTTACCCGCGAGGGCATGGACGAAAATGATCTTGCCCACGGCTATACAGCCGAGAATGCTGCCCTCATGCGAAAGCATCTGGAAAGATCGATTCAGGCGAAACCGGACTTTGGTGAGTCCTATCGATTACTTGCTTTTGTCAATCTCGTCACTAATGAAAACCTGGACGAAGCCTTGGAACAGATTAAAAAGGCGCTGGCACTCTCGCCGGGTTCCGAGGACTATCTTTTCGTTCTGGCTCAGATTTACTTGCGCAAGCAAGACGTCGATTCCGCTCGGACAATAATCGAACCGCTCGCCACCAGCTCCTCTGATTCTGGTATTCGGGCCACTGCCCAGGGCATATTAAGGTCCGTCAAGGAGTTTCAAGCGCAGCTCGCACAGTTTGAGAAACAGAAGGCTTCGCGCTTGCAAGCTCTAGGGAATACAACTCGCTCTCAGGTGAACGAAATAGTCGCATCGGCACCGGAGGTGGTTTCCATAACAAACTCCTCCAGCAAGTATCTAGAAGAGACTTTGCGACAACCTGGTCAAGGTGAACGGCGTGTCCAGGGAACGCTTGTAACGATTGATTGCAGCTCTAAGGCAATCGTGTTCACTCTGAAAGTGGGTGAGCAACTTCACAAGTACTCCTCTCCAAACTTCAACGACGTCGATATCACTACCTTTACACAGGATGTAGTCGGCGAATTGACGTGTGGGGTGCGTAAAGCACCAGAGTCAGTAATTCTCACTTACTCTGATCAGAGGGATGAGCGGGCAAAAACAGACGGTACAGCAATCGCTCTCGAGTTTGTTCCGCCTGATTTCAAACTGTCAAACTAGCAAAGATTACTCTGGTTTCTCGGGCTTGCTCCTAGGTGGAACAGCCCGAGGAATATCCCCGTTGTCCAAGAGCGCCTCTGAGTTATCCGATTGCAGCTTAGGCGGGCTGCCACGCAAAGCTGGAGGCAGTCTTGGCAGAGGAATCTTAACTGTTGCGATTGGTTCCGACCGTCTCAGAATAGCCCCACCTTTACCCGCTACCCAGATGTTTGTGCCACCGCGGTAGGCAACCGCAAAGAGTGGTGAACTCGTAATCGTTGGTTGAGGTTGCCAACTTTCACCGGCATCCAACGAATGGAGAATTCGCCCCTGGTCCCCAGCTACCAGAACATCGATTCGCCCATGAACTGCGACGGCGAATAGATTTGTAGACAAGCCACTCTCAAGATCTTTCCACGTCGTGCCGCCGTCGTCGGTCCGCAACACTATCCCATTCGCGCCGACAGCATAACCACGCATCGGGTCGGCAAAATCGACTGCGTATAGCCATTCACGAAGGTTCTGGTCGACTCGACGCCACGTTTGACCACTGTCATGGGTGAAAAGAATAGTACCGCCCGAGCCTACAATTACGCCTCGGCTCGGAGTAGTAAACCTCACATCTTCCAACCAACTGATCACATTGGCATGCTGGAAGTGCCAACCCTTGCCTCCATCATCGGTCGAGTAGATTGCGCCACGGGCTCCGACAATCCATCCTGTTTCCGGTGTAACAAAGTCTACGCCAAAGAAATCTTCGCTCGCCTCGATAGCAACTGGTGACCAGGTAACGCCCCCGTTTTCAGAACGGAGAATCGTCCCCTTATCACCAACAATCCATCCGATCTTTTCGTTTGTAAACGTCACGGCATTCAAACGAGCCGTCGTTCCAGATGGCCTGACGGTCCAATTCTTACCTCCTGAACTTGTAAACATAATTCGCCCGCGAGAGCCAACCGCCCAGCCGCGGCTGTTGTCAATGAAGAAGATGTCGGCGAGGTCATCACGACCACCTTCAGTCAGTCTTCTCCAGGAGAGCCCGCCATCATCGGTGCGTACCACCAATCCGTCAGAGCCGGCTGCCCATCCAAGTAAGGGATCCACAAAATGGACAGTCACCAACTTGGGGTTGGTACGCACATTTACTGGTAACCAGATATTGCCGCCGTCGCCGGTGGTGAGTACTACGCCGCTATCTCCAGACGCCCACGCGTGGTTCTCGTCAATGAAATGCACCGAAAAAAGATCTGTTGTTGTGAGTGTCGGAAGCGAACGCCAATTCTCGCCTGCGTCAGTGCTCTCTAGAATCGTGCCCTGATAGCCAACCACCACAACTCGTTTAGGGTTGACGAACGAGACGGCCGTCAGCGGTAGTTTGCCGGCGCCACTCTTTGATTTCCATTCGCGACCCCCATCGTTGGTCACCAGCAGGGAGCCGCGCGAGCCGACGGCAACACCGCGTTTTGAGTTCACGAAGGCAACTCCAAACAGATGAGCTTTGGTTGGTGATTGTTGTAATTTCCAGGTTATGCCGCCATCCGTGGTAGAGATAATTGCGCCGAAGCTCCCAACCGCCCAACCGTTCAGTGGTTCCTCTGGCGAAAATGTGACCGAGAATAGGTGGTCACGCGTTCCGGTCTGCCGCTGTTTCCATCTTTTGCCACCATTAGTAGTGGTCAGTATTACGCCGCGCGCCCCTGAAATTACCGCTGCCGATTTACTCTTAACATGTAAGCCATACAGGGTAGTGTTTGCCGACGATTCCTGCTCCTCCCATTGAAAACCGCCGTCGGCCGTGTAGAGGATCGCCCCATCTGAACCAACCGCCCACCCATGCTCCTTGTCGGAGGCAAACCGAATCGAGTTAATTGTATTGCCCTGAGGTAAGGGGTTCTGCCACTCCCAACCCCGACCCGGTTCCTGGGCAGACACCACGAAGGTTACGGACCACATTCCGATGAGAAGGACTGTTAAAAGAGAGAGTTTGCGTGAGTGCAGAGCGTGCCTTGAGCGTGAGAAAGGGACTTGCGACATGTTTCTTGTAATTTCGGCTCGGACCTAGGGGAGTCACAATTATATTGATCGGAGGGTATGAAAGCGAATTGACTTCATTGGCTCCGCATTTAACGGGTATGCGGAAGGCGAACCGGTCGGATACTTGAGTCAATCTCCAATTCTTCTACAACTTCAATTGAGCCCACAGTATCCATCGCTTTCTGCAACACTTCATCATCGACGCGCCCGAGCGCCGCAATACGTCGAGCCGCTTTATCGGTGGCTTCTTGAATCACATGTCCGGCATGCCCACGCAACCATTCCCAAGTAATGTTGTGTTGCTCCGCGGCCCTATCCAGTTGCTGCCACCATTCGTGGTTAGTCTTACGTCGGTAACGACCACTCATTGTCTCAACCACATAACGTGAGTCGGTAAACAGCCGCACGCGACACGGCTCACGCAGAGTTCCAAGACCCAATGCAGCAGCTGCAACCTCCGCCTGTTGATTGGTTGCGTTACCCAAATATTGACCGACGGCACGCCAGATTCCCTTGTAGCCCAGCAAGGCAACAGCTGCCGCGCGAGTTGCACCCCGTCCATTTCCAAGACTGGAGCCGTCACAGAATATCGTGACCTCCTTCACACGTTTCTTTGATTTCGCATCCATGGCCTGTCGTGGGCTCAGCCTAGCACGCATTGCAAAAAATGGCAGTCTGGGGCGGCGAACAAGACATTTTGATCGATGCAAAAGAGCATATTCAAGCAGCGAAGGAGTAAAGGATTTTGAACCTGCGCTCCGCCACCTGATATAAAAGGAGCTTCGACTCAGGAACATACTGCGTGCAACAAGTGAAAAAAGTAATAGTCTTGGCAGTCAGAGCCTGCCGGAGATTTGCTCTCGAGCCAGGCACTTCCTTCCTGATGGTACGAATGGCAGGTTGGGTTTGGGTCCTTTCGATAGTAGTGAAGGTGTGGCCACTACCAAAAGCGTTGGCTTTAATTACTACCTCGTCGCGAACTCGTGCGGAAGCATCACTCCAACATCAGCAATACCTGGCCGCAACTCTCGACAAGATCCTGAAAACAAGGTGGTACTGTCTGACTCCCGTTTGCTGGAAGCGGGCGGCGGTGTTGCATCGTTATCTGGCCCTTAATGGGACCACGACAAAAATAGTGTTTGGTATGAGGAAAAGCGACAACGGGACGATGCAAGGGCACGCATGGCTCGAACTCGACGGCCGACCGATCCTCGAAACAGACACTCCTGAGTACACAGTCACTTATAAGTTTCCGTCTGATGGACAGTTTGAAATGGAACTCGCGTCTCTAGATTAGGTTTCCCGATAGGAAATAAAAAACGGGAGAGCCGTTGACTCTCCCGTTTTTCAAAACAAAATTCTGAACTAACCGATCTACCGAACGAGTTTACGGTAGCGCCTCCATATTGACATAGATTTTGAAACTGCCCGTCTGTTGAATGCCCAGCAAGAACCGGACATCGATGGTCGCCCCGTTTGCTATAGGTGTTCCGAGGGTCACAGTTCCGGCCGACAAACTGCTGTTGAATCCACCTCCGTTTGGCTGACTCGGCGGCTGTTCAAGGGTTGTCCCTTGAACCGTTACATTGCTGGTGCCAGAACCACACGGAGGCCGGTCTACAGTTACTACTACGGCTGTGGAGGTTCTGGGTCGCAAATCCGCGATACCAGATGGCGCCGGGAAAGTGGTTAAATCAATGACGCGAAATCGCAAACGAGTGACGTTGCCGCCCGTGTTATTTGTGAACGTACGACGAATGTCCAGGGTCCCAAAGGTGGAGTTGTTAGCGGGATCAGATGTAAAGTCGCGCACCCGATTTGGTGGACTTGCTCCTCCTACACAGGAGTCGAGAAAAGTTGCAGGGAGGACAGCGTTACGTTGAATGGGACTGGAGAGGTTTTCTGGCCCAGGAGCACCGAGACGCTGACCCGCGCCCGCCGATGTTCCGTTGGTGTCCACGAAAACGAAATTCGCAGCATTGTTGTTGGTGTCAATGAGATTTCCCGCAGCAGGGCAAATTCCAAACGTCGTGATAGATCCCGATTTGCCACATTTGTCGCGATAAAAAGAGTAGTTGATTGAAAACGGGGTCAGTGTGGGATAACCAGTACCCTCTTTGTACAAGGTGTTTGCTTCTGAAGTGGAGCCCACCGCGTCAAGTCGATTCGCCAGGACGTAGCTTGCGCCGCCGGTGTTGTTGTTGAATAAAGCAATCCCGGCATTGTCAGGAATGTCCGTGGTGTAAGTAGCGTCTCCGGTCGCCGTAGTGCCGTTGCCCGCCGGATATGACGCCAGCGAATAACCGACGGAATTGACACATAGGTAATGACCTCTGTTTGGTATGACAGTTCCGTTGGGAATTGAACAACGCGTCGTACCGTCTGATGCGGCTATTCCATAGCCCGTACCACTAAGTGCATCAACCGTATGATCAGCTCCGGAATTGTTAAATATCTCAATGAATTCATCGTTCGCCCCGTTTGGTCCGCGAACACGAAACTCACCGATGACCAATTGCCCATCGGTAGCAGTTACCGAGATCCTTGGCCCGGGGATGCGGAGCCCCGGATTCCTGTTTACGCTGTTATCAGGCTTTCCCAGCTGCGGTGCCGGAAGAGTTGGTGCGCTCACGTTTACCAATCCGTCACCAGTTTGTAAAAGTGTTGACGGAGCTTCCGGGAGCAGGACTGGGAACAAAACAGTTACCGGAGCTTTTCGCTGTTTTTTTGCTTTCTTCTTTTTGGTTTTTGCTTTCTGCTTGGAGTTCGGCGCGTCGGCTTGCTGCTGATTGTCCGACGACTGAGCTATGTTGGCAAGAACTGTTGTTTGAAAAATGGCTAACGCGGCAACCAGCAAAACAGCGATGCCGGTCGGGCGACGGACGCGGTTACGCATTTTTATTCTCCTTTTGACCTCAACGAGCTTAAAAAGTTAAAAAAGACTCCCTGCTGGCCCACCTTCCCGATAGAACCCCTCCCTGAAAAAGTAATTTTGAAGTGAGCGTAAAAGAGGAAACTGAAAGACAAGTTGCCGATCAACTTAGCACGATGTGAGAGGATCGTCAATTGGGTATTTTAGACCAAGCCACCCGCGATCTGCATTGATCCAAACGGTCTGGTATTCATGGCTAACGAGGCTGCTCCCCCCAGATTGTTCACCAGTCCTGTAAGGGCTTACGCTCGCGGAATCCAGGCATAGGTACTGCTCGAATGCGCCGAATTATCCGATCCCAGTCGACAAACACGAGGTACATTAGGAGGTGATGCGGGAAGAAAATGTTCATGAAAAACAGAGTGAGTAAGTGAAAGACGACTCCGGCCCCCAGAATCCACCAACGTGCACTTCTCCAGAACACGGCCACGGGAAACAACAGTTCCCAAATGACTACTCCCAGAAGCACGGCAGGGAGAAACCAACGCACCGTGGGGAGCAAGAAAGCCAACTTGAACTGTGTGTCGTGCAGATTGTCCAGCGAATGATAGATCGCCATAGCTGGAAGATTCTCAGAATTGAAATAGTCCAAGCCTGCGACACGCAACTTAATCAACGCAGAACTAAAGTAGGCCCAAGCCAACAGCAACATCATCAAGAGCACTGGATAACCATATCTAAATCCCTCTACCCCAATAGTCTTCCGGCGACGCCAAGTATCGACTGAGAAGGCATCACCACAAGGCGTGAACGCGAGTATCAACAGAAAGTAAACCCCCACCATCTCATCGTGATTATAGTGACCAAAGCTTCGCAGTAGTCCTTGATAAAAAAGCACGAGGACGGCTGAGGTCTTAGTAAAGAACCCGGTGAACAGGCCAACCATGCTGAGAAGCAGCGAGGCGACCATAATCACCTTAAGCGCGGTCATTCCGTTCGGCGTGATGATTCGATCGTAAAAACTCCAGGGTATGAGCTTCATCGATCCTACAGGACGCAAAATTGTGGGTGGTAAGTGGCCAAGTGCGGACATTGAAGTAGTGAGAATTGAGACAAGGAAAACTCCAGAAACACCCATCCGGACTACGCCAAGATTAAAGGCGCTGGGAGAAACGAACCGCTTTAGAGTTCCTGACGCCACGTTTCAACAAAGGTGTCATACGCTTCAAAGCGACCGCTCTCCCAGCGGTAAACATCAATGCGAACTGCTTTTATTCGCAGTGGAGAAGAAGGCGGCAGCCGCGAGTTGTACAGGTCCCCCCAAGCTTGCAACAGATCGGGTACTAGAATTCCCCGCGGCAGCTTTGAAATCCCACTTTCTGCCAGAATCCTTGCGTTGTGAGGGTGCGGTTTGAGGAGTTTGAATGAGTCGTTGTTAACTGTCGCGGCAACCAGGCTCCAGGTGCGACCAGATAAACCGTCGGTCAAATTTGCGGGCTGTAGATCAATAATGACTCCCGAGAAGGTTTCGCCCCGCACCAGATAGTAAGTCCATGGGCGCTGCAAACTGCCACCACTCATCATCATGTTCCATGAAGTGATCGGGTACACGTTGCGAACAGCAAGAAAGGACCATAACAAGGGTCCAAACAGTACGAAAGTCAGAATGGCATATCGGATCCGCACTGAATGATCAGACATTCCAAACAGACTATTCATGCCCTCACCCATAAGGTTCCGATTAACGGCAGCTAGGCAACGAGGTTGTTGCGACGCAGATGTTCAAGCAACCTCTTCACACTCTCGGTTGCATGTTCTCGTGAGACGTCATAGGCAGCGATCACGTCATCAACAATCTCATTGACGGTCTTACGCTCTTCAAGCGCTTTCCAAATCAACATTGCTGTCTCATTTATCTGATAATATTTCTTGGTGTTTAGATCGACCAATATGCCTTCTTTCCCGTCAAAATCGGTGAATACAACCTGGTCGTTTGAAACTGGCTCAGTCATTTTCTGTGGTTCCTTGTGTCCCGCTAGAGTTCTGCTCACTTCGTTTTTGTTCAAGTTGTTCATAGGGATCTAACGCCCACCGCTCTGCCATTTCCCAAACCAGCTTGGAAGCCAACTGACGCTTTTGGGTGCTGTCCGATTCGAACGCTCGCTGCCTCTGCCTGTCCTTGGAGTAACGTGACATGACTTCGGTAATTGCTTGTTGTTCGGCGACCGAAATCTTCAGATCAAAGGTCCTCATTACATTCATCAGGCCGTCCAGAGATAGCTCTGCGTAGTTAATCAGCCGCAGGGAAGGCCCTTTGATAAGTGCTGCCCGAAAGAACGCAGCAACCATGCGGGCACAGAATTCTTCTTGCGACAGACTGCCAACCTCCCCCTCCTCGGTGCCTATCAACTGTGCAGCTATTCGAACATCGCCGTGTTGATTCAACCAACGCGGTGGATCGTTCAGATTCGACACCATGATTTCAATCGGATGACGATAGACAAAGATAGCCGGCACTTGGGGCCAAATTTCCGCTATTCGCGGTATTTGCGCAGTGCTAACGCTTGAGAACTTTAAGAAATAAGCGCGTTCGTCCCCAGCGCACCGTTGGCCTAAAGCATTCACTGCAGCGCGCAATAACACTGCATAAATCAACTCCCGGCGTCTGTCATCAGCAACGTCGGTAAAGAAACGACTGACCAGCTTGTCGACCACATCTGGCTCAGAGAGCGTAAGAACTCTTTCAAGAGCTTTCAGCGTATTTGTGATTACTGTTGAACCTGACCGTGATGAGTGAAAGATGAATCCTGATGGTCTTAACGCAGCAAAGAGTTTTTCCGATCGGATTAAGACGTCGTAACCAGTAAATATTTCGCGAACCAAGGGTCGCTCTAGCCGGACTCGCTCAACTGTCTGAAAGAAGAAAGGCTCAGACAGGGCAACATCGCGCATATCGAGCCATGAAATGACTGGTCCTCCGTCCCTAACGACAGCGTCAATAGGCAACCAGCCCCTGAGCCGCTCAATATCGGAGAGCGTGTTCTCCGCACGAACTGCGATAGACATTGGAAGCTCGTCCTAAGAATTTGAACGATTCATTATAGACACTGGGACAATAGGATTCTGAGTCACACTCGCTGCGCTGGTGTGCCAGGGTGCTTTTCCAAAACTCTTTAAGCAGAACAAGCAAGGTGAGCCCGTATAGAGATCCACTGGCGACTTCGACTTCTGCAGTTGTTTGATTGAGTTAGCACGCCGTTCGACCTGCAACTCGGCTAGCTGACGTAATCGCCTATACGCTGAAAGATAGGCCTCGGTGTGTAAGTCGGCTACCACGTCTGACTCATCAATGCTACCCCGAAATCCAGACAAATTGCAGCACAGCGTCAAACGGCCACGGTAGTCGATGTTGCAACTTGTTCCGGCAAGCGGGGAACAGGGAGCCCTTGGATCTATATTGAAATAGCCAACATCAAGAGTGATCTTCATCTTAAAGATCCTGGCGAGGCTAGCGATCTCCTGCTCCGCTATCATGCGCTCATCGACGCTCAACCCAAGCTGGCGCTCGGAATGTGAGCCTGTTGGCAGTAGGTGACTAAAGCTCAATGTGTGCGCGCCGACACGTGCAGCAAACATTGCAAGCTGCTCCAATTTAGGAACCGTGTCACGACGAATTGCCGCCTTGATGACAAAGGGCAGGCCAGCTCTGTGGCAGCGGGCAAAAGCGCTAACCAGTCTCCGAAAAGATCCCTCCCCCCGCCAATGATCGTGGTCTGCGGCGGAGGCTCCATCGAGACTGAAGGCTACATGGCTAAGGCTTTCTTTGGCGGCTAGTAGGGCGGGCCAAACTCGTTCGAAGTTCCACCCGTTCGTAACAAAACTTGCTTTCAGACCGTTTGCGCCGGCTAACGCAAGGATCTCCGCAAATTTCGGATGTAGAGTTGGCTCTCCCCCAGTGAAGGTAAGTCGACTCAAACCGGTTGCGAGGCGAGCTTCAGGCAGTACGCGCTCGAGCAGCGACAACTCCATGAAGTGTGCCTTGTGACCATACAGAGCTTCCTCGTCCCGCAGACAATAACTGCAGTGAAGATTACAGACGTCTACCAACTCGATCGATAACCGCTGTGGGCCATAGCGGCCTGAGTCCATATGAGATTCCGTAGAGTTCATTGCGCTAATTCACAAAGGTCGTCCTCAGAAATTCAGACGTGTAAGCAGAATTCCCCAGAAGGTCGGTGCCGGCGACTAACTCAAAACTTGTCGACTGCTTTACGAGTTGTGCCAGTGTGTCGAGGAAGCTCCGAGCGATGGCCGAATCATAACAGGACCATGGACATAGGCGAATCAGACGCGACATGCTCTCGGATGCTGAAAGGTCGCGAGTGGTGCTGACGCTACCATGACTAATAACCGGGAATACAATCACGTCGGGAACACACTCTTTGATTGCGCCATTAGGAAACAGGTCTTGCGGAAGAAGTGGCAGCTTTCCCGAAAGATCTTTTGGCCTGAGGTCCAATAGTCCAGTGATCTCAGGCAACCCACTCGCTGTAACGGTGTCCCGCGTTAGGGCAAAAAACCGCCGCAAGCCAGAGACTCGAACTGTACTCTTTTCCGTACTCAACAAAACAACGTCATCGGATAAATAACTCCAACCGACCGCCGCAAGTTGAAGGGTCAAAGTAGATTTGCCGCTGCCTGAAGGACCACAAATCAGTAACGCATGGCCCCAGTCATTGTCGACCACTGCAGCGCTGTGGAGTTCGAAAACGCCACAGCGACGCAAAGCAGCTGACAAGGAGTGCGAGATGATTTGCGGTAGCCACGTGTTTGAACTGGTCAGCGGCTGCTCTAACCAAACTCTAATGACGTTGGATTGATCCGCGGAGAGAAGAGCATTTGGAAAACGAATAGTGTAAGCGCTGGCGTTTGTGAACGCATAAACCCCGTCATCGACGGGCAAAGGTTCGCCTGAGTCTACCTGCGGAAGATCGCCAATCTCAAAAAAGATACTAGTGTCGCAGGTTCGCGCTGGGAAATCCGTCTGCAACATCAGCTCCCACCGGGCGAGAAACTGCCGAATGGTAACGGCAGTTTCCTCCTCAGAGGTTCTGAACAATAGAAACCGACCGGCGACCTCATAGATAGAGGCGAACACCGGTCGGTCAACATTTGTCGCGACCCTCATGGAACCGACTTGCGAGGAAATCTCAGTTAGTCGCACCGCTGGTGGCGGCTTGAAAAAATGTAGTTGCCTCCAGGACGTCTACTGGAACTGTGATTTCGGGTTCAACGAAGGGTTTCTTCGGTGTTCCTTGATTCTCGAGGATCTCGGTAGTGTTTTCGAGTGCTGACTCTTCGGATTTAAACAAAAGTAGCTGCCTCCTAGGGGAATTGGGTTCGTATCTTATGCATTGCCAAATTAGAGCGCAAGTGGAATGTTCTCTATCAACCTAGTTCTGTTTCGGCTCCGACGAGCCATCGGCAGTCGGGCCATCGGGAGCTAGCAACACCAGCCGCAATGGTCTCCTCTCCTGCCGCTGTAAATCCGCCCTAACGTAAAACCGCAGATTAGGCGAAACTCTTTGGACGGCCTCCTCCACAGGCACACCATTTATCTCAAGAGTTATCACCTCGGGTGTTTCATGTCGAATTTCTACTGGAATGCCGAGTTCCTCTCCGATCTTCAGAACGAGGAGCACCACGGACTGCTTAGCCGCTTTAATGGTTAATTTATTGTTGGCGAAACTAACGCGAGGCCTTTGTTCTGGTCGTTCGTCACCCTCGTTGGCTTCCGATTCGACACCTTCTTCAGTGTCTCCCTCGATCAGCAGCGCCTGCGACGAGCCATTAATAACGGCGGTTGCCGAAGGCTGCGGATCATCGTATCCGGACAAAAAGATTGCCTTTGGGCGATGCTCTTGATTCCCGACCTCGTAGTCGATATACACATGCGGAGCCAACAACTGCACCCCCGGTTCTAACGTCAGATCCTCAAACTCGACAGTAACAGTTTGCTGTTGTAGTGATTGGCTAACCACGACAGTCGCCTGGAGACGCTTCTCCAGGTCTGCAGCAATCTCGGAAAGCTTCGCGTCCTTAGCTTTTAGGGAAAGCACGATGAGCGGCGTTGACCGTACGGCCAATTTGAAAAAAGGCTTCGTTTGCTTGGCTGATCGTGCGGGAGGAGCTTTTTGTCCGTGCGTAGGAATCGCTGAAATAGTGAATAGCGAAAACAATGCCAAGGCGGCGGATCCAAGAAGCAAGGGCACTCTGCCCAAACGTTTTTGCGCGGAAATTATCATTTTCAGATTACAGATAAACGTGGTGAGGGCCTAAATGTGGTAACGAAATTGCGTTGAGAACCTAGCACGGAGACAACAACTCGTCAAATTCTGGTTGAACCTGAAAATCTCACGCGAACTCACTAAATGAACAGGTCCTTACGTCCCTCGTCCTGAACTTAGCAGTCTGAACGGCCTCATTAGGTAGTAACCAAAACTTACTGCCCTTGGGAGTTTGATCTTCGACACATCCGCGTCAGTGGGCATAAGCGCGAGCCGAAGGTAGCGGAGCCTTGAGCGCCAATCCCGCCGCAAGCGCACGTTGTAACTAAGCGTCGTACTAAAACTGCTTGATCTGAACTCAGCTCCATCAAAGAGCCTTTGCGTCACGGTTCGGGCAAGTCTTTGCAAGTCCCGTTCGTGCCGCAACTTGTGTTCAAGATCTGAAGGCAGCGGCGCGCCCAACAGCTTCTTGGCCAGCAGTCCCCCCAACCTCAGCATTCGTAAATTCTCCGTCGTCTCCGCTCGCTGCAGTAGTCCAGCCCAGTCCACGTCTTTGCGAAGAAGCGCCGCAACATCGCAAATCCAACCCAGCCTCTCCCATAGATGGCGAGAACCATGCACACAGAGCGATAGAAGCAGATCCTCACAACCAAGTGTCTTCACCTCAACTCCATTGAGATTTACTGGCTGCAGTCGCCGCCACAATTGCTCTGCTTGAAGCGATGAAGCGAAAAGTTCTGAAGCAACTTCCCAATGAAGCTCGACGACGAATCGACCGCTTTTATCCCGGAACGGCAAATTGTGTTGCGTGCGAAGTAATAGAGATTCCTGTGCAGTAGTCCAACGATTCGTGTACTGGTAGCCAATTGAATTAAGCGCCTCCTTTGCTGCCATGACGTCTCGCTTGGACACCATAATGTCGAGATCGATGAAGCTTCGGTGCGCTAGATTTCCGTAGGCGAAGACTGCTAATGAGGGTCCCTTGTAAGAAATCGCGTCAATACCTCTCGACCCGAGACTATTCAAAACACGCGTTAACTCCTCCGCAAGCAGAATGTTTCTGGCTGTATTCTCGTGATAGTAATTCTTAAGTTGAGTCAGGTGTCTGGCAGGAACCCGGTCAACCGCAGTGTGGGCGAGGTGAATGTAGAGCAGCGGAAGCACCGCGTGGCGCCTTGCGAATCGAAAGCAATAATCCCAATCAAGGTCCTGATCTAGGATTGTCCGCGTGTATTCGGTCTCGAATCTCCCTAACGCGGCAGAAACGCTCGCCAAGACCAGTTGATGCTCTGAACGAGAAGCGAGACCCTTTAGATCGAACGTGTCGAACACGAATGATTACTCGTTGACTTTTAGAACGGCGAGAAACGCTTCCTGTGGAATCTCAACGCGGCCGACTTTCTTCATGCGCTTCTTACCTTCCTTCTGCTTCTCCAGCAGCTTGCGCTTTCGCGTTATGTCCCCACCATAGCATTTCGCGATGACATTCTTCCCGAGTGCTTTAACGGTTTCGCGAGCTACAACCTTGTTACCTATTGCCGCCTGAATCGGTACCTCAAAGAGTTGGCGCGGGATCAACTGTTTCATCTTTTCGGCAAGAGCACGACCTTTGAATTGCGCAGTACTCCGATGAAGAACCAACGAAAGTGCGTCAACAGGTTCACCCGCGACCAGCACATCGAGCTTGACGAGATCGCTTTCCCAATAACCAGAAAAATTGTAGTCGAGAGAGGCGTATCCACGTGAGACCGACTTCAACCGATCATAAAAGTCCAGCACGATCTCGTTTAGCGGCAATTCATAAGTCAGCATTACGCGGTTAGCCGCAATGTACTCAAATCCTTTTTGCACGCCACGCTTCTCTTCCAACAGCGGCAGAATCCCGCCGAGATATTCATCGGAGGACAGGATCGTGGCCCTGATTACAGGTTCTTCTATCTTCAAAATGCGACCCGGGTCAGGCATCTTGGCAGGAGAATCGATTTCGAGCACCTGCCCGTCGGTTGTGGTGACAAGATAACGCACTCCGGGCGCGGTCGTAATCAGATCCAGATTGAACTCCCGTTCGAGACGCTCCTGTACGATCTCCATGTGCAAGAGACCGAGAAAGCCGCAACGGAAACCGAAACCAAGAGCTGTCGACGATTCGGGCTCATAAAAAAAAGATGCATCGTTGAGTCGAAGCTTATCGAGCGCATCACGCAACTCTTCATACTGATTGGTGTCGACCGGATACAGCCCGGCGAAAACCATCGGCTTGATCTGCTGGAATCCAGGGAACGGTACGGTTGTGGGACGCGCAGCTTCAGTGATCGTGTCGCCAATCTGTACGTCCGCAACCTCTTTTATCGATGCTGTCAGGAAACCAACCTCACCCACACTGAGCGAATCAATTGGCGTCGGCCGCGGGCGATTGACACCTAGTGTCTCGACTTGATAGTCACGCTCAGTGTTAAAGAACCGGATCTTCATCCCCGGCCGCACTAAACCGTCAATCACGCGAAACAGGACAATCACACCGCGATAGGAGTCGTACCATGAGTCAAAGATCAGGGCCTTCAGCGGCGCGGTTGGGTCCCCTTTGGGTGGGGGAACGTCACGCACAATAGCCTCCAGTACCTCGTGCACTCCCTCCCCGGTCTTCGCACTGGTGAAAACAGCGTTGTGTGTGTCAAGCCCCACCAAATGCTCGATCTGCTCTATCGCTTTTTCTGGCTCGGCCCCCGGCAAATCGATCTTGTTGATGACAGGGATCAGCTCAAGATTGTTGTCGATCGCCAGATAAGTATTCGCCAGTGTCTGGGCTTCTACACCCTGCGAGGCATCGACAATTAAGAGTGCACCTTCGCAAGCCGAAAGTGATCGCGACACTTCATATGAGAAATCCACATGCCCAGGGGTATCAATCAGGTTAAGCACATATTGATTACCATTTTCGCCCTTGTAGTCGAGCCGTACGGCGTGTGATTTGATGGTGATTCCGCGTTCGCGCTCCAAATCCATGTTATCGAGCACTTGATCAGACATCTCCCGTTCGCTTAACGCCCCGGTGAGTTCCAGAAGGCGATCCGCCAACGTTGATTTGCCGTGGTCGATGTGCGCGATGATGGAAAAATTACGGATAAGATCTGGATTCATAAATGAGATTGCCAAATACTGCTTGCCTATTGCCAATTGGCAGACATCAATAATCTCGCACTCTTAGGACAGGACGCATTATTGAACGTAATTTGATCCTCAAGAGTGCTCGCACCGCTCGGGAGAAAGAAATCGGCAATCGCCAATTGGCAACTGGAGATCGGTCACGGGTCAATCATCAATCATCCAGGTGTTCGCTGACGTAGGCTCGGGCTCTTGCCTCGTCGTTTACTTCCATAACAAACTGCGTGTTTCTCATAGCCCATGCGAAGTGGTCTTTAACAAACTGTTCGTAGTCTCCAGTTGTTGAACCGTCGGCATTCATCATTCCAATTTTCTTCAAGACCCGCTGGATAAGGCTCGAATCCTTTGTCATTCCTGCTGCCTGAAACAACTTGTGTGTATCGTCATCAGACATTGACGTAGAAGTTGTGCTTTCGCTCGTGTTTGAATCGCTGGAAGTCAAGTCATCAGTATTGCTGTTGCCGCGCGATCGATTGGCATTGGAATTGGTGTTGGAACTCGAGTTGAAATTGGTATTACCCAACAACGCGCCACCGGTATAGGCCCAAATCACAACGCCCACAATCCCGACGACGATCAATCCCAGGCACCCTGCGCCGCCGCAACCAAGAGCAATTTTTTGGTTTCTATTCATCTCCAGCCTCTCTCCATTTGTTTAGTTTTGCTAGCTATAGCCTTTACGATCAAGACTTCATCCAAGCGATGCAGCTATTCAGGTGAGCGCGCATA
This sequence comes from Pyrinomonadaceae bacterium, assembly GCA_035283645.1. Classification (GTDB taxonomy): domain Bacteria; phylum Acidobacteriota; class Blastocatellia; order Pyrinomonadales; family Pyrinomonadaceae; genus PSRF01. The sequence continues at coordinate 53,840 of DATETN010000183.1, forward strand.
TTAGCTGCGGTGTCCAAGTGCATATTGCCGTGTCCGGGAAGTACAGCCCGAAAGTTGTATGCCAGAAGCTTTTCCATCGAGCGAACCTGTTCTTTCCATGAGTACCAAGCGACGCTGCGAAAAGCCGTCAGCGTTCTTCGCTGAACTGACCATGCCAAATGGTCCCCCGTAAATAGAAACTCGTCGTTGTAGAGTAACAACATGTGACCGCGCGTGTGTCCGGGAGTTGGAATCGCAAGCAACTGGTTGTCTATCTGAGTCTCCGCTTCCCCTTCGACCACGCGCTCAACCCCGAGCGCGCGTGCACCGTCATCTACGTGCATGATGCGTTCACAACCAAAACGCTCGGCGAAACGGCGGTGATCCCCGATGTCATCCTTGTGCGTGAGGAACATCAGTCGAATTCCGCCCATCGTTTCAAAGCGCTTCACCAAATGCGAAGTAAACCGCGGCGAGTCAATTAGAACATTACCACCATCTTCGGAAGAACGTTGTATGAAGTAACTCCAACCACCAAAAGTCGCCTCTGAGGTGAATCCGCAAAAGAAGACATTTTCCGCGATCGGCATTGGAAAAGCATCGATGCCGATGCGGCTGTTATGCTTTTCGGTACTGCCAATCGAGCCGGTCGGGCATGAAACCAACGCCATCATGGCCCGACGAATCTCCTCAGCCGAAGTGGGTTGAGTATGAACACTGCATTGATCGCCGTGGTCTCGAAATGTTTCGGGAGCCAGTTGCGTGCAGGTATCGCAGTCGATGCAGGTAGAATCTACGAAGAAATCCCCCGGGACATTCTGAGGTAACCTTTCAAGTAAATTGGCCATTATGTTAAGAATAGAATTATCACGATTTGGCCCGCGCAGAGATCGGGCGCCGAGGTTGGCCAGACTTCAATCCTTTTGATCATTCTCGATCTCTGACCTCTGATCTCTGATCGCTGGCCTCTCTAGTTCGCTAATCAATCGATGCAGATAGGAGCGGCTAATGCCTAGAAGCTTTGCCGCAGCGACTTTATTACCGTGTGTACTCTCGAGGGCCAACCGAATGCTTCGCCGTTTTGCCTCCGCCACCGCACCTTCGAGCGTGGCTTCGTGGGCAACTGTTGTATCGGGCAAGACGCGCAGCATCTTTTCCGGTAGAAACTCAGTAGTCAATCGGGTTGCGTTTGTTAAAACTACCAAACGCTCCATCAAATTCTCCAATTCACGCACATTTCCTGGCCAGTCATACTCAAACAGCGCCTCGAGCAGTTCTGGATCTAGCTCAGGCGTCGCCCGACCATACTTTGCGGCAACCTTGGTTGCAAAGTGGGCCGTTAATAGAGGTATGTCATCGCGGCGACTACGCAATGGCGGAATCACAAGGGGAATAACATTCAACCGATAGAAAAGATCCTGCCGAAACCGTCCGCTTTCAACCTCGGTTTCAAGATCGCGATTACCGGCAGCAATCAATCGGATGTCAACCTTCAGAGTCCTGGTTCCACCCACACGCTCGAAGGCTCGTTCCTGGAGCACACGCAATAGTTTTACCTGCACACTCGGAGCCAACTCTCCAATCTCATCCAGAAAGAGTGTACCGCCATCGGCGAGTTCAAACCGGCCTTTGCGCGAGTAGGTCGCCGAAGTGAACGAACCTTTTTCATGCCCGAATAATTCGGATTCGATCAGTGTCTCAGGCAAGGCCGCACAGCTCACACCTACAAATGGTCCATCTGCGCGCAAACTCTCCTCATGTATGGCTCGCGCGAGGATCTCTTTTCCGGTTCCGTTCTCACCTATTAACAACACCGTAGCATCGGTGTTTGCTACGGCTTTCGCGTGTTTCAGAACACCGTCCAGTGCATGACTCTTGCCAAGCAGGCTATCAAAACCTCTCTCCTGAGGCAGGTCTTCACGAAGGCTGATGTTCTCGAGCTCCAGGCGACGCATCCGAGCTGCCTGGTTTACGATGTGGAGCACCTCCACAGCATCCAAAGGCTTCTGTAGAAATCCATATGCACCTTGTTTTACCGCCTCAAGAGCCACGGCTTTCGAACCGCTTCCAGTTATGACAACCACCGGAATCATCTCTGGACGCTGACGCGCGGCGCGAATGATAGCCAGGCCTTCGGAAATGTCCTCCAAGTGTGGCGGAAGATGCAGATCAGTAACTACGACCTGAATTTGTTCATTCTGCAGGTGAGCGAGCGCCTCCTCGCTCGACGAAGCCTCGAGAACTCGATAGGTCGAACTCAACGCCCAGAAAAGACCTCGACGCAACAGCTGATCGTCGTCGACAATTAATACGGTTTCTTTGCCTTGAGTATGGTTACTCATCAAGTCTCGTCTGGGAGCCTCACGCACTTCGATGTTCTGTGATTAGGCGGATGTGCGGGCGGACAGGACTGAAGCGGTTGAACTTGCTGTCTTTAGTTACTCAGTTGCGGCCGATGGTAACACGACGCGAAAGGTCGTACCAGCACTTGGCTTTGAGGTGACCTCGATAGTACCGCCATGCGCCAATACCACCTCTCGACAGGTGTAGAGACCCAGGCCCATACCCTTCTCTTTGGTTGTGGCAAAGGGTCGAAACACCTTTTGCTCCAGAAAACGCTCGGTCATTCCAACCCCGGTGTCACTGATGGAAAAGAAGACTCTTTCGACATCTTGTTGCCCCGCTGTAATCGTCAGCACTCCGGGTTTGTTATTCATCGCTTCAAGCGCATTTAGCACGAGGTTCTCAACTACCCTTTCGATTCGTTCACGATCAACCCTTGCCATGAGCGAAGCCGGCAATTCCATTCGCAATTGATGGACGCTGACGGTCTGCTTTTTCACCACACCTTTGATTAGCATCGTCAACTCCACCGATTGCGGCCGCTTGTACTCGCCACTCAAGGTGTTTACCGGACTGCTAATCCTCTCGACAAGCCGATTCAGCGTTTCTGTCTCCCGCCTCAACTCTGCCATAGCCTCGATACGAAACGCATCGTCCGAGTAATGCTGCTCCATGTTCTGCACCAACAGAGAAAGGCCACCAATGGCATTCTTTAAGTCGTGCGTCAGCATTGCAGAGAACCGAAGAAACGACCCCAATTGCCGCACCTCGGCTTCCCGGGCAAGTTGTTCGCGCAGTCGATCCGTAACAAGATTTACGCCCTCTGCTAACTGCCTAATGTCGTCCCTTGAGTGTGCGTCGATGTGAAGGTCCAACTCCCCTTTCGCTATTGCCGAAACACCTTCTGTCACTCTTTCAAGACTTTGCTCCTTCCGTTGATAAATGATTGTCAAGAGTATTGCCAGGCCTAGACCAACTGCTGCAGCGATAGCCAAAGTGGACCAACCCCAACGTCGCGCGCCTGCGCTTGCGGCCGTGTAATTTCGAATCAGCGCTAGTGACAGTCCCGCTTCGCATTGCGTGTACGCAGCAAGCATCTGTTCACCTTCATTCGTGTCATAAAACTGCTCGCCTGGTGGTCCGGCCAGCATTGCGTTTGCAATAGGCATCAGTTCTGGAAGGGAGTCTTTCACGTTCTGAAGCCTCACCGCATCGTTCTCGTGATAGATGATGTAACCTGAAGGATCGAGAACAAACACCCGGTTTGCGTTACCGTTTGGGGCTGAAGAATCGCGCGGCCCAACACGCCGTGCGACATCGCCAACCACTTTGTCGAGTTTGATGTCTCCGGTCACCGCACCGATGATAGTTTGACCCCCAGATACCGGCGTCACACAGCGAAGGATTGGACCAAGCTCTGGCTTGATGGTGGTAACGCAGCTTGTCTGACCGTGTTTGAGGCTCGAGAAATCCAACGGATCTTCAAACGGCTCGCCAAAATTGCCCTCTCTGCTGACAGCTGCTGGCAGGCCCGAGGTTACATCGCTTTCGTACCAGAAAAGCGGGAGTCTGTTTGGGGTCAGTGCAGCTATGGAACTAAAACCTCTGTCGGTAATTAGCGGCGAGATGACGTCAAGACAGTACTCCTGCGCTTTGATTTGCTCGCCAATATTGCCCGGAAGATGGTTGTCGAAGGCTTCGCTAGCCGACGAGCTCTGCCTGGTCGTGAAAACGTCCATTAATGCTCGACTTTTTGCTACGGCAATGAGCTCCCGCTGACGCTCATGTACAGCAGAATCGATGTCTAGCTTGGTTGAACTGAGGAGCGCTTGAAGCTCTCCGCGAATCGACTCTCTTAAGCTCGAGATTGCGTACAGAAAGCCAACTGAGCTGAAGAGAATGAGCGGTGCTGCCACAATAAGCAGGAACGTGAGAAACCGTTTGGGCCGCAGGAGCAAAGGCAATCTCCAGCATTCTTCTGATGGACTGAGATATTAGCCTACTGCAAGATTTCATGTAAGCCGGAAAGCTCTAACATTTATTTACTAAACCGGCACCCGGCCGAATGCTTCTAGTACGGGCGATAAAGTACTCAGTGTTTCCGCATGCACCAGCCCATTCGACGCTACCAGACCGTTGCGGTTCTGAACCTCAGCGTCGTTGTAGCGGAGCTCCGCACCAAACAGATCGGTCAGCCTCCCACCAGCCTCCTTGAGGATAATGTCGGGCGCACAGGTATCCCATTGCTTTGTCCGCGGCGAAAGGTGCACGTAGAGATCGCATTGTTGCTCGATTATCAGTCCCACTTTCACGCCCACTGATCCACGCCTTACTTCTCTTGTTACGCCCAGGGCCCTGACGACTTGATCCATTCGGGGGCTCCGGTGAGAACGGCTCGCAGCCAATGTCATCTTCTGGAGATCATCATTGGTTGACACCTGCGCTCTCCGCGGAGGCGAGTCTCCGAGCTGGATCCACGAGCCACCACCGCGAACCGCATGGTAGACTGACCCAGTAACCGGCTGGTAGACGACACCCATCACGCAAGCTCCTCCCTCTGCCAATCCAATCTGGACGGCGAAATCTCCATTGCCGTCAATAAAACCATTTGTGCCATCTAGTGGATCAACCATCCAAACTCGATCTTTTCTCAGGCGCCTTGAAGTATCTAATGACTCTTCTGCCAGAATGCCGTCGTCTGGAAACGCACGAGCCAACCCTCGCACGATGATGTCGTTGGCAATCATATCGGCTTGGGTTACCGGCTCGTAATCATGAGCGTCCTTCTTTTGCTCAATGTGGAGTGGCCCATTGTAAAAACTCATGATTGCCGCCCCCGCCTCTTTCGCAAGACATAAGGCTAGCTGAAGCTCGTCGTGGTAAGTCTCCGCGTTTGCCAACTGTTCCATCATCTGTTTTTGTGCTGCCGCCCTTATTGCTTTGCGGCGGTGCGATGCCTACTAACAGGGACAACCTTTAATTCATTCCAATCATCATGGATTCACTTTGAAACAGCGTTGCTTTGTAAAGCTTTTCAAAACGAGAGCCGACGTGGTCGTGCCAATTAATAAATGAGTTCATTGTGACCTTCTTAAGGAATTGATTTGAAACTATCCCATGCATTGATGGCGGAGTAAAACCTGCTTGCCCGAGTTCCGAGCCGACGCGTATAGTCTCTCGCAACGAATTCAGAACTCCGACATCTGGTTGCTTTTATGACTCTCCAAGGTTACTCAAGTGCGGCAGGCACCTCGCATTATAGTGAACGCTTCAGAGCAAAAGTTGCACCTGATCACTTTCGACTCCAGCATAATCTTTTACTTTCTTCTATTGGCATTGGCACCTATCTCGGAAACCCAGACAGCGCAACGGACACACGCTATCGAGATGCTGTAGTCCGTGCCGTCGAGCTAGGCGCAAATGTGATTGATACCGCTGCGAATTACCGCTTTCAAAGAAGTGAAAGATCGATCGGGCAGGCACTAAAAATGTTGTCCTCAGACTTCGGCGTCTCACGGGACGAAGTCGTGGTTTGTACCAAAGGAGGCTACGTTCCATTTGATGGCTCGCCACCGAGGGACGTACGTCGTTACCTTGAAGAGACCTTTGTCCATACCGGCGTCGCAGCGTTAACAGATTTCGTCGGCGGTATGCACTGTATGACTCCGGCGTATTTGGAACATCAGTTGAACCAGTCACTTGCTAACATGGATCTCACCGGTGTTGATGTTTATTACGTCCACAACCCTGAATCGCAACTTGGAATCATCAGTGAAGACGAGTTCTACGCTCGCCTCAGAGCGGCATTTGAGTTCCTCGAACGTGCCCGAACTGAGCGGAAACTTCAGTTTTATGGCGTTGCTACATGGAATGGCTTTCGCACAGCCCCGACATCCTCAAGCTATCATTCCCTGACACGAATGGAAGAGCTCGCACGATCCATCGCTGGCCAGGCGCATGGGTTCCGCTTTATTCAGCTTCCTTTTAACCTCGCCATGCCCGAAGCACTAGTGCTGCGGAATCAGTCCTTAGAAGGAGCAGAGGTTTCAACGATTGAAGCTGCTAACGCGTTGGGGATTACAGTTGTTGTAAGCGCGTCCCTCCTGCAGGGTCGAGTTACGCGAGGCCTACCGCCGGAGATTCGTGAGCCGCTTGGGTCGCTTGGCAGTGATGCGCAGACGGCGGCTCAGTTCGTTCGCTCGACTCCGGGCGTGACTACTGCACTCATTGGAATGAGTAGCGTTGAGCACATTGAAGAGAATCTTGAATTGGCGACAGTGTCACGAGCAACAGAACAGGACTATTTACGATTGTTCAATAGTTGCTGAAACAAAGGCTGAGGAAAAGGAGCACACGCCTATGACCGCACGCGCCTACAAGTCGTTCGAGGAGTTCTGGCCTTTTTATGTTTCGGAACACCGCAAACCCGAAACGCGGCTGCTACATGCCCTGGGTACAACGGTGGGAATGGCTTGCGCTTTAGGCCTCTTGTTGACGGGCCGATGGAGACTTTTACCACTGGCGCTCATTCCAGGTTACGGTGCAGCGTGGTTTAGCCACTTTGTGATTGAGAAGAACCGACCTGCAACGTTTCAGTATCCCCTATGGTCCTTCATGGGTGATTACAAGATGCTCGTTCTGATGCTTTCAGGAAAGATGGATGCTGAAGTCAAACGCTTAAATGGTCCACGGGAGTCGTGAATATCGATCTTTGATCTTTGGTTTTTGATCTTTGGTTTTTGCCCGAGATCTAAGGTTGAAGACCGAAGCTCAAGGATCAAAGACCGGCATCGTGATGAGAGGCAACATTCCCATTCCGGAAATTCCCCAAGGGGAAGAAGTCTGGTTGATCCTGCTTGTCACATCGGTTCGGGATCGACGCACAGGACAAGGTAAACCTTTCTGTGAGGCACAGGCCCGCAACGCCACCGGAACAGTAAATTTAAAGATCTGGGGCGAGACCATGCTCATCTGGAAGGAGATGCGGCCGGGACTGTGGGGCGTCACGGGGAAGGTCGAGAGTTTTCAGGACCGCACACATCTTGTTGTTTCGGAATACCGCCCTATCACACTGCAGCAGTATCAAGAGCACCAGTCAGCCGATCCTGTCGCTCCACACGCGTACACAATAGACATCGAGACTCTTGCGCTACCAGATTTTCGCGAACGCGTCGGTTCCCAGCTGGAGCGAACGATGCGACTTGGAAATATGCGCTATGAGCAGCAACAGCGATATCTCGAAGACATTGCGGCCGAAGAGGAGCGCTGCTACCAACTTGGTTCATTGAGCGCCACCTCGGGACGCGTATTGACGGTGGCGGTACATGTAGGGCCGATCGCTGGGCTCCGGTTTGAGGGTCTTGAACAACCGGAAAGCGAACATGTTTTTGGCATCGATGCTGGCGGCGAGGAACAGCAAGAAAAGCAGACATTGACTCAGTTTCTCGAACTGCTAAAAGACTTTGACTGTGAATACGACGAGTTAGTGGGACACAACATCATCAGTTTTGATCTTCCTTTCATCTTTCAGAGATGCCTGGTGAATGGTCTGACCGTTCACCCCTTCGTAAACTTGGCCGAGTTTCACGTACGTGGAGTGTTTGACACGATGCACCGTTGGTGGTTCGGTGCCAAACGGCATGTGAGTTTAGATGACATCGCCTGGGCTCTTGACATTCAGTCAAGTAAGACGGCTGAGGTGGAAGGCAGTAAGGTGTTTGACCTCTACCAAGCTGGGCGGTTAGCCGAGATTCGTGAGTACAATCTAAACGACGTTCGTGTGACTAGGAAAATATACGAGCGTATCGTCGCCAGCTTCGGCAGATGATTGCAGATTGACCATTGGCGATTGCCAGCGTCGGTAAATAACTCTAACACTCAACTCGCAACCGGCTTTGCCGTGTGTACTAAGCGTAACTCGCAATCATCAATCGTCAATTTGCAATCTTAGATCCTAACCTCGGGACATTGTTTCACATCCGCAACACCTGTTAAACTGCTTAGACAATGGAGAACCAGTTCTTAGCACTCATTGGCATGGCACTGTTTGGCCTTGTCCTGGGATTCTCAGGGGCTTGGCTGTTACTTCGAACCAGAGCTAATGCCGCAAATGCGGCCGAGTTGGCGATGCTGAACGAGCGTCTCATCGCCCGTAAGCAGGAGATCCAGAAACTTGAGAGCACACTGAGGCGCGAGGTCGACGCACACGCTCAAACTCGAGAACAGGAAACTAAACTGCGCGCAGAAGTTGAAGGTGAGCGCCGGGCTGCGCACGAGAGAAATGAAAGTTTTCGCAAGGTTACAGAAGACCTCTCAAACAGATTCAAAGCCCTTTCTCGTGACGCTCTGAAGGATAACAACCAGTCGTTCCTGGAACTCGCGCGCACAACTCTCGAGAGGTTTCAGGAGACGGCAAAGGGTGACCTCGAGTCTCGGCAAAAGTCGATCGATCAGTTGGTAAAACCGCTGAAGGAATCACTTGAGAAAGTTGATAGCCGCATCGGCGAAATAGAAAAAGAGAGAGCCGGGGCATATGCAGAGTTACGCCAACAGGTCAAGACTCTTGCCTCCTCGCAACTGCAATTACAGGCAGAGACCGGAAATCTCGTTAAGGCTTTGAGAGCTCCCCACGTTCGGGGCCGTTGGGGTGAAATCCAACTGAGGCGAGTTGTTGAACTCGCTGGCATGGTCGAGTACTGCGATTTCTCCCAACAGGAAAGCGTCGCTACTGAAGAGAGTCGCATACGTCCGGACGTGATTGTGCGACTTCCGGGCAATCGAACAATCGTAGTGGATGCAAAAGTTCCTTTCGACGCGTTTTACGAGTCTATTGCTACCACAGACGAAGAGGTGCGCTGCGCAAAACTCAAGGAACACGCGCGCATCGTCAGAACTCACGTCGCTGCCCTTAGCAAGAAATCATATTGGGAGACCGTCCAGCCGACACCGGAGTTTGTGTTGCTCTTCCTTCCCGGTGAAACGTTCTACAGCGCGGCCCTGGAAAATGACCCAAAACTGATCGAAGACGGCGTGGATCAGGGCGTCATTATCGCCACACCGACAACTCTCATTGCTTTGCTGAAAGCCGTTTCATACGGTTGGCGCCAGGAGCAAATGGCCGCCAACGCACAGGAAGTCAGTCGATTGGCCAGAGTTCTCTATGATCGTTTGCGAACCTTCACTGGGTATTTCGCAGATGTCGGCCGCGGGCTGGATCGTGCTCTCGACTCCTACAACAAGGGCGTTGGCTCATTTGAAGCTCGCGTGCTTGTCACCGCGAGAAAGTTCAAAGAGCGTGGGGCGATCTCTGGCGACGAGATAGAGCCGCTCGAACCGATTGATAAAGCCGCCCGCGCACTGGCCCTTGATGAGGGTGGTTTGTTCCCAGACATTGTTGCTGGTGAAGAGACCGTCTTAGAGACTTCGCTACCATTGCTGGATGCAAAAGCCGCAAGAGCGCAAAACGGCGACTGACGCCTCACACTCAATTTTCGCGGGGAAGGCTTTGTCAAAACAGATTTGGTTGGGACCACTGCTCGGCAGTAATAGATCACGACTGGTGGAGATGTGCGCTGCGCGTGTATCCCAAAACAAGAGTCATTCCTTCCTCTACCTCGCTGCCTCGCATCCTCTCTTAGAACTGGTCACTGAACAGATTGTTACGAGAACTCCCAACCAGGGGGTTTGGGGTGAACTACCGGTCTATCTTTTCCGTGGCTTGGTGCGACGGTTAATCGCGACCGCAGTCAACCGTGAGACTCTGAAGCCGCTGACCGCCCGAACTGCTATCGATACCGATGAACTGCCTCTGAAGCGCAGCCTAATCTCCCAAATCTTAAAAAGGCTGAGTACTGAGGGTCGTCTTTCAGCCCTTCGTCCTCTAGCCAATCAAGATGGCTGCGTAAACACCATTGTCTCCTTAATCGGGGAAATTCAGAGGGCCGGCAAATCGCCCGTCGAACTAAACGAAATAGTAGAGGCTCGCATCGCTGAATGTGGTCCAAGCGATGCCGGCCGTGTGCTTCACCTACAGATTGATTTCGATCGTGAGGTTGCCCTGATTTACGAAAGGTACCGGGAACTGCTTGAAGGTAACAAACTGACCGAAGATGACGCTAACGGCCTGCGAGCACTCGGGATTTTGAGAGGAGAGCTGGATGGAGAAGCAGTCTATTTGCCCTGGCTCACGGAGACTGAGTTGCTTGTGCTTGATGGGTTCTTCGACTTCACACCCGTTCAGGGGGAGATTTTGCGACTTCTCATCCCGCAGTTTCCGCAGGTGATAGTCAATCTCAATCGAGATGACCGCAACCCTGACATCTTCAAACCGTTTGATGAGACCATCGAAAGGCTCTCCGCGATATCGGACTTCGACGTTCAATACAATCCTGACGAGCAACCTGCCAAAGGCGCGCTCACCTCCTTGCGGACAAACCTCTTCAAGTCGGTACCCCAACCAGGTGAAACAACTGAACTCGAAACTGAAGGGGCTCAAGGCGAAATCAGTTACGTCGAATGTTCTGACCGCGAAACAGAGATTCGAGCGATAGCAAAAGAGATCAAGCGTTTAGTCCTGGCGGACGGTTACCGATTGTTGGAGATTGCCCTGGTCGTTCGTGAGCGGGCGGTTTATGCCGAGACCATCTCCCGAGTAATGCGAGAGGAATCTCTACCCCTTAATCTGGATCGAAGCATAGCCGCAAGTGAGATTCCCGCCACCCGCGCTGTCCTGAAATTGCTGGGACTGCTGGACGAGCTTACCAGCGAGGATGCGAGCACGTTACGAATGCCGCCGCTCGCCGATCAGATCAAATCCGGCTACCTTCGCCTGTCGAGAGAATCGCTGGAATCACTCGCAGCCGAGTTTGAAACAAAATATTCACACCTGCTTTCGGAGTACGAGCTTCAATCAACAAAGGACCGGCTCAGAAGAGAGTGGGGTATTGGGCGATGGGACCCTGATGCGATTGAAAACGCAATCGCTTACGTGGGCGGCGAATTGCGTCTGACGGATTGGCTGGAGCGTTGCCGGCGCCTAATCGAACAGCTTCCAGGAGCAGCCGAAACCAGGGAGCTACTTAACCTTGAAAACTCCGATGGCTCTACTGATGACGACGAAGCCCAACTCAATGATGCGGAGACCGTTCAACGCGAAGATCTGAATCTGGAGAAGAAGCGAAAGCCAGCGGACCTTCATCCGGCTTTTATCGCTTGGGCAGCTCTCGTCGTGAAAGGCTTTGCCTCGATTCTGCAGTCCGCGCCGAATGAGGGAGAACCTGAGGAATTGCGCGCTGGCATTATGTCGGTTCTGGAACAGCTCCAGTTTCGGCAACAGGTCAACCGACCAATTAGGAGAACTCAGGAAGGTGAGTTACCTCGCGCCACTTTGGATCTGCAGGCACTCGAGGCTCTGCGTCGCTCCTTCGCTACGGCAATGAGAAGTATCAGGTTGGTTGCTGACGATGGCGCCATCACGAAAACCTCGATCCATAACTTCATTGGTGAGGTCCGTAGAGGCCTGAGTGCACAGAACATCGCAATCGGAACATCGGAACGCGCCGGCCTCAGAGTACTTGAAGCAACCGACGTAAGGGGCTTGCGCTTTCGCGCCATATTCATAGCTGGCCTGACGGAAGGTGGGTTTCCACTCAACGCGTCACGAGATTGGATCTATCCACATGAAGAACGAGAACGTCTAAAGCGGCATGGTTTGTCGCTCGAGGACATTTCTCCCGCAACGCTGCTGAAAGAGGAGCACTACTTCTACCAGGCTGCTTGCCGCGCTACCGAGCGTTTGTATCTATCTCGTCCTCTCGTAATCGGTGGTGACAACGAGAGCGTGGCGTCTTACTACGTTGAGGAACTGAGAAGGGCCATTGCACCGTTTGCCGTCAGAAAAGGAGAAGTGTTGCGGCCAGACTACGACGGTAAGCAGCTCGATTCTGTTTCCTCTGCAAGAGAGTTGGCTATCGGGTTGGTGCGCCAGCAGCAGAAGCATCTGCTTGGTTTAGATCACACTTCCTTGGTTCCATACAACAAGATCAGTAGCTTGCTGACGCTGGCTCGGAACGATCTATTCGTGACTAACTCAGCCTTGCATCGCATCACCATTGAGCGAGAGCGGGCTGGTGAAAGGTTTGGACCATATGACGGCCGGATTGATCAACCGGATCTGCTGAAAATGCTCGGCAGGCGGTTTGGGCCGGACTACGAACACAGCGCCAGTGGCCTTAGCACGTTTGGGAACTGTCCTTACCGCTTCTTTGCGCAACGGGTGTTGAAGTTGCAGCCCCGCGGTGAAGCCGCCCTTGACCTTCAGGCGCTCGACGCAGGCAAATTACTGCACGACATTCTGAGGCGATTTTTTGAACGCCACCGTGGAGAGCGGCTGGATCCGGTTAAACGCGACGCGTTAACGACTGAGTTACTCGCGATTGCCGACGAGGTATTTGATAAGCACCAGCGAGTAGTGCCACCTCTCAATCGGCAGATCTGGCAGCTTGATCGTGAAATTCGGAAGATTATTCTGCGACAAGTGCTCCAGTTCGAACTCGATATTCAGGAAAAGAGCTCGGGCATGGGTGTCAGACCTGCCCACTTTGAACTCGCGTTTGGTGGAACACGATCGTCAGCACGAGATCCCGCCTCGGTAGAAACACCTTTGCAGCTGACGCGGTCGACTCTTATCGGCGAAGAATCGATGAATATTAACGGACAGATTGATCGGGTGGATGTTGGTTCAAACGAGACTGTGGTGGCCTACGATTATAAGCTGTCGAAGGGGGCTACAAAGCGTGACATTCTCGCAGGCCGCAGCTTACAGATACCAATCTACCTTGAGGCGCTTGAGCAGCTGTTCTTTCCGAAACACACGCTTGCCGGAGGCGGTTATTACACTCTCCGTGGTGGCAGCAACCGCAGGAATACAGGCATGTACCGAATGCAGTTCAAGGAAGCACTTGGTTTACAAGCCAAGAATTCAGTTCTCTCCGAGGACGAGTGGCAACAAGTGAGGGCGGACGTAACAGCCCGCATCTGGAACTTCCTGGACCTCATGCGGTCCGGCAGTTTTACTGTCGAGCCTTCTCAGGGGATTACTACATGCAAGTTTTGCGACTACCGGGCGGTCTGCCGCTACGATAAATACCGCATCGCAAGCAAACGCCGACCGGGTGCGACCCACGATGAAGAGGTAGATCAAACGGCTGATGATGAGTAGTGTGAGTGAGAAACGCGAACTAAAACCTGAACAGCAGAAGGCTGCGCATACGCTTGACCGGCATGTGTCGGTCACTGCTGGCCCAGGCTCCGGAAAGACGACTGTCCTCGTCGAAAGATTTCTACATATCCTGCAACAGAACCGTGCTCTTCACATTGACCAAATTGTCGCCATTACGTTCACGAATCGAGCGGCGAACGAGATGCGCGAACGACTCCGAAAAAATCTTGACTCAATTTTAAAGACCTGCTCGGAGCAAGAGCGCCCGCGGTGGATGCGTTACAAGCGAACTTTGGATGGGGCATTAATCAACACTATCCACGGATTTTGTGCCCGACTGTTGCGCGAATTTCCCGTTGAAGCGGCCATCGATCCGCAATTCTTGTTGTTGGATCAGCACGACTCCGCCATTTTGCTCGAAGCTGCTGTCGAAGAGACCCTGACGGAGCTGATTAGCAGTGAGGACCAGTTAACCTCAGAACTTGCCGTTGGCTTCGGGCGCGGCAAGCTCGCCCTGGCGCTGTCGCAGTTGTATACGAATGTCAGGGGACAAGGCCTTCGGCTTGAACAGTTGCGGACGCTCACCGAGGCGAACCACTCGACAACCGGGGATCACGCGACGGCGCTAGCCGAACTCGATCGCGCCATGAACGTGTTCCTCACGTCACGTAGGTTGTCACCTTCAGCTGAGAATAGGCGCGCATACGCAAGTGCAAACTGGTCAACCCTGCGAACGCTCATGGATGACTCCAATCTCCCTCGTGCCGAGTATTGCAGCCGTGTGGAGTCGTTTCGAGAATCGGCGCGCCCGAAGGGAACCTCGCTCTCTTGCGTCACCGCACTCGATCAGCAGTTGTGGGGAGGTAAGAAGGAGGGGACCCTGGGTTTGGTCCCACAGATCCGGTTTGACTTGCTGGCTAAGAAATACTCGCTGGCGATGATTGATGCACTAAAGAAGGTTGAGCGTCGGTATCGCGACAAGAAGTCCAACCTCACTGCCTTGGACTTCGATGACCTCCAGCTGCGCGCGCTTGAGCTTTTGGACCACCCTGCTGTACTGAGTCGCGCAACACACAAATATCGCTTCCTGTTGGTTGATGAATTCCAGGACACGAACGGCATTCAGCGAGAGCTGATGCACAAACTCGCACTCCAAGCGCAAGAGGCAGGGGCAAACCTTTTTATTGTCGGGGACAGGAAACAATCGATCTACGGTTTCCGCGGCGCCGATGTGGACGTGTTTGCTCAGACTACCGATACACTTCTTGCTGCGGGTGGGGTAGAACAACCACTACATCTGAACTTCCGTAGTCAGCCGCCTTTAATCAAGTTCGTCAACTATCTCTTCCCGCGGCTATTTGCTCCCCCTGAGGATTTGCTTCCTGGCGAAGAGGCAGAACTGGGCTTTGTCGAGTTCGAACCCAGCTCCGAACAGCGTGAAGAGAAAGATCACTCCCCCTTAGTTGAATTGCTACTTGATGCGCAAGTTCCCGATGGCGAGGACCCGTTGGGGAAAAAAACAAATGCCGAGAGAGATGCCGGACAAGTCGCGCAATGCATAAACGAATTTGTTCAGTCGGGGTCGCAGTATCGCGACATCGCCATGCTCTTTCGCGCTATGACGGACATCTCAACATACGAATCTGTTCTGCGCACGGCGAATATCCCTTTTCAGACAGTGCAGGGCAAGGGGTTTTTCGAACGGAGTGAGATTAGCGACCTCATTCAATTACTTCGTTTTCTGGATAATAAAACAGACGAGTTAGCGTTGGCGGCAATCCTGCGCTCCCCTTTGGTTGGCCTTTCTGACAACGCTCTCTTCGCACTCCGTTGCGCACCAAAAGTCAACGAAGTGGACCTGGCCAATGCTTTACAACATTTTTATCGGCCGCGCAACTTGCTCTACGCACTGCGCCACCACCGAGAGATCGCATACATCGGCGAGCGCGATCACTCTCAATTAGATCTCGCCAACAGACTTTTGGACCAGCTGATTGAGCACAGAAACCACTATGCCATCGCCGAGCTATTGCGTTTTGCCGTCGAAGCCTCTGAGTATCTCACGGTAATTGCGGCCAACTTTGACGGTGCACAGCGAATTGCGAACGTCCAAAAACTGTTCACGCTGGCCGAACGTTTCGAGCGTGCAGGCGCACATCTGGTTCGAGACTTTGTTCGTTATGTTGAGGAGTTTGAGGCAATTGGAAGTCGCGAGGGCGAAGGGCAGATCGATGATTCAGCTGACGCAGTGAAGTTGATGACTATTCATCAAGCCAAAGGCCTGGAGTTTCCAATCGTCATCATTCCGAGCCTCCACTACCGAGGAATGCGACCGCAGGAACAATGGTTTGCACTGGATCGTTACCGCGGGTTGTCCATCAAGGTGCCTGATGGGAGGGGAAAGCAGGTTACTGGTAAGACAATCGACAACTTTCGACGACGCGCCCGGCTTCGTGAGTACGCTGAGAGCATACGGCTGCTCTACGTTGCCGCGACGAGAGCACAAGATCGGCTGGTACTATCGGGGGTCACGGATGAACTGAAGCAACTTCAGGGGGCCCCAGACAACTGGCTAAAGCTTGTTTGGCAGAAGCTCGAGTTGCAAGTATCGCAAAGTGCAATCGTTGAGCTGGATGATGCGAAGCTCGCGATCAGATTGAACATCGCGAACGAATCAACGCGTTCAACTACCAACCTCATGCCGCACAGTGATGTGGATTTTGAGATACCATCCTCACTTACCGACGCTTTTCCTTTGCTGCGTTCGATAAACACGAACGCCGAGGAAGCCAGCAGCCAGCGCGTTAGTGTTACTCAATTGATCAACTATCGGCGGTGCCCGCGACAATACTACTTCGACCGCGTTCTTGAACTCCCGTCCGCTGACGAGCTTGCAGTTTGGAACAACGCTGAAGCTCCCGAGCCACCGGCCAATCTGACGGCGACTTTGAAAGGCGCAGTCATCCACCGCTTCTGCGAGACTTACTCGCGAACCGACAATTTAGACAAGAGACTGCGGGATAGTTTCGCTGATGTCGTAAACTCTCGAGCACATCAGTTACCAGATCGTTTGTTTGAGATTGATGTGGATGAGGCTATCAAGGAGCTGCGACCGCTCGCCGAAAACTACCTGGGTAGCGAACTGTTTCGGCGCATCGAGGAGGCGCGTGTCTTTGGTCAGGATAAGGACGCACCGGGCGACCGACCGGGAGTCTGGAGTGAGATAAGTTTTCGTCTGCGCCGGCCTTTGGCGATCATCAGCGGAACTATAGATAAACTGCTTGTGTTGCCGAATTCCGATGGCGGCGGTTATCGGGTCGAGGTTATTGACTTTAAGACGAACAAGTTTAGCTCTCCGCTCTTGAGCGAGCCCGAACTTGTACCTGCCGAAACCCATCGTTTGAATCGGCCTGACACTGGGGGAGATGGGCTCCAGTTCCTTCTTGATTTTGAAGTGCCACAAGCAACTTGCACCGGTGGGCCAGCCAACTCTATTACCGACGAAGTAAGTCTGGCAGCCCGAGATTACGAGCTACAGATGCAAGTTTATGCGCTCGCGATCAGACAACTCATGCCTCAGGTGGCAGGCTCCGGGCCCCTCAAAGCAACTCTGCACTTTCTGCAGCCGAATGTTGAATTCACGTTGGATTCTGACTTGTTGACCATCAGCGCTTGCACAGAAGCACTGGACGCAGTTGTTTTAAGGTTGATGCAGTCGAAAGAACCTAACGAGTTCCCTGTGTTACCGGCCAGGCACTGCTATATGTGTAATTTCCTCGAAGCATGTCGCGAAGGTCGTGACTGGACGAGAACGGAGCGCAGGCGTCCTCACCCGCGGCTGGCCCAACTGAGGACTCACGGATAAACTAGAAATCTGTTGGGTTTGGGCGAGGACGCTCGCGCTCCGAAGAATGGCAGATAATCAAACCACAGTTGGTCAAACGGCTCCCGATTTTGTGCTCCTCGATGGAGCCGGTGAAGAATGGCGCCTTAGTGCTCAACGAGGGAAGGTTGTAGTTTTGCTCTTCTATCCCGGTGACGAGACTCCTATCTGTACTAGGCAGATGTGTTCAGTGCGAGATCGGTGGGATGATTACAGAGCAACGGGCGCTGAAGTGGTTGGTATATCATCGGACTCCGTTGAATCGCATCGAAAGTTCGCCGAGCACCACGAATTGCCGCTACGCCTCTTATCTGACGCCGACAAATCGGTCGCAAATCTCTACGGCGCAAAGTCGCTAATACCTGGCAAGGTTGCCCGATCGGTTTTCGTGATTGATGCGAGGGGCATTCTTCGCTATCGAGACGTCAGACCCCTCGGCTTGTTCCGCCCAAGAGACGATGAGGTGATAAAGGCCATCACCGCTGCCAGTAGTAGCTGATCAGGGGTCAGAGCTCAGAGGTCAGAGATGAGAAAATGACCAAAGACCAATTTTCCATTTTTCATTTCGTACTTGCGCCTCCCATCTTACTCTGTACCCGTGGTAAAAACGTCACACAGAGAAAAGGAGGCACGGAGATAATTTGGAAATGGAGAATTTGGTCATTGGTCCTTTTCTGAACCGACTCTCTGATTTCTGATCTCTCATCTCTGACTTCTGATCTCTGACCTCCGACCTCTACCTCTATCAAGTTGCGGGTTTCACTTTTGTGCGCGAAACTTAGCAGCACACTGAGTGAATTTTAGTTTGAAGGAGATGGGCATGGCCGAAGCGATCAAATGTGTGCACTGCGGGGAGAACCGACCAGCGATCGGATTTGCACCTTTTCCAAATGAACTCGGGCAGAGAATAGCTAATGAAATCTGCCACCCGTGCTGGGCGGGATGGCTTCAGAAACAGACACAGATTATTAATCACTACGGCTTGGATCTTACAAATCCTGACGCCCAGAACTTCCTCTTCGATAACATCAAAGGCTTCCTATTCGGCGAGGCACCAAAGGTCGCCGAGATCGACACGTCTAAAGAAGGCTCAGTGAAATGGTGATTGGTGACTTAACGTTGACCACTTGCCATACCAATTTCTGATTCGCACCCGTCAACGTACCCTACTAGCCGCCGTCGGCAATTGGCAATCGCCCTGCCATCTGCCGCTTAACCATTCCTAAAGACTTAAAGACCATCGGAAATTGCCAATTGGGTAGTGAATCTGGCCCAACGCTTGCTTCAATTTCCAGTAGTTCCCCAAGCTCGCCCCAATGTCACGCTCATCAGGCTCGAAAGCCTCGCGTGGTGGTACGTTTTGATTCGTCCGTACGTTTTTCGGACTGAACAACAAGCAGGAGGTAGGTTCTCTAATGCAATACAGACTTCCGGGAATAATGCTAGCAGCCGCTGTGGCCCTCGGGCTTAGTGCCTGTGCCGACACGGCTAACAACAACATGAACGCTAACGCCAACAGGGCAAATGCCAACGCCAACCTGAACAGCAACATGGCGAACGCAAATGCCAATATGAATGCTAACACCGACATCAGCCGCAAGGCGCCGACACGGGAGGAGTACGACAGAGACAGAGCTCGTTATGAGCGTGAGGCAAGAGACTCAGGTCGAACAATCGGATCAGGCGTGAACGATGGATGGCTTTGGGTAAAAACAAGATTTGAGCTCGCAGCTGCTGACGACTTACGAGACTCTACAATTAACGTCGATGTTGAAAACGACGTTGTAACTCTAACTGGAACGGTAGCAACAGCTGCACAGAAGAGTCGGGCCGAAGCTGTAGCCAGGGGAATCGAGGGTGTCAAGAGCGTCAGGAACCAACTCCGCGTTGCTCCTGACGCAACGAACGCCAACACGTAATTACTCATCCCGCGTAAATCTCTTTGGAGTGCCGCCCTCACAGAGGATCGGCACTCCTGAGAGAAACCACTTGAAGCTCTTTTAGAACCCTCTTCCCCAACTCCCTCATCTTCCAACGTAACCGAGCGAATTGGTCATTGCTCATTAACCATTGCTCATTTTTCACTCAGCCGGTTTGTGGGAGGGGTGTCGTTAGACCAAAGGTGAAACTCCATGACGTCAAAAACTATAGTCTCTCGAAGGGTTCCAATGACCGATGAGCATTGACCAATGACCAATAAATACCTGCTAGTCTCTACAATAATCTGCCTGGTCTGAGGTATGGCATCAGACGCTGAGTGCGTATGGTGTCTCGACGGGGTCGAAACCCTCCGGGTAGTGCAGAGCACTACCACCCTCCGCAACCGGTTTACTGTAAGGGTCGTTCTAAGCTAAGCTTTGCGCCTTCAATTATTCTGGAATGGGCTCTGCCGGTATTCTTCTCTGCCGACAGAGAAATCTTTTTCGAAATCACTTTGGTAAGGGACTTAACTTATGAGACGAGTCCACCTGCGACTTCTCGTCGCGACGCTTGCACTTCTTTGCGCAATTGGATCCTCTGCGATTACCACTGCTCAACGAACCGCTGTCGATACGTACGCCATCACAAACACCCGTATCGTTACGCTCAACGGTCCCGTTATCGAGCGCGGCACCGTGGTTATTCGTGACGGATTGATCGTTGCTGTCGGCAATGTGACGGCTCCACCTGACGCTCGTGTGATTGATGGAAACGGCTTGACTGTCTACCCCGGCGTAATCGACGCCCACACAAGTCTCGCCATGCCGGAACCATCACCTTTGCCCTCACCTCAGCGACCTGGCGGATTTCAGCCCGCACAACCGCGTCCTGTCAGCAGTAGCACCGGACCCAATTCAAGTCAGCCCCCGGGGCTGCAACCCGAGGTTAGAGCCGAAGATCTTCTTCGCTCCACCGGAGAAAGCATCGAATCGGCAAAGAACGCCGGCATTACCACGGTCTTAACGTCTCCGAGAACCGGCATTTGGATTGGTCAGTCAGCCCTCATCAATCTCGCCGGCGGATCACCACAACAAATGATCGTGCGATCGCCGCTCGCAATGCACGTCGGCTTTACACCCGTCAGAGGGTCTTACCCCAGCTCTCTGATGGGCGTGTTTTCGGCATTACGGCAGATGCTCTACGACGCCCAAGCATATCGTGAGGCACAGGCCATCTATGAGCGATCTCCCCTGGGGATCAAGCGTCCCGCCACTGATCGCTCTCTTGAGGCATTGATCCCGGTGATCGAGGGACGAATGCCGGTTGTGTTTCAGGCGGACCGGGAACGTGAGATCCGTGGCGTCCTGGATCTCGCTGAAGAATTCAAGCTCAAGGCCATAATTGCCGGCGGAACTGAATCGTGGAAAGTTAGCGATCGATTAAGGAAAGCCGATGTCCCAGTTCTCCTTTCACTAAATTTTCCTCGACGGACTACCGCAGCGATGCCTCAAGCAGACCCCGAACCGCTCCGCGTGCTGCGCGACCGCGTTGAAGCACCAAAGACGGCCGCAAGGCTGGCTGCAGCAAAAGTACGCTTTGCCTTTCAATCAGGAGGTATGACCAACATCGCAGACTTTCGCACAAACGCCGGCAAGACAATTGAAAACGGCTTACTGAAAGACGACGCAATTCGAGCATTAACAATCAGTACTGCCCGAATTCTTGGCGTTGGCGATCGCCTCGGAACCATCGAAGCTGGAAAGATTGCGAACCTTACGATCATGAGTGGCGACCTTTTCGACCGTACCAGTCGAGTTGCCCACGTTTTCATCGATGGCAGGCCGGTCGATCTGCGTCCTGCCACCCAATCACAGACGTCTGCTGAAACTACCAGCACCGAGACGCCAAGCTCGCCGCTTGCCGGAACCTGGTCCATTAACATTTTACTCGGCAATCAGTCGATTCCCGGAACACTGATGGTCAATCATCAGGGAGATTCAATTACGGGATCGGTCGAGACCAGCCTTGCCAGCTCTCAGTTCACCGGAAGCAGTCTGGAGAACAACGGCTTTCGGGCGACGATGGTAGCCAACATCCAGGGAGAAACGATGGACTTGACTATCGAAGCCCGGGTCAACGGAAATGAAATCAATGGCACCATCTCAGGCCCGTTCGGTGTAGCAACCTTCACTGGTAATCGGCAAAGATAATCGTTGGAGTTGAAGATGAAAAACACATTGCCCACACGCATCGTTCTGCTGATCAGTTTGTTGACGGGTCAGCTACTAGTCGTTTCCGCGCAGACACCCGAACGCGGCACCGGGGAGTTTCTGATCCGCAACGCTACTGTACTAACAGTGACTCGGGGCACGCTGACGAATACAGACGTTCTCATCCGGCGCGGCAAGATTGCGGGAGTCGGTAAGAACCTGAGGGCATCGGCTAACGCAAGAGTGATAGATGCCACGGGTAAGTTTGTCTTACCCGGGATCATTGATTGTCACTCGCACTCGATGTTGGACTCAATAAACGAAAGCAGTTTCGCCGTGACCTCAATGGTCCGCACCAGCGACGTGCTGAATCCTACTGATCCAGATTTGTATCGGGAGCTTGCTGGCGGCACTACCACGCTGAACCTGCTGCATGGCTCTGCGAATCCGATTGGCGGACTTAACACAGTAGTAAAAATCCGCCATGGCCGGCCGGTCGAAGAGTTCATCTTTCCCGGCGCAATGCCCGGAATCAAGTTCGCCCTTGGTGAAAACGTAAAGCGTTCCAATTCACAGGCCACTCCGGGAACGCAAAGACGTTATCCGGCCACTCGAATGGGTGTTGAGGAGGTTATCCGCGATGCCTTTATCAGAGCCAAGGATTATCGCAGTGCATGGCAGGAATATCGGGCCGCTATGTCAAAGGGTGTTAAGACCGCCATTCCGCCCCGACGCGACCTTCAGCTCGAGCCACTAGTCGAGATTCTCGAGGGCAAGCGCCTTGTGCATGCACACTCCTATCGTGCCGATGAGATTCTGATGCTAATCAATCTGGCCGACGAGCTGGGATTCAAGATCAAGACGTTCCAGCATGTGCTCGAAGGATACAAGGTGGCGAAGGAGATTGCTCAGCACGGGGCCGGGGCTTCCACCTTTGCGGATTTTTGGGGCTATAAGATTGAAGCTTACGATGCTATTCCACACAACGCCGCAATAATGACCCGGGCAGGCGTAGTCGTGTCGATGAATTCTGACTCTGATGAGCGCGCGCGGCGGTTGAATATAGAGGCCGCCAAGGCCATGCGTTACGGCGATCTGACAGAAGAACAGGCACTTCGCCTGATCACTTTCAATCCAGCAATACAGCTGGGTATTCAGGACCGAGTCGGCTCTATCGAAGTAGGCAAGGATGCGGATCTTGCAATATGGAACGCGCATCCGTTCAGCGTTTACGCGCGGGTCGATACCACCTTCGTCGATGGCGAAATCTTCTTCGATCGGGAACAGGATCTAGCCAGGCGCAGCGAGCTGGCAAAGGAGCGGACTGCGCTTGAGCAGGCAGAGCCAAACCGGCCCGCAGCAGGTGGAGCCTCACCACAGGCACCTCGTCGAAGACGGCCCGCAGACGAAGACGATGACGCATGGGACGGAGGAAAACAGCCATGACCAAACTTGTTCGCCGCCAATGGGGTTTCGGTTTGCGTGCCGTTTGCGTTTCAGCATCTCTCGCACACTTAATTATTGTAATCATGGCCGTGTCAGTTACAGTGCTTGGTCAGCAGATCGGTCATCCGACGATCCAGCACGGCGTAGTTCCGACACGCGGCACGTTTGCAATCCGTAATGCCCATATCGTGACAGTTTCCGGCCCCGATATAGAAAACGGATCGATATTAGTGCGTGACGGAAAGATTGCTGCAGTTGGTGCGAATCTGAGTATTCCAGCTAATACACAGATGATCGACGCGCGCGGTCTGTTTGTCTATCCCGGATTGATCGATGCTGGAACCGCGCTGGGATTAGTCGAGGTGGGCCAGGGAGCGAATGGTACAGTTGACACAGCAGAAACAGGGGAACTCAATCCAAATGCTCGCGCTTTGGTAGCCGTGAATCCCCATAGCGCGCACATCGCCGTCACGCGGGTAGACGGTATCACCACCGTGTTGTCGCTACCCTCTGGCGGCCTTATCTCGGGACAGGCAACTTTAATTAATCTACTGGGGACTGCGCCTTTGGAGATGGCTGTGGTTCCGCAGGCAGCATTGGTAGTTAGCTATCCGCGACTGGGAACTCGTGGCGGAGATTTTGGGAGTACTCAGCAGACAGCAAATCTGACGGAGCTGTTGAATACCTCCAATCGCCAGGTCGAGCAAATTCGAAAGATGCTGCGTGACGCCGAAGCTTACGGTCGGGCGCGTGATGCTTATGCGAAAGACCGGTCACTACCACGCCCTGATCAAGATGTTGTGCTGGAAGCATTAGTGCCTTATGTGCGTGGGGAACGTCCGGTAATTTTTCGCGCGGATCGTGAAGCGGAAATTCGCAGTGCGATAGCTTTTGCTGAGGAGATGAAACTGAAGCCAATCATCCTTGGCGCAGATGATGCCTGGAAGATCACCGATTTGCTGAAACAGAAAGATGTGCCTGTAATTCTTACTGGTGTTCTCAGTCTGCCGCTTCGTGAAGACGATCCTTACGACACGATGTTCGAGGCTGCCTCGAAGCTTCAGAAGGCTGGTGTTCGTTTCTGTATTTCAACGGGTAACAGTGGGTCTGCGGTCCGCAATCTTCCGTTTCACGCGGGGATGGCGGCGGCGTTTGGCTTGCCAAAAGATGAGGCACTTAAGGCTGTGACGCTCTATCCCGCACAGATCCTGAACGTTGCAGATCGACTCGGCTCGATTGAGCCAGGGAAAATCGCAAATCTTGTGATCACAGATGGGGATCCACTGGAAACAAGAACACACATTCGCCGGTTGTTCATTGAGGGACGTGATATTCCGCTAACCAGCCGTCATACCGAATTGAATGAGGCATTCAGGAATCGACGATAGGGAAGCAGAGCTCAGAGTTTCTCCCCGAACTTATCTTAATGATCCTTGGAGGATGAATCCGTTGCTTAAGAGAACTGTTGCCCCCCTAATCACCATCGCCGCAATCCTTTCATTCGCAATTTCAGCTGCCGCCCAAACCAGACTTTTAAGGTTCCCGGACATACACGGGGACAAAGTGGTGTTCACATACGGCGGTGACCTCTGGACCGCATCCGCAACTGGTGGTTCGGCGATCCGTCTGACCTCACATCCCGGAATCGAGGTTTTTGGGAAGTTTTCTCCGGACGGGCGATGGATAGCATTCACGGGTCAATACGATGGAGATGAGCAGGTGTATGTAGTCTCGTCTACCGGTGGGGTGCCCCGCCAACTCACCTTCTATCCCGCCCGGGGGCCGCTGACACCGCGCTGGGGATGGGACAATCAGGATTATGGTTGGAGCCGTGACGGTAAGCGAATCTTCTTCCGCTCATTGCGCGACTCATGGACGCTGCCAATCGCTCGTCTCTATTCCATCTCGGTTGACGCCGGAGCGGCGGAAGCGCTGCCAATGCCTGAAGCCGGGTCTGGAGATTACTCTCCCGACGCTACACAGATGGTCTACTCACCACAATCGCGCGACTTTCGCTCAGAGAAACGATATGGGGGTGGTCAGGCGAACAATCTTTACATCTTTGACCTCAAGTCCTTCGGGACAAAACGGATTACTGAGGGTCCACGTCCGAGCCGTGACCCCATGTGGATCGGAGACACTGTGTATTTCAACTCCGATCGCGATGGCCACTTCAATCTCTACGCCTACGAACTCCCGAGTGCAAAGACGACGCAGGTTACGACTAGCAAGCTCTGGGATGTGCGCTGGCCCAGTTCCGATAATGAAGGGCGAATTGTTTATGAAATGAATGGCGAGCTGCATGTCCTCGATACAAGAAATCGCAGGTCCAACGCGATATCGATCAATGTTCCTGACGAGGGCTTGGCACGCCGGCCGTCGCGCGTTTCAGCGGCTAACAATATCGAATCCTACAGCCTTAGTCCGAAGGGTGAACGTGCAGTTTTTTCAGCCCGTGGAGATATCTTCACTGCTCCAATTGAGAAAGGACCAACCAGGAATCTGACCCGTTCATCCGGGGCGCATGACAAATGGCCAAGCTGGTCGCCGGATGGATCGCAGATCGCCTTCATTTCTGATATCAGCGGAGAAGAAGAGCTCTATCTGATTTCACAGGAGGGACTGAAACCTCAACAACAGATCACTAATGGTGGCGCGGCGATGCGCTATGCCCCTGATTGGTCTGCTGATGGAAAGCGCATCGCTTTTAGTGACAAAGACGGAAAGCTCTACGTCGTCACTCTTGCTGACAAGAAGATGATCGAGATCGCCGACACCCCACGTGGTCAGATCCGCGATTACAACTGGTCGCCGGGAGGAAATTATCTCGCGTTCAGCATGGCGGCGACTGGCAGCGGCTTCGCTTCTGTTTACGTCTGGAACGGCGCTGACGGTAGAGTCACTCGCATTACCGACGATATGTTCAATGCTTTTAATCCGGCCTGGGATCCTCAAGGCAATTACCTCTTCTTCATCAGTGATCGTGAATTTGCGCCGCAGATCTCACAGGTAGAATTTAACTACGCTACGAATCGGGATGCTTTTGTTTACGCTATGAGTTTGCGTAAGGACGTAAAGCACCCCTTCCCACCTGAGAGTGATGAAGTGGTTGTGGCAAAAACGGAGTCCGACAAACCTAAACCGGCAGAGACACCACAACCGTCACCATCGCCATCACCTGCTGGTGAGGTAAAGCCAGAGGCAAAAGCGCTAATTAGCCTGACGGTTGATTTTGACGGCATTACTTCGCGTGTGGCCAGAGTGCCCGTACCAGCGGAGAACTACGCTGGCCTCTCAGCAAAGGCGGGGCATCTTATCTATGCAGTCACACCCGCTTTCTACTACGGGCGACCGTCAGATCGTACAGCCTCTCTACGCATCTTTGCTTTTCGCGACAGGAAAGAGACTACATTGGCCGAAGATATCCGCGGCTATGCGCTGTCTCAGGATGGAGGGAAGGTACTGGTAGGACAAGGACCAGCCTATAACCTTTACGACGCAACCCCCCAGGGCGACAAGTCACGCAAAGCAGTTTCGACCGCCGGACTGGTTGTAGATCGCATTCCGGCGGAAGAATGGAACCAGATCTTTAATGAAGTCTGGCGACGATATCGAGACTGGTTCTATGTTTCCAACATGCATGGTTACGACTGGGTTGCGTTACGTGAGCAGTACAAGCCTCTACTCCAGTATGTCGCTCATCGGTCCGATCTGAATTACGTCATCGCTGAGATGATCTCCGAGCTGACTGTTCAGCATGCATATGTCGAAGGAGGCGATTTTCAGATCCCACCCCGTCCCCGGGTGGGCTTGCCTGGCGCACGCTTTGAACTGGACAAGCAGTCCGGACGCTATCGCATTTCACAGATTTTTGAAGGGCAAAACGAAGAAGACATCTATCGCTCACCACTCACTGAAATCGGCGTTAACATCAGCGTCGGTGATTATGTGCTGGCGATCGACGGTGAGGAGCTTAAGGGAACAGACGATCCATATCGCTTACTGCGCCACAAAGCGGACAATCCCGTTTCACTAACGGTTAATAAAACGCCTACGCTTGAGGGTTCGCGCGTGGTTTCGTATAGACCAATCACCGACGAGAGCAATCTTATCTACCTAAATTGGATCAATAAGAACCGGCGCAAAGTTGCTGAAGCGACCGGAGGCCGGGTCGGATACATTCACATTCCCGATATGGGTGCAAACGGTATCCGGGAATTCATCAAGTGGTACTACCCTCAGATCCGCAAGGAAGGGCTGGTTGTCGACGTCCGTGCCAACGGCGGTGGGAACGTTTCGCGCATGCTGATCGAGCGACTGAGAAGAAAGCTGCTGGCTTTGAACTACTCGCGCACTGTTGATGAAGCCAACACCTATCCGGACGGTGTTTTCATTGGGCCGATGGTCGCTTTGCTGGACGGAAACTCGGCTTCAGATGGGGACATCTTTCCAGCAATGTTTCGCGAGGCGGGTTTAGGGCCTTTAATCGGTAAACGCTCGTGGGGCGGTGTCGTTGGAATCAGTAACCGCGGCGCGCTCATTGATGGAGGCGGTATCTCAGTGCCGGAGTCTGGATTCGCAAGTACGAAAGGTGAGTTCATCATCGAAGGGTATGGCGTCGATCCGGACATCGAAGTCGATAATGATCCAAAGCTGGTGAATGAGGGTCGTGACCCTCAGCTCGAGCGCGGGATTACAGAAATCATGAATCGACTGAAACAACCCGTGAAACTACCAGCTAAACCGACAGGACCGATTAAAACCATTCGGTAGCAACAGGATCCCCCCGCTTGATTTTGTTCAATGTCTAAAAAGGATTCACGCTCTTGATGGACCGGAAATACTAAACACGGCAGTGTGTAGTGCTTTTAGATCCAACCTACGACAGAGAGCGTCCCCCTCTTTTTGTTTTTCAACGTGACCACTCATGACGTTGAGTGGCACCAAGAAACCTCGACCCGTGTCGATGATGACCGGCTTCGCGGGTTCTGAGCAGGTGACGTCAAAAGAAAGGGGGTGCGTCCCTTTGGTAGGCAGGATCTTAACGCTACTACACACTGCCTTTTCATTTGCGGTGGCGAATCAAGATTCATGACTTACTGTGTCAAAAACCTGTTACACGGACCAACAACAAAATCCTACACACGGCAGTGTGTAGTGCTTTTTAGATCCCACCTATAAAGACGTCCCACCCCCCTTCTTTTTTTTTTCAACAATACCAACTCAGAAGACGGGTGACATTCAGAACCCTCAACTTCACCCACTGAAATTTCGACGGAGTTCCTAAGTCGGGAATATTGAAGAAAACATAGGGGAGCGGCGTCCGTTTTAGTAGGTAGGATCTGAAGAACACTACACACTGCCGTGTGTAAAATTTTGTTGTTGGTCCGTGTAACAGGTTTTTGACACAGTCCTGCCTTGTGTAGTATTTCGTTGGTCCCATGAAGAGCTTAGTTCGAAAGTCGGTGGTTTTGCTTGAGGAGACATTTTTCTCGAGGCGCCGTTAGACGAAGCTCACGGACCAATACGGCGAAGTCAGTAACATGTCTTGGTTATGTTGGGGTGTGCCGTAGGGAACAAAAACCACCAACTTGAAGTCGGTGGTCTTGATTCTTGTACTGTCCTAGTACTTTGCGTAGCTGGACAATGACTCCGTCTGAAACCCAAAATCTCTCGGGTTCTCGCCAATGATTGCCGCGGCGAAAAATCGAGGTAAGTAATGAACGCTTTCCTCCTGAAATGTCTTATCCCCAACCCTCGATACTACAGCCTAACAGTGGCGATTGCCCTCACATTGGTACTTGGCTCGATCGCCTTGGTCTGGTTCTGGCAACAACAAGGGTCGGTCGTATCTGCTTAACACCCGATTTCGAGCAAACTCTACCGAGATATGACGAATGAGGAAAGATTTGCTTTTATCGATCAGGCTGAGCAAAGAATTTCGGCAATGATGGGCGATCGTCCCGCCAAGCTTAACCGCGACGCGTTAGAAGCGATTGAGAGGAGGCTCTCACTCTATGTGGCCCGTACCGAGTCACATTCAAACAGACTGGGCACAGAGTCCCTAAACGACATTTTTCAACGCGCAGTTCCCTATGTGCCTTTGATTTCCAAGGAGTTCGCGGAGCAGAAGGTCCCGGTCGCGATCGGGATCTATCTGCCGATGATTGAGTCAGAGTACCGCCCGTGCGTTGAGAGCACGTTTGGCGCAAAGGGGATTTTCCAGTTCCTGCCAAGCGCCGCGCGTCAATATGGGGTGGCGGCCGAGGAAATGTGCGATGTCAACAAAATGGCTCCAGCTGCTGCGCGGTACATTGCGGACCGCATGGCGGAACTAGGTGAGGATTCCCAAAGCATAACCCTCGTCTTACTTAGTTATAATCGCGGGCCTGAATGGGTACGTGACACGTTGCGTGAATTGCGCGGCAAGAAAGACTTTCAAAGAAACTTTTGGACGTTGTTCGCGAACCGAGACCGTTTAGACGACAATTTCATAAGCGAGAATGCTGGGTATGTCCCCAGGTTCTTTGCCGCTGCAATCATTGGTGAAAATCCGGACCTTTTTGGACTGAGCACTCCCCCTCTCTCTAGTCTAGCCGCCAAATGACATTAGATACGAAAAACGGCACGAGTATATTCGTGCCGTTTGGTGTTCTTTCGTAGACCGTTTACGACCTCGTTCGGACGCCGATCCTTCTCTCCACGAGTTTCTCAACCTCAAGCGGTACTCCTTCAGCCCTTGCCTGACGTATAAACTCGCTATCAATCTTGAAGATTTTCAGTTTGACGAGCTGTTCAATTGAGAGGTTGGTCAAGCCTTCATTTCGAATCTCATTTAGGAAATCTGGAGTGATTTTGGAAATCTGCATCTTCACGAGACTTTCAAACGGTTCCTTGTCAAACCCCATTTGCGTGACGCGAGCTACAAAGGCTGCATCTATCTTGAAGATTCGGGCTTTAACCAACTCTTCCATGCCCATGTTCGGGAAGCTGCTTGCCTTCATTTCCCGCATGAAATTCGAATCTATGTTAAAGATGGCTGCCTTGAACAGAGATCAGTTCTGCGATGAAAGGAAACGATCCACGAATCAACTCTAACTGCCACTAAAGGGGTTTTACATGGTGAAAGTTGCGGGCTAAATCGCTAATCCGCCATCAACCTGAATTACCTGACCAGTAATGTAACGCGCATCCTCTGAAAGCAGAAAACAAGCGATTCGCGCCACCTCGTCGGCTTCGGCAAACCGACCCAGCGGAATTTGTTCAAGAATCTTGGTGCGATACTCCTCATTCAAAGCGCCTGCCATGTCCGTCGCGACCATTCCGAGAGACAGGGCGTTGACGGTGACCTTGCGGCTGGCAACTTCCTTTGCAAGCGCTTTCGTCAATCCCACCATACCGGCTTTTGAGGCAGAATAATTCGACTGTCCGGGCATGCCGATGCGGCCGCTGATTGAACTGATGTTGAGAATCGAGCCGCCATCCTCCTGTCGCAGCATCGTCCGTAGAGCCGCTTTTGCAAAATTCCAAGCCCCCTTCAGATTCGTATCAATCACCTGGTCCCAATCCTCCTCCTTCATGCGGAGAATCAGATTGTCACGTGTAACCCCGGCGTTATTTACCAGAAAATCGATTCTGCCAAAGCGTTCTTTTACATCCTTCGTCATCGACGCTGCGGCTTCAGTGTTGGCGACATCACACTGCGACGCAAACGCTCTCGCGCCCATCTCTTCGATCTGTTTGATTAGTGTTTCGGCCGCCTCGGCACTCCTTGCATAATTAAAGGCAACATCAGCGCCTCTGCGAGCTAATTCCAAAGCAATAGCTCTGCCAAGACCGCGCGTTGCGCCGGTAACGATCGCAGCACGACCATTAAACTGTTTCCATTCAGAAACCATTTCTACAGTCATCCTCGGCTAGTACCACCTCGCGGTCGCGGGTGGTTGGTGTGTCAATCATCAAAACGTAGGGACTTTAGGTACTCGCGAAACTCTGGCGCCAGATCAGGACGCTTCAAAGCAAACTCCACCGTCGCGATTAAGAATCCGAGTTTGTCACCCGCATCATACCGGACGCCCTTGAACCGAACTGCGTAGAAGGGTCTGCGCTGTAGAAGCGACCGCATGGCATCAGTAATTTGAATCTCACCAATTGCGCCAGGTTTAGTGTTTTCGATCTCGTTAAAAATATCAGGTGTCAGTATGTAGCGACCGATTATGGCGAGGTCCGATGGTGCTTCAGCCAGAGGCGGCTTCTCGACCATGTCTTGCACCCGATACACACCGTCCTCCACTTCCTCTACAGCCAACGCCCCGAACCGTGATATCGCCTCACCGGGAACCTGCATCGTCCCGATCACTGGCGCATCGTACTTCTCGTAAACGTCCAGCAATTGTTTCAATGCCGGCACATCAGAATCGATGATGTCATCGCTTAACATCACGGCGAAAGGTTCATCACCAACCAGATCGCGCGCCTGCAGCACTGCATGGCCCAGCCCTAGTGCTTCCTTCTGTCTTACATAACTGACGCGCGCCATCTCAGATATTGCACGCATTTCCTGTAACAGCTGGGTCTTTCCGCGCTCTTCCAACAACCGTTCGAGTTCGAACGAGATGTCAAAGTGGTCCTCCATAGTGGCTTTGCCCCGGCCGGTAACGATGATTACCGACTCAATACCAGAGGCCACCGCTTCCTCAACGACATACTGTATGAGTGGCTTGTCTACCAAGGGCAGCATCTCTTTGGGAGATGACTTAGTGGCAGGTAAGAATCTGGTCCCTAGACCGGCGGCGGGAAATACGACTTTACGAACTCGTTGTGGCATAAGCAAATTTGAAATTGAAGTTCTGTTTACCAAATTCCGGCGACTGAGCAGACATTTGAGGCCAAGGCATTCTTGACACTTGTACGCTGCTCGGCTAGCGTCACTCACCTGCAAGAATTTAGGAAGGTCTCTCTTACCATACCTTAACGGACTAGAACAAATGCTCGATCTTTTTCGCCTGTCATAATCGCCAGCAAATATGCGGGTTTCCCTGTTTCGGTGTGCATAAGTACACGCACAAATCTTTCTCGCTAGTTATTTATAGCACGACTTTTTAGCAGCCCTTCCCGTTTGTCGCTCGCTGTTTCGTGCATCTCTTCCAATACGCTTCCGTAGCGGTCCAACGTGAACGCTACGCTCGCGTGGCCCGCTTCCCGGCTCACCACTTTAGCGCTGACGCCCGCGAGTAAACTGAAAGTTACGAACGAGTGCCGAAGGTCGTATAGCCTGATTGACGGCGGCAGTTTCGCCCGCTCAACAATCGTCTTGAATTCTTTCTGCAGGACACAATAGCGAACCGGTTCGCCCATCGACGTACAGAAAACCAGATCATTACTTTTCCAATGCTGGCCGGTTTTCAGTTTTTGCTCGAGTTGTGCTTTCCGATGGTCCGCAACTTTTGCTACCAGCTCGCTCGGAAAGACAATCGCGCGCTCGCTGTTTTTCGTTTTGGGTTCATGCCAGCGCCACCCGCCGCCGCGTAGATGATGGATCACCCTCTTCACGCGAACGACGCCGCGAGCGCCGCCCAGCTCAAGATCCGCCCAGCTCAATCCGATGGACTCTTCCGGTCGTATTCCGGTGGCGAGCGCCAACTCGAAAAGCAGCCCGTAGCGCGAATCTGTACACGCACCCACGAAACGTAACGCCTCTTCTACTGTTAGTGGGTAGCGGTTCGGATCTCCGCGTCCTGGTCCGTCGGTTCCTTCCACCGGATTGCCGCGAATCAGGTTCATCCTCACGGCTTTCTTCAAAGCGCCAAATAGAAGCGTCCTAGCGGTTGCTACAGTTGACGCTGAGACGCGATTAAGCAGTTCCGTTTGCCATTGCTCGATCTGACTCGCGCTAAGGCGTGTGAGGCGAATATGGCCCAACCCCGGTTTAATGTAAGAGTCGATTGACTGCCGATACATGTTTTTGCTGTTTTCTCGCAACGTGTGTTTCGTCGCCAGCCACTGATCAAGGTATTGCGCTACCGATACGCCATGCCCTTCAAGGCTTCCCGGTCCCTTTGCGCTTATCTGTTCGCTACGCCACCGGATTGCTTCGCCCTGAGTGTCAAAAGTCTTCGCCGGATATTGCCTTTTGCCTTTCGCGTCGTAGCCAGCAAAGTAACGCGCTCTAAATCTGCCGTTTGGTAGTTTTAGAATGCCAGTTTGTTTAGCCATACGGTTGCCCTCCGGCCTCTGACTGTATGGCCTCCGGTTTTTCAGCGGCAAATTTTCGCGCGATTTATCTTTCACGCTGTTCGTGCCTCAATGAATCGCCGTACTTCGGCTTTGGAGAACCGCAGGGTGCTATCCCCTAGGCTTACCGCTTTCAGTTTTCCTTCTCGCTTCAGCTTGTAGACACTATGGCGATCTGAATAGCCCAACCTCTCCGCAGCTTGATCGGCCGTCAATAGATCGATTTCTTCATCGCGCGACTGACGCGCCAATTCTTCACGAATCACCTTTCGGACGATGTCTTCAATCTGCTGTTCTAAGCTCATGTGACCGCGCTTCCCAAAACTCAACTCACGCAGGCTCTGGCCCGCTTTCGATCAGGCAAAATATTCCC
>DATETN010000184.1:0-5618 GCA_035283645.1 Pyrinomonadaceae bacterium
TTGTTGTGCTCGAAGCCATGGCATCAGGACTTCCCGTAATCGCTTCCGGAATAGAACCTATGACGGATTATTTAAAGGATGGAGAAAACGCTCTTCTCGTATCTCCTATGGACTATGAAACTCTCGCTCAGCAGATTATAAAGGTTTTAGAGAAAACCGAACTTAGAGATAAACTAATTAGGAACGGAATAAAAACGGCGCAAGCTTATAGCTGGCGAAACACGGCATTAAGACACCTGGAGTTTTATAGCGGAATTTTAGAAAGTGTTATGTAGAGTAACTGCCACGCCAGTTCCTTGTTAGTTAATATAAAGTCAAGAACTGACCCTATCTTTCCCTTTTATCAACCTTTTCCTTCAATAGGCTGAAAGAAGCTAAATTAGTCATCAACTATCTCCTAAGCAAAATAATACTTTTGATGACGGCATAGGATTAAGTATCTAATTATTTTAGACTGACGATTTTGCTGTCTAATCACTCCTCCCTAATGGGTGTATTATACGGCAAAAAAGCTGTATGATTACAACATTATACCAAAATAAACTTGACAGAGTGAAAGTTCAAGTATCATGAATCCCCCAATCAAAATCAAGCCCTCAGCGTGCCAGTGTTCCTCTATTGTGAGGTAGTCAAGCAAGACCTTGCTTTGACTATTCTTTATCCTTTCAGACTTTCTTATAACAAACACTGGTTTTGCAGGGTCTTACAGTAGAGTTTTAGAGGGTGTTATACCGGTTTAAAATACAATTTGTGCATTTCTTTACTTGTATCCATAACGACCAAGCTCACCTGCCGCTATGGAGCGCAGCGTAATAGCGGTCAGGTGCAGCGCCTTGTTGGCCTGTTGTTCCATTACCATTTGCTTCCTTATCCGCCAAGACTGGGCATCAATGTCTTGGCTAGGATAACCAGGGCCACTACGAAGTTGATAATCAAAAGTACAAGCGTGGTGATTTGTCGTGCTTTGGAGCTGTTCGCAGTGCTCTGAAGCTGGTTCGCTAGGTTGTCGAGATGTGACTCCACTTTGGCAATCGCAGTATTCGAGGCGTTGATATGTTTATCCAGAAGTTCGGCAATCTGTTCGAAGTCAGCAAACGTAGCAGCAAGTTTCGTTACGATGACTCCGCACTCGCCAGAGAACTTCTCAGTCGCCTGCATGACCTTCTGTGCGCTGGTAAGTACGGCATCCAATTGCGATTGCGAACCTTGGAGCAGGTTTGCCGCGTCACGCATGCGCTTCAGTTCCGAGGCGAGGCTTTGGATGCTTTGCTCGGCTTCAAGGATCTTGTCGGTATCAGGCATAAGTAGACTCCTTTCTCAGGGTATCATAGAAGGCGCAATTCTTCACTGTTCGCAGTGCGCTTGCCGCGAGCAGTTTAAGGGAATGGGAATAGCACACTTGAATATCAACAAGGTGAGATCGAAGCAATCGTCGTGCTAAGGAATCGGTTCCAGCCTTGCGAAGAACCATGTCGCCGATTTTCTCCAGTAGCGCAGGTCTTCGCGCCGCAATGTCACTCAGTATAGAAAAGAGAACGCCTTCAGGGTTATGGATGTTCTGGCGAAGTCTGTCTATCTGGATCGTGAGAGTGGTCGCCTCTTGAACAACGCTGGAGTCGCTTTCGGCGACGCTTTGCGCTCGTGCGCACATGGAGAGATAGCGCAATGCCACATTTTGGGGATCTTCATCCAGCATGCGCCGTGTCGTGCCGACCAAGCGTTTCACTTCCTCCAGGGTCGTCACCCTATGAAGCAAATCATGGATGGCATCGAGACCGATTGCGTCAAAATCGCGGTTGACCCATTCGCGGAGTTCGTCCGAGAACTCCGACTCCTGAAGATACGCGAGAATGGCCTCGCGAAAATCCTGGTCGGACGTGAAGTTACGGCACAGTTCGCCCATTGTTCGGAGTGCCTGCTTGCGCTTGGCTACGATCTCATCGTAAATGAAGTCGATAAGGATATTGATGGCCGATGCGAGTGCATTTTCCACGGTGTCATCTTTAATGTCGCGAAGTGCGGCGTCAGCAAAGTCCCCGAACTTGTACTGCATCAAGTACTGGCGAAGATGTTCCTTGACCTGCGCCGGGTTGATGCGCTGAACCCGGACTGCAAACCGATGAAACTGCCAGTTGATCGTGTAGTCCTGTACGACGCCCAACAGCATCAGGCGAAAGATGGCGCGCTCGTCTCTCTCTCGACTGCTGTCACCGTCAAAACCAAGTTCCTGAGTGTTCGTCGCTCCAACAGGCATACCAGCGACCACCGGCGCAAGTTTCATATTCCAGAAATTCAGCGTTAGTGCCTTCTCCTGCTCACGACCCTGATAGGAGTTGAAGAGAAGCCAGAGTTGGACGAGCAGGTCTCCCCGATCATCCCAATTGATGGCATCAAGGTTCTTCAACGCCTTTTGATGGTCTGGCTCGTTAAGTATCTCCAGGGCGGAATCCCAGTTGTCGTCACTGTAGAGTATGGTGCAGAGTGCATATTGCGGTATGCCGTTGCGTCCCGCCCTGCCTGCCTCCTGGTAGAAGGCTTCTACCGACTGGGGAACGGCATAATGGATCGTGTAGCGGACATTTGGTTTGTCGATGCCCATGCCAAAGGACTTTGTTGCGACAAGTTCTTGTATCCTGTTTCTCTTGAATGCGTGCTGCACTTGGTACTTGTGCGCGTTCCATTGAGCCCAATCCCCTGCTAAGGCTTTTGGTTTTTTACCGGCAAAGAAGTTGCTGTGGCCGAGTTGCCCTGCAACGGATGTGACACCAAGAGATCCATTGACGTGCGGGCAGAAGACGATGCCGCTGTTTGTGCGGTCTCCTCTGAGATCGTAGAAGTGCTGGGGGTTTGATCGCAGGATGCGGGGGAGCTGCATCTTGAAGGTTTTCAAAGCCGCTGGCTTGGCCGCCATGGATGTAATTCTCACGTCGAATCGAAGCTCTTGCCGATCAAAAGAGCGAGGCAGGATGATCGCCTCTTCATCGGTTACATGCATTTCCATCTGGATGTCGGTCAGCACCGCGAAAGACGCGGTTCCGGTCAATCCGACAAGTGTCGGGACGCGGCCTTCGCCGTCGGAACAGTAACGTTGGAGATTCCGAGGCATGTGAAGGTAGGACGGCCGGAAATCGTGCCCCCACTCTGAAACGCAGTGAGCTTCATCGATGACGGCGAGGGACACGGGAAATCGCGCCACAACTGATTGAAGTTGGTTGCGGAACTCTTGAATCTGGAGGCGTTCGGGTGAGATGAACGTGAACGCCAAGCGCCCTGCCTCCATGTCGCGAAGAACGGCGTCTTTCTCATCCTGCTCAAGTTGGCTTGAAACGAAGTTCACCAGGTCGATGCCGGCGGCATAGAGGTTCTCCACCTGGTCGGTCATCAGGGAAACGAGGGGGTCAATGATGATCGTCATGCCGGGAAGGAGAAGCCCACTGAGTTGGTATGTCAGCGATTTCCCTCCTCCGGTGGGCAAGAGCACAATCGAAGGTTTGCCTTGGAGAAGTCGAGACACGACCCGAAGTTGTCCGTCCCAGAAGTCACGCTTGCGGAAGATGAGATGGAGCAAGAAGAGAAGGGCTTCGTGTTTGTCCAGCGGCATCGGATGAGGGTTGTCTCCTTTTTGACTGGTGATTGAGCGTTCAACGTCGGCGAGATCGTAACGTAAAGGTTCACACCACTGGAGGGCGCGCTCAGAGCGAAAACCGATAGCGTGCCGGAGGGCAACAAGATTGGCTGGCCGGTTGGCAAAGAAGGTCTTCTCGGCAACACCGACGTGTCCAGGATCGAGCAAGAAGCTGTGCGACAAGACAATGTCATAGCTGCCCTCGGGTGCGGTAATGTACCGAACCTCCATGCCGTTTGCGGACGGGACTTCAGGAAGAAACTCGGGGCCGATTACGTCCAGTTGTAGGCTCGGCGCAGGCGGGGTTTCGGGCGCGAGGACATGAATCCGCGTCCATAGTGCATGAAGTGCGCGGAATGCTTCGGCGGCGACCGGCAAGTCCTCTTCGACAACGAGCACACGTTGGTGGCGCTCGGGATCGAGTATCTCATGGGAGTAAAGGTGCAACAACCCTCGCAGGCAACGCTGAGTCGCATGAGGCAGGAGGATGCAATTGAACGCGGCTGCGTGAATCTGCGACTTCGCAGTTGCCGCTTGCACAGAAGCAAGCACGCTTGCGCGGAGCGCTTGAGATTCGTCTGCTGTGGCTTCGGTCTTGAGTTTCTGGAACCATGTCCGAAGGCCACTCCGGACAGTCTGTGCGGAGACCCGGTGGACTGACCAACCGTGGTGGCGCAAGAGAGCGTCTCGCTCTTCGTCCTTTGCCTTCTGTCCCGGTTCCATGTGCTGGGACCCATCGACTTCAAAGACCCATTTGATGGCACCAGCCTGGAACACGAAATCGACGCGGTTCTGGACAAGTTCGTCATCCGGGCAGTCAACCAAGTCGCGGATTAGGACTTGTCGATGGAGCCAATATTGATGAGGGATGCCGAATTCCGCATTGAACTGCTGAGTGAAAAGGTCTTCCTCTTCACTGGTCAATTCACGGAGCTCGGGCGAGAGGATGTGCGTGGCTGCACAGAACGGACTGTCGCTGTGATACGGCAGGCAGAGCAATTCCTGGGCCGCCGAAACAAGGTCAGACATTGTGCCCGGAAACTGAAGGTTAGACAACCTTGTACCGACGGCAGGGCCTTCAGTCAACTCTTCGAAGCGAAGAAATGGGCGGGCAGGCCCATTGAGCAAGGCGCGTTCAAAGTCGAGGTCAACGAGGGTTGGGTTGCCGCGGGCAATGATTTTGTCACAGATGGCGGTGACCGATGCAAGGGCGGGATTGTCTGTCGGGATGAACTCGATTTCCTCGGCCTTAAGAACTGCGTGGGCATTGCTTCGGAGGAATCGTTTCAGTGTAGCGAGGAACTCGTCGCGTTCGCTGGGGATTGAGTCCCACAATCCGAGTCGTGCCGATGCCGTATATCTTATTTGATCCATTCGCTTTTAGGTTTTCCCTTTGTCAGGCCAACTATTGATTATACGGAATTATTTCCGCATAATCACCCCAATATGGGGTGTTATACGGAAATCCTCACACCTTTTTTTAGGAGTATAATTTAAGGTGTCTCGCTAAGTCAATAGACAAGAAAAATCATGGAACAACGCCCTAAGAAACTTCTTGATCGGGTTCGTGAGGCAATAGGTCGCAAGCTTATAGCTGGAGAAGCACGGCATTAAGATACTCTGAGATTTATAGTGGAATTTTAAAAGGTGTTAGATAGAGTGACGACCAGCGGCTGTGAGTTTGTCCTACCAACGCTTGAGCAGGATCGCCCTCTCATACCTCTCCAGTCCGTTAGCCCGGTTCCCGTTGAGGTATCATTTCTGATCTCCCCATTCCTTCAACACCCTACGGGCAGCCTCTTCTACCTCGGTTCGCGCCTCCCTTCTATCTCGGCCTCTCGACAGAAGCTCGTCGTATTTTGTTTCCGTATGCCGAATGTGAGCAATCACCGCTAAGTGCACCGCCTCTTCATCCAAATTCTTTGCTGATGCAGAGCGACCAATCCGGCCGCTATATTTGAGGCATGCATGTTCGGCTATCTCTCGCTCCCTT
>DATETN010000185.1:0-46635 GCA_035283645.1 Pyrinomonadaceae bacterium
AGCATCACGGGCCGCGTAAAGGATCAAACAGGCGCTGTGATCCTTGGCTCAGTAGTCACAGCACAATTGACGGCCGCCACTGGCGCAACCCGTAAGACCGAATCAGCTTCCGATGGTCGTTACCAACTGATTCAACTTCACCCCGGTTTCTACACTGTTCAGGTATCAAGCCCTGGTTTTGCCATCACAACAACAACACTGCAGCTGGAGGCTGGACGCAACGTTCAACTCGACTTTGTTCTTCTGCCCGAAAGCATAGTCGACGTGGTGACAGTTTCGTCAGACAACGAGGCCGTTATCGACACGACACGCACGGTTGTGGGTGGCACGTTGGAGAGAAACATGATCGAGGCGTTGCCGATACCTGGTCGAGGGGTGCTGGATCTCGTCTTCATTTTGCCCGGTGTGACAGAGGAGCCGTTTTCGACGCGCGATCTCGCGGAGGACCGCAACTCTTCGCCTGCACGCACGCCTGAAGAGGCCGGGGTATTTGCTCTGGCTGGGGGTTTAGCTTACTCGAATAACATCACCATTGACGGCCTCGACAACAACGATGATCGCAGCGCTCGCGAACGGTTCGAACCCTCTATCGAAGCGGTTGAAGAGGTTCAGATAATCACGAACCAGTTTGCTGCCGAGTACGGACGTGCTTCAGGTGGTCGAGTGAACATTCGCACGCGCAGTGGCTCTCAAAAGTTTCACGGCCGAACGTACTACTTTTTCCGCGACGAAGCTCTCAACGCCAATACGTTCAGGAATAATGAGCTTGGCCTAAAACGACTTCCGCTGCAGGAGCACAATCCCGGTTTCGCGATTGGGGGACCACTGAAGCTGCCTGGCCTGACACGCAATCCGCAGACATTTTTCTTTTCTTCATACGAATACGACACATTATTGGACCACGCGCTGATCGACACCCTCCTTCCCGTTGGGCAAAACAGCCTTTTCGAACTTCCTTCACCCAACCGCCCTGCCGGTGAAAGATTAGAAGACGCCACGCTTCCGTCGCTCAATACAGTTGTTGCCCCCTACGTCGTATCAGTTAGCACGCCATTAAGGAATCAGAAGTTCAGCGGGCGCTTGGATCACCGATTTAGTGATACACACAACGGGACTGTCGCCTTCCACATGGGTAAGCTGAGGAATCTGAGGCAGTTTGGTGGTGGAAATCGGCTTGAGCATTCACTGCAACCACAAGCGCGTGACTCGTATGCGATTTCATATTCGGATGATTTTGTCTTCGACGCGAGTTCGATAAACCAGTTTCGCGGGCAACTCTCGCGGCTGAGGCCTGGGGTTAGAGCATCCGGAAATCTCGGTCCGGTCGTACTGATTGCAATCAACGACCCATTGATGGCGGGTGATCCAGCCAGGAGGTCCGGAACCCTCATTGCCGGTGGCTCTACGGCTGGTAACACACAACGAAGCGAACGTCGAATTCAGCTGCAGAACGTTTCGACCCTTTCCCGGAAACAACACGCAATTAAATTTGGCATCGACTTCCAGAAAATAGAATCAACGTTCACTGACCTCACTGACGTTTCCGGAACCTACAACTTTGCCAGTGCGGGGGACTTTCTAGCCAACACGCCCAGCCGTTTTCGGCAGACGTTTCACACGACTTCAACACAGCGAAACACCTACCTGGGCTTGTTTGTCCAGGACGACTGGCGGATGCGAAACAACGTAACGCTAAGTTTTGGATTGCGCTACGAAAGAGAAAGCATCATCGGAGATCGAGACAATCTAGCGCCTCGTTTCTCCCTTGCTGTCGATCCATTCAACGACGGGAACACTGTAATTCGGTTTGGTGGAGGCATCTTCTATCACCGTGCTCTACTGCGAACAATCGATGATTTTACGTTGGGTACACAGCATCTTTCGTTCGATACAAATGGCTTGCGGAATCCATCCACTGGTTTACAGATGGCGGCGGCTGAGCGACGCGAGTTTATTGCTGCAAATCTACAGTTCCCGAATGTTCTGAGACCTGATTCAGATCTGGTCCGCGATTTTGCGATTACCGACCGGAGTTTCTCCCGACGTTTGGATCCAGAGCTGCGCATTCCCGAGAGTTATCAGCTAAATGCGGGTCTTGAGCGAGCACTCGGCCCAGGGCTGGTCGTTGAGGCAAACTACACGTTCAATCGCGGTCTTCATCTCTGGCGCGAATATAACGCGAACGCTCCCGTCTTGCCGTCGGGCTACAATAGCTTTGCTGAATACCTTACGTCACGAGATTTTGCGAACTTTCGTGATAGCTCTAGTGGTCTGCGAAGGATTTTCAATGCGACGACAGCCGGCGAGTTGGTCAGGTTCAATCTTGAGCCGACAGATGTTGCAAATCCGAACTCAGTCGGAAACTCACACGAGTTCGGAGTGTCGATCTCACACTTTAACTTAAACAGCACAACTTCAACGTCGATAGTGGATGTGGCGCTTGCAGCCCTCAGACATCTTCGGCCAGATCCCAACAGCATTGAGGTCGAGGAGTTGATTGCTGCAGGCAACAGCTTCTATCACGCGTTGAGACTGGAGTTGCGTCAACGTGGGCTGAGCCTTGCAGGCAGCGAGTTCAACTTCCGTGCTGGGTACACCTTGTCTCGCTTAGAAGATGACGGGATCGTGAACACTTCAGACGCGCTGTTACCAGGCGCCTTCAAACGAGAGAGAGCACGCAGTCTTCTCGATCGGAGACATCGATTCGTATTCGCCGGAACGTTCGACTTGCCGTCTGTGTTGGGCAGGTTTCGAGTAGCTCCCGTGTTCCGGTTGGCATCAGGTGCGCCCTTCAACATCTCGCTTGGAGGAGTTGATAGAAATCTAGATGACGTCAGTAATGATCGTCCTGTGTATGTTGGCGCCCCCTCTCTCTTGCGTTGGCGAACTCCAGGCGTGCCATTGGATCAGCGAATACTAGATTCGCTGTCACTTCCAACTATTGGAACATCGGGTGACTTACCGCGGAATGCCGGTCACGGGCCCGGACTCTTCCTGTTTGATCTGAGTCTATCGCGGGACTTTGGATTCAATGATCGTGTTCGGTTCCGAGCCTTGATGGAGTTCGACAACGTACTGAACAAAACCGTGTTCAGTTTCGGCAGTGAGTTCATAAACTTCAATGCCCTGTCGCCCACCGCCTCCCCGGCACAACGTCAGGCGTTCATGGACACTTTTCTGGTGCCCACCCGGACGATGCGTCCGCGTCAGTTACGCTTAGGGCTCCGAATCAGCTTCTGAGTCTCGGAAACCCAAAGGGCTGGACGAACACAAAACTCAGTTCAGGACAAGCATCCAACCACATTTTCCAGGGCTCGACCCGTGACCCCCAAGC
This sequence comes from Pyrinomonadaceae bacterium, assembly GCA_035283645.1. GTDB lineage: Bacteria > Acidobacteriota > Blastocatellia > Pyrinomonadales > Pyrinomonadaceae > PSRF01. The sequence goes on from DATETN010000185.1 coordinate 3,335, forward strand.
CACCAGTCCAAGCCAGTCCGGCTGAGGCAGAAGGGAGTAATTTCCTACCATCCGATATCGTGAAGTTTCGATCCGAAATCGACAATTCGTACCCCTTACCACCGGTGGGCCCCCAATCTGGAGCTTTGTGAAAGGCAAAAGGCCGTTCGGTGAATGGCTTAAAAGCCCTGATTTTTTGGTTCCGAAGACGGCAACTGCAATGGGCTTTTGTTCAATCTATAAAACGTTCTTGCTGAAACTGTTTGGACAAACAGCGTGGCACGGGGAATGCCGAGCAAAAAAGGGACGAGTTTGAATAGAACACTCAACTCCGCCGGTAGGGAGCCGTTTTCCGAGGTGGTCCGGCTATGCAAAATTGAACCTGAAGAGGCTTTGAAACGTAAGGAATTTAGGAGAAAAAACTCGGCTGAAAAATGAAGGAAAAACCAATGTCCCGATGGATGAAGAGACGAATCGAACGATCGCGGGCCCGCTGCGAGCGGGAGGAAATCGAACACAGTACTGCGAAACGGGCCGAATCTCGCTCACTGCGGTCAGCGGATTCGGCGCAGGCTACCAGGATAGCGTTGGCCACCAAAAGTAACTAGAACCAGTTGGCCTAGTTTGTCTACCCCACCTGCGCGGAACTCCCCTTCCGCCGTTAGTAATAACCCTAGAAACCCGCGGTTTGTGAACCCGCAAGAGAACGGCGGAGCGCTGTTTGACCACTCAAACAGCCCCCAAGCCTGAACCATGGGCCCTGAAGCCACCCAGTTCTGATGTCGGCATTACCTTCCATTATCTCCTGTGCACGCGATTCCTGTTCTGAGGTAAACTGCCAGAGTTTTGGTCGAGACCTGCACCCGGTCTGAATCCTGATGATCGACACCAAGGCTGAAGGCGAACACATTGGCGAGGTGGACGCAGCGCTGCTCGATGCTGAGCTCTTCCTCAAGTATAAGGCTCCGGAACGGGCGCTGAAGCGGTTGCGCACAGCCCTCGAGCAAAATGGCCGCTCCATACCTCTGCGCGAGCGGATGCGTGAAATCTCGGCCTCGCATAAGCACACTGAGGAAGCGGCGCGTCAGTGCCTCGCCCTCGCAAGCCTTTACATCGAGCGAGACGATTTTGACAGTGCCTATGAACGTCTGCTGGAAGCAAAACAACTCGACCCCCGAATCAACATAGCGAGTGGACTTGAGGCGATCCGGCGCGCCAGGCGTCCACAATCCGCAGCTGCACCATCTCCCGAGGCCATTGTAACTACCACCATCGCAACTCTCGCCGGAGACCTATCCGACATTAGTGTTTTTGACGCCGTTCAGGTCATCGAAAATGCGAAGCTCACGGGGGTGCTGATCCTGACGGGTGATGCGAATACCGGAGAAGTGTTCTTCAATGACGGCCGGATTGTTGGCGCCGAGTCTGGTGGCACCACTGCGGAAGCTGCCTTTGGGCAGGTCGTTGAAATTACGCGCGGGGTCTTTGAGTTCCAGAAGCGGCCGGACGAGTTTCCCGTGACGATTCGGGCCTCGAGCAATACCAACCTTCTCCTGGACACACTGCGGCAATTGGATGAAAGTAAGGCGTAGTTGTTGAAGTTGCTTGAGGAGTGCGGTCGTAAGTATTAGACGATCAGTCGATCAGTAATCTGGTGTTAAGCGCTTCTGCGGTTTCGATTGCAGCCAGGAGACGACGAAATTGTGAGTAGTTCCTGCTTCGAGTTTTGAGCCGGTTCGTCTCTGACTCGCTCAAATCATTCCTCAAGATCAAATCGAGAAAATCATAATAGTCCGCAGTAGCTCCCGTAGGCAGTTCGCGCGTGTAGCTCGTTAGCTCCACATCCTCTGAACGAAACCCAGCAAGCAGGTCAAAAACATTGTCAGTGGTCAGCTTGGCTGCTGCACGGCTGAGATTTATCGGCAGCCGTAGTTCGAAAAACCGCAGACCATCCGTGGTTGTCACCCGACGCAACTCTTTTGTTGCTTCACCGTCAAAGGGGGAGTCTCGGTCGATTAGTATGCGAAGGAGTCTGGGCTGGTCTTGCGGATCCAATGTGTCCAGAGCAACTTGGACTCGGTCGGCAAGGAACTTCTCAAAACTCGCCTCGATTGGATACGTGATCCGCCCGAGACAGCCGACTGCCTCCCCTTCACCGGCAAGCTCAATTGGTAAGCAAGCGGGGCAACTCGGGCATACAACAGTTTCAGCTTGCATAGTTTCAATTTGCGGCCGCGCATTTTCCACCCACTCCAGTTTCTCTTCCGAAGGGGCACTAGTGTCGCCTGTGGTCAAACGCGCGTGTAAGTTGCCGATACGTCCCCAATTTCGCAAGTGTCTCTCTGAGTGTCGCACCCTGAGGACACATGGATGCTGAACTGCAAATTCGATTGACATGAGTGATTGATGGTAAATGGAAGAGAGGAAGAGGGGAAGAGGGGAAAGAGGGGAAGAGGAAGGGGGAAAGGGTTCTCCTTTTTCCCTTTCCCTTTTCTCCTTTTTCCCTTTTCCCCTCTTCCCCTTTTCCCCTCTTCCATTTACCATTCGATCTGTTTCCCGCTTCATCTAGGATCCAGCCCATGTAAGAGGTAAGCCATGGCACTTAGTCAGGAACTTCTAGAGATACTTGCCTGCCCGGCATGCAAAGCCAAAGTCGAACTTAAGCCGGACGGGAGTGGCCTGAAATGCATTCAATGTAAACGCGTATACCCGGTGCGCGATGATATTCCGGTGATGTTGATCGATGAGGCCGTAGTTGAGGAAAACGAACAGCGGTGAGTAATGAACAGTCTGAGGGAAATAGTTGAGACCTCGCCACAATTGCGGCGTCTGGCGGCGCAAGGTCTGCCTAATGAAGACGTGGCTGAACCGCTAGCACCAGCTCGTTGGGACTGGTCGCAGGTCAAGCGAGTCCTCGTCGTGCGCCTACGCTCGATTGGCGATACCGTCCTGACAACTCCCACTCTGTACGCGCTGAGGAGGTTTCTGCCAAACGTACAATTGGACATTCTGTTGGAGGACTGGGTCGCGCCAGTTCTTGAAGGATACCCGCACGTGGATCACATCATTAAAGTTGCTCCCCGGAGCGCTACATCGCGTGCTCGTGTTGCGCGACAACTTCGGTCCAATCGCTATGATGTTGTTTACAATTTGCACGGCGGAACAACAGCCACATTTTTGTCGAGAGCAACCGGAGCGAAACATCGAGTTGGTTATGCTCAATACCGGTACGCTCGATTGCATCAACATCGTGCGCCCTCAGCAGCCACTTTGTGGGGAAAAAGAAAAACCCATTCAGTGGAACAGCAACTGGCACTCGCTGGCTGGACCGGTGTACCGGTGAGCGATCGACCTGCCACGGAATTAGCTGTCACAGCAGAAGCCTCCGCGAGTGTTTGCACCCGCCTTTCACAACTAGGCGTCAAAGAGAACAGCGATTTTGCTTTGATTCACCCGGCGGCCGCGTTTGCCACCAAGCAATGGCCAGTCGAGCGTTTTGCCAAAGTGGTGGATGTGCTGTTCGAGTGTGGGCTCACGTCAGTTGCGATTACTACCAGGAGGGAAATAGAACTCGCCGCCGTACTAAAGAGGAGTTCGAGGGCCCCTCTTGTTGTGTTCGATGATCTGTCATTACCTGAGTTAACGTCACTCGCCTCTCAAGCCAGGTTATTTGTGGGAAACGATAGCGGTGTCGCGCATATCGCATCAGCCGTGGGCGTACCCTCAGTGGTCATCTTTGGCTCGTCGAATGTTGACCATTGGCAGCCCTGGGCTAAGGTGCCCGCTCAAATTGTTCGTGAGGAGTTGGAATGCCAACCCTGTCACGGGTATTTTTGTGAGAAGTTCCAGCAGCCCGAGTGCATCTTGCGCGTACCCGTTGAAAAAGTCTTAAGCGCAGTCCAACGTGTGCTTCGAGAAAGCACATAGTGACAGTTGAGAATCCCGGCATGAACCCCCAGTTAACAAGAGCTCGAGTCGAAGAGATCCTCCGGCTACTGCCCGAGCGACGTATTGTCGTGCTCGGAGATCTGATGCTCGACGAGTTTGTCTGGGGCAACGTGAGCAGAATCTCGCCTGAGGCTCCGGTTCCTGTGGTCGACGTGACCCGTGAGTCAGTTCATCTTGGCGGCGCGGCAAACGTACTTGCGAATCTGGTGGCTCTTGGCGCAAAGGGATCGGTCGTCGGAGTTATTGGCAGTGATGCTGCTGGCAGACGAATCAGCGCCGAGTTAGTTGATTGCAATCCGGAACAGCCTTCACACTTTCTTTTGGTTGATGCGAACAGGCCAACAACGGTGAAGACCCGAATCATCGCGCACAGTCAACTAGTAGTTAGGGCCGACCGTGAGCATCGACAGCTGGTGAACGGACAAGTTCAGGAAGGTATCATAGTCGCTTTAGAAGAGGCTCTCGAGAATGCGGATGCGCTAGTTATCTCGGACTACGATAAGGGGGTTGTTACCCCGCAGATACTCGCTAGAGTGCTACCAATGGCGTATGGCCGAATTCCCGTATTGATCGATCCAAAGATTCGCAACTTCGCTTCATATCGTCCTGCAACATTGGTCACCCCAAATCACCTCGAGGCGCTGCGTATGAGCAATCTTGAAGAGGATTCAGACACAGGGTTGCACCTGGCGGCGCAACGGATTCACGACGCACTGGGTTGCGACGCAGTGCTTATCACACGCGGTGACCGCGGCATGCTGCTGCTGGACCAGAGCGGTGGACCAGTGTACGTTGAGACCGCAGCCCGAGAAGTTTATGACGTGACAGGAGCGGGTGACACTGTAATTGCCGCCCTTGCTTCAGCGTTGTCCGCTGGAGCCTCATATTTGGAGGCGGCGCATCTCGCTAATCACGCTGCCGGAATAGTCGTAGGCAAAGTGGGTACAGCCACGGCAAGTCGCGACGAGTTACAAGCTTCATTCGAGTAACATCTAAAGCAATGGTTGGCAAGACTCTACGCAATTATCAGATTCTGGAGAAGCTTGGCGCCGGAGGCCAGGGGGCCGTTTACAAGGCCACTGATCTGAAGCTTGGCCGTACTGTTGTGATCAAGGTTTTGCCCCCCGAACTCACTGTCAAGGAGGCGAACCTCAAGCGCTTTGAAAGGGAGGCACGACTTGCTTCTTCCCTGGACCACCCGAACATCTGCACCATCTTTGACCTTGATGAAGTGGAAGGCGTGCACTTTATAGCAATGCAGTACGTTGAAGGGCGAAATGTCCGCCAGTTGGTTGCTGGGCGGCCACTTGAATTGAAGAGCGCTCTTCAGATTGCCTTGCAGGTTGCTGACGCGCTGGCTGCCGCTCATTCGCGCGGAATTATTCATCGCGACATCAAGTCAGGAAACGTTATGGTCAGCGCCTCCGGCCAGGTGAAGGTGTTGGACTTTGGGTTGGCCAAGCTGCTGGACCCCGAGATGGCGAGCTCCAGCGGAATTCACCACACGGAGTTGACTGAAGTCGGTGTGCCCTACGGCACCGCAACTTATGCTGCCCCGGAACAGGCTCGTGGGGATCGAGTCGACAAACGGGCGGACATTTTCTCGACAGGCGTATTGCTATACGAAATGCTCGCCGGCACCTGGCCATTCAGAGGAAAAACAACCATCGATGTCAGGCATGCGGTATTGCATGACGCACCACGACCTGTCAGCGAATCTCGCAACGATGCAGTTCCAGAGCGCGTGCAGCGCATTCTGGATCGGGCTTTAGCTAAGGAACCGCGCGACCGGTATCAGAGAATCGAAGATATGCGAGAGGACTTGCGGCAGGCCTTGATGGAAATTCGTGAAAATGGCGGAAAGCAATTCGTGACAGGAAGTCACGAGCCGCCGCGCTACGCCGGTGGGCGCAGTCCCGTTACGAGAGCGGTACGCTGGCTGCGCATGATTACAAAGAGTGATTCGCCGACGACCAGTCCGCACTCCGGTGCAATGCGCACTGTGGTCCACGATACGCCATTCACGACCATGGCCGACCAGGAGAAGAAGAGCCTCGCGGTTCTCTGTTTCCGAAATCTCAACAATGATCCCGCCTCCAGCTTCTATGAGTTTTCGCTTGCAGATGCGGTAATCACCGAATTGGCAAGGGTCCGATCATTAGTCGTGCGACCGTCCTCAGTCATCGCGCGATATCAGGGAAGCTCCCAGGATCCGCGCGAGGTCGGACAGGAACTTGGTGTCAGTGCTGTACTGACAGCGGGTTTCATGAATGCCGGAGGCCGCTTTCGCGTGACTGCTCAACTTCTGGATGTTGTTACCGGCGAGATTCTTTGGAGCGACCGCATTGATACGTCTGCAGAAGACATTATTGCCGTGCAGGACACCATTGCTCAACGCATTGTTGAGGGTCTCCGTCTGGAATTAACGCCAGCCGAGCAGGTCGGGATCGCTAAACCCTCAACTCAAAACGCTGTTGCTTATGAGCAGTATCTTCGGGGACGAGACCTATTTGCCCGCTTCATCTTTCGTTCGATCGCTCCGGAGGACTGTGGTGCTGCAATCGAGCATTTCCAACGAGCTATTGAACTCGATCCGAACTTTGCGCTTGCCTACGACGGCTTGGGCGCTGCCTTTGTGAATCGTGTTTTTAAGGGGTTCGGGGGAGCAGAGGATTACGAACGGGCCGAGGCGGCATTTGAACGCGCGCTTTCAATCGACCCGCAACTGATAGAAGCGCGCATGCTAATGGTGTTTGTCTATCTGTGGCGGGGCGAGAAGCAAAAAGCTCGAGATGAAGTTGCCCTGGCGCGAAGGGAGATGCCAAACGAGGCAGTGGTCCATTTCGTTAGAGGGACGCTGCATCGGCTGGACGGTGAGTACGGACGAGCATTGCGTAGTTACGATAGGTTAGTACGACTCGATCCAGCCGCACACGTAGTGGCCAGTTACAATCGAGCGTTAGTTCACATGTACATGGGCCATTTCGATGAGGCGTTGAGGCAGTTGGACAACGCTGGAGAGCCTGACAATCCGTTGGTTAAGACGTTTCGCGCGTTGAACCTGTACTACACAGCTCAGACTGATGCAGCAACCAAGCTCATGCAGCAAGTGATCACCCAACACCCTAACATTCACGGGGTGCGACCGTTCATGGCCATGTTTTTAAGTGCCCAGGGAAAACACAAAGAGGCGATGGCGCAACTAACCGATGATGTGAAACGTAATGGGTCAGTTGATCCTGACGTTTCGTACTTGATAGGGTCGGTGTACGCGCTGGAAGGCCGTCCTACCGAAGCCTTAGAGTGGCTGACTCGAGCCATTGCTCTTGGCAATGAAAACCTGCCGTGCTTCTTAGCAGATCCAAACTGGAACTCGTTGCGCGACGACCCAAGATTTATTCAGCTCGTGGACAGCGTGCAGGCGGAGCGAAAACTAAGGCGAACCGATGTACCTCAAACGACGCGATCAGAATAACTGCAATCGATTGAACACCCAGTTCGAGCAACCCTTTCGCAATCGATTAGTGATGAAGAAGACTTCTAACGTCGCTCTGGGGCTTGTTCTGACGCTCCTGTTGGCGAGTGTCTCCGACACTCATAGCCAGAATCCTTCAACTCAACCATCGCCAGGCAGACCGGCCACTCAAGCTCAAGAAGCGAGGCCCGTGGCGAGTCCTACACCGCGAGCCGAAGCAGTAACACAATCCCCTGCGCCTCAACAAACCACAGCCAAAACGGCTAGCAGCACTACTAGTTTAGCTGAACTCCAAAGTCGCCTGATTGAGGTTCTACGAAAGCCCGAACTTTCAGCTGCAGTGATCGGGTTGAAGGTAGCGTCACTCGAAACAGGAAGGGTGTTGTTTGAGGAGAATGCCAATAAGCTGTTGCGACCAGCGTCCAACATGAAGCTGTATACAGTCGCGGCGGCGTTGGATCGGCTGGGGCCTGATTTCCGTTTTACTACTTCGATGTATTCACGTTCGCGACCAGACGCCGCTGGAATTGTCCATGGAGACCTCACTATTTATGGACGTGGGGATCCGTCCATTGCCGCACGGTTTAATAGTGGTGATTACTTCAAAGGAATCGACGAGCTTGCGACGCGGATTGCTGCGGCCGGAGTAAAGCGAGTTGAGGGCGATCTAATTGGCGACGAAACCTGGTTTGTTGGGCCACAGTATGGAGCGGGCTGGGAGTGGGAAGATCTGCAGTGGTGGTATGGAGCAGAAATCAGTGCGCTTTCAGTAAATGACAACGCGCTCGACCTATCAGTGAAACCGGGCCCAAGGGTGGGCGCCCCCGCATTGATCACTACCGGACCTCCGGACCCCCTGTTAAGTATTGTTAACAATGTAGTCACTGTTCCATCAGGCACGCGGCGTGAGGTCAGAATTCATCGCGGTTTGGGTGCCCACGTGATGGAGATTGCGGGCGCCATCCCGATAGAAGATCGCGGGTACTCCGCCTCAGTCGGCATATCGCATCCCGGGCTTCTGTTTATTTACCTATTGCGATCGTCCCTGGCGAAGCGTGGAGTTGTCATCACGGGACGCTCGCGAAACATACCCGCGTCGGCGCTCGGAAACAGTTCCGCGGTTGCTCCCGCGACTTCTTTGATTGAACTTGCAGCGATGCAGTCTGCACCGTTTAGCTTGATAGCTGCGCAAACTTTGAAGCCCAGTCAGAACCTCTACACCGAATTAATACTGCGGACGTTAGGCAAAGTCGCATATGAACCCACTGGGAACGGTTCAAACTCGATCCGAACCAGCGAGGCGGCTGGCCTGGAAGTTTTGAAAGCCTTTCTCAAAAGAGCCGGAGTCGACCCGGCGTCTCTGGTGTTATCAGACGGCTCTGGATTGTCTAGAAACGACATGATCACACCGGCCGCCACCCTGGAATTGCTAACTTACATGAACCGGCACACGCACGCTGACGTATTCCGTGATGCATTGCCTGTCGGGGGTGTCGATGGGACGCTGCGGAATCGACTCAAAGGCACGGTTGCAGAGAACAATGTTCGAGCAAAGACCGGCTCACTCAGTTCTGCGGCCAGCCTTTCCGGTTATTTAACGAGCGTTGCGGGCGAACGGCTCGTATTTTCTGTGATAGTTAACAATTATCCGGAAGGTGTTGAACCTCGTTCACTTTGTATTGACCCGATAGTGGTTCTACTGGCGTCATTCGCTGGAAGAAGCTAAGACCCCTCAGCGCCGGCCCTGAGGGATGACTCGATTTGCACGTGACCAAACTCGAAGCAGCAGAGTTTTCACAACAGGAGAAATGACCTATGTCAACGGATTATTTGATCACCAGTTGGAAAGAGGTACGCGACGGGTTCATTGATGAGGTTAACCAGATTCCTGCGGAGCAGTTTGGTTTCAGGGCGACGCCCGAAACTCGCAGTATCACTGAACTTCTGCAGCACGTAGTGCAGTCTCAGAAGATGATCGCGGGCGAGGCGTGTCGAGATGAACCAAATCTGATGCGGCAGTCATTCGCCGATCACAACAAAGAGTACGCCCCTGAAGTAGAAAGTGTCACAGACAAGAATGGGCTGTTGGAGCTTTTGAGAAGCAGCATGGATGTAACAGAGGCGAATATCCGCACTAACGCGGAAAGGCTCGAGAAGACGATGCGCAGGTTTGACGGCAAGGAGATCAGCAGGCTCGACTTCATTCGTTTTGCGGTGGGACACGAGATGTATCACCGTGGGCAGTTCACGGTCTTTGCACGACTCCTGAATATCGAGCCGGCGCTGACGCAAAAATTCAAAAAACTCTTCGCGCAATCGGGAAGCAAATCGTAATGCCGCCACGCTTTATCAAGTTCCACGGATTTGGAAACGATTACATCGTGATCGAGGCACAGGAGTTGGCGGGTGTAGCCGACCTAGGGAGATTTGCGACTCAGATCTGCAATCGCCACACAGGTGCGGGAGCCGATGGGATTGCGATTGTGGCTCGGGCGAATGGGGAAGATGCAGATTTCAATGTCAGGATTTTCAACCCTGATGGGAGCGAAGCGAGCCTTTCCGGAAACGGCACGCGTTGCGCAGTCGCCTACTTGTACTATCAGGGGCTTTGGGACAAAGAAGAGTTGCGTTTGAGCACGCGATCTGGTGTGAAGCGTTATTTCTTGCGGGAAAAATCGGATGGGCATTACGTTTTCGATTCTGAACTGGGTGTGCCGCGATTTAAAAGCAGCGAGATCCCGATGCTGACCGAGTCATCGTTGCCGAGCGTGATTGACTATCCCCTGACGGTAAATGGTGCAGTCTACAACGTGACCGCGTTACAAGTGGGCAACCCCAATTGCTGCATCTTTACCGACGACTTTTCGTCCCTCGACTGGCGAGGTATCGGCAAGGCGATCGAGACGCACCAGCAGTTTCCGGATCGCACGAACGTCGTCTTTATCAAAGTTCTCGACCGCGAACGCATCGAATTGCGGATCTGGGAGCGGGGTGTTGGAGAAACAACGGCTTCGGGGACGTGTTCGTGCGCAGCTGCCGTTGCCGCCATGATCAATGGCAAAACCGACCGTCTCGTCACCGCAGTCATGGTTGGTGGCGAAGCTCGAATAGGCTGGCGGGCCGACGGAGAAGTTGTAATCACCGGCACTGCTCAGGTAGTTTATGAGGGCGATTGGAAGACTAACTCCTAACGCTTTGAAACGGTATTTCTTCCCATGTCTGACCCCGACACGCACCACAGACTGAAGCATGGTTGGCTGCTGGCGTTGGCGCTGTTAACCCCCGCGGTCTTTTCTTCGTGCACCCGAACAGAAGTTTCCGGCACGGAGGTCAAACCACAGCCAGCTGCCGTCGAGCCACCTCAAACATTACCCATGTGGTTGGGTAACTCCTCCAGGAACTTCTACGGAACGGGGCCGTGGAATGATGGCGAGTTAAAAGTAATTTGGGAGTTCGAAACCAAACTCACTTCGGGACGGTTACACAAGGACGGTTGGGGTGGTTCGAGTTGGCCGGGACAGCCTTCGGTGGCAAAGGACTACGTCTATTTTGGTTCTGCGGACAGCTATCTCTACTGTCTCAATCGAAAAGATGGCTCGCTTGTTTGGAAGTTCAAAACACTTGATAGCCTGAAAGCCGCGCCAACCCTCATCGGCAATCGCGTGATCGCAAGCGGCCTCGATCACTACGTCTACTGTCTGGATGCCGAGAACGGCCAGCTGATCTGGAAGTTCAAGACGGGGTTTGAAGTTGACTGCTCCGTCGCGGTAGTAGACGACCGAGTTTACTTTGGTGGTGAGGACGGTTTTTTCTATTGCCTCAGTCTGAATGACGGGTCTTTAATTTACAAAACAGAACGATTAGGGTCGATGGAAGGCAGCCTTTCGATTGTGGATGGAAAGATTTTCCTCGGCACCGAGCAGGGTGACCTCTATTGCTTAGAACTTTCAGATGGAAGTGTTGTTTGGAAAGCCCGGGTCGGCGCCGACTCAGACTCAACTCCGGCTGTGGCCGATGGACGCGTGTACACGGCGGCTGAAGACGGTTATGTCTACGGCTTTCGCCAGACTGACGGGCAATTACTATGGAAATTCCGCGCCGAAGGTGGCTTTAGCCGACGGTTTAAAGAACGGAGCGGCTTTTGGGCAAGCCCGATCGTGTCCGACGGTCGTCTATATATTGGCTCAAGCAATGGATACATGTACTGCCTGTCCACCGAATCGGGACAGGTGATCTGGCAACACCTGGTTCGCGGACCCATTTGGGGCACTGCCCCACTAGTCGATGGGCGCCTGGTGTTCGGCGACAAAACGGGCTGGATGTATTTGCTTTCCGCCAGCAGCGGGGAGCGGCTGTCTGAGTTAAAGATAGGCGAGAATATCAACGCCACACCGGCGGTCCTTGATGGACAGATTTATATAGGAGCATTTAACGGTAAGCTGTTTTGCCTGGGTACTCAAAGTTGATCTATCTGATTGATAACACTATCGACGGGGAGGGGCCTAGCCCTCGGGAACTGCAAAGATCCCTCAAGTCAATCGCTCCGGAGTCTGAGGTTGTCATGGAGCCATTCCGGAACGTCTCTCCAGCGCGAGTGCACGAGTTGCAACCTTCGCACATCATTCTCAGCGGACAAAGTCACCCCTGGCATTTGTACTCGGACGAATCCCTGCAGGGCATCTTCGGTGTGATCCAAACGGCAGACGTGCCGATTCTTGGGGTCTGCGGGGGTCATCAGCAGATGGCTCTGGCTTTCGGTGCGAAGGTCGATTTGATGGAGCGCATTGCTCCCGGAGAGGGCTACGAGGGAGCAAAGCGCGAGCGCGGCTTTTTACCGGTGGAAACCCTTGGGAACGGAATCTTCAGCGGTTTACCTAACCAGATAACTGTCTGGCACTCACACTGCGACGAAGTAAAGGAACTGCCTCCGGGTTTCAAACGCACAGCCTGGAATGACACCTGCGCGATACAGGCCATGCAACATTGTGAACGCCCCCTTTTCGGCGTCCAGTTTCACCCGGAACTCTTCGACTCAGAACACCCGCACGGTCGCGAAATTGTTGCGAATTTTCTCGCAATTTAACAGTCCCGGCCCTTTGCAACACAATTACAACGAGACCGCTAAACCCCAGCATTTCAAGATTTATCTTGCACAACACTGTTGGCTCGAAATTATGCTCGGTTTCCGAGCTGGACATCGGTAAAAAGCCGATGCTAGCCTCGTCGAGCAAATCAAGCAGGAATCAGACGTTCAAAACGGGATTTTCGGCTTGATTTTACTTTTGCTCAATACGTACCTCTTCAGCGCCTGCATCAAGGATGCAAGCCCCCAACTTCGGCCGACCGACAGACTCCTTGGGCCGAAGGTCGAGTCTTAGGAAAGAACGGACTCGCGCACCGCGCTGACAGAGAAGTCAATCAACTCGGCAGGAGACCCGACTAGATGAAAAACACATTTGGCGGCATCGCAATTGTTGCGGCCGCGATCCTCCTCGGCACCTTGGCCATTTCGGAGCAGTCTTCCGCAGCCGAGGTTTTCTTCCAGGACCCACAACCCCTGACAAAGCCGGCCACCGATAATCTGAGCACTACCGATGAGTCGGCAAACAAACTGACAGAGCCAGCTGAAACGAAACCAGAATCCGACGAGCCATCACCGCTTCCTGCTTCTGCGCCGGCAAACTATCTTGCAACGGCCTACAGCCTGCGGGGTCGAACAGCTAGCGGTAGATACGTGAGCAAGGGAATCATCGCAGCAGACCCACGCGTGTTGCCACTAGGGTCTCGTGTTCGGATCGAGGCTGGTAGTTACAGTGGTGAATACCTGGTTGCCGACACCGGAGGTTTGGTGCGAGGTAAGAGAATTGATATCTGGACCCCATCGAGTCGAGAAGCGCTCAGGTTTGGTAGGCGCACGGTGAAGTTGACGGTGCTTAGCTACGGCGGTAAGAGAGGTGCGAGAACAACGCGTACCGTAAAATAGGACCTACTCCTAAACCAGTGAACTCGGCAGAAGCCGAAACCGGCTTCCGCTTTTTTTGGCGGCGGACCCGCCCCAGCAAAGCACTTCAGAGGCCACAGAAATCCCACCCACGGGAGTGGGTCGATTGTTCAGATCCCACCTACAGACGAGCCCCAGCGGACCCATCGAAAAATCCCACCCACGTTCTGAGTTGGTACCATTGAAAGACCAAGGGGGAGGGTCGCAGCTGTTATAGGTCGGATCTGAAAGGCACTACACACTGCCCGTGTGTAGGATCCTGTTGGTCCATGAGAGCGTATCAGCGCGGCCATTGATTCAAGCAAGCCTTCTAGACAGCGCAGCAAGAATTCTTGCAGCCACCACAACCTGGCCCTTCACCACCGTTCGCTTGCCTGTGAGGTTGTTCAAACGATACGTTACAAGCTATGCACCTCACTCCGATCGATAGCTTCAGCGTTGTGGAGCCTTCAACTTCGACCTAACCAACCGTAACGTAGATCCAATCACCGTATGACCAGGAGCGGGAATCCCAAGGCACCACGTGGTCAGTAACGTTTTCGGCCTCGTGAGAGACAGTTAGGCCGAAAGTGAAGCTCCACGACGCTGAAGCGTGTGGTGTCTTGAGTAGATTTAAGGAGGGGGGTAAGCGGACCATACCCTTCGGCGTATACAACTCTATGCAAAGCGGCGGCACGTCGCTGGCGCTCCTTGCCACCGCACTCCAAGCTCACCCACGAAAAATTCACTCTCCACTGCAAATAATTCCCGAACACCATTCCAGATCGGCACCATCTCGCGCAACATATGTATAGAGCCCGCAGCGTCCGTGTTCTATGTTGCTAAAGTTCCTCAGAGCCACAGCCGCGCAAGAAGAAAGGCATGAAGATCTATTCATGCAGCGCTATGAGCGACTGCTGCGCCAGGCTCTGCAACTCACCGGTCGCAACAAAGAACTTGCTGAAGATGTAGTTCACGACGCCTACATTCAATTCACTGTCGCCCGCCCCGACCTGCGCAGCATCGGTAATGTCGACGCTTATTTATATGGAATGGTGCGCAAGCTGCACATGTCCCAACTCCGGCGTGCTACCCGCCTGCAGTACTGCTCTTCGTTTCTGGTGGATTATGACTCGCTGGAGATTGGCCTCCGTGCAATTGACCTCGGCGCGCAGATTCGCGTCCAGGACGAATTGCGTTTGATCTGCCGGTACGCCTGCATTCGCAAGCACAGCTCAAAAGCAGGCAGCGTCCTCTTGTTGCGCTTCTTTCATGGTTATTACCCGAGTGAGATCGCACAGATCTTGATCGGACCACGCAGCGCCGTGGATGACTGGCTACGAATAGCGCGACGAGAGGCAAAACTCTATATCGAAGATCCCCATTCTTTGAACTTCATGGATGAGGGCACGGCAGCGGAGCCGCAAGTCACCTTCGGGCAAACGATAGACAGTGTGATGAATGCATCACGCCGGCAGATCTTTGAAACACGGCATCGCGTCTGCCTTCCCCGGGAACAGATCAAAACCATCTACGGATCTCGAAAATCGTCCGCGTTGGACAGCTCCCTACTCGAGCAAATCGTCAGTTGCCCCCAATGTCTGGATCTGGTCAATCAGGTGCTGGCGCTGCCCCAGCTAGCAGAACGATTTCCTCTGGACATGCTCGGACCCGCAGCGAGGAGTGTCGCCTCCGATGCCCGAGAGAAGGGGCAAAGTTAGAGTTATGGAAAACATTGCGAAAACCGTTCAGCGTCGCGCCCGAGAGACTTTCGAGCATCGGCCCACCGAATTGCTTTTCTCGATCAACGGCTTCGTCCTTAGTTCGTTGAAGATAGGCTCCGAGCGCAGCGAGCAAAGTCAATCGGTGCAACTGGACGAAAAGATCAGTTTTGTTGAGGTCTTCAGCGAGCAGGGTGTCAGGCTGTTGTTTCTGGATGTAGAGCCGCCACCCGATCGCCCACTGGTTCAGGAAGCGCACGTTAGTCTCAGTGATGGACGCCAGCTTGATTTGAGTCTGAACTTTTCTAATTCCTGGCCCGCTCTGCACGCCGTTTATTTGGACCCCCTAATGAAGGCCGATACCGCAGAGCGGGCTGAATCCGGCTCATCGGAAGTGTTGGTTGCCGATCAATCAAAAGGCGCCTTTCAAGAGCTCGGGTTTCTGCGCGGTCAATCGGCGTCGTGGAGAAAGGTCGTGGGTTCGCATTTTTGGCTGCGGCCGGCAACCGTGACTGCGCTAATCGCGGTCGCTCTGATTGCAGGATTCCTGTTGTTCTGGTCATCGGCCCCAACAGAAGTCTCCGCAGCTGAATTGCTGGAAAGCTCCATTGAAGCCGAGCGGGCGATTGCAGGCAAGACTGATGCAGTCCTGCACCGAACAGTCAACTTCGAGGAGCGCCGGGTTGCAGGTGACGAACTGATTGCGAAGCGGAGGATTGAGATCTGGCAAAGTGCGCAAAGGAAGATCAAAACGCTGCGCGTTTACGACGAAAAAGGATTTCTAATTTCAGGACAGTGGGACCGCGAGGGCGGTTCGCAAACAATCTACCGGCGCGGCGCGCGTCCTCAATCGCAGTCGGATTCCGGAGCCCATCCCACGATCGGTCCAGACAATGCGTGGCAACTCGGACTGTCAGCGGAGGCTTTCAGGTCGTTCATCACGAACATTGAAAGAGCACGCGTCGAAGAAAGAGTGGACTCCTACGTCATCACGGGAGGTGCTGAAGCCACTGGAAACGTCCGAGGCCTGTCATCGGCGGCGCTCGAGCTCCGTCGTGCCGACCTGAGGCCAGTTAAGCAGACACTCGTTGTGCAGTCCGGTAACGACGCTCGCAAATACACCTTCTCTGAGATCAGCTTCGAGCAGCGACCAGTGAATGCGGTGGCGCCTGCAATGTTCGAGCTCGATGCTGAGTTGCTCGGCTTGACTGCCAACGTCAACGAAACCAGTCCAAAGTCGTCCGAGACGTCGTTGTCTCAACCGCCTGGAGCGGCGAGTGTGATGGCAACGACCGAGCTGGAGGTGCAGGTAATTGGATTCCTTCACCAGATTGGGGCGGACGTTGGGCAGGAGGCAACGGTCACGCGCACTGCAGAGGGAAAGCTGTTGGTCCAGGCAGTTGTAAATACTGACCAACGCAAACAAGAGATTCTCCATTCACTGGCGCCCGTTGCGAATAACTTGGCAGTAGTAATCCAGATTGAGACTGCGACCGAAACGCAGCGGCGCATCTCCAGGACGCCATCACAGAGCGGCACTGAGGAAATTGTTCCGTCACAGTCGCTGACGATAAACACGGCTGAGGTAATTCCCGCGCATGCTGACGTGCGCCGTTACTTGTTGTCCCGAGGTGTGCCGGATTCGCGAGTCGCAGAAGAGATCAACGCTTTGGCGACGCGTACGCTCAACCGATCCAATCAAGCACTGCTGCGCGTGCTGGCTCTCAAAAGTCTCGCGAACCGGCTCTCGCCTGACGACCTACGCACGTTGAGCGGCGAATCGCGAACCAAGTGGCTGGAAATGCTCGGCGCGCACGCTGAAAGCTTTCAGCGTCAAAGCGCGACAGTGAGACAGGATTTGGAGGCTCTGTTCAATATTCGCGCGCCGCTCGTGGAGGCTGACTCATTCGACATTACCGACGAGGCTGGCCTCAGCCGGGCCGCGACGACGCTTGCTCAACTGGTATCGGCGAACGACGAGACGATCAGATCATCGTTTTCGATCTCTTCTGGAGCCAGTTCGGTCGCGGTTAATAGCCCAGACTTTTGGCGCTCGTTGGCGCGGGCCGAGAGCCTGGCCGCGAAGATTGATAGGGCAGTTCAGAAATTGAAAACTGTCCACGAATAACACGAGGCAGTTAAGGCCCGTTAAGTCCGACAAGCTTGCGTTTGTCGAATCTCAAAAACCGCAAAGCGGCAAAAGGAGTACAGAATGAAATCGCCAAGACTTCTCGTTCGCAATAGTTCCTTCGGAACGTTGATCGCAGTCATTTGTATCGCTTTGTGGATTATCTGCGCATCAACAGCCCGCGCGCAATCAAACTCCGCTAGACTCAGCGGCCTCGTAGTAGATCAGAATGGCGCGGTCGTGCCGGGAGCCGACGTGCGAATCCTAAATTCTCTGACGGGACTGCAGCGGCAGACGGCCAGTAACGACCAGGGCACTTACCTCTTCCCGTCGTTGCCGCCTGCGACCTACGTCGTGACCGTGACCCACCAGGGCTTTGCTCCGATCGAGATCAAAGACGTCGTGCTCAACGTTGGCGATCAGAAGGCGCTGCAGATTCAGTTGAAGGCTGGCAATATCAACGCGACTGTGCAGGTTACCAACGAAGCTGGGTTGATTAACGAATCACCAGCGGTGGGCACAGTTGTGGATCGGCAGTTTGTAGAAAACCTTCCGCTAAACGGCAGGAGTTTCAACGCGTTGATAGCGCTCACGCCTGGAGTAATTACTACGCCATCCTCGTTCGGTGAAAAAGGGGAATTTAGTGTAAACGGCCAGCGCCCTGACACCAATTATTTTACTGTTGACGGCGTCAGCGCAAACGTCTCTGTCAGCATTGGCAACGGTCTGGGGCAAGCCGCTGGAGGCTCTGTACCGGCCACAAGCGCACTGGGCGGCACGAACAACCTCGTCTCGGTTGATGCACTCCAGGAGTTTCGCATCCAGACCTCAACCTACGCTCCTGAATTCGGACGCCAGCCAGGCGCGCAGGTGCAAATCCTTACGCGCTCGGGGACGAACAGGTTCAGCGGTAACCTCTTTGAATACTTTCGCAACGAGGTGTTCGATGCAAATGATTGGTTTGCCAACAGGAGAGGTCTTCGCAAACCGCCAATTCGCCAGAATGACTTCGGCGGAGTGTTCGGCGGTCCCATCATCAAGAACAAGACTTTCTTCTTCTTCTCATATGAAGGCCTGCGTTTGCGCCAGCCGCGAGTGTTGAGCTCCAACGTTCCAACGCTGCTTTCACGTCTGAACGCATCAGCCTCATTGCGTCCTCTTTTGAACGCGTATCCATTGCCCAACGGAAGAGATTTCGGAAATGGCCTGGCTGAGTTCAATGCAAACTTCGCCGACCCTTCCAGCTTGGATGCCACCAGCATCCGAGTCGATCATAACCTGAGTTCAAAGCTGACTCTCTTCGGGAGATACAACCATGGACCGTCTGAGCTTAACGCGCGCGCTGGCTCGGGTGGTGGCATAAACAGCGTCTTGCAGACGAAGGTCAAAACGGACACGTTGACTTTTGGTACCACGTGGGCCATCTCTCCAGACAGCAGCAATGAGTTCCGGTTCAACTACAGTAAAACGGCCGGCAAGAGCATTATTACTTTGGATACCTTTGGCGGTGCCGTCTTACCACCAGATTCATTTTTCTTTCCTTCGCCCTTTTCCCTTCAAAATGCGCTGATTACGGGTATTCTCCCTAATTCCCTCATTTTCAGTGCAGGGTACAACGTTGACAATCCCCAATGCCAAATTAATGTTCTGGATAATCATTCGATAATTCGAGGCGCGCACTCAATGAAGTTCGGCGTCGACTACCGCAGACTAGCGCCAAGCTTCGGCCCTCGTCCCTATGACCAGTTGGTACGATTCAATGATTTCAATGCCATCAACGCGGGAATTGCTTCATCTGCGACAGTCTCAAGCAATCTAAGTGTTGATCTGTTTTTCGGTAACTTCTCTGCGTACGGACAGGACACTTGGAAGATCAATCGGCGGTTGACGTTGACCTATGGCTTCCGATGGGATGTTAACCCTGCTCCTACAGGAAAAAATGGACATGAACCGTTTGCCGTCATCGGGTTTGACAATTTCGCAGCCATGGCCTTGGCGCCGCGCGGGACTGCTTTGTACAAAACAACCTACGACAACCTGGCGCCTCGCTTTGGTCTGGCTTATCGACTATCAGACAAGCCGGGCCACGATACCGTGGTGAGAGGGGGCTTCGGCATCTTTTACGATACTGGAACAGCTTCCGCCGGAAATATGGTCTCCGTACAAACATTTCCTTTTGGAAGTGTAGTGACCATGACCTCTGTGCCATATCCGCTGGGCGCCGCCAACGCAGCAGCGGCGCCAATAGTGTCTACTCCTCCTGTTTCCAGGATCACGGCCTTTGATCCGCAACTCAAACTGCCGCGAATCTATCAGTGGAATGTGGCAGTCGAACACTCATTGGGCTCGAAGCGTGCATTGTCAGCGGCATATGTCGCAGCGGCCGGCCGACGTCTTTTGCTACAGCTAAGTACCAATAATGTGAATCCCACTTTCCGAGGCTTTGTCAGCTCTATCAGTAATGGTGACACTTCGGATTATCACGCCCTTCAGATGCAATTTCAGCAGAGGTTATCAGATGGACTCCAGGCGTTAGTGTCATATACCTGGTCCCACTCTATTGACACTGCCTCGACTGACATCTCGGCGACAACCGTCCGGCAGTTTGATCCGAATGCCAACCGTGGATCGTCTGACTTCGACGTTCACCATATCTTTAATGCCGCAATCACATACAACATTCCGTCTCCTTCTCAGAGCAAGGCTGGCAAAGCTATCCTGGGCAGTTGGTCGGTCGACACAATCTTCGGAGCCCGATCGGCGTTTCCAGTAGATCTGGTTGCAAGGACCAGTACCACTGTCAACGGCCAAGTGCTCACTGCAAGCATTCGTCCCGACCTAATTCCTGGAATTCCGCTTTACCTGACAGGGCCGCAATATCCTGGTGGGAAGGTTCTTAATAACACTCCGAATCAAGGTGGCGTGGGGTGCAAAGGTCCGTTCTGCGCGCCACCGGCGACTGTCCTTCGACAGGGGAGTTTAGGACGTAATGCGCTCAGAGCCTTTCCCTTTAATCAAGTGGATCTGGCGCTGCATCGTCAGTTCAGATTGACTGATAGAGTGAAGCTCCAGTTCCGCGGTGAGTCCTTCAATCTTTTCAACCATCCGAACTTTGGGAATCCTCAGAGGACCCTTACAAGTGCACAGTTCGGAGAGTCAACCCAGACATTGGCAACTGCCCTTGCAGGCGGCGGTACTGCCGGCTTCAATCCTCGCTATCAAATTGGTGGACCACGCTCAATGCAGTTTGCGTTGAAATTCGTGTTCTGATCCGAGGTGCTGGCATCAAGAATATTTTCAGGGGAAGCGTAAATATGAATAGTTTGCCGGTCCGGTGCACGAAGCACGGATGGCGGTCGTGTCCAACATTGAGACGACTGATCAATTTGATCTTTTTCTTGTTGTCCCTTTCACTTCCGGTGGCGGGACAAACAACCTCGCCGCTTGCTGAAGGAGCAAGCACTGGAGGGCTTGAATCAAACAGAGTAATTGTCACTCCTGAAAAACTGTTCGCCGACTATTCTTCAAGGCCACAGGTTCCTTCACTACGCTGGCTGCCGAATTCACGGCAAGCGGTCTTCGCAATGCCGGAGCCGGGGCAACCGGGATCTAAAAGGACCACGTGGATCCAAATAATGGATGTCGGCACGGGAAAGTGTGAACGACTGGTCCAGGGTTCGAACCCCAGACCCTCTCCCGATGGATCGGCCATCGCTTACGTCTCAGGAGAGGGGGCACTTTCTGTCTATTACTTTGAAGGACGGAAAATCAAAAATCTCGTCTCTCTTCCTCCTAGCAGAGAAGGCTCTAGTATTGGTTTCAGTTGGTCGCCTGATTCGCAGCGTATCGCCTACGGATATCGGCCCGCCACGCCTTCGAAAAAGAACTGTCCGGCAGATCGCGAATCCGTTTCAGTGCTTGTCGTAGGCGGCCCGGAGGACGTGCCGCCCGATTCGGAAGTGTGGGTCGTGGATACTATAGTAGGCTCTCAACGGAAATTGACCTCCGGGCCTTATCGGTTTGCAGGTCCAGGTTGGTTTCCTGATGGGAACTCTTTTCTCTTTACTTCAGTCGGCAGTTTTGAATACAAGAACGACGACGTGACTGGCAAGGTGCTTGCTGTTTCCGTGCCGTCGGGCGAGGTACGCACATTAATAAAAGACAGCGGAGTGACGAACCTGCGGCCGGTTATCTCTCCGGATGGTAAACAGATCGCGTTCACCTACGATCCCACCAACGTCGTCTACCCTCATTACTGGAACATCGCAACCATTCCTGTCGACGGCGGATCTGTTCATCAATTGACCAGGAATATCTTTGTCGCATCCGGGCCCATCTGGTCGCCGGATAGCGGAAAGATCTACTTCAGTTGCAAAGAAGGGGTCTTTACGCAGATCTGTTCTGTAAGTGTTACGGGCGAGATGAAGCGGTTAACATCTGCGCTGCGCAATGCCTCCGACGTAACGCTTTCCCCGGATGGCAAACGTTTGCTTTGGACCACAGAGGACACCTATGGAAAAGCAGAGGTAAGAGTGGCAAATGCGGATGGCACTGGTGAACGTGTACTGGTTGATCTGGGTCCGGACTTGAAAACGCTCGCGCTCAGCAAAGTGGAGGAAATCCGCTGGAAGAGCCTCGACGGACTTGCGATTGCCGGGCTCCTTGTTAAGCCTCTTGGATATCAACGAGGCAAAAAGTACCCATTGCTGGTCAGCATACACGGCGGGCCCGTAGGCGGTGTTAGTCTTCGTGGAGAGATCTTTTATTCTTCACCATTGGAATGGCAGATGTGGGCAGCGCGAGGTTTCGCGGTGTTCCTGCCGGACTACCGCAGCAGCGAAGTGTCTGGTTGGGAACCATTTCTAAAGGCCAGAGAGAAGCAGGATTATAACGACCGCGATATGGACGATATTATGTCCGGTGTTGACCATGTCATTAATCTGGGAATAGCGGACCCGGAGCAGCTTGGTGTGATCGGTCATAGTTATGGTTCGCTTATGACCAACTGGATCATCACGCACACGAAGCGCTTCAAGGTTGCCGTCTCCTACGAAGGGATGGCCGACTTGTCCATGTCTTATGCGACAGGACTGAGGGTCGGAGGCAATAGCATCGAGGAGTGGTTGTTCAAAGGGAAGCCGTGGGAGGTACCCGGGAACTACCGGAAGAATTCCGCCACGGAGTATGTGAAGGGAGTCACGACGCCAACGCTCTTTATCAGCGGGGACTATAGTTGCGGCAGCGGGGTCGAGAACCTCTATCATCACGAGTTTATGTATACGGCCTTGAAAAAACAGGGAGTCGACACGCAACTCGCTATATATAAGGGCGAGGGACACCTGGTCACACGTCCAGAAAATCAGCGCGACTTGCTCACGAGGATCTTGGATTGGATAGATACCCGTCTGACTTCTCGACCTTAGGCAACCTCTTAACAGATCACTATTCTGCGTGAATCAGCAAAATCCATGGACGCCTTTTGAGCGGGCGTGTATAAATGTGGAAGTATGCCTGAGAATAAATAACCTCAACCCTAGCTAGCGGGGAGACTTCCGATGGAAGTCATTGCAGGCAAGAAACGGAGTGGGAGCTTGAGCGGTTATAATCGCGCCAGACGGCGGCAGTTAAGACCGGCCGAGCAATGGAGCTATCAAGCCCGGTAGCTAGCATGGTTCCGAGTCTCGCGCTCAATACAGTGGTGACGTGCGGGGACTCAGCGGTTGCGGAGTCCGCGGCGATCCCGATTAAGAGAATGCCCGTTTTGTGCGATTCGGGCCGTCGTCCAATTGAGGAGGAGACGATGGCGAAAAAACGCAAGCAGCAAAAGCAGAGTGACCAGGCAATGTTACCAGTAATGCGACCGAACGCGGCAGGGATCGATATCGGGGCCACTGAGACCTTTGTGGCGGTGCCGGCAGATCGCGATCCAGAGTACGTGCGGTCCTTTCCCACTTTCACGCAGGATCTTTACGCGCTGGCAGATTGGTTGGAGCAGTGCGGGATCGAAACCGTGGCCATGGAATCGACCGGAGTGTACTGGATTCCGTTGTTTCAGATCCTGGAGGAGCGTGGTTTTGCGGTCTATCTGGTGAATGCTCGTCACGTGAAGAATGTGCCGGGTCGGCGAACCGATGTGAGCGATTGCCAATGGCTGCAATTCTTGCATTCGGTGGGGATACTGAAAGCTTCATATCGTCCCGCCCAAGAAGTTTGTGCCGTGCGCTCTCTGCTGCGGCATCGCGAGAGTCTGGTACAAATGGCGGCCACTCATGTGCATCACATGCAGAAGGCGCTGGACCAGATGAATTTGCAACTGCATCACGTGATCAGTGACATTACCGGATTGACGGGGATGGCGATCATCGATGCGATTCTGGCCGATGAACGGGATCCGCAAGTATTGGCCCAACTGCGGCACACGCGTATCAAAGCCAGTGCCGAAGTGATCGCCAAGTCGCTGGTTGGTGATTATCGGCCGGAGCACATCTTCACGCTGCGCCAATCAGTAAATGCTTACCGCAGCTATCAAGTGATGATCGCGGATTGCGACCGGGAGATTCACCAGTGGCTTAAGGACTTTGAGGCCGCGAGCAAGTCGCCTACACCCGATGACCAGGGGGAGGCGAGCAATCACCCAGCCTCTGTCAGCGAAACGGCAGTCAAAACAGCGCCAAGCAAGCAAAGCGATCAAGGTCTCGGCGCTCAACTCAAGCGCGTCTTTGGAGTGGATCTGACGAAGGTTCCCGGTATTCATGTGGGCATTGCTCAGACTCTGTTTGGCGAGATTGGCCCGGACTTCAATAAGTTCAAGAGCGCCTCAGCATTTGCTTCCTGGATGGCTCTCTGTCCGGACAATGAAATCAGCGGGGGCAAGGTTTTGTGGACCGGAACTCGCAAAGTCAAGAGCCGAGCCGCCAAGGCATTACGGTTGGCCGCTCAGTCCCTGGCCCACAGCAAGAGTGCTCTCGGTGATTTCTATCGCCGCATGCGGGCCAAGCTTGGCGCCCCCAAAGCCATCACCGCGGCTGCCCATAAACTCGCGCGCATTATTTACCACTTGATAACCACCCGGCAGAGGTTTGATGAAAGCCGGTTCGCTGCCGCTCAGGTTCGTTACCAAAAGCGGCTAGTGACAAAACTCCACGCGAAAGCGCGGGCCCTCGGTTTCCAACTTGTGCCGCTCGACCAAGCGGAGGTTGTTTCTTAAGAGCTAGGCTCCGCGAGGAGCGCGAAGTGGACCTTAAGACAATCAACATCTCCTGGAGCAATACCGGAGCCAGGGAGGACGCTGGCAACCGATAGAGGTGACGGTCTTGACAGATACCGAAGTGGAAAATGACGCGATTGCAGGAGACGACGGTGGCTGATCAGGTCATTGCGATTACGCGCGAGGTTGGGCCCCGGCTTGATCAATGTGAGCTAACGCACTTCGTCCGTCGAGAGATCGACGTCGAAAAGGCACGCAAGCAGCATCTGGCGTATGAGCAGTGCCTAACGAGGTTGGGACTGACTGTCATGTCTTTGCCGGGAGAGCCGGAGTTGCCCGACTCAGTATTCGTCGAGGACGTGGCTGTTGTGCTAGATGAAATCGCTGTAATCTCAAGGATGGGTGCGGAGAGTCGAAGGCAAGAGGCCGATAGTGTCAGAGCGGTTATCGAGTCATTTCGTCCATTAGGGTCTATTCGTGCACCGGCGACTCTGGACGGAGGAGATGTCCTAAAGGTAGGCCGCACTTTGTTCGTTGGACGATCATCGAGGACTAACGCGGAGGGTGTAGATCAACTAAAGCGCATCCTCGGCCCGTACGGGTACGAAGTCCGAAGTGTTGCGACCAGCGGCTGCCTTCACCTAAAGACAGGATGCTCCTATATAGGCCGCAACACGATATTGGCGAACCCGGCATTGGTAGATACGAACGTCTTCGATGGACGTGATGTGATTGCAGTCGACAAGAGTGAGTCATTAGCCGCGAACACACTGGCTATTGGAGGCGTCGTGCTTCTACCGGATTGTTTTCCGCGAACCCACAGTCTTCTGGAGAAGGAAGGCTTTCCAGTGAGCACGCTCGACGTCTCGGAACTACAGAAAACAGAGGCGGGTCTGACCTGCATGAGCATCATCATCTCGACGCGTGGAGTCCAAGAGAAGAGGAGTTGATTTCGGACGGCTTCGTCAATTGAGTCCAAACTAACAAACGATCTTCTGATGAGTAACCAACACTGCTAGCCAGTTGCAGACGAGGGGTTTGATTAAATACCGGCGATGTGACCACATCACTCTATTGGAAAAAGCTGTCGCAGCCTGCGTGTACCCAGTTCGATCAAGTGATCATCGGGCCCTTCCAAGAGAGAGTTTGAGCGTTGGCCTGACGGCCCCTTCCTCCCAGGCCGCAAGCTTGGGAAACCGATGCATAGGTCAGCGGCCTCTAAGCCCGCGCGCTCGCGCGCCCAGGTCAATAGTTCCGATTTGATGTCAACGCGAATCACGGTTCCAAAACCTCAACGCACTCCGCAATCACCTGCAGTTCTTCCTCTTGTACGTCGGCAAGTTCAATAGCCTCGAATTCAGGATTGAACGGCTTTAGCGTGATCTTGGTGTGTCGCCACGAATCGCCGATTTGCACTTTCTCGCTTTCGTAGCGTTTGACTGTGAAGCGCTCTCCAGTTTCTGGATCGACTGAACTGAATCGCGCAACTGGACGAGTACTGTCTTGCCCTGACGTGAGCCCTCGACTGGCGATGTGAACAGACAATAGGAACCATCAGGAATCATTGGCTCCATCGATCTTCCGGTGACCTGGGCAACGAACATGCCCGGTCGCAATCGGTGTTTACTTCTAATCTCTACCCACTCCCAGTTCTCGTCCTCGACGTGTTGCGGATCACCGAATGTTCCGGCTGCGATTTTGACCGGTACAAAAGGCACACACGTGAGAATGGATCAGCCGGGTCTTTGAATCGATCAGCAAGGTCTCGGCGCTTCTTCTTGCCGCGTATATGCTGTTGCCATTCGAGCGGGTCAGACTTCGCGCCGGTCATGACTGTACCTCGTCAGAATTCGTGGCAAACTGCCGGTTTTTGAAGAGGGCCGGAAGGGCTCCTAAATCCTTGTCATTGAGTTGATTACAGCTTTGTGTGAGGCTCCTGCGTTTTCACGTTTCGTCGTAATCGGAGACGAAATTCTTACAATTCGTGGTAAACCAGGGCGGGATCGATGAGTTGTTGTCACATCGAGTGGCAAACCGCATCGGTTCAACGGCGGCCAAAAAGTGCCACTAAGTCCTTGACCCTGAGAAGCTTATCTCTGTCGATGGCAGGATATCTGTTTTCACATTCGTGGCAAATTCGCTGGTTTGCCACCAAACCTGAAAAAAATTGCCACGAATTCTGACGAGGTACAGTAACACTAAAAGTCAAAAAATCTCTCCTGCAAAAACGATCCACGAAACTACTCGAATCTCACGTCCGCGTTGGGATCGTTATGCCTCGCCGCAAGCATTCAGCGGTACGATCGAGTATCGATTGCGGCAAGTGGAATGTTGGAACATCTATCCAGTCGTTGTGATAATGTTGTTGTAGATTAGTTTAATTGTTAGAAGCGCTCATGGCGGAATACGGCTGGCATAAGTTTGAATGGGACGATGAGAATAAGAAGAACGGCAACGTCCAACATCTGCGTGACCACGATATTGAGCCGCACGAGGCCGAGGAATGCTTTTTTCACGACTATGAGCTTGCTCGCGACGACAGACGCTTCAACGATGTGTATATTATCGATGGAAGAACCGATCGAGGAAAAAAGATAAGGCTCGTCTTCCAGGATAAGGGCTATGGAGTTGCGCGGGTTTTCACTGGTTGGGAATTGAAGCGGAAGAGAAAGCGAAAGTAATGAAGAGGAAATTTTCAGCCCTGTCAAAACGGGAACAAGAGAGAGCCGAGGCCCAATATCATCGAATGAGGCCAGAGGACTTCGAGGAAATCATGTCGAGCGGAACTCGGCATACTCCAAACGCCGTCCGCCTGCCAAGCCGACTCGTGGAAAAGTTGAAAACAGTAGCTAAGCAAAAAGGCAAAGCTGAATATCAAACCATGGTAAAGACATGGATCGAGGAACGGCTTCAGCAGGAAGTTCGCACCGGATGAACGGCCGCTTAGAGTTAGTCCCTGCCTTACGGCGTTCTGAATGAGTAGATCATTTCCTCGATTACCTGAAAACCGCAATGGCGAAGCATCGGAATTCACGTATTCCGACTGGGAGTTCACAACCGACGGTCCGCCCGAGCTGAAGTGCACAACCTACTGCGTTCGGTCCGATGGCCAGGACCTCTGCGATAAGAAATGCCTCAAGTGGCAAGGGCAATTAGAGAACTTCTCGCGCAACATATGCATGGAGCCCGCCTCGTCTGGTACATAAATCTTGAATGCCACATAACCTCGAGGTAAGGCTCCGGTGATGTGCACCAGCGATTCGGCCAAGCAAAGAGCGACGGATTCAGACGCATACACTGCCAATTGCCCCGCAGAATTCCAGCGGCCTCCAGCCAACCGTGCGCCGTCACCGTCCAGCGGAGAATAGCGCCCACTTGCCAGGCGCCAGACTATGCTCACTCATATACTCCGTGTTCGATTCGGAGCAGCACGTTCTCTACAACCTTTGCTCCGCTACCAGTCCGCAGCAGGCGCAACGGTATCTGGTGGTTTAGCGCTGGGTTGGGTGTGAGCAGCCATGCCCGGGCTACTTCCGCGTCACCGAATACACGCTGAGCCAAGGCGGCAATCCCGGCCGTACGAGCGACACGATCCGACTGTTCCATACTGAGCCTTCTCACCCCGCGCATGCTTGTCAACGTTCGTCGGGGAATCACCTCTGAGAGATCCGCATCTGAAAAGTGAGTAAAACGCTTCAAGCGAACGATTGCTGAACTAGGGAGGCCCTGCTCCACCCGTTCGGCAAAAGCGGCGCCAGAAGTAACTTCTTTTCCGAGAACAGCCACCCCCCCCTAAAACTTTTACCGTTTCTCGCCATTCCATATGTAGAAAACCCTCCGGCCAATCTGCCCATAATATATGGCATGTATGCCGAGAAGGCAACGACCCACCTTCTTTAGGAATGATGCAAGAAGGGAACGATGGAGCGGTAGCGACCCGGCTAATCCGTTACTATTCACGTCATCGCAACGGAGATCAGCGCGACAGCCTGGCCCTCAGTCGGTTCGCATCAACCGGGTCGCTTATCAACCGGGTCGCTTATCAACGGGGTCGCTACCGCTCCCCGTTCCCTTATCACCGGGTCGCTACATCAACCGGGTCGCGCTACCGCTCCCCGTTCAGGCACCGCCCGATCCTGATGGACCTTGGTGCAGTTGGCCGCTGTGCTAAGATGACACACCGAGTGTTAGTTTAAAAAAGGCGGCATTCTTTAGTGGATTCGCAACAATCCTCTGATCATAACCAGATCCCACTTGCGGAACCTCTAGTCAAAGTTACGCGTGGCGCAATTACTGAGTCGCGACATCGAGGCCACATTGTAGCCGTCGAGCCCGGTGGTCGAGTCGTCGCTTACCTTGGTCACCCTGAAACCGTTACTTACCTTCGCTCTTCAGCTAAGCCGCATCAGGCAATTCCCCTCGTGGCTTCGGGTGCGTTGGATCGCTTTGGATTCACAGAGGAGGAGCTTGCGCTGGCGTGTGGCTCACATAACGGCGAAGCGATTCACACGCGCCTGGCTGCATCCATGTTGGAGAAGATTGGTCTCGATGTGTCGGCTCTGAAGTGTGGTGTGCACGAGCCCTATAGCCCACAAGCTGCTCAGGATCTCCGCGAAGCCGGAGAACAGCCGAACCCTTTGCACAACAACTGCTCGGGAAAACATGCCGGCATGTTAGCGTTGGCATTGCATCTTGAGGCCCCAATTGAGACCTACGATCAGCCTGACAATCCCGTGCAACTGGCCATTGGGAAAGCGATCTCGCAGTTTTCCGGTGTTGCAATGGAAGATATCGCCGTGGCCGTAGACGGCTGTGGTGTCCCAGTCTTCGGAATCACGGTGGCGGCGATGGCGCGCATGTACGCACATTTGGTTGCGCCACCGGAAGAGTTCGACGAAAACACCAGAGTCGCCTGTCGCAGGATTGTCTCCGCTATGACGAATCACCCGCAACTCGTCGGGGGCACCAGCGAAAGGCTCGACACAGAATTGATTCGTGCAACTAAGGGGCTGCTGATCTCAAAAGTCGGTGCTGAGGGAGTGTATACGGCGGGCGTGGTTCCATGCCGTAGATGGCCAAAGGGACTGGGGCTTGCCTTGAAAGTCGAAGATGGAGACGACAGGCGTGCACGCCCGACTGTGGTGATTGAAGCCCTGAGACAGCTTGATGTCCTAACCGATGAAGCACTGGAGGCAGTATCACGGTATGCATTCTTTCCGGTGCAGAACCGGCGGGGAGATGTGGTCGGCGAAGTTACGGCGGACTTTAAGTTGCAAATGCTGGGTAGCTAGCTCTTAAAGAGCGAACTGAGAAGTCAACTAATGAACTCGGGGAACGGAAGCCAACAAAAGTTGCACGAGCCGCCTCTGGCGCGCGATGGAGATGGTCGCGTTGACGTCGACTCTGTACCCGACGTGATCCAGTGGTTTCTCGATTATGACGAACGA
The DNA here is from genome assembly GCA_035283645.1 of Pyrinomonadaceae bacterium. Classification (GTDB taxonomy): domain Bacteria; phylum Acidobacteriota; class Blastocatellia; order Pyrinomonadales; family Pyrinomonadaceae; genus PSRF01. Next base: position 33,220 of record DATETN010000185.1, read on the forward strand.
GTCGCGATCATTAGACACCCTGGAGTTGAGGAGGTGTTTCAATGGAAACAGGAACAGAGTCGCTCCAGCAACGAGGAGGTCTTCGTTTTCAATCGTGCGGAAGATCGCCTGGCTATCGGCATTATCCAGGCGCTCTCTGAGAATCCAACACAGGCAACTTTGCATTCCTGGATATCGCAACTCCTCAACGCTTTGGACAAGGCTTCGAAGGCCAACGAAGCCACAGCAGAGAGTTATAAGCTTGATCTGAAGAGTGGTGCCTCGGTGATCGATGAAGCGAACAAAATCCCTTCTGAGCGAGGGCGCCAAGAGTTCCTATTCAATTGCTGGATAGAGACGTTGTGTACTGCCGAGGCAAGAGTACTAGGCTGGTTGTACAAGGAGTTTTATGGGCGGCCATTTGCGCCATGAGGGGCTCGACTAATTTATGAATGAGCAGTTACGCGCCCTGTTCCCGATTACCAAGCGTGCTGCATATCTAAACCACGCAGCGGTCTCACCTCCACCCATTACCACCATTGCAGCCGTTGAGGCACAACTCGCCGATGTGCGCGAGAACGGTTCAATCAATTTCCACAGCTGGCTCGTGGTAAAAGAGAGAGCGCGGCAGTTGGCGGCTGGGATGCTCGGGGCTCGGCCAGAGCAGGTTGCCTTTATGCGCAACACTTCTGATGGCCTCTCGACCATCGCCAACGGGCTGGCCTGGCAACCCGGTGATAATCTCGTTACTTTTCGGAACGAGTTTCCCTCAAACATCTATCCCTGGCTGCGCCTGCGCGATACGTTGGGTGTCGAGGTGCGTTTCTGCGAGGAACGAAATGGGCGAATCGATTTGGACGAGTTTATACGGCTCATCGACTCCCGAACGCGTGTAGTGGCAATTAGCCAGGTTCAATATGCCTCGGGCTTTCGCGCCGACCTGGAGCGCATAGGTCGCGCCGCCCGTCGTCACGACGCACTGCTGGTGGTGGACGTGATCCAGGCTATGGGCGTAATCCAGACCGATGTGCACGCAGAGCTCATAGATGCCGCGGCGGGAGCAGGGCACAAGTGGTTACTGACGCCCGAGGGGGTTGGCATTCTCTACCTTTCCGATCGAGCACGCGAGCGGCTGGAGCCGACCCTCGTTGGTTGGATCAGCGTTCCTGAGCCTGAGGACTACAACAATTTTGAGCAGGGATGGAAGCCGGGGGCGCTTGCCTGGGAGACGGGCACTGGCCCAATGTCGTTAATCTTTGGGTTCGAATCCAGTGCCCGCCTTTTGACGGAGATTGGTGTTGAGACAATCGCAAGGTACCTGGAAGAACTCACTGATTATCTTTGCCAGGAATTGCAGGGCCGCGACTACGAAATCATCAGCTCGCGACTCCCCGGTGAGAAAATCGCAGATCGTTTGCACCCGTCATAAGGGCCGCCTCACTGCAGTGGATCTCTACCGGCACTTACGGAAACGGGATATCCTCACCGCACCTCGGGGAGACCGGCTCCGCATCGCTCCCCACATCTACAACAACAAAGGAGAAATTGATTCACTAGTGCAGGCGCTGCCTTAATGGTCCATCAGCGAGCGATTACCGTTCGGCTGTACTCATGGACTGTATTGAACGTGTACGTGTTTACTGAATGAAAGCGACACTTTTCCCAGCCGAACCTCCCATCAGTACCGCAGATTGCGGGCGATCTTGAACTCGGCGTCTTCAGGGGCGGGTGGCACGGTCGTTGCCAAAGCAGGACGCAGAACAAGAAGGGTAGATAAGGGTAAATCGGGTCAGGCTCAGAGATTGCGGTGAGTGGAAGCTTTGGGGGAGGCGTCCTCTCACACAGCACTAAGCAGGCGGTGGCTCTTTCGGGGGAACGGAGTTAACGTTTTGCAGGCAATCGAAGAGCAATCGTTGCGGCGCTGTTGATCGCCGTCCTGACGGGGCTTGGGGGAGCCTCCCAGGAAGATCAACAGCCCGCATTGTTTAGATCCGATTTGGCAAGAACGCGGAAGGGAAACCTACCGCGTTTTTTCTTTGCACTCGGCCGACAGTTATTTCCCCAATAATCGTGCTGGGTCAGTTTGCGGCGTCATCTCATCAAGGTTTAAACGCAACATACCGCCGGCGTCTGAATATGCTTCTAGACTTTGTTGCCGGGCTCGTCGTTTGAGGAATAATAACCCGCCGAACAATCCACCTGCCGTAAAGCAGGTCAACAGCGCCAAACCGGATGCTTTGACGACTGACACCAGCACGCCCAGCGTGGTTGCGGTGTACTGGCGTTGAAGTTCAAGGAAAGGATAAGGATTGTCGCCCAACCACTGGGTCACTTGTTCGTACTTGACCTGATCGATGAGGTTTTTGGCGAACTCTTCGCTAGTTGCGTTCAGTACGAAAACAGCATAGTTGCCGACTCTTCGGTATGCGGTCGGTACCGCCTGGCCCGCGGTTCTCAGCTCGTTCAGGCGACTAACCACGCGATGGTCGTTTTCTGTGGCAAGTTGAGGTGTTGTGAACTCGACTATGACGAGTTCCGCTCCACTGTAGGAAGCGCTGACCGCTTCAGTTCCACCCTCAAAGCTAACTGCGTCGAAGACGGGAGTTGGTAAGGCTGATCTCAGGGATTCCTGGGTCCGAAAATACTGCGCTGAATGCTGAGCAGTCTCCCAATCCGGAAGGTGCTTCACGAGAACCGGGACATCCTCTTCACCCTGCGGAAGGATTTCAGCAATTGCCTTGGCGAAGCTCAGAAGCGCGTCTCTATTTTGACCGCCCGCCTCGACCTTAATATTGACGTGAATTCGACCTTTCGCGACGGACAGGCCATCGGCGGCAATGTACGCTGGGAAGCCGACCTCACCGGTTACTGGTTGCGAACCCGTTTTTCTGAGCGTTGCATAGGCCTCTGATTCGGACTCAGTAAGCAAAAGGAACACGGCAAACCGGGTCCCTTCTGGGGATACGTACTTGCGAAGGAGCGCAGTCGCTCCGCTCCCCTCGATAGCGGTTGCGGGGCCGGCCGCCCTAAAGCCCGCAATGCGATCCTTGAGAAACCTAGATTCGGGAGGTGCATTCCCTGAAACGGTCGACACCGAGAATCCCAAGAGCAATCCCAGCACCAATAAAGAAACCTGTTTTTGCGCCAAAGCAACCCGTAAATACATAGTTTTTAGAACCCGCCAGGCTTTGGATGTTCCTCCGGTCTGTGCAGTTGGAAGTTTACTGCCAGCGGCGCAGCTCGCGCAAAAGCAGGTTGGCGTAGTGTCGTGGATTGCTAATGTTCTGCAGGACGGTTGAACCGCCTAGCTCGCTGGCGTTGTCCACCACGATATCGCCAAAGCGGAGCAAACGTTGAGGTATTGTGGCAGAAACGGTCACATCTTGAATTTTGCTAAGCGGAATATTGTGGGTGGTGCGCGCTATCAGGCCCGTATCGATTTCAAGCTTGGCGTCCGTTAAGGTGTAACGGATGGTATAGCGCCGCAGATGGTAGTAAGCAGGGATCAGCAAAAGCGCCAGCCCAATGGGAATTGAGATGTAAGGCGGAATGTTTAGCAGAGCGAGCAGGAACACCAACAGGATGGCTCCTATCGCCGCGAGAACGTACCCCAGCTTTACAAAAATGAGAGTTGGCCTGACCGTGAATATGGTCTGCTCGAGGTCTCCAGAAACCTCCGCCACAGGTAAGGCAGACTCCCGCCGAGCAATTCTGGTTATCTCTGGATCTGATGCGGGCGTGCCGCAACCCGAGCAGAAGCGAACGCCGGGGGCGACATATGAGCCGCAGTTGGAACAGTGCATCTGATTAGCGCAGGTTCATCTCTCCGGCTGTCATGACTCGCCTTTATTGTTTTGACTGGACCGGGAGCCCTGCATTCTTCCAAGCTTCGAAGCCGCCGAGCAATGCGGCTGCGTTTTGAATTCCGACTGTTCTGAGGTTTGCCACCGCACCGGCGGACGTTTGTTCCGCCGGTCAAGAACAGTAGGTAACAATCAACTTGTCCCGCGGCAGCTCATTAGCGTGCTTGGCAATCTCATTATGCGGGATCAGTTTTGCGCCCCGAATGTGACTAAGATTGAATGAAGCTTCGGTGCGCACATCTATAACCACGGCTTCATTCTTTTGGAGTTTCTCCTGTAGCTCAGCTGTCGTGATACGCTGAATTCCATCGGCAGTGACAGTAGGTATTTGTGGAGAGTTGGCGGCCTTCTGCGCAGGTGTCGAAGCGTTTGTCACCCCTGCAGGCTTGTCAGCCGAATTACATGCCACTGAAATCAGCGCAAACAATCCAGCAGTTACAAGGATAGGGAAACGAAGACGCAATTGAGTTACCTCCTCAGGTACAACCGAAGCGAATGACTGCAGCTGTAATTTCGTACGCATTCACTGGTTTTGTCAAATAGCATGGGTTAGAGAGAGGTTGATTGGTACCCATACTCACATAGATCCAATTAACTCAGAGTGACGCTCAATCGGCAATTGTCAATCGGCGATCTTCAATATATAGTCTTGCGCCTCAAGCATCATAGCCAAGCCGAAGGCAGCAATGCTCGCAGAGCCAACGTCGCAAACTGTCAAATGGGCCAAGGTCATCGATCACACGCGCTGCATCGGGTGCCATGCGTGTACGACCGCCTGCAAGTCGGAAAACGTCGTTCCGATCTCCGTCACCCGCACCTACGTTAAGCATGTCGATATTGGCGTGTTTCCGCAGACTCGACGCGCCCACCAGGTGACACGCTGTAATCAGTGCGCCTATGCGCCGTGTGTGACGGCTTGTCCTACGGCTGCAATGTTCAAACGCGACGACGGCATCGTGGATTTTGATAAGTCTATCTGTATCGGATGCAAGGCTTGCATGGCCGCATGTCCTTATGACGCGATTTTCATTAATCCAGAAGACCATTCTGCAGAGAAGTGTAATTTTTGCGCGCATCGGATCGACGTAGGACTGGAACCTGCGTGTGTAGTGGTATGTCCCACGCAGGCAATTCTAATTGGTGATTTGAACGACTCAGATTCTTATGTGACTCAGATCGTGAACCGTGAGGCGGTGACAGTACGACGTCCTGAGAAAGAGACCTTGCCCAAGCTTTTCTACAAAGGCGCTCATCAGGCAACCCTTGACCCTTTGGCCGCTCGTCGCCCCGACGCGGGGCTGTTTATGTGGGCTGAACAGCAGCAGGGCGAAGAGTACGTCGTTTCAGGTAATCCAATCTTAAGTAACACCTCTGCCGCTGCGCTTCTGTCGTATGACGTGGCGCATTCTATTCCGTGGGATTGGCGAGTTAGCCTCTATACCTGGACGAAAGGAATTGCTGCAGGAGTTTATCTCGTTGCCTCGATGTTGGTTCTTTTTGGAATCTTGAATGGCCATGGATCTGTTTGGCTTTGGGCCACACCGATTGTCTCAGGAGCGTTTCTGGCGATGACTGGTGGGCTGCTGGTTTGGGACCTTGAGCATCCAGAACGTTTTTTCATGATTTTCACCCGACCACAGTGGCGGAGTTGGCTGGTTAAGGGGGCGTTCATTATTGCCGGTTATTCGTTGATATTATTGGCCCACTTTATTGCCAGCCTGTTCGGAGCTGTTCAGTTGCAGCAGTGGTTAATTGTGTTGGGGTTACCTCTAGCTGCGATGACTGCCATTTACACTGCCTACCTTTTTGCGCAGGCGAAGGCGCGCGACATGTGGCAGAACCCGTTGCTACCACCGCATCTGCTGGTCCAGGCATTACTGTTGGGAGCGGCAATGTTGGTGCTGGTGGTAGTAATGCTTCCGCTCTCTGGTTCCAGTCTCGATACGATGCTCAGCATTCGAGATTCAGTCATGCCGCCGCTATGGCTCGTGGCGATTGGCAGCTTGCTTCATGTCTTGATGGTCTGGGGCGAGGTCACTTTGGTGCACCCGACGGCCCATGCCAGACTGGCGGTCTGGGAGATGGTGAACGGCCGGTACAAGAGAGACTTCCTCGTTGGGATGCTGCTTTCGATTATTGGCGGAACGATGGCTTGGGTCGTTCTGGCATTCGGAACAACTATCTGGTTGGGAGTAGCGGGCGCATTGTTAGCGTTGGTGGGAATGATGATGTATGAGCATGCGTATGTTCAGGCAGGACAAGCAGTACCTCTTGCCTGAGTGCTGAACGCTTTGTCTTTGCGGGCTGGCTAGCTCATGCAACTCGGTCGCGATACACTTGAGCGAACACAGGCCCATTTTTCGGAACGCGGGCGTCCTCGCCCGCTTTCTTCCCACGCAAGTACTTGCAATGAATACAAACAACCCCTCAGACGAAAAAGACTCACCAGGCAAGACCTTCTACCCTGGGCCAAGCCGTATTCATCTCGCTGCATTCCCACCCAAAGAGCGCTGGAATGATTGGACCGAGCTCGATTCGCAAGCGTGGCCACGACGCAAGGAGCGCCATTACACGCTTGTCCCGACCACTTGTTTCAACTGTGAATCAGCGTGCGGTTTGCTCGCTTACATAGACAAAGTTACCGGCGAAGTACAAAAGTTCGAAGGGAATCCCGAACATCCTGGTTCTCGTGGCCGTAATTGCGCCAAAGGTCCCGCGACGCTCAATCAGGTAACTGATCCAGATCGCATACTTCACCCTCTGAAGCGAGTGGGCAAGCGCGGTGCTGGTAAATGGGAGACAACTACTTGGGATGAGGTTCTGAACGAACTGGCCAACAGGATTCGAAACGCAATCATGGAAGACCGTCGCGAGCAGGTGATGTATCACGTCGGTCGTCCCGGTGAAGACGGATTTACCGAACGAATTCTTGCGGCCTGGGGCATCGACGGTCACAATTCTCATACGAACATCTGCTCATCGTCATCCCGCGAAGGCTACCAACTCTGGATGGGGCTCGACCGGCCGAGTCCCGACCACGAGAATGCCAAAGTCATCTTTCTTATCAGCGCTCACCTTGAGTCGGGACATTACTTCAATCCGCACGCCCAACGAGTGATCGATGGAAAAGCAAATGGTGCAAAGCTGATCGTGTTCGACACTCGACTCTCAAACACTGCAACTCACGCAGACTATTGGATCTCTCCCATTCCCGGTTCTGAGGCCGCAATTCTGCTGTCTATCGCGAATTACCTTATTCAGAACAGACTCTACAATCGTGAGTTCGTGCGCAGGTGGTGGAATTGGCAGGAGTATCTTAGCTCCGAATTTCCCAACGAATCGCCTGACTTTGAGAGCTTTGAGGGCATCCTCAAAGAACTTTATCAATCCTACACGTTCGAGTTTGCTGCGGCGGAATCTGGCGTTGAAGCGAGTGCTCTGCTGGCAGTCGCGGAATGCGTAGTCACGGCCGGCACTCGTTTGAGCACGCACAATTGGCGCAGTGCGTCCTCTGGGAACAGCGGTGGCTGGCAAGTGGCACGATGCCTTTTCATGTTGAACGCGTTGATGGGCGCTGTGGCAACGGAAGGAAGTGTCTATCCAAACGCCTGGAACAAGTTCGTTCCTAAGCCGATTTACACGCCACCACATCCCCGGATGTGGAATGAAACGACATGGCCCAGAGAGTACCCGCTCTCAATGCATGAATTGTCGTTTTTGCTGCCACACTTCTTGAAAGAAGGGCGCACAACACTTGATGTCTACTTTACTCGCGTCTACAACCCCGTCTGGACCAACCCGGATGGGTTTACGTGGATTGAAGCATTGACAAATGAAGAGATGGTTAAGTGCCATGTTGCTTTGACTCCCGTGTGGAACGAGACCGCGTATTTTGCCGATTACGTGCTTCCGATGGGACTTGGACCGGAACGGCACGACCTCCATTCGTACGAAACGCACGATTCGCAGTGGCTGGGTTTTCGCCAGCCCGTGATGCGCGCCTTACTCGAACGGCAGGGGCAGAAAGTCGAGGATACACGGGAGTGCAATCCTGGGGAGGTATGGGAAGAGAATGAGTTCTGGCTTGAGCTGACGTGGCGGATTGATCCGGATGGGAGTTTGGGCATCAGGCACTACGTCGAATCACAACGGCACCCGGGTCAGCGTTTGAGTGTAGACGAGTACTACGAATGGATATTTGAGAATTCAGTGCCTGGGTTGCCAGAGAAGGCAGCGGCCGAAGGGATGACCCCGCTCGGGTACATGCGTCAATATGGGGCCTTTGAAGTCGCGCGGAAAGTTGGTCCGCTTTACGAGCAACCTGTTTCAGCGGAAGAGTTGGATGACGTACGAGAGGATCACCTTGGCAGAGTTTATACACGCACACCAAATCCGCCGTCTCCCAATATTGTTCCTATACCAACGATCGATCCTGATTCGGAAGGTCGCCGATTTATCGGTGTAAACGTGGAGGGCAAGTTACTGCGGGGGTTCCCAACACCGAGTGGCCGGCTTGAGTTTTACTCACGCACGCTGGCGCAATGGGGCTGGCCGGAGTACGCGATTCCCACCTACATTCGCAGTCACGTTCACCCCGAAAGCCTTGAGCCGGACCAGACGGTATTAATCTCCACCTTCCGGCTCGCAATGCAGATTCACACCCGTAGTTCGAACGCTAAGTGGCTGAATGAAATTGCGCACACGAATCCTCTCTGGATCCACCCATCCTTCGCCCAAAGGCTCGGTGTCTCAGCCGGAGATCTTGTTCGCGTCGAAACGGAGATCGGTTACTTTGTGGTGCGGGCCTGGATAACTGAAGGAATTAGGCCCGATGTTGTTGCTTGTAGTCATCACATGGGCCGATGGAAGACGAATGAGCAGGGCGCACGCCAGATGATGGCCACGGTAAGCTTGGACCACAGCGAAAACAACTGGGCGCTGCGACGAAAGAATGGTGTCATGCCTTATGAGAGTGCTGATGCTGACACGCTACGCATTTGGTGGAACGATGTCGGGGTCCACCAGAATCTCACTTTCCCGGTTCATCCCGATCCTATTTCCGGCATGCATTGCTGGCACCAGGCTGTCCGCGTCAGAAAGGCATCACCCGAAGATCAATACGGTGACATCCATGTGGACACGCAAAAGTCGCACGAGGTATACCAAAAATGGCTCGCGATGAGCCGGCCGGCCGAGAGATTCTCGCCCGATGGAACACGACGTCCTTATTGGATGTTGAGACCATTAAAGCCCGCCCGAGAGTTCTACTCCCTTCCCAAATAGTGTTCCGAAACGCCTCGCAAAACCTTTTAAACAGAAGCCTCAATAGTGAGTCTGCCTTTACTCGGTTGAAACCCTTAAACCCTCATTCTGGAATGTTTTAGCTACTAGGTCTTTTCTAAAGGTGGAGAAATTCGAATTCTTTGGTGGAAGGGGCCTTTCAGGCAATGTTAGCCGGCTTAAACTTTCGACGACTGTTCGTTCTAACCCCAGCAGTGATCGCGTTCGCATTGGCGAGTGCGCTCTCGGCAAATGCGAATCCTGTTACTATCTATGGAAACGCAGACCCCAACCTGCAGGCAACAATAAACATTACGAGCCTCAACGATGGCTCAATCACATTTACAGTCAGCAATGTGCTCGTATCCGGCGTCACTTCGACGATAACAGGGATTGGTTTCGACCTTCCGGGAATTGTTGTTGCGAACTCGCCAGGTTTGTGCAGTGGCGACTGTGGCAACTTCGGCGCGAACCCGACAGTTAGCAACAGCCCGGGCAACGTCCCGCAGTTTGGTTCCGTAGTTTTGGATTGGGCCTTGATCACTGGCCCTGGATTTACCGGGGGCAACCCGCCAGGGATTAATCAGGGCCAGTCAGCAACCTTTACAGTCACTGGCAATTTTGGTGGTCTGACGATTGGCGATTTTCTTGCTGGCATTTATATCCGGTTTCAGTCCGTCATGGATCCGAACTTTCCGAATGTGGGCAGTGACGTGGCCCACACTACAGTCCCCGAGCCGGCAACCATGCTGCTTCTCGGCGCGGGTCTCGCTGGCGGCGCCGCCAGACTCCGGAGTCGCCGTAACGCCAGTCAGTAGCTAAGGAGGCAAGACGTGTACACCACTCCAATGATTCTGCCGTTGGATGGCAACGGGTCGATTTATGCACTGCTTGATGAACGAGGTCACACCATCGGCACGGGTAGTCGTTCTGTCTGCGAGGTCTTGTTGTACATGATTACCAAGGCTGGCTCCGGAAATCCGGAGTGCAACAAGCCCGTCGAAACCATGGTTAGTCCGAATTTAAGATCTGCAATACCGATCTGATCGTTTGCTCCTTCAACATCTCTCCGCAGTCCGATGCTGGGATGGACAATTCAGTCCATTCCAGCTTTTTCGCTTTTCAGCTGCACCTCACAGCTTGCACGGAACCCGCATATTCGCTGATCATTCCTGGTGAGAAGTTTTGAATTTCGACGGGAGGTCTCCCATGTACTTCAGGCAATTCTACCTGGGCTGTCTTGCGCATGCTTCTTACTTGATCGGTTCTGAAGGTGAGGCCGCTGTAGTTGATCCACAGCGCGATGTGAATCAATACGTAAAGGAAGCGGAGCAACAAGGGCTAACCATCAAATATGTGATTGAGACCCATTTACACGCGGACTTTGTCAGCGGTCATCGTGAGCTCGCGGAACGCACAGGAGCTGAGATTGTTTTTGGTGCTAAAGCGGCCGCAACCTTTCCTCACCGCGCGGTGATGAATGGCGATGAATTACACGTTGGAAAGGTCATCCTCAGAGTTCTGGAAACTCCCGGCCACACCCCCGAGAGTATCTCTGTGTTAGTGGTCGATGCAGATTCTTCTCCAGAGCCGACCAAGGTGTTGACAGGAGACACACTGTTCATAGGTGATGTTGGTCGACCAGATCTCGCTGGGGCCAAAGGGTACACGTCCCAGCAGATGGCAGAACTTCTCTACGATAGTTTGCATCAGAAGTTACTTACACTGCCTGACGCGGTCGAGGTGTATCCGGCACATGGAGCTGGCTCGATGTGCGGACGCAACATCTCTAAAGAAACGTCATCAACCATTGGCGAACAGCGCAAGTTTAACTATGCACTCAAACCGATGTCGCGGGACGAGTTTGTGAGGTTGATGACCACAGACTTACCAGAAGCACCTAAATATTTCTCCAAGGATGCAGAGATCAATCGGATGGGGGCACCTGCACTCGACGACGTGCCTCGACCAGTGGCCCTGTCTGCAAAAGACGCGCGCGGGTTGGCAGACGAGGGTTATACGGTACTGGATGTTCGCTCTGCTGCTGCTTTCGGGACGGGGCATGTCCCGGGTGCAATCAACATTGGTCTTGGTGGTCAATTTGCGATGTGGGCCGGCTCGTTGCTTCCGTTGAATGAGCCGCTGATCCTGGTTGCAGACTCTGAGGAGCAGGTGGACGAGGCAACGATGCGACTGGCACGCGTCGGTCTTGAAACCGTAAAAGGGTATTTGCAGGGAGGGATGCTTGCCTGGCACGAAGCAGGTTTTGAATCTGCGAGCGTTCCCCAAATCGGCGTAGACGAATTAAAAGAGCTTTTGACTGAAGAAAGAGATCTACAAGTAGTCGACGTTCGTCGTCCTCCGGAATACAGCAGCGGTCATGTTCCAAAGGCCACTTCGGCCCCACTCTCCATTCTGAAGGAACGACTGCCTGCACTCGGGCTCGATCGCAATAAACCCATGGCAGTGATATGTGCGGGTGGTTACAGATCCAGTGCAGCTACAAGCATTCTGGAGCAAGCTGGCTACACCGATGTACGAAATGTGACTGGCGGAACGAGCGCATGGATTAATGCTGGTTACGCTGTTGATACGGTGTCGGCAGGTGTGGCTGCGGGCGAGTAGCGTCGGAGGCCGGAGGCCGGAGGCCGGAGGACAGAGGTCGGAGGTCAGAGGGCGGAGGTCGGAGGTCAGAAGGTCGGGGGTTGGGCAAATGGAAAATGAGAAATGAGATATGGAAAATTGGTCATTGGTCATTGGTCATTGATCAGTAGTAATGGTCATCGGCCGACCCCTGACCTCTGGCCTCTGATCCACAGGAGTTCTCAGCTATCGATCCTTTCACGTTCAAGCTATTAATCAGCTTAGCAATCATTGTCATCGCCACCTTGCATGGGTACGGCGCGGCGTGGCTAGCAATCTGGATGCTTTTTCACCCGTACCGGCCGGTCAAGCTTTTCGGTATCACCGTTTGGCCACAGGGGATGATTCCACGTCACCGCGGCAGGTTGGCCCAGTCGATCGGAAATGCTGTCGGGAATGAACTTGTTTCCCAGGAGACAGTCTTCAACGCCCTTTTCGAAACCAGCTTCTTTCAGCGCAAGATTGAAGAGTTTGTGGACGTTTACACTCAGGAACTTCTTTCCAGAGTTTATCCCTCCTTCATAGACGCTTTGCCATCCAGCGCGCGTGCGCCCATCCTCGACACGATTTCTGCTTTGCAGTACCGGCTCGCAGAATACATAGCCGGCATGCTAAAGAGCGAAGAGACTGCCGGCGCAATCAGGCGGTTTGTTGATTCTCGAATCGATGAACTACTCTCGCGCCGCATCGATGATACACTCAGTCAGCAAGCCTTTGCCGAGATAATCCGGTTCATTGAAGGGCGGTTTCAACGACTTGTTTCGGAACCGGGTTTCGAAGACAAAGTCCGCGATTTTGTCTCCGGGCGATTAGATGATCTGGCACTCAGCCAAGCTACACTCGCCGAGACCTTTACTCCTGAAACTGTCGCCCTGATCAAAGAGCGCGTGGACCAGCAGGTACCGCCTATTGTCCATCATTTGGCCGAGATAGCCACAAGTCAAAACACCCGAAAGCAGATCGGAGCGCTCATTAAGCGTGAGGTCGACGAATACTACGAGCAACTGTCGTTACTTAAGAAGATCTTCATCTCACGAGAACGAATTCATAGGGAGGTTGATGACCTCGTCAACAAGACACTACCGAAGCGGGTCGAAGAGTATTTGCGCGGTCCCGCTTTCGAACAAGAGGCCGAAGCGTTTCTGAATTCCACGATCGATAAACTGCTTGAGCGTCCTTTGAATGAACTTATAGGTCAGCTCGAGCGCGAAAAGTTTGAGCTTATTAAGTTACAGGTTGCCAACCGGCTTCTTGAAGTAGTACAGAGTCCAGCACTCGCAGAGTCGCTTACTGCCTATCTCACGGATGCTGTAGAACGCCTTCGACCACAGACTTTGGAAGAGGTAATGAGACACGCGAACCCCGAGGCTGTAGCACGCGTCAAGGATCTTCTGACACGGGGCGTGCTGGGGTTGCTTGGCCGCGAAGATACTGCCCGGACCATAAATTCCGTGCTGAGTTCGCAAATTGAGCGCCTGCTAATTGCCCCAATTGGTCGATTGGGTGATCACGTATCCGAGCATTCTGTCCAACGCGCCAGCGATGCTCTCGTGCAACGCATTACCAATGCGGCCCGTGAACGCCTACCTACGGCAATTGCGGAGTTTGATGTTGGGGGGCTCGTGCGCAAGAAGGTTTCCGATTATCCAAC
>DATETN010000186.1:0-4858 GCA_035283645.1 Pyrinomonadaceae bacterium
CCGTCTTCTGAGTTGGTATTGTTGAAACAAAAGAAGGGGGCTGGGGCGCGTCTTTGGTAGGCTGGATCTAAAAAGCACTACACACTGCCGTGTGTAGGATCCTCTTTGGTAGGTAGGATCTAAAAAGCACTACACACTGCCGTGTGTAGGATCCTCTTTGGTAGGTAGGATCTAAAAAGCACTACACACTGCCCGTGTGTAGGATCCTCTTTGGTAGGTAGGATCTAAAAAGCACTACACACTGCCCGTGTGTAGGATCCTCTTTCGTAGGTAGGTAGTGCTTTTTAGATCAGTCATGAAGTCTGGTGGAGTTGGAGAGATCTACTGGGCTTTATCGGTAAGAAGAAACTAAGGACCACCGACATGAAGTGGGTGGTATTCCTACACAGTTGCCTTGTGTATCTGCCTCTTCAGTCTATGGATGTTTCGTCGCACCGTCTTCAGCTGTTTCGAGTCGTGGGCAGCCAGCGCCTCTCCTCGCTTTATCTTTAGCTCCTTGATCCTGGCCTTGATCGAAGCCTTGTCAACGCCAACCACGTCGTGATGTTCGTGTTTGATGCCCAGGGCTTTGGAGATTGCGACCAGCAAGTGCTCCTTATTCAACTGCGTGTAGCCTTGAACGGCCTCATGCTCAATGCCTTTTGCTATCTCGCGGAGATCGGCGATCGTCTTGTGTTTCAATTGCTCAAATGTATATTCAGCCATCAGCCACTCCTTTGAGTCTCATTGGTATCTGGTCTTGAAAAATTTGCTGTAGGTGGTTCTTCAGGTGACCAATATAGTCACGCATAAAATACTCGAGCGTGACTGGCTCGCCTGCCGGCACCGTTTGCCATGCGATTTCGTTTAGATTGTGATTCTCCCGCGGACGCTTCAGCGCCTCGTCGGATGCCCGGCGCATGACATTTATCAGGTGCCGATTGTACGACCTCCAGAGCACCAGCAACTCACTCCATTCTGAATCACGATAGCGCTGCAAATCGACCCATCGCTCCTGGTCGTACCCAGAAAACACCAAATCGTCCTGCATCTGCGCCCGAACAAAACGCTGATGATTATTAGTTGCGGAGTCTATTAAGTGCCCAATGATCTCTTTCGGGCACCATTTGCCCTCTTTTGACGCCACCGCGCTTTCCTCATCTGATAACTCGGAAAGGTGAACAAAGGCGTCTTCCACTGTGGCTGCAAATTCGTTCAGAAAATTACGCACGCAGATTAGGAACCCCTTTCCAGGCTAGCGCGGTCCCAAGCCGCCAGATCCCGGCCCGCCACATACGAGCTTTGGAGAAATCTAAACAGATTGTCAGCTGGAGAAACTGCCTTTCTGACCTCTTCGTAGGGCAGCACGAACTCGCTTAACTCGCCACTATAATAACCAGACTGAATCTTCTGTTCAGCATATCCATCGGGTGCAGGAGCCGTGTAGGAATAGAAGGCCGGCTGTCCAAAACCCGCGCCGGGCCAGAAGCCCGCGCTAATGCACTCGTGAGAATAAGCTTCGCGAGTTATTAGGTCGGCATCTTGGCGTTTGGGGGCGCGCTTGCCCGAGAAGCGAGTCACTGCCAGGTCGAAACTGCCCCAATAAAAATTCACCGGACTACACTTGCCTATGAACTGGCCCCGAAAGGCTTCGAATATTGGCGCGATAGTCGAAAGCACGCGCCAGAATGTGTGCGCCTGAGTCGGGTCGTACGATGCGTGCTGTGTGTTATCTTCGAAAGGAATTGGGTTAGGTACCTCCTGGGGCTTGGTGAAGATTTCTACGTTGACGTTCATCTCTTTCAACGTTTGCATTACCTCGCGATAAAAATCTGCAACCGTACGAGGAGCCAGCTCAATGGATCGCATTTGTCCGTCGCTTGTTCTGACTTGTAGTTGATGTGAAAGAAAGTCGAATTCTATCTCTACTAAACGGTTTTTGTAAGGCATCGCCGAAGTAGTCAGCCCGCGCGACGACACGTAAAGGGCGCAGTGCCACCAGTGGTTGACAGGTGGTGAGAGGGCCAGGCGAATCTTCCCGACGATCTGTGTCCACATGTGCAGAGTTGCATACGTGTCTTGCCACGACTCCAGTGGCAAGCTCGGCCACGGGTCATCTCTCAAATCAGAATTCGAATGTGGTAATTCCATCTCTCCTCCCGGCCTGTCTTGTGGTGTGTTGAGAGATGATAGTCGAGCATGAGCAAAACACAAGTTTCCAGCACGGTTTAGAGGGGTTTAACTGTGGAGGTCCTTTCTTTACTGGACCACTCTCACTTCGACCAGTTGTAGGATTGTTCTTTTGCCACGAGTTCACAGCAGCTTCTCCATCCTAAATGCGGGGAGTGACTCCCCGTCCGGCGTATTGAGTGAAACAGGTTCACAACGTGTGTATCCAAGTGTGGTGTAAAGAGGTTCTCCCGGAAGAGTAGCTACGAGTTCGATTCGCTTAAATCCAGTTAATTTTGCGGCCGCCTCGCATTGCTGGAGGATCTTTCGAGCCAGACCACGCCGAGACCAATCGGGATGGACATAGAAAGCTCGAATGCGTGCCGCATCGCTGGCGGGATTCAATAGGGGGTCCAACGCCTCCTGTTTCAACTGATCGCCTCCGAAAAGGGTTGCTCGCTTACTCCAACCGCCGGCGGCTACAACTTGGTCCACTGACTCGGCCACGTAATAAGTGCCGTCCTTAATCAGCTGCGTATCGACGCCGAAAATGTGCGTCAGGGCGCTCTCGATCTGTTGTTTTGAATAATAGGACGAACTTAGCGCCCTCACTGATTGCGGAATTAACTCCCGTAGAGCGGGAATATCATCGGACGTCGCTAATCTGATGTTAATCTGTTCGAGCACTTTCAGAATCTGATCAGTGTCATACCTTCTCTTCGTGTTTTCGAAATACTTGGATTCTAAATCGCTGCTGCGCCTGCCATGTTGGTTTGGATTGACCTCCTCGACACGTGAGCTTCTCAAGACTATCCGAGCACGCGAAAAGTAGCTAATATTACTCATCCCTCGAATTTGCCCCCTATTTTGCGGCCCGCCGTTCCGTTCCGAAACTTTCATCTACGTATGTCATAGGTACTTCTCCCGAAGGATCTGTACGTGATGGAGCTCATGTCCCGCCATGATATAGGCGAGTGCCCTAACCGTGAATTCCGTGTCGTTCGCCTGTCCCCTCCGTAGCCAGGCAACATCGTCAAGCGATCGCAGCAGATGTATGTTCGCGCGGCGCACGTGCTCGAACTCCTCGATCATGTCCATGAAATCCCGGTTAGCAAACCCGCCGGCCTGTACATAACTGTCTTGATCGTAGCCGGGCAGCGGCGTTTCATCGGCGCGGGCAAAACGCAGAGCTCGATAAGCAAAGATTCGTTCAGTATCGATCAGGTGACCCAATAATTGCTTGATACTCCACTTGTCTGGTGCGTAGCGAAAATCAGACTGCTCAGGAGTAATGGCCCTCAAAAGGGAAGTACTCTGAGCCATCTGGTTCTTGAGAGTTTCAATGATGTTTCCTTCGGGTACCAGCTGCACATACTTTCCGTAATATGAAGCATATTCGTTTGCCTCAGGTTTGAAACTACCAACGTTCGACATAGCAGACTCCTTCAGGAGTGGATGGTGGATCCTACGACTCTCTTGCCACGAGCTCCCACTTTATTCTCGTATAAGCTACCCGAAACCCGTGACGCTCCGCATTGCGCTGCGATGCACTGCCAGGCAAAGCACACATCATTGCGAGATCGCAATCGTGCGCGACCGCATACTGGAGCCGAGCGTCGAGGAGGGCTAATTGTGCACCACGTTTCCGGCCCTCCGGAACCGTGCTCGCTCCAGCCAGGAGTGCAACTCCGTTATGAATAGTCAGAGCACCCGCCGCAATGGGTTCGCCGTTCAACTCTGCAAGAAACGAGAAACCGTTCTTCCGGCTTGCCACAACTCGCGCGAGGTCACTCATGAATTCACCCAGCCCCTCAAACTCACTCCACCCGCGCGCAGAGACCTGTGCCCACAGCTGGTATTCATCATCTTCAATTCTTCGCACCTGGATTTCACGGTTGCGCAATTCAGCGAAGGTCTGTCCGGGAGAGATCTGCCGGAAAAGCACATTTGTGAACTCAACCGGTACGTATCCTCGAGCGCTGAGTAACGAAGCGGCGGCGACTCCCACGAGTGGGCTCACTTCATGAAAGACCGGTGCCTGGCGTTTAGTGAAAAAAGCTTCCAGCTCCCTAAGGCTCCCATTTGTCACGGGCTCGAAAATCCCGAGGCAGAAACTCTGAGTAAGCGGGGAGCGAACGCCATCGAACATGGCAAACGCGCCGCCAATCTCATGCCACTGAGCATCGCTGTGCGGAAACGTCGCTGCGCGAGCTTCGACAAAATCGATGTTCGCTTGAGCTTCAGCACGTTCCAGACGCTGTGACAAACAGAGGTCGGCAAACATTCTAATTATCCGTTCTGTACTTAGAGGTCTTTTTGACGGAGCCCTTAAGCAACTTTCGAAGAACCTTGGTGTCAACGTCTTCCAGTTTTCTTAAATAGAGACACGATTTTCCCGTCTTGTATCTTCCCAGCTTCTGCATCAGTTCTGGAAAGTCGTCGAAACCGGCCATCACATAGAGCGTTAGGTCCTTCTTGCGCGGGGAGAAGCCCAACAACATCCAATCAGCCTCGCGTCCACTTGCGTACTTGTAGTGGTACCGACCAAAGCCAACGATGCTTGTACCCCACATTTCCGGCTCTGCTCCCGTTACCTCTGACATCATGCGGATCACTGCTTCGCAATCGCGACGACGCTCTTCATCTGTCACTCCACGTACAAAGCGCTCCACACTCGACTTATTTGGTTTGGTTTTTAGTTCGGCCATGT
>DATETN010000187.1:0-29335 GCA_035283645.1 Pyrinomonadaceae bacterium
CATTTCCCATTTTTCATCCTTCTCCGTGTCTCCGTTCCGTCTCTGTGTCTCGGTGGTTAATCTCGCAACGTAGAAGATTTCAACTAGAGAGAACGGGTGAACCTCAGAGACGCGGAGAAAGACGAAGACACGGAGATAAATGAAAAATGGGAAATGAGAAATTATGAGAAATGACAAATGGAAATTACATGACCAATGGACCCATGAGCAATGACCAATGATCAATGAGCAATGACCACTGACCAATAACGATTTATAAACTCTGAGCTCGGTTCTCTTCCCGCCGCCTGCTAGAATGCAGGACCACATGAACATCTTCTTCAATGAGGCTGGGAGAATCCGCAGCGGGTGGCGCCTGCTGACTTTTGCGCTACTTTTCTTTGCCCTCTTTTTTTTCAGCGGCGCCGTCTTGTGGGGTGTTTATGGGCTGTTGTCGAGTTTCGCACCTCGGCTGGTTCCCAACGCATTCATCGCCAATGCGATCAATTGGGTGATGTTTGCAGCAATATCACTTGCTGTAGGTTACTTCTGCGCCCGCAAGCTGGAGGGTTTGCCCTGGCGTTCTCTCGGCGCCTCTCTGCACAACCGCTGGTTATCACATCTCCTCATTGGGGGTCTTGTAGGAACGGCCACTCTGGCACTGGTCGTCAGTATTGTCGCGATCGCCGGAGGTCTTTCCTTTACGTTAACTTCCGGCAATTTGGCGCTCGCCGTTTTGCAGACACTCCTCGCTTCGGCAATAATCTTCATCGTTGCAGCCTTCGCAGAAGAAGCTCTGTTCCGGGGCTACCCATTGCAGACACTTACTCGGGCTGGTCTCGCCTGGCTCGGTGTTTTACTGACCTCCCTACCCTTCGCTGTCGCACATCTAGACAATCCGAATGTTGTTCAGCCATTTGCATCAATCAACACGGCACTTGCCGGCGTCTGGCTGGCTGCTGCGTATCTAAAAACCAGGAGTCTTTGGTTTGCTACAGGCGCGCACTGGGCCTGGAACTGGGTAATGGGATCATTCTTTGGCCTGCCAGTCAGTGGCATCACAAGTTTCGCTCCCAACCCCGTGATGCGTGGCGAAGACCTTGGACCGGCGTGGTTGACGGGAGGAGCCTATGGACCCGAGGGTGGTCTTGCCTGCACGGTGGCTCTTCTCCTTTCAACATTCTTTGTCTGGCGCACAAAACTCGTTAGGTCAACTGAAGACCTTAAGAAACTCTCCTCGGAAGAGAATCCAATGGTTCGCGAACCGATTAGCATTCTGACAAGCGAACCTTCATTGTGACTACAATCATCTCTGTCTCTACAACTCTAATCAAATCTGAGCCATGACAGTGAGTTAGGCCGCTGCAGTTCTAATGAGACTCTTAATTCATCTCGCATTGATAATGGCGCTGATTGCGTTGAGCACGGTGATCAGTGATCAGACAACCTCGGATCAGGATGACGTGGTCAGAGTTGAAACCGATCTCACCAATCTCGTGTTTACGGCCGTGGACAAAGAACATCGGTTTGTGACGACGCTCCGTCAGGAGGACATCCGAGTACTTGAAGATGGTGTTCCACAGCAACTCTTCACTTTTCAGCGTGAGACTGATCGCCCTCTCGCTATTGCTTTACTAATTGACGTCAGCGGCTCGGAAGAGCGAACTCTGCCGCAAGAAAAGGCCGCGGCCAGAACCTTCATTGAGACGATCATCAAATCCAGTAAGGACCAGGCCGCAATTATTCCTTTCACCGGGGCAGCATTTCTGGAGCAGGAGTTGACGCGGGACGTACTAAGCATCTTTCGCGCGTTGGAACGGGTGGAAGTAGCGCTGCCCTCTTACCTCGGTCACGGAAAGCCGATTGGTGGGATTGTCTCTGGGCCTGGAATGAAGGCCCCACCGCGCGAAGGCTCAACCGCAATTTGGGACTCGGTAGCGTTAACGGCCGGCGAGGTGTTGACGAACAGCGAGGGCCAAAGACGTCGTGCAATAATCTTGTTGACTGATGGACAGGATACGAGCAGTCGATTACCGCGCAACGAGGCGATAGATCGAGTATTAGTCGCTGAGACGGTAATTTATGCTATTGGAATCGGCGACAGTCGCTACGGCGGTGTTGATCGTGATCAACTGCGCACTGTAGCTGAGCGGACGGGTGGGCGCGCTTTCTTTCCAAAGAACGACACTGATCTAAGAACCGCTTTCTCTGAAATAGAGCGGGAGCTCAGAACTCAGTACCTCATTGCGTATTCATCTACAAACAAGAAGCGCGAAGGCAGCTTCCGAAGGCTCCAGATTGAAATAACCAATCCAGAGTTGGCGAAGAAAAAACTAAAGCTTCGCTATCGTCCCGGGTACTTTTCAAAGGAGCGGGCACGGTGAGAGGTCGGAGTTCAGATACCCAATGACCACTGACCACTGGTTTGATTCTATTTTCCATTTGTCATTTCTCATTTTCCATTTCTCATCTTCCATTCATCCCCTTCTCCCGACTTCTGGCTAGATTATCTTCCTGCCTCTGGTTCACGGGCTCATCCGCTCTCCACCACTGAGACGCAAAGCAAAGAAGGAGACACAGAGCACGACGGAAAAGGGAAGATGGGAAATTTTAGAATCGAAAATGGAAAATGAGAAATGACAAATGGAAAATAGAATCAAACCAGTGGTCAGTGGTCAATGGTCATTGGTCGTTGGTCATGCAATTTTCCATTTACCATTTCCCATTTATCATTTCCATTTTGCATTTGTCTCCGTGTCTTCGTCTTTCAACACGTCTTTGTGGTCCAACCGTACTCTCTAGTTCTACGTTGCGAGGTTCACCACCGAGACACAGAGATGGACGGAGACACGGAGAAGGATGAAAAATGGGAAATCATAAATAGAAAATTACATGACCAATGACCACTGACCACTGACCACTGACCAATAACGATTCATAACATCTGATCGCTGACCTCTGACTTCTGACCTCTGATTTTACGTTCTTTCAGAAATAGGGACGTAGCGCAGGTCGCGCGCGCCAACATATTCAGCGCGCGGGCGAATCAGCTTGTTGTCAGCGTACTGCTCCAGCACGTGGGCAGTCCACCCGCTTATACGGCTGACTGCAAATATCGGCGTGTAAAGATCCAGCGGAATACCCATCATGTAATAGGTCGAAGCTGAGAAGAAATCGACATTAGGATAAAGGCCCTTCTCACGCCTCATGATCTCGGCAACTTTCAGGGACATCTCATGCCATTTCGTGTCACCCCCGCGCTCGCCCATCGAGCGTGAGAACCCTCGCAGGTGAGTCGCGCGTGGATCTTCGGTGCGGTAAACAGCGTGGCCAAAACCCATGATCTTCCGCTTCTCCGAAAGTGCACGAGAAATGTAGCTCTCGGCGTTCTCTAGCTCTCCTATTTCCAGCAGCATTCGCATGACGTTTGTGTTGGCACCACCGTGGAGCGGACCGGACAAAGCAGCTATTGCAGCTGTGATCGCGCCATAAAGATCCGCCAACGTGCCCGCAACCACACGCGCCGTAAATGTTGACGCGTTCAATTCGTGATCCGCGTGCAGGATCAGCGCGACATCAAAAACATGGGCTTCTTCAGCAAGTGGCCTTTCACCGCGCAACATGAACAGGAAGTTGGCCGCGATGTTCAGCTTCGGATCGGGTGTAATGGGGTCCAACCCCCGGCGAATTCGGTCTGCTGCAGTGACCAGCGTCGGGAATTGCGCTGTCAGCCGAATTGCTGTTCGAACGGCGGCCTCGCGAGACAGGTCGCGCGCATACGGATCATAGAATTCCAATGCCGAGACGGAAGTACGCAAAACATCTATAGGATCCGCTTCTCGCGGAAACCTCTGCATCAGCTCTATGACTTCTGAGGGCAGCGCATAGCATTGGCTGAGGTCTCTTTTTAGCTGGTCCAACTCGACTGCAGTTGGAAGACGCTTGTTCCACAGAAGGAATATTACTTCTTCAAAGGTCGAGTGCTGTGCGAGGTCATGAATATTGTAGCCCTGATAGATCAGCTCGCCTTTTTCGCCGTTGACGTCTGAGATGGTGGAACTCGCGGCGGTGACGCCTCGCAAACCCGCTGTAGTGGAAGCTGTGGTTGAGTTAGCTTTCTCGGCCATAATGTTGGGAATTGTGCTGCGAAGATAACAAACAGAAGTAACACTGACAAGCGAGCCCCGGGGAATCAAAGGTGATGCGCTTTCTTTTGAACAGGGGCGCAGCCGAATGAACTTAAGTACAGAAAATCCAACTTGAATGCCGCTTGCCCATTTTACGAACCTTGCGAATCCTTCAGGGTGTGTCGTGCATATTCGCTTGACCTGTACTGAAACCTTTTCTGCTATCAGCCACGATCACAAGAACCGCAATTCAATCTGGTCGCCGGCTGTGATGCGCAGGATTCTCGCGGCGGAACCATTTGTGGTCGCGATCTCCAAGAATCCCGCGCTGCCCCAGATCGCGAATGGTTCTCGACGCTTTACCGGGGGCTCAGCATAGAACCTCTTTAACAAATTGAGCTTCCTTCCCGCGATAGTCAGCTGAAAGCGTCTCTCAGTACCAGTGCTAGAAAACAGGTTTGGGGTGAAGTTTGTTACACAGTTTCCAAAGCGATCAACATTTATAATTCGACCCTCGAACCGACGCAATCCCACCGTCTTTGGTTCTAAAGGACCAAGATCGACGTAATCTTGGATTTCTTTTCCCAATGCTTTCAGATCGATGCCAAGCGCCAGGTGGGCCGCGACCGGGGCAAATACGTCGCGTCCATGGAAAGTCTCACTTACCTGTCTACGAAACAGTGTTTGATTCGTAATCTCAAAAACCCGGTGATCTCGATCCGCTTGGCAAATGTAGGAGAACAAGCCATTGTCTGGTCCAATGAAGAATTGTCCGGAAGCCTGCACTGCTATTGCTCTGCGCCCCGAACCAACCCCTGGATCGACCACTCCCAGGTGAACGGTGCCGTTAGGAAATGCCGTGTGTGCCGCCAGTATGTAGAAGGCGCCCGAAGCAATGTTCTGTGGTGGAACATCGTGAGTTATGTCCACCAGACGAACGTGGGGCGCGATTGAAAGAATTATTCCCTTCATCGCGCCCACGTAGTAGTCCGTTAATCCAAAGTCCGTGAGTAAGGTGATAATTCGTGGAAAGGCGGATTGAGATCCACGTCGCTTCCCCACTTGCGAAACAATAGGTTGCTTCACGCTGCTTCAGTTAAGCGCTGCCTCAGCACCCTGTAGCATCCAGCAATAGATATTTCGGCCAGCTGCTAATTTCTCGCTTCCAGGCGTGTTTCGGTCGCCGTGCGAATTCGTAACTGCTGACCTCGCTCCAGCCGGATGTCCTTACCACGTTGATTTAACACGCCACCAGTGCCGATACCGCCGCCGATCACGGCTCCAATAGCTGCGCCTTTGCCTCCACCAGCAATGGCTCCGATGATGGCTCCGATGCCTGTCGCCGCGCCAACCTTAGATACGTCGTCTTTCGTGGAATCCCTTCCCCGTACGCCACCTTCCGGGTCCACCGTTGCAACACCGTCACTGCTATGCGTCTCGAGGACCTCAATCACGTCTGCATTCAGGTTTGCCACCCTTTGGTCCGGCAAGCGAATAACTTCAAAGTCCAATTGAAGTTCGGCCACACCTTTTACCTTGCCAGGCCGTCTCACCCGAGTAACGCGCCCCTCGACAATGGCGCCGTTGTACTCGCCTGGCTCAACGACACGCGCTTGAAAGCGATCACCACGCTGACTTGCGTCTGTTGAAAGGCTTGTCAACATTTCAACCAACAATACTGTATCCCGAGCGATAAATACCGAGCCACTGTTGGTCTGGACCGTGGGGTCTGGCGTGGAGACTTGCGTGGATGCTTGATCGTCAGCGGCTACCCCCGTTGCCGGTCGTCTGCTCAGGTCTGTAGGAATTGTTGAATTGAACGCCTGCCGTTCATAACCGGCCGCATAGCCGACTTCGAAACCCTGTTGATAACCGTCTCGATAGTCTTCAATCGACCCCCAAGCCTGATTGTAGGAGCGGTCAGCGCGCAGGTACTCGTCCTTGCCTTGGTAGTCACGCGGTTGACCATCGCTAATGTCTTTAAAGCCAGCGTTGTATCCATCGGAATAGCCGGTTCGATATCCGCGTTCCAATGCGGTTGACTGTTGCGCGCTGGTTGGCACCAAGAGCCAGGGGAATACTGCTAAGGTAACCAAAGTTACCAGGAGAAGTCTTATGTGTTTCATAGTTTCCTTCCAGACAGATTATGCGGCTTGGAAGAGCCGTTATCTTCGGGAGAGCCAACCTCGTGCGGTGTGATGCTATCACTCAAACGAATATGCAACAATCACGAAATTCGGGGTGAATCCCGCATTCCATGCGCGCTTGACCCTGATTGTTGCCCGACCCTAGACTCTTCAATACTGCAGAATTGCTTCCGCAGAATGGCATTCAGATGCTGAACTGGTGCTCAGCGGTTGGCAACCGTGGATCAACTTTGATGAACTCGACAAAGCACGTGTATCTGGACCACAGCGCGACGACGCCAATTGATACTGCCGTCTTCGAAGCAATGCTGCCGTACCTCACGGAGAAGTTCGGAAATCCCTCAAGTGTCCACCGCTACGGGCAGGAGGCGCGCGCAGCCGTCGACCGGGCCCGTCGTGAAGTGGCGTCGCTTATCGGCGCTCGCTCAAACGAGATTGTGTTTGTGTCGGGAGGCACTGAAGCTAATAACTATGCCATTCGTGGGATCTGTGAGGCGGCTCAGGATCAGGGACGGCATGTAATCACCTCCGCCATCGAGCATCCATCAGTTCGAGGCGTTTGCGAACAGCTGGAGAAAAAAGGATGGGAGATCACCAGACTGCCGGTTACGGAGAACGGTCTGGTTCGCTCGGGGGACGTGAGTGATGCCATTCGTCCAGACACAGTTCTGGTCTCATTGATGCTGGCAAATAACGAGATTGGCACGATTCAACCAGTGAAGGAAGTGGGCGACATCATTCGCGAGCTACGCGCGGGCGGACATCGTTCCCTGTGGCTTCATACTGACGCGGTCCAGGCCGCCGGTCGTCTGGAGATCGATGTTGACGAACTTGGTTGCGACCTCATGTCGCTTTCCGGGCACAAGCTGTACGCGCCGAAGGGATCGGGGGCGCTCTTCGTGCGACGAGGTCTCCGAATCACGAGCCAAATCGTGGGCGGACACCAGGAGAGGGAGAGACGAGCCGGGACGGAGGGAGTGCCTGGCATTGTGGGTTTCGGTGCTGCCGCTGCGCTCGCTCGCTCGCGATTACCAGAAGAGAAGGTACATCTGCTTCGTCTACGGGATCGTTTTGAAGAGCGTGTTGCGGCTGAAATTACTGACGTTTTATTCAACGGTGATCGTGAACGGAGACTGGGCCATATCTCGAATATCTCTTTCCGTTTCGTTGAAGGTGAAAGTCTGCTGATCCATCTCGACCTGCAGGGAATCGAAGTCTCCACAGGCTCCGCCTGTTCCTCAGGCACGCTTGAGCCCTCCCCAGTCATTCGCGCACTCGGCCGAGATGATGAGCTGGCTCGAGGTTCAATAAGGTTCAGTTTTGGCAAGGGAAATTCCGAGGAGGAAGTTGATTACGTTGTTGATGCTCTCTTTCAAGCTGTGACGAAGTTACGACAGCTCTCTCCGCTCAACAAAGTGCCGTTATCCTCGAAGGCATAAGGAGCTTTTCCGTTTGGATCTGAATGCACACATTACAAATCCAAAGAACGTAGGTGAGCTAGCCGACGCGAACGCTTTTGCCGAGGAAACCAATCCTGTGTGCGGTGATCGCCTGCGACTGTCTCTTCGAATTGATGCGGGAAGGATCGAGGCAGCTCGATTTCTGGCCTACGGCTGCCCACCCACCATAGCGTGTGGTTCAGTTTTGACTGGTTTGATTGAGAAGAAGACAGTCGCGGAGGCGCTAACGCTGTCACGAAAAGATCTGATCCTGACCTTGGGCGGCTTGCCGGCCCGGAAACAACACGCCGCCTCACTTGCTATTGAGACGCTGAGGACAGCCCTCCGAAGCATGGATCTACGATTGCGAATTGACGATTGACGGGCAATCCCGATCCTTCAATAGTCAATGTGAAAGCTGCAGGCTTACCGCTGTGGCGTGGCGACAGTCCGGGGCCGACTGCTTGAAGGATCAACGACGCCTCCTCTGCGATGATACTCAGGTCCACAATATTTCCGTGGTTCCGTTCCCAGTACAAAAGTCTTTGTGCGAACAACCTGACATGTTTCCACTGCGATTAAGCCAGTGCTCGGATCTATGTCCAAAGTTATTGTGCCCTCCAAGCGCCCGCTTTCATCCGGATAACCAGAACCACTGCTGCGGGAGCGTGGAGAAGGTATCGGCGAAGGCGACGTTTCTGGCAACTCTGGCTCAGGTAAAGTCACTTCGGGTTCATCTGACGGAACCTCATCTTCCGGAACGATGGTGTCTGTATCACCAGGTTCAGTTCCATTGATAAATAGCTCGACACGGCGTTCGGTATCTTCTGGAATTGCGAGCTGACCGGTCTTCGGATTGATCTCGACCTGCTTGATTCCCTCCGGCATCTGCCATTCGCCTTGCCACTCTGGATGTTCTGACAAAGCTACCTGCATGAAGTCAGTCCAGATGGGTAGAGCAGAGTTAGCACCTGTCAGCCCCAGCTGGGATCCATCGTCGAATCCAACCCATACCACGCAAACAAGGTTCGGCGTGTATCCTGCGAACCAACCATCGCGCGACGTTCCGGTCTTGCCAGCCACATTTGATTTCAGGCCGCGCGCCCGGACCTTTGCAGCCGTCCCACGGTTCACAACATCTTTCATGAAGGAAGTCATGACGTATGCCACTTCCGGGCGCATGACCTCGTTCTTCTGTGAAGTGGGGGCTGCAATGGTAACGCCACTTCCGGTTGTGATCCGGTTAATGGCTACTGGGGTAGTGCGGGTACCAAGGCTAGCAAAAGCCGTGTAGGCAGAAGCTACCTGTAACGGCGTCGCTTCGCTCGTACCGAGGGCCATCGCGGGATATGCGCGCGGGGGCTTCGGGAGGCCAGCTCTGGCGGCGAGATTCATCACTCGTCCCATGGTCACTTCCATGCCAACATCCACCGTGATCACGTTCAAGCTCCTGACCAAAGCATCGCGAAGAGTCACGGGTTCGTTTGAGTAAGTATCACCAAAATTTCCTGGTGAGTATTCTTGATTGTCGAACGTAAACGTACGGGGCTCGTCCATGTAGGTGGTTGCGGCGGTAATGACACGCGGCACCGGGTCGAATGCGGTATTGAGTGCGGTGGCGTAGACGAACGGCTTGAACACTGAACCTGGTTGACGGTTGGCATCCGCGGCGCGGTTCAGTTGACTCTTGGAGTAATCGCGCCCCCCTACCATCGCAACGATTTCTCCGGTCTTGGCATTCATCGCTACCAGGGCAGCCTGCAGGGTCCCGGGCTCAAAGCGCCTTGCCTGAACTTTGTCTAGCTCTGCTAGCTGTTTAGCCAATGCCGAGTAAGCGGCTCGCTGCAGGTCCATGTCGATCGTTGTATAGATACGCAGATGTTCAGCCACGCCTGTGCCGGCGATAATGTCGCCGAGTTGGTTTTGGACGTAATCAGCAAAGTACGGCGCATCAGAGACGTCAATCCTCCCCTTGACTGCAGCCACCTTCAACGGCTCAGCCTTAGCGCGCGAAACTTCGTCGGATGACAGCTTCCCAGTCTCTCCGAGGTTGTCTAAAACCTGATTTCGTCGGGCTGTTGCGGTACTGATGTCGTGGTACGGGTTGTAACGGTTTGGACTGCGAATCAATCCAGCGAGGAAGGCTGCCTCAGAGACAGTCAGGTTGGTGACGTCCTTAGTAAAGTAGGCATCTGCAGCTTCGCCCAGGCCATGTATCGAGAAACCTGCCTGTTGGCCGAGATAGACTTGATTAACATAGAGCGCGAAAATCTCTTCTTTCGAAAGCCTCGTCTCGAGGATGACTGACATGTAAGCTTCCGCGATCTTCCGCCTCAGGGTTCGTTCCGGCGACAGCAACAGGTTCTTCACAAGCTGCTGGGTAATACTGGAGCCACCTTGTCGCGCTATCGGGGAGTTTGGATCTGCGTCGTAACGTCGAATCAGGGCCCGCAGTATGCCGCGAATATTGACTCCGTAATGCTCAAAGAAAGAACGATCTTCCGTAACCGTAATCGCATCGACTAAGTGTTGGGGTAAGTCACTAAAACCGACCACTCTTCGCTTCGCGCGCTCTCGCCCGGTAACCGAACTGATCAATTCAGGTTCAAGTAAGATACGATCTAATCGCGCTCCACCGGTCAGACTCGACAGGTTGCCGATAGCCTTTCCATTTCTGTTGAAGTCGATGCGGACACTCTCAAACAGACGCTGACCGTCCACGGACGAACTCGCGCTCGGCTCAATGCTCAAGCTCGTTCCATTGAGCAGGTATCTTCCGCGACCCGCATCCGCTTGCTGCCCTTTTTCCACATAGCCTGCTCGCTTCAGAAAACCAATCAGTTCGTCCTGCGAAGTCGCCTCGCCAACTCTAAGCTGCTTGGGCGCGGCGTAGATTCCCGCTGAACGCGTGAAGACGTCACCCCGCAACAAGTTGTCGATACGCCCCGAGAAAACCGTCCAATAGTAGATGAGTACGCCGAAGGTGATTGTGGCAACAAAGACAAGGGGTATGATCACAGGAGCGCTCAACACTCTCCTTCGCACCCGACGCCATTTGCTTTCCGGTGGTTCGGTGTAAGCAACCAGCCGCCCAGTTTGGCGAGAAGCCCTGCCACTGCGTGGTGCCCGAGCCTCCTCTTTGTGCGGTGGATATCGAACGGGCATATTAGCTAGGTCGTAACAATCACCCTTTCCTCTGGGGTACTGCGCTGGGCTCCCAAATTGACACCTTTCGAGGTGCGCGATAACGTGACAGGCTCGAAGGCAGTGACTTTGATGCGTGCACTGCGCCAAGAGTCTAACACCGGGGCTGTTGCCAGCACCGAGCCGCTTTCCGAATTCTATACGCGCTCCTGGCCGTTGCTGTTGCGATTCTCCTCGGAACCATATTTTTTCGTTCAGTCAACGGCTGGCTGGTTGCTCGACAGTTCTTCTGTGACCGCCCAAATCGTATATAACTGTCATGGTGGTGATCGAGGGCACTAGTCCCAAAGAATGAGCAAACCGCGAGGTCATCTTATCATCTGTGGGTCGGGACAAGTCGGGCCTGCTGCTCGGCTGTCTAGCGGAACCACTGATTTCCAAGCATGAAAGTAGTAGTAACCGGTGGCGGCGGATATCTTGGAGTACACGTCCGCCGATTCTTTGCTGCTGATGACTTCTCACGGAGATCAGGTTTCGACCTATTGTCACCCTCCGATCTCAACGAGCTTCGTTCCTATGATCTGGTTGTTCATCTAGGCGCCCACCTCGATAAGGATCCCAAGGCTGCAGACCTGTGTTTTCGAACGAATGCCGATGGCACAGCCAACGTGATAAAACACATGAAATCGGGATCCGCGCTCATTTTTGCCTCCACTAAAGACGTCTATGGAGCCAACGCCAACTTTTACCCCGAGGTACCGGAGAGTTGTCCGACGGACTATGTTGGCCAGGGCGCACTAGAGTGGTCTAAGCTCATAGGCGAGCAATATATCGACTACTATGCACCGCGGCAGGCGGTACGCGCTTGTGTTTTTAGACTATCGACTGTTTATGCGCGGCCTTCGGAAGGAAACGAATATGGGTTCGTTACTCACTACGTGGAATCAATAAAACACGGGTGGCCCATTCGATTCGCAGCAAAGGGCACCCCAGTACGTGATGTTCTTCATGTGGATGACTTCTCTCGAGCCTGTGAGGCGTTTGTAAAATCCGGACGCTTGAATGGTCTGTATAATCTTGGAGGAGGTCGGGAAAACTCGACTTCGCTTCGAAGCCTGGCTGACAGAATCGCCGGAATGATCGAGTTACCCGTTTTCGCCGAAGATGATCAGCAACAACGACCGGTGCCGTTCAACTACGTTTCAGATTTGTCACGGATAAGAACTGAGTTGAATTGGCACCCTCAGATCGGAATTGAGGAAGGGTTGCGGAGCCTCCTGTAATGTGTGCTTCCTTCACACCAAATGTTAACTAGTGACAGCATCCGACGCGTTATTGTGCGAGGCACCAACTGGGTGGGCGACGCTGTTATGACTGTCCCTGCCCTTCGCCAGCTAAGGAACACGCTGCCGGAAGCACATCTGACACTAGCCACCCGTCCGAACACAGCTGAGATTTTTGCTGATGTCGACTTCATCGACGATCTGCTTGTCTGCGGGACGTCAGGTGTCTGGAGTAATGCGCGTTCCTGGTCAAGAGGAAACTTTGACCTCGCGATTTTGTTCACGAACTCATTCCATAGCGCCTTGGTTGCGTTTTTTGCCGGAGTTCCCAACCGGCTTGGCTATGCTACTCAGCACCGTCGCCCACTGCTGTCAGCGCCGGTACCACGGCCCTCATGGAGCGAATCCCGACATGAGGTCTATTACTACCTGAATCTAATTTCAGAGCTCGAGAAGCTGCTGAATCCCCAAACTCACGTGCCGGAAGATGCAAAGCCGCGCTTGAGTGTTTCTTGGCAGCGTCGAGCGGATGCTCGCGCCCTGCTTACCAACAGCGGCGTGGCGACCGGGGATACGCTAGTCGCCCTCTGTCCCGGATCGGTGAATAGCCGCGCAAAGCGCTGGCCCGCTGAAAGGTTCGCCGAAGTGGGCGATCAGTTAAGTGAGAAGAGGGGTGTTAAGATCCTGCTAATAGGTTCAAAAGAAGAGCTCGAGATTTCGCTCGCGGTGAAAAACCAGATGCGCCACAGGCCCGTTCTGCTTACCGGAGAAACAAGCGTTGGCGCTGCCGCCGCGGTCCTGGGAGAAGTGGATCTTTTGATCACCAACGACACAGGACCCGCGCATATAGCTGCCGCCCTGGGTCAATCAACACTGGTGATCTTCGGTCCAACCAACCCACTGACCACCAGTCCGTTCGCAGACAATGCTGAGGTTGTTCGGAGACCACCGGACTGTGCGCCGTGTATGCTACGTGACTGTCCGATCGATCATCGCTGTATGACCGCTATCTCGGCTGACGAGATAGTTGAACGTGCTATGGCAATGCTCGATCGGATTCAATCTTCAGTTGCTGGCAAACAAGCTGTCGGCAGTTAAACAATCGAAGGATACAAGCCTCGCCAAGACAGATGACTCGTGCGGTTTTCATTGATCGCGATGGAACCATTTCCGAGGAAGTGGGTTATGTAAACCACCTTTCACGCTTCCGACTATTTCCCTACGCCGCCCAGGCAATCAGGTTGTTGAACGATGCCGGGTGGTTGGCCATCGTAGTAACCAATCAAGCAGGGGTAGCTCGGGGCTATTTCGATGAAGAGATGATTCAACAAGTGCACCAGCAGTTGAGTGCAGAACTGCAGGCCGCCGGAGCGAGGCTAGACCAGATCTACTACTGTGTTCATCACCCCTCTATTGGAGAGCCCCCTTACCGTCTGGCCTGTGATTGTCGGAAGCCTCTGCCGGGGTTAATTACAAGAGCCGCAAGAGAGTTCTCAATCGATCTCGCACAAAGCTGGATGGTGGGAGATAGGTACAGCGATGTAGAGTTGGCCCGCAATGCGGCAGTGAAGTCAGCTTTCGTCTTGAGTGGTTACGGCCGGGGTGAGTGGGAACATCAGCGCGAAAGCTGGCGTTACCAACCCGATCTGGTGTCCGAAAATCTTTTGACCGCGGTTCAGCAGATAACGATGTCCGGTCCAGCGTCTGGTCAAGGAGCCTGAGAACTAGTCTTGGAACGAACTCTCCTACAGGAAAGACTGCTGAGCATTGTCAAGCGCTTTCCACAACGCCGTGTGGTTGTAATCGGCGATGCGATTGCGGACCAGTTCGTCTACGGTGGGATCAGCCGCGTCTCTCGAGAGGCGCCGGTATTCATCATCCGGCACGAACATACTGAGACAGTGCCCGGCGGGGCAGCAAATTGCGCTGCGAATCTGGCTGATTTGGGCGCCAGAGTTTCCCTGCTTGCAATCACCGGCGACGACGAGCCTGGCAAGGCCCTAAGAGCAAAGCTCGAAGAGGCGAAGGTCGACTGTGATGGAATCATTTGTTCCCCTGACGTACGGACAACGACAAAGGTCCGGATCCTCGCTGGACAATCCCATTCAACACGCCAACAGGTCGTACGTATCGACTATGAAGATCAGCTTCTGGGAGACGCAATGACGCGCCTTTCTGAACTGGTTGCTGAGAAGACGCGAGATGCGGACGCCATTATTCTCTCCGATTATAACTATGGCGTGGCTGCTGAGGTCCTTCAGAGCGTGCGATCCATTGCGAAGCAGCACAAGATCCCAACGCTGGTCGATTCCCGTTTTGGGCTCCTGAATTTTTCCGGCCTTACCTCGGCGACTCCAAATGAGGCCGAAGTCGAACAATTACTCGGCATACCAATCGACACCGATGAGCAGCTGGCGCTTTCGGGCGAACAGTTGCGCGAACGGCTCGGCTATCGCGCATTGTTGATAACCCGCGGAGGTCAAGGGATGACTCTGCTTGAAGAAGGCGTGTCTCCGTTAAACTTGCCTGCCGTCGGGTCTCACGAACCAGTTGACGTCACTGGCGCTGGAGACACGGTTATCGCTGCGTACACCCTGGCGCTTTGTTCCGATGCCTCTTTTCCGGATGCGGCGAGGCTGGCGAACTTTGCTGGCGGCCTGGTTGTGATGAAACGCGGTACAGCGTCGGTCTCCGTAGTCGAGCTGGAACACTCCGTGCTCCACTGGGAAGCAAACAAATGAAAGCCAAAATTTTCGAGCGCACAGCAACTTGCCGCATTCTGGATCGGGAGAAACTGTTGTCAAGAATTGCAGAGGAACGCAGGCAAGGCGCATCTCTAGTTTTGGCCAATGGCTGTTTTGACGTGCTACATGCTGGTCACGTTCGATACCTTCGAGGAGCGAGGATGCTTGGAGACATTCTCGTTGTAGGCATCAATTCTGATGCTCAGGTGACAAGACTAAAGGGTCCGGGCCGTCCAATAGTTCGAGAGGACGAACGTGCAGAAATTGTGGCTGCGCTTGAGGATGTTGATTTCGTCACGATCTTCGACGAGCCAACCGTAGCAGAACTGTTGCTTCAATTGCGCCCAGACGTACACGCAAAGGGTACCGACTATACTCTTGAGACAGTACCTGAGCGGGATATCGTTCGCTCCTATGGCGGTGAGGTTGCGATAGTCGGCGACCCGAAAGACCACTCAACTTCGGACCTAATCAGTTCGCTACAAACGGACTCCCGCGATGGGGGCTCACGATGAGACTCAAGTACCCGGTGATCCTCTTCTACTCGTGCCTGGTCGTCTTCTTATCAACCGATACAGTTAAATCTCAACAAGGGCGATTCAATCCAGACGGCTCGTTCTGGATAATTGGCGAGGCACCGCTGGGTTTCCAAAATTTTGGAGGGATTAATCTGAATTCTAACCGCAGCCCCAGACTGCAGCGAGCGGGCGTCGACCTTACCGATGGCTCGATGATCAGGTTCAAGACGCTTTCGGTCTCGCGCCACAGGCTCGCCTTCGCTACTCTCACAATCCGTGGAGTGTCATATAGCTTCAGCGGCAAGTTCTTAAGAGGAGGAGTGTTTGCCGCTCAGGCCCTGGACGAGGAGCCAGTTCTGGAGGGCGTATTGAGGAAGCGTTCGCGCGGTAAGATCGTGGCTGAGGCAAGGCTGAGGTTCTCATACTTCGGTGGTACCTGAGCTAAACCAAAACATTTTGCTGATGAAAAAACCTGGTGACCCAAAGAGACAACCCGCTGCTGGGAGGCCTCATCGAAGTCGGCACGAAGGATCCGAGGTGCGGGCTGATGTCTGGGGAGACGCTGCGGGCACCGCGCCAGCAGTTACGTCCGCTACGCGCCTGATCCTTCGTTCTTATTTAGATCGGTTAATGGAAACACGCGCTCGAGTGGCGCGTGTTTCTCATTTGGCCTCGCGGTTCTACGATTTCGGCCTGAAGAGTTCAGAAATCTTCAATCTTCCAAGGGAGCCACACTAGTTGTCCGGGCGCAGGATTCAGCGATGGCGAGTGCCTTTAGGCTTCATGTTTGCCGGCCTCTTTGTATTGCTCGCACGGCCCCAACCTAATACTCTCATTATTGGCGCTGTAGTCTCGCTAGTGGGGCTGGCAATCAGAGCCTGGGCGGCCGGCCATATTCGGAAAAATGTGGAACTTACGACCAGTGGCCCGTATGCTTTCACCAGGAACCCTTTGTACCTTGGGAGCTTCGTTTTAGGCTTGGGTTTTACAATTGCTGCGGGACGATGGGTGCTGGGGGCTCTTTTTGCGGCGCTTTTCCTTGGCATCTATTTGCCAGTGATGCGCGTCGAAGCGAGCAACCTGGCGCGACAGTTTGGCGATTCCTACCGGAATTACGCTGGCGAGGTGCCCCTGTTCTTCCCCCGGCTGACGAGCTATTGCGGTTCCGGTACAGAATCGGCGAGGTTTGATAGTCAACTGTATTTAAAGTACCGAGAGTATCGCGCTAGTCTTGGATTTGTAGTTGCTTGGGTGGTATTGGCGATAAAGGCGTATTATTTGAAGTGAAACAACAGTTATTGAAGCTCAGTTTTCGAGTTACGGTTCTGACGGCGGCTCTGCTGGTGTCTACCGCGGCTCTCGCTCAGGTCCCAACAAAGCACCTCGAACTAGGCGAACAGCTAACCTACGAGGCGGAGTTTTCTCGTTTGTTACTCAAAAACATAGACGTGGCGGATTTTCACTTCAGTGCGAGTAAGGTGCCGTTGACGAACCCCACAGAGACCAGCGCCCCGGAGGCAACGAAGAATGGTCACGCACTGCAGTTTACCGGCGAAATCAAGAGCAAAGGGT
Source organism: Pyrinomonadaceae bacterium (assembly GCA_035283645.1). GTDB lineage: Bacteria > Acidobacteriota > Blastocatellia > Pyrinomonadales > Pyrinomonadaceae > PSRF01. The sequence goes on from DATETN010000187.1 coordinate 16,954, forward strand.
TTTTCAGCAGACTCTTCAATCTGAACTTCCTTGAGAGAGTCACGTCGACTGTCGAGCCTGGATCCTTTGTCATTCGACACACGAAGAAGTTCGACCAGCAGGGAAAGCGCGTCCGGACCAGTGAGACTATCTACGACCGAAACACGGGAAAGCTCGTCTGGACTGAACATGATCCAAAAGACCCTTCAAAAGAACCACAAATAGCAAGTGCCGAATTTAACGCTGACGTACAAGATGTCCTCTCGGCAATATACTTTTTGCGCACACAGCCCTTGGCCGTCGGGAAAACGTTCAACGTCTCGATCAGCGATTCGGGTCGTGTCTACCAGGTGCCGGTTCGAGTCACAGAGAAGAAGCGAATGAAAACGGTGCTTGGACGCGTTGAAACGTTGAAGGTTGACGTGGAGCTGTTTGGTAAACAGCGCCTGGTGGAGAGCGACGGCGAGTTCTTCATCTGGTTCACCGCTGATCGGCTACATGTCCCTGTAAAAGGTCGGATCAAAACCCAGTACGGCACTTTCGACATCACATTGAAGAAGGCAGTGCCTAGTCGTCCTCGCGCTGCCTAAGCAGCGACTCGAAGCCAATTGGCTTTGGCCCATCCTAAATCACGTCTGCCTCTGATCATTGGCCATCGTGGTTCGTCGGCCGTGGCGCCGGAAAACACCCTTGCGGCCTTTAAACAATCGATCCTCGACGGAGCGAATGGTATTGAGTTCGACGTGAGGCTGGCGGGCGATGGTGTTCCGGTGGTAATTCATGACGCCACCGTTAACCGAACAGCAACAAAGGAGGCGCTCCACTACCTAACCGGCACTCACGTTTCTGAGCTTTCCTCTACCGAGCTGTCGCAGGTAGATGTTGTCGGCCGCTTTCTAAACACTCCGTTCGAATACTCCACTAAGATACCGACACTGCGGGCACTTTTTGAGCTCTACGTCGATGCGCCCGGCGTGCTCTATCTTGAAATGAAAGGGGAGCCCGTCGAAGAGCGGTTAATAAGAGAAGTGGTAGGTCTGATACACGCTCATTCCTTCCAGCAGCGTGTCTTAGTCGAGAGCTTTGATCATCCGGCTCTTCTCTTACTCAAACAGTTCGCTCCGGAGGTTAGGACAGCTCCTCTGTTTGAAAGCGGTCTGCGCACTGCACTTAGATTTCGATCGCCCGAACAGATCCTTCGGCGCGCTGAACGGATGCGCGCTAACGAAGTTGCGCTGCACTATAAACTGGCAAACGATCGAAGGACGCGCTTCCTGAAGGACAAAGGCTTTGAGATTGTGATATGGACCGTAGACGATCCTGAGTGGATACCAACTGCTCGACGTCTTGGCATCAAGGGAGTCATAACAAATAATCCAGCGGCAATGTTGCGATACCGCGACTCGCTTGGGGTTTGAACCTGCTTAAGTAATCGCATAGAGTTTGGGTCGATGAGCCGATCCGCACCTCCAGTCAACCGGGTCTTCATCCATCCGAAGTTCTCACTCTTCTATCGGCGAGCTCAAAACCTTCGTTGGCATGAGGCGGTTCGTTCGGAATACGCCGCGCTGTTCATGCTCATGGGCCACCTCAAATACGAGCGAAACGGGCATGCGTGGGAGTTAGCACCGCGCAGGGTCTTGATCATACCGCCGGCGAGCGTACTCGAAGCTGAGGGGGAGAACCTGGAGTGCGTTGTGCTGGCGTTTTCGAATTCCGTGTTGCTGGAGCAGGCTATCGAGATGAACCTCGTTGGTCCCGGAATGTACGTTGAGTTTCCGCGTACGGATCTGCCTGCCGATCCGCGCCTTGCGGAATTGGGCGGAAGCGTGGCCTTTGAGCTCAAGAGCGACGAGCCGGGCCGCGAAATTGTGCTGGCAGCCTTGGTGGAAGAGATCATGGTTCATCTGCTTCGGCGGCACTCCAACATGAAACGCTCCGACGAGCTGGAACTTTCCCGTGTCGGACTGATCGACCGTCGGATCAGACGAGCGGTTGAGTTGATGCATGCACAACTCGACCGTGATATCTCTCTGAAAGAAATTGCTGCGGCTTCTTATCTGTCACCATTTCACTTTTCGCGGATGTTCAAGAAGCTCACGGGTGCGAGCCCTCACGCTTACCTCGCGATGATACGGACGCGACGGGCTCAGGTAATGCTGGCTCAGACGGACCTGTCAATCTCAGAAATCAGTACAAGGGTTGGTTACTCCAGCTCGAGCCACTTCACTAAAGCATTTCGCCAGGCCACCGGACTCACGCCGAAAGCCTTTCGCAACGCAGTCGTTACGCGTAAGAATGTTCGGTAAACTTCAGTCGCCCCGCGGTACTCGTGCTTCGAGTTTCAGGGAAATAGGAGTGAGCCGACGCGACAAGCTAAAGCTTGTCGAACAATTTGCGCACGTTCGCGCTAATAAACAGCAAGATTGCTGCGGACTTCCCTCCCCCTCCCGTGTACCATCGCTACAAATCGCAGGAGGATCAAGATGGCCGTCAAACAAGCCGACGAGATTGCGCCCGCAAAAGGGAAACTGGGAGTTTTGTTGGTGGGCCTCGGTGCCGTCAGCACTACATTTATAGCCGGGGTTGAAGCGATCAAAAACGGCATTGCCGAACCCATCGGCAGCCTCACACAAATGGGCACCATCCGCCTGGGTAAGCGAACCGAGAACCGTTTTCCATTAATAAAGGAGTTTGTGCCACTTGCGAGTCTCGAGGATCTGGTGTTTGGCGCGTGGGACATCTTTGAGGATTCAGCCTATGACGCCGCAATGCATGCTGGGGTTCTGGAAAAAGATTTGCTTGCGCGGTTGAAAAAGTACTTGCAGAAAATTAAGCCGATGAAGGCTGTTTTTGATCAGAACTACGTGAAGCGACTCAACGGCACGAATGTCAAAACAGGCAAGAACAAATTTGAGCTGGCGCAGCAACTGATCGCTGAGATTGCGGAGTGGCGAAAGAACAACCGCTGTGCTCGTGTGGTGATGATTTGGGCAGCTTCGACCGAGATATTTCTGAAGCCGCATTCCGTGCACAAGACTCTCGCTTCATTCGAACAGGCGATGCGCGACAATCACAAAGCCATCGCCCCATCAATGATCTACGCTTACGCCGCATTGAAATCTGGGATTCCATTTGCGAATGGCGCGCCGAATCTGACAGTCGATATTCCAGCGCTACAAACCCTGGCCGAAGAGAACAACCTGCCGATCTGTGGCAAGGACTTCAAGACCGGGCAAACGCTCATGAAAACGATTATTGCTCCGGGCTTGAAGGCGCGAATGCTCGGTCTACACGGATGGTATTCCACCAACATTCTCGGAAATCGGGATGGCGAGGTTTTAGATGATCCGGCTTCCTTCAAGACCAAGGAGGAGTCGAAACTATCTGTTTTGGAGTACATTCTGCAGCCTGAGGTTTACCCCCACCTCTACAAGGACTTCTCGCATGTTGTGCGCATCAACTACTACCCGCCGAGAGGTGATAACAAGGAGGGTTGGGACAACATCGACATCTTCGGCTGGCTCGGTTATCCGATGCAGATCAAGATCGACTTTCTCTGTCGCGACTCTATCCTCGCGGCTCCGATCGTGCTCGACCTCGCCCTATTTTTGGATTTAGCACAGCGTGTCAAAATGAAGGGAATTCAAGAGTGGTTGTCCTTCTACTTCAAGTCTCCTCAGACGGCGCCCAAGCTTTATCCGGAACATGACGTCTTCATTCAGTTGATGAAGCTGAAGAACACTCTCCGTCATCTGCGCGGCGAAGATCTGATTACACACTTGGGCCTTGAATATTACGACTAGTGACCACTGCTAAGGTAAAGGTCGGGCGGAGTTATACTGCCCACCTTTCCGTGTGGTTACGCATTAAAAGGTGCAGCGAACCGGCTGTAGTCATTGCCGCCTTCCCCGGGCAAAACAGTAATTGTCATCACCTTTCTGACATGAAATGTCAGCACAGTTTCGCCAAAACTGTAGTCCTACCAACAGCCAGAACTCACGCATCCCCAATATTTTGTGATGACTTTTGGAAATGGGTCGTGTATATAGCATCGGATTTTGCGGAGAGTCACCTCGTGTGCTCTCTGCGAAGTAAACGAAAGCAACAATCCACGCATCATTTAGATATGCGGATCGTTCCTTGCATATGACTAGAAAGCGTCCGAGCAAGATGGACCGACAACAGCAGCAGCAGGCTACTGATGAGTCTTTTGAAAGATCGGGTTCCCAGTTAGACGCTCAGGCAAGGAGCACGAAGATGATCGCTGAATTGGAGATGAATACAAACGATAGCATGGGTACGGTCTTTCTCGACCCCGACCAGAAGAGTCCCCGCGCGCAGGACTTCGAAGAGCGACTGTCCGCGCGCATTGTTGGCCAGGAGCGCGCGGTGCGCCGGATGAGTGGCCTTTACCAGATCTTTCTTGCTGGTATGAATCCTCCCAGCAGGCCTATTGGCACGATGTTGTTTCTTGGACCGACAGGTTCCGGAAAGACTCGAGTCATCGAGGCTGCAGCCGAGGCGCTCTATGGTGATGCCAACGCCATCGTGAAGATTGATTGTGCTGAGTTCCAGCATTCTCACGAGATCGCGAAACTGATCGGGTCCCCACCGGGGTATCTCGGCCATCGGGAGACTTCTCCGATGTTGACGCAGGAGAATCTCGATCGCATGCACACGGACGACCTGAAACTGTCGCTAGTGCTTTTTGACGAAATCGAAAAAGCATCTGACAGCCTTTGGCAGTTGCTGCTCGGAATTCTAGATAAGGCTACGTTGACGCTGGGTGACAATCGCCGCGTGGATTTCTCACGTGCGATGCTCATCATGACGTCAAACCTTGGCGCTCGGGAAATGTCAGAGTTGATATCGGGCGGTATCGGATTCGCACCGAGCAAGGGGGCGAAGAACCCAAATGATACCGAAGTTGATCAGAAGATCTATCGAACTGCAGTGGAGGCGGCCCGACGCAAATTCTCGCCAGAGTTCATGAACCGCATCGACAAGGTGGTCGTCTTTCGAGCTCTCAAAGAACATCATTTGCGTCAGATCCTGGATCTCGAGCTTCAGGCCGTTCAGGATCGCATTATGCAATCAGCCGGCACGAAGTTCGTGTTCCAATGTTCAGAGAAGGCTAAGGACACCTTGTTGCACGAGGGGTTGGATTTCAAATACGGCGCGCGTCACTTGAAACGAGCTGTGGAACGATTCCTCGTCTACCCATTATCGAATCTGGTAGCAACTGGTCAGATCGGGTTAGGGGATCTGGTAAACGTCGATCTCGACACATCGACTCGCAAGCTGGTCTTCTCAAAGCGATCTGGTGGGGCTCTTATCCAGGAAATGCCAGAGCCGCAATTGGCAAGCGAAGCAGTCGAATCATTGTCAGGGGGAGTCGGATTGCCGATACCGCAGGCCACAAAAGCTGCTCGCAAGAGCAACAGCCGCGGTGAGAAATCAGAAAACTGATTTGGAGTGCGGCGGGAAGGGCGCCAGCCCGCACCGCCGCTTTTTATTCCTGATTCTCGCTTTTTATTAGGCGCCCTACCGCCGCACTCTCAAAGAACGAAGAGCTTCATGCGCAGCCTGCGCAAGGTACGGATCATCCGAAGTTGTGGCTTCGGTAAGGACAGCCTTCGCCGCTTGATCGCCGATTAGTCCCAGTGCCACTGCCGCCTCACGTCTCACCTCCAAAGGGTTCATCTCGTTAGTAAGCGCAAACGTTAGAGCAGGCACAGCGGCAGGACTTCCTATTTGACCCAGTGCGCGCACCGCGGACCGCAATACGAATTCATTAGTCTCGGCTGATCTTCGCTTCTTTTGCGAAGTCGATGAGCTGGGATCAACCAACTGCGCCAGCGTAACGACAGCAGATTCATCGCGGAGCTTTCCAAGCGAGACGACGGCAGCCCCTCTTGGTCCCGGCAGCTTTTCAGACGTCACTAAATCTATCAGTGGACCAACTGCTGAACGCGAACCTGTATTACACAGGGCGTAGGCGGTCTCCTGACGTAGAAACTCATTTTTGTCTTTCAATAGAGGAGCGAGAGCGGTGACAATCTCCTCTGCAGGAAGCGAGAGCACCGAATTAACTGCCGCCACTCGCACCGCAATGGAAGCATCGCTGAGGTGTGCCGCGGCGACTCTCGAGGCTTCGGGATGACGCAGGAGTCCGAGCTGCATTACAGCATCACGGCGTTCTTCCTCATCACCGGAACTTAATCGCTGCTCCTGCTCACGTATCCGCCGCTGCAACGGTGTGAGCGATCTGTCCTGCGCAAGTAGATCGATTGCGGAAAAACAGAGAACGCAGCAGGCCAAATGAAGAATTAGAGGTCGATCCTTGAACATAAACTAGTTTGGAGTGCGTTTGGAGTCTAAAAATCAAGCGTGACCGCCCCGGGCCGCTACGACCTTTCGCTCCGCGCGGCGACGAACTGTCTCCCACTCGAAAGCCTGACGCGCTCTCCGATTCTCCGGCGCATCTGCTAGCAGGGCGACCACCTCATCTTCCCACACAGACGGTAGCATCACCGATTTCCTCATGGATTCCATGATGCCAATGTATTCGAGAATCTCATTGATCTCAGAGTCGGTCATAGACTCCAACTTCAACGCTAGCAACTGACGCTGGGATATTCGCTTGGCCATCGCGTGACTCCTCTTCTTGCGGCGCGGGCGATGCTGTCACGGTCAAAACCGTACAGCGCATCCACCGACCGCAGATCAGCCTGAACCACCGTTCGGTAGCGGACGGGTCTCGGGAAAATAGCAGGGTCTACTATTGCGTAAGCGACTCTCGTGCCAACCATTGATCGGGGGCTGGACTATACACGACCGAAAGAACCGCACGCAACGGTTTGCCGTCAGTCAATCCGAGAAGTAATCGCGTGCATTGAATCGACTATCAGCACCGCGATAGGGGGGTAGATAATCAGGTCTGGGATCAAGAAGGATGTCGAGGAGAGAAACATCATATTCGACTGCACAACTTCCACACGGTGTCTGAATAAAAGCGTCACATCACTGAAGAAATCCTGCGTATGCCAACCAATCAGGAGGCCTACCCCCAGACTAACGCTATAGCCAGCGAGGAGAAATGTGTACGCCGAAAACCGTGTAAATGGCTGCTCAGGCTTCTCCTCATGACTCATTAAAGACGCCTGTATCGGATTGGGTATATATGTGTAGTGCGCCAGATACTCACGGAACCGTGTGGCAAGATGCCAGACACCTATTACGAAGAGCGTCAAAACGATTGCCCTGCCGGCATAGCCGAAGACAAGCCAAAAATGCGGCCGCATCATGGCAATGAAGAAGGTGGAAAGGAACAGCGACACCATTGTAAAGACGACGCGCTGACGTTCGCGATTCTCTTTACGATCGCGCTCCAGTACTTCATCAACTATCCGATCCCATTTCGCTTGTACGGCGAGGTTGCGGGCCCGTCGGGCATGAGGATTACTGGAATCAAGGATAGAGTATCCGGCGCTAGCGCGCTCTCGCAGCTGATCGTCGTAGTAAGCGCGCTCTTGCGGGTCAATCAGTACATGGTAGGCCTTTGACAGCATCGCAAACTCTTTCGCCGCTGTCTCGGAGCCGCCATTCACATCCGGATGTCGCAACCGAGCAAGTTTCCGGTACGCCGATTTGATCTCGGTATGCGAAGCCCTCCGATCAACACCTAAGATTTTGTAGTAATCAGTCACTACGCGCCTTAACTCCTTGTAGCTACTGGCGATGACAAGTGAACGAGGCCAGATTGGGCGCTCAAGTGGCGCAATTATAACACTTGAGTGCAAATTCACGATTGCAGACTCAGGATTGACGCGTACCTGAAGCAGTTTGGTTGCCTTGATTTTGGCGTTGTTTCGTCTGATTTGTTGGACGGAAGTATGAAGCGGTCTCCCCCCGTCCAAAAATCATGAAGTTAACTAGGGGAATACCAGAGGGCGGCTATCGTTCGCTACCTCGAGCGGCCATCGAGGGGGGGCGAGGACTCATCTTAGTTTGTGTGAAGTTGCCGCGCCTCTGGCGGTTGCTCTCTCATTTAACAATCACCGTGCCGGAGCGGCCTTAATTAATTGCTAGCAAAATTCCTTTCATGAGAACCAGCTACCGGCAACTGTCTCCGAGAGTTGACACTATCTGTCTACGATTGGTCACACTCTCAACTCGCTCTTTCGACTAATCGAATCAATGTCCGCACAGCCACACCTGTCGGTCCCTTCGCCCGGTAAGGCTTTGCCTCATCACCCCACGCCGTACCGGCTATATCAAGGTGGGCCCAGGAGACTTCGTCAGCAAACTCTTTGAGAAAAGCCGCGGCCGTAATTGTACCAGCCTTGCGGCCCCCGACATTCTTGATGTCCGCTATGTCCGATTTGATCTGCTTGGAGTATTCCTTGTCGAGAGGTAACTGCCAAAACTTCTCGCCAACCTCCGCGCCCGCAGTTATCACTTCGTCGATGAACTCCTGGTCCGTTCCGAGGACCGCCGTGTTGACGTCACCCAGGGCGATGGAAACAGCACCTGTCAGCGTAGCCATGTCCAGAATCCTCGTGGCTCCCAACTTCTTCGCGTAAGCGATTGCATCGGCAAGAATCAGACGACCTTCCGCGTCAGTGTTGATAACCTCAATCGTCTTGCCGGTCATTGCACGAACTACATCACCCGGCTTTGTCGCTTTGCCCGACGGAAGGTTCTCGGCGCAAGGAACTACGCCCAACACAGGAATTGGAGGTTTCAGTTGCGCCAGGGCACGCATGGCCCCTAACACAGTTGCGCCACCGGTCATATCGTATTTCATCAACTCCATGTTCTCTCCGGGCTTTAGCGAAATGCCACCGGAATCAAACGTAATCCCTTTCCCTACAAAAGCGAGTAATTTTCCACTGTCACCAGGGTCCGGAGGATTGTATTTCAGTACTATGAGCGCTGGGGGTTCATCGGATCCGCGGGCCACGCTCAAGAGCGACCCCATCCCCTCCTGCTCCATCCGCTGCCGATCCAACACGTCTACTTCCAAGCCAAAAGCTGAGGCTATTTCCCGCGCACGATCGGCCATTCCGGTGGGGGTCAAGTGCCCGCCAGGTTCGTTTGCCAGCTCCCGCGTGAAGTTCATCGACTCACCCACAATACGACCGCGTTCAACTCCTCGATTGAGTGACGAGTTGTCGGCGCCTTCAATGACAACTACAACGCTTTCCAGTTCCCGCTTCTCTTTCTCGGCGGTTCGATATTTATCAGGTTCGAAGACTCCATAAACTGCACCCTGAACCACGGTCGCGGCGGCGGTCTCCGCTTCGCTCTCACTACGCGGGATGATCGCAATCCTTTTCATCCCTTTGTTCCGTAGGGTGCGCGCCGCGGTACCGCCGAGCTGAAACTGCCTGGCTGCGGTGTAATCGTCGCGTGTACCCACGCCAACCAAAAGAACTCGGTTTGCTTTTAGGCCGTCACGACCGACAATGTGAAGAAATGCAGTCTCACCATCCTTACCTTTGATTTCGTCTGCCTCAAGCACCGAGGTCACCATTCCACCTGTGGCGGAATCCAATTTTTGCAGTATTCCCTCGTTAGCCTTTTCATCCTTAAAAACAGCAATTGCCAGAGCGTCTACCTCCAGCTTTTCAAATGAGTCCGATATACCTTTAAATTCCATGAAACGATGCTCTCCTCATCCTAGATTCTTATCAGCGATTACGCTCTTTCAATTGCGCCCGAGTTTCTCGATCGATGGTTCGCCGCATTTCGGTTTCGCGCTTGTCGTACAACTTCTTACCTCGAGCAACACCTACCTCAAGTTTGATTCTGCGGTTCTTCAGGTACACACGCGTGGCGACTAGTGTCATACCTTGTTTCGCAGCGCTTTCGTCGAGCCGGGCGATCTCACGTCTGTGAAGCAGCAGTTTGCGGGTCCGCAGAGGCTCGTGGTTTTCACGATTCCCATGAGAATAAGGCGAAATGTGTGCATTAAACAACCACGCCTCTCCATCCCGTACGGCAACGTAGGATTCTTTCAGCTGAATACGTCCCGCCATGACACTCTTAACCTCGGTTCCGGTAAGCGCGATACCTGCCTCATAGCGATCCGAGATGTGATAGTCGTGAAAGGCAGCGCGATTGGCTGCCAAAGGTGTTTCTTCTTTGCCGCTCATGCCTTAATCAAATTCGGATCGCAATGGTCGTGTCATAAGCTCCTTCACCGCATCACGCGGCGACTTTCGCTCATAGAGAACTGCATGAACTTCCCGCGTGATAGGCATGTCGATCTTGAGCGACTCTGCCAGCCTCTTCACAGCGGCCGTCGTTCTGATTCCTTCCGCAACCTCACTCATCCCAGAACAGATTTCATCAAGATTTCGACCACGACCCAATTCCTGTCCGACAAACCGGTTGCGAGAAAGTGTGCCGGTGCATGTCAGAACCAGGTCACCCAGGCCTGATAACCCCATGAGCGTTTCGAGTCTAGCTCCTTGACGCAAAGCCAAACGGGTCATTTCAGCCAATCCCCGCGTAATCAAAGCCGCAATACTATTCGAGCCAAAGCCCAGGCCGCTCACCATTCCCGCTGCTATGGCCATCACGTTTTTGACTGAACCCCCGAGTTCCACGCCAACGAGATCGCTGTTTGTGTAAACTCGCAGATTATTGCAACTAAATGTGGTTTGGACGTGTTCTGCGTGTTCTGAGTTCCCGGCAGCGACAATTGCTGTTGGGTGTCCCAAAACGACCTCCTGAGCAAATGAAGGCCCGGAGAGACAGACGAATGGAAAACTCTCTCCCAAGATCTCAGCAGCCACCTGCGACATTCGTTTGCCCGAATCCACTTCGAGGCCCTTGGTTGCACCTACGAGGATGCCGGTAACACTCTTTGTCTCGGCCACCGCTTTTAAGGTCACTCGCGCTGCATGAGAAGGGACGGCCAAAACAATGAGTTCGGCGCCTTCCAGTGATGGTTGGACATCGACGGTTGCTTGAACGCCTGGTGGCAATAGGCAACTCGACAAGTATCTCGGATTCACCCTTTCCGAGTTGATGGAGCTGACTAACGATGCGTCACGGGCCCATAAACTCACGAGATGACCAGCGCTGGCAGCAACCTTGCTAAGCGCCGTGCCCCAACTTCCAGCTCCCAGTACTGTCACGCGCCTTGTACTCATAACTAGGCCACAAACAATTAGCGAAACCGCGGTTCTTTTCCGTCTATCAATCGCTGAATGTTCTCCCGATGGGCGGTGATGATCAGGATAGCCCCAGCGATTGAGGCGAAAACGAGTGGCCCAAGAGGTGATCCTTCTCGCACTAACAGATGCTTGGCCGTCGCCGCTGCGGGGATCGCGACCGCGGCCGACATCGATGCTAGTGACACGTAGCGTGTGGACAACACGACTACAAGAAAGAGGACTAAGGCAATGGCAACCTCGAATGGGAACATCACGACGAATACACCCAGACCGGTGGCGACGCCTTTGCCACCGCGGAACTGTAGCCACACAGGGAAGATATGTCCGAGGAGCACAGCGACTGCCGTGGCAGCGATCCACCATTCAGGGCTTGTTTCGCCGGCTAATGCAAAACGCGCAATAAGAACTGCTGCGGTCCCCTTCAAAGCATCGAGGACCAGGGTTAACACTCCGGCGAGCTTTCCGGCGCTGCGTGAGACATTAGTCGCACCTGTCCCGCCAGATCCACTCTCCCTGACGTCCCGACCCCTTGTGGCTTTGACGATCAGGTAACCAAAGGGTATCGATCCCAGCAGATATGCAGTGATAACTACAAGGAGAGCGCTCATACCACCATCTTTGAACTTGAAAAGAAGCTGCGACTATAACACGGCCCGATGCAGCAACAAGTGGTGAGGATTGCTCATTGGTCAGTGGTCAGTGGTCGGTGGGTCAGTGGTCAGTGGTCGGTGGGTCAGTGGTCATTGGTCAGTGGTCGGTGGGTCAGTGGTCGGTGGGTCAGTGGTTGGTGGGTCATTGGTCATTGGTCAGTGGTCGGTGGTCATTGGTCAGTGGTCAGTGGTCGGTGGGTCAGTGGTCGGTGGGTCAGTGGTCGGTGGGTCATTCGCCGATTGGTCATTGGTCAAGACACCATACGCTTTAGAGATTGTGTGAAGACTAAGGAAGTAGCTCATCTTCATGACAACGAGATCCTACACACGGCAGTGTGTAGTGCTTTTCAGATCCTACCTACTAGAACGGACGCCACCCCTTCTCTTATCTCAACGTTACCGACTCAGAAGCTTCATCGAAATTGGGGCTTTCTGAGTGTCACACACTTCTGAGTTGGTTATTGTTGAAAACAAAAGAAGGGGGGGCGCGTCTTTGTAGGCTGGATCTAAAAAGCACTACACACTGCCGTGTGTAGGATCTATTGTTTTGACACAGTCTCT
>DATETN010000188.1:0-51149 GCA_035283645.1 Pyrinomonadaceae bacterium
GCGGTGGCCAACGTCAAAATCAAAGGCGACGATGAGTCACTACGCGCCGCTGCAGAACGTTTCCTGGGCATGAAACAGGACGAGTTCCACAAGCTGGTCTTCCAGACTCTGGAAGGTCACTTGCGGGCCATCTTGGGCACGCTCACGGTTGAGGAAATTAATAACGATCGGCAAAGCTTTGCCCAAAAGCTTACTACCGAAGCCGCAGGCGATCTCGAGAAGATGGGAATCGGTTTGGATGCGCTGACAATCCAGGAAATTAGCGACGATGAAGGCTATCTTGACGCTCTTGGGAAACGGCGTACGGCGGAGGTTCAGCGCGATGCCGAGATCGGTGAAGCAGAAGCAAAGCGCGACTCAAAGATCAAAGCTTCGCTTGCCATGCAGGAGGGCGAGAAAGTAAGGCTCGAGTCCGAAGCTCTGATAGCTTCCTCGACTCGCGAGACGGAGGTTAAAAGAGCTCAGTACCTGGCGGAGATCGAGCGTGAGCGCGCCACCGCGGAACAAGCTGGACCGCTCTCCGAAGCGAGGGCACGGCAAGAGGTAGTTGCCGAAGAGGTTCGTATCGAGCGTATTCGCACTCAGGAGCAGATAGCGGTTCAGGAACAGGAAGTCCTCCGCAAAGAGAAAGAGCTTGAAGCAACCGTGGTCAAGAAGGCCGAGGCGGATCGGCGAGCCGCTGTTTTGCGAGCCCAGGGCGAACAGGAAGCCGCCATACTTGCTGCGGAAGGTCGCAAACAGGCGGTGATTGCTACTGCTCAAGCAGAGAGCGAAAAGCTGCAGCGGGAGGGACAGGGCCGCGCCGCAGCTATTGAAGCAGAAGGTCGAGCAGAAGCTGAGAAAATACGCGCCCTTGGGTTGGCTGAGGCGGAGAAGATTCAAGCCCAGGGTCTCGCGGAAGCGAAATCAATAGAAGCACGCGGTTTGGCCGAAGCTACGGCAATCCAGAAGAAAGCGGATGCCTGGCGCGACTTCAATGATGCCGCTCGCATGCAGACTCTGCTAGAGAAACTACCAGGGATAATCGAGGCAACAGCACCAGCATTACGAGCCGTCGCCGAGCCGCTGGGAAATATTGATAAGGTTGTCATGATCGACCACGGTGGGGAAGGGAACGGAGGGGGTTCCGGAATGAACCGCTTCGCCCAGACCGGCCCAATGCTTATCTTTAGTCTGTTACAACAGTTGCAGGCACTGGGATTGAACCTGCCCGAGGTGTTTGCGCAGCTTGGCATTCAGACTGACGGCGAGAGTGGAGTTAAAGCAGGGCCCAGAATCGAAACGACTACTGTCGAGGCAAAAGAGGTCAACCAGAAGATCAAAAATTAGTGTCAAGTTCGTTGTTGGTGCGATTGTTGTTAGTAGTCAGTTGTTAGTTGTTAGTGGTTAGTTGTTAGTAGTTTGTTGTTAGTTGATCTTGGAACCACTAACCACTAACTACGAACCACGAACCACTAACCATTAACCACTAACACTAACCACTAACCACTAACCAATAACCACTAACCACTAACCACTAACTATGAACCACTAACCACTAACCACCAACCACTAACCACTAACCACTATATGAACGTCGCGATTATTGCCGCCGCTGGTCAGGGGGCGCGATTCGGTGGCAACCGGCCCAAACAATTCCTGGAACTCTCCGGCACTCCCATCCTCTTTCATACGCTGCGTCAGTTTGAGCAGTGTGACGAGATCCACGAAATAATTGTTGTATTACCTGCGGAAGACACTGCCGGTTTTCTCGCAATGGCAGACAAATACGGCTTGCTGAAGCTCGGAAGAGTTGTGGTGGGCGGGGCCACTCGGGCAGAATCTGTTTTACGGGGACTTCAGAGTGTGCGGCCCACTACCGTTGATGTCGTAGCGATCCATGATGGGGTACGCCCGTTTGTGACTGTGGACGAGATTTCTCGAACCGTCTCTGCAGCCAAAGAACACGGTGCGGCAGTACTGGTTGGAAGAGTTAGGGATACAATAAAGGAGATGGATGGGCCTTTGATCGTCCGGACGCTTGACCGAGCCCGTCTCCGTCGGGCCCTGACGCCGCAGTGCTTTCGATTTGAACTTCTTCGCCGCGCTTACGAGAATGTTGACATCACTGATCCAACCGTGACGGATGAGAGCGTACTTATGGAGCGGCTCGGTGCTACGGTAGTCGCCATCGAAGGCAGCAGTCGAAACATCAAGATCACCAGTTATGAGGACCTCGCTATTGGCGAAGCATTGCTCAAGATGGATCGTGGTTAGTGGTTAGTTGATAGTTGTTAGTTGTCAACCACCAACAACTAACCACCAACCACTGACAAAGATCTGAGACCAAAGATCCAAAAACCCTTTATGCCGTTTCGCATTGGCATTGGAAATGACACTCACCGGCTTGTTGAAGGTCGACCGCTCATTCTCGGTGGTGTTCACATCCCTTCAAGGGTGGGAGCTGAGGGCCATTCCGACGCTGATGCTCTTTGCCACGCCATCGCAGATGCCATTCTGGGCGCACTTTGTGAGGGGGACCTCGGAGTCCATTTTCCGGACAGCGATCCGCAGTGGCAGAACGCCAACAGTCTGCAATTGCTCTCCAGAGTGATGTGGCTCACCCGTGAACGCGGTCTCCACATCGGTAACCTTGATGCGACCATTGCGCTCGAATCACCACGTTTGCGACCTTACATTAAGCCCATGAGAGAGAAAATTGCTGAGGTGCTGGACGTCGATGTGGAATGTGTTAGTGTCAAAGCAAAAAGTGGCGAGGGACTAGATGCAGTGGGCCAGGGATTGGCAGTAAGTGTCCAAGCCGTAGTGCTGTTGACGGCAGAGAAGGGGAGTGAGTGAGACCGCAGGACATTATCCGGAAAAAGCGCGACGGCGAAGAACTCTCTCGAGATGAGATTGCGTTCTTTGTAGAAGGCGTGACCAACGGCGCCGTTGCAGATTATCAAATCAGCGCGTGGTTGATGGCGGTATTCCTCAAAGGGATGACCGATGCCGAACAACTCGCATTGACTGAGGCGATGCTGCAATCCGGTAACATTCTCGATTTCTCAGGGATTCCTAAACCCAAGGCGGATAAGCATTCGACCGGCGGCGTGGGCGATAAGGCCTCGTTGCTGATCGCTCCGCTCGTAGCGGCTTGCGGTGCTTGTGTACCGATGATTTCAGGTCGCGGACTCGGGCACACCGGCGGTACGCTCGACAAGCTGGAGTCGATTCCGGGCTACCGCGTCAATCTTTCGACCAGCGAGTTTCGTAGGGTTTTGGATAGCGTGGGCTTCGCGATGGTCGGGCAAACCGCAGAACTCGCGCCAGCTGATAAGAAGCTGTATGCACTACGAGACGCAACGGCCACAGTTGAGGCCATTCCTTTAATTGTCGGATCCATAATTTCCAAGAAGGGTGCTGCTGGATTGGACGCGTTGGTGATCGACGTAAAAGTCGGCTCAGGTGCCTTTATGCGCGAGCCTGAAAGAGCTCGAGCCCTCGGTCACGCGCTCGTAAGCACCGGCAACTCATGCGGGATTCGCACGCGAGCCTTACTCACCGACATGAACCAGCCTCTCGGCGTAGCCGTGGGTAACTCGCTGGAAGTTAAAGAGTGTATTGAGATCTTGCGCGGCGAAACACCCACGGGGGCCGAGCCGGTTCTGGAGTTGTCACTGGAGCTTTCCGCGCAGATGCTGATGTTGGCAAGACTCGCAGAGACACTGTCAGCCGCACGGACCACCTTAGCTAAGGCACTTTCATCTGGAGCTGCGTTGGAGTGTTTTCGGGAGAACGTTCGATTACAGGGTGGCGACCCCAAAGTTTGCGACGATCCCGCCAATGTCCTTCCTTTGGTAGGTGAATCGTTTAAGGTAGAATCCCCCGGCTCCGGTTTTATCCAGAGGATTAACACGACCGAAGTGGGGCATGCTGTAGCGGCCATCGGCGGTGGACGGATCCGCATCGAAGACCCGATTGACCCAACGGTGGGCTTTATGGCGGACCGCAAGATTGGCGATCGAGTTAAGTCTCGTGAGCCAATAGGTCGTGTTTTCTGTCGTGATGAAACTCGAGCTCGAGAAGCAATCCAGCGTATTCAAGCAGCATATCTTGTAAGCGAAAGCCCGCCTTCTGATCTGCCGCAACTGGTGAAGGAAGTAATAAACGAATGAGAGGTCTTGTAGCGTTAGGATTACTTGCGGTGTGCTTTCTGGCACTCACCGTCTCAGCTTGCAATGTGCCTAGCTACGGCGCAGACGACAAATCAAAGATACATGTCGGCATTGTCTTTGATATTGGCGGCAAAGATGATCGTTCATTCAATGCCGCCGCCTGGGCAGGGGTGAAATGTGCAGAGACAGGTCAGTGGCCCGATGGGACGAGCTGCGGCAAGCCGGCAATGGACATCGTGTTGCGCGACATTGAACCGGGCAATCCAACCTCCATCGAGCCTGCGATGCGAGCTTTTGCAGAGCGCGGCTACGATCTGATCATCGGAGTTGGCTTCGCACAGCAGCCCATCATTGAAACCGTTGCCCGTGAATACCCTCAAATTAACTTTGCCATTGTCGATGGCTTTAGTCAGCTACCGAACGTAGCATCACTGATATTTACTGAACACGAAGGCTCTTATCTGGTGGGAATGCTGGCCGCGCGAGCATCGAAGACAGGAACTATTGGCTTCATCGGCGGTATGGACATCGGTTTGATCCATCGTTTCGCTAAGGGTTACGAGGAGGGCGCACGGGCGGTCTACCCAAACATTCGCGTCGTTGAGAACTACGTGGGTGTTACTGATGCGGCTTGGAACAATCCGGGCAAAGGGAAGGAGATTGCCCTGGCCCAAATTGGTAAAGGGGCCGACGTTCTGTTTACTGCAGCTGGCAACTCGGGACTCGGTGCGTTCGATGCTGTTGAGCAGCAGGGGAAGAAAGATGGGCGCGCAACGCATTTAGTAATCGGAGTAGATTCCAATCAGAACATGGTGAAGCCCGGGTTTGTTTTGACTAGCATGGTGAAACGAGTCGACAACGCCTGTTATTCAATTGTCGAAGACGTGGTGAATCGGAGATTCCAGGCTGGCCCACACGTTTACGGTCTCGACAAGGATGGTGTTGGTTATTCGATGGATGAGTTCAACAGGGATCTCATCACTCCCGAAATGATTCAGCAGGTAGAAGAGGCCAAGAAGAAGATCATCGCAGGTGAGATTACGGTGACGGATGCAATGAAATGAGCAGAGATTGTTCGTTGTCAGTGGTTTGTTGTTCGTTGCTTGTTGTCACGTGTTACTAATATAAGGCTACGCGTTGCTCGTTGATCTCACCTCAAAAGTAAGAGTGGTGGCAAAAACAAACTTCGAAAACTTAAGAGTTTATCGGCTTTCAGAAAAAATAGCGGATCATGTCTGGCGTGTAGTGTTGGGGTGGGACCCTTTTGCAAGGTACACGATTGGAAAGCAGTTGGTCCGTTCGGCTGACAGTGTTGGGGCGAACATTTCGGAAGGGGTCGGCCGCGGTGCGTTTCTGGATAACCGACGCTTCGTTAAGATGGCAAGAGGTTCGCTATATGAAACAAAGCATTGGCTGCGGCGCGCATATAAGCGAGGCCTGCTAACTAAGCATCAGATCCAAGCTCTCAAGCCGCTTCTTGATGAGCTCGGCCCGACCCTTAACGCTTACCTGAAGTCGATTGGAGTTGACGACAAATCTATTACTCGACGCAGTTCTCGAGTAGCGAATCATTAACGAAAACAACCAACAACGAACCACGAACAGTTTTTCCATCAGTTGATGCTTGAACTGCGCGCGATTACCAAACGCTTTGCGAACGTCCTGGCGAACGACCATGTCAATATCAAGGTCGAGACCGGGACGATCCATGCGATTGTCGGGGAAAACGGCGCTGGCAAATCCACCGCGATGCGAATCGCCTACGGATTCTATCGCGCTGACAGCGGCGAGATCCTGATAGATGGCCAGGTGCGAGAAATCTTATCTCCTCACGACGCAATAGCTCATGGAATCGGTATGGTCCATCAGCACTTCATGTTGGTGGATACGATGACCGTCGCCGAAAACATAGTGTTGGGCGCTGAACCGGGTTCAGCAGTGGCGCTTGACCTCAATGCAGCGAGTGACCAAATCCGCCAACTCTCCGAAGAGTTTAAGCTCGCAGTTAATCCAGACGCTCTCATAGAAGATCTTTCAGTCGGTCAACAACAAAGGGTGGAGCTGCTAAAGGCGCTTTACCGACAGGCAAGGATCCTGATTCTGGACGAACCAACTGCGGTCCTGACGCCTCAAGAGGTTGAAGAGTTTTTTGGCATTTTGCGGCGAATGCGAGAACAGGGGAAGACGGTCGTAATTATCACGCACAAGCTGGCTGAAGTGCTCGCGATTTCGGACGACGTTACGGTGATGCGTGACGGGCAGGTCGTAGGGAGGTTGAAGACAAAAGAGACGAGCGCGGCTGAGTTGGCCCGTTTAATGGTTGGGCGCGAAGTGTTGCTCCGAGTTGAAAAACCTGAACCCGATGTTGGTCAATGCCAGTTATCCGTAAACGGGCTGTCGGTACGTGGTAGTGATGGTAGTAACCGCGTCGACAACGTCACCTTTGAAGTTTGTCGTGGCGAGATCGTTGGCATAGCCGGGGTTGAAGGGAACGGCCAAACCGAGTTGATTGAAGCCATAGCCGGCTTGACGAATTCGGAGCGGGTGTCGGGTGAGGTCCTTTTTGAAGGCAGGAATATCAGCAATCTGAGGGCGCGAGACCGACGTGAGCTGGGGATTGGACATGTCCCGGAGGACCGACATCGGCGTGGGCTTTTGCTTGAGTTTAGCCTTTCAGAGAATTCGATTCTTGGCGTGCACTACCGCAGGCCTGCAGTCTCGTTCGCGGGAATATTTCTCGATGACGAGGCAATTCAGAGGCGGGCCAATGAGATAATTCGAAATTTTGATGTGCGTCCCGCGAATGCCGACCTGCCGGCCGGCTCACTCTCCGGTGGTAACCAACAGAAGCTGATCATTGGGCGCGAGTTCGAACTGCAACCCAAACTATTGCTGGTCTCCCAACCAACACGCGGCGTGGACATTGGCGCGATCGAGTTCATTCACCGGAAATTGGTGGCATTACGCGATGCTGGTTGCGCAGTGTTGCTTGTTTCAGCTGAACTCGAAGAGGTCACATCGCTGTCCGACCGCCTGTTGATAATCCATAAAGGTCGGATTGTCGGTGAAGTGGATCCTAAGGTAGCGACCATCGAAGAGATTGGATTGCTGATGACTCGCGGGCACTGAACCCTCGGTTTTTGCCCTTCGGGCTTCGGTCTTGGCCTTAGACGTTCAGAAGACCAAAGACTAAGCCCGAAGCCCAAAAGCCCAAGGGCTAAAGATCTAAAGACTGAACGGTCTTAGTCAATGACCCTCTTTCGCGAACTCTTCTTCCCACTGCTGGCTGTCGTCGCAGCCTTTGTCGTTGCTGCTCTCCTGATCTTGGCCATCGGTGACAATCCACTCGTTGCTTATGGCCTCCTTTTTGGCTCTGCTTTTTCCTGGCCCGATGGCATCGGATACACTCTGTTCTATGCAACTCCACTGATCTTCACTGGCCTGGCTGTGTTGGTAGCCTTCAGGTGTGGCCTATTGAATATTGGCGCTGAAGGTCAGCTCTACATTGCCGCATTCGCCACTGCCTGGGTGGGTATCCGATTCGCCGAACAATCAGCGTGGCTACTGCTCCCGCTCGCGTTCATGGCCGCGATCGTTGCAGGTGGCATTTGGGGTGGAATACCCGGAGTACTGAAAGCGCGTTTCGGCTCGCATGAAGTTATCAACACTATTATGTTGAACTTTATTGCGGTGGCGCTGGCGAGCTACTTCACTCAATACCACTATAAAGTGCCCGGTGACCCGATTATGCAGACGTCGGAGATTGGTGCTGGCGCCCACATTGCTCGCCTTGGCAAGTTTATTCCGGGGCTGCCGGAAAGAATTCCGGTGAACCTTGCATTCATTCTGGCATTGCTGGCATGCATTCTTGTGTACCTCTTCCTCTGGCGCACGAAATGGGGATATGAACTCCGCGCCACCGGGACGAACCCCACAGCGGCGGAATACGGTGGAATCTCCGTACGCAAACAGATCGTGATAGCGATGACGATCTCAGGCGCTCTGGCAGGCATGGTGGGAATCAACGAAGTGCTTGGATATCGGTACCGATATTACGATGGCTTCTCAGATAATTATGGTTTCACCGGTATCGCCGTGGCTTTGCTGGGGCGCAACCATCCCATCGGAGTAATCTTTGCTGCCTTACTTTTCGCGATTCTACAGCGCGGCGGGATTCACGTTGATGGCTTCTCACAGAATGTGACGAAAGACATTGTGCAGGTGCTGCAGGGCACGATCATTCTATTTGTGGCTTGTGAGTCATTCTTCAGTGGTCAATTCAGTCGGTTCGGCTTGTTACGGCGTTCAAAGGTCTAAATCATGAGAGATATCTTCACCATCGCACTTATCTGGTCGACCATTCGACTGGCGACCCCGCTCATCTTGGCTGCGTTGGGTGGTATGTTCTCGGAACGCTCTGGGGTAATCAACATTGCGCTTGAAGGCATGATGCTGGCGGGAGCGTTCACTGCTGCAGCAGTCACGCACGCAGTAGCGAATCCTTATGTCGGCTTGGCAGCAGGTATGACGGCGGGCCTGTTGATTGCGCTGGTCCACGCGGTTGCCTGCATTCGCTATCGCGCTGATCAGGTGGTGACCGGCACTGCTATTAACATTCTGATGATTGGTATGCCCGCTTTTCTGAGTGGCGCGTTCTTTCTATCATCAGGTTCTACACCGCAGCTACCAAAGGAACAACTCATACCCAGCTTGCCGATCATAGCGGCCTTTCTTCTGGTCCCAATCGCCTGGTATGTACTGTACAAGACACCGTTTGGTCTAAGGCTGAGGTCCGTGGGTGAGAATCCGGAAGCCGCTGATGCTGCGGGCGTTCGTGTGTGGCGCATGCGCTATGCCGGTGTGTTGCTCTCTGGTGTGCTTGCCGGAATGGGCGGAGCTTATCTGTCAATTGGACAGTCATCATTATTTACTCGCAACATGACTTCTGGCAGGGGCTTCATTGCGCTAGCGGCGTTGATATTTGGTAAGTGGCGTCCGGTGCAAACCATGCTCGCCTGCCTCTTGTTTGGTTTCACTGAAGCTGTTTCGATTCAAATGCAAGGGGTGGTTAAGCTGCCATCTGGAGACGACATTCCTGTGCAGTTTATCCATATGGTGCCGTATCTTTTGACGATCATTGTGCTGGCGGGATTCATCGGCGCATCGCGACCGCCCCGCGCTTTGGGTATTCCATACCAGAAGGAACGTTGATCGTCTCCTGTGCGGGGCGAACTCAAAGACACCCTCACCCATGCGCGACTGTAATGCCAAATTCGAATAAACTAACCGGTATGCAAGAAGCATCAGCGGTCACCGATCTGTTTGCGCATGCGGAACATGCAGCACGTACAATTCGCGCACGAGGGGTTACCGAAACTACTCGTATCGCAATTGTGCTGGGAAGTGGTTTGGGAGGCTTTGCTGATGATTTTGCAGAAAGCTCTGCCATCTCTTACGAGGAGATACCGGGGTTTGTGCCTTCTACTGCGGAGGGTCATGTCGGACGTTTGGTGTTCGGAAAGGTTGATGGCGTCAACGTGTTGGCGATGCAGGGCCGGGTACATTTCTATGAAGGCTACTCGCTTGAGCAAGTCACTTTTCCCGTTCGGGTCTTCAAGATACTTGGCATCAAGACGCTGGTGTTGACGAACGCCGCTGGTGGTATTGACGTTGAACTTAGCCAGGGCGCCTTAATGGTCATCAGTGACCATCTGAATTTTATGGGCGTGAATCCGTTGAGAGGCCCGAACGATGAGCGATTTGGCGTGCGGTTTCCGGATATGTCAGAGGTCTATTCGCGCCGCTTGCAGGAGATCGTGGTGGAAGCGGCTCGCGCGATGGGGACAGAGGTGCGACGTGGGATTTATGCTGGGCTCGCTGGGCCAAGTTATGAGACGCCCGCGGAAATTCATATGCTGCGCACGTTCGGAGCCGACGCGGTGGGGATGAGTACGGTTCCCGAAGCAATTGTCGCGCGACATATGGGATTGGAAGTGCTCGGGATTTCCTGCATCACCAATATGGCAGCAGGTATCAGCGATGAACCAATCAATCACGATGAGGTAATGGAAACCGGCAGACGCGTTCGTGCGACTTTTACTGAACTCTTGCGTAGAGTGATTGCCAGGCTGCCAAACTAACCCAAAGGATCTTTCCTTGAGCATGATCATTGGCATCAGTGGTGGCACCGGTTCAGGGAAAACCACCGTAGCGAACCGAATACTGGAAGCTGTCAGCGCCACAGAAGTTGTTTTTATCCAGCAGGATTCCTACTACCGCAACATTAAGGATCTGCCGCTTGACTACCGCAACGTCGCAAACTTTGATCATCCTGATGCGTTAGACAACGACCTGTTGGTTCACCACATACGCAAGCTTAAAGCCGGTGAGCCGATTGAGTTGCCAATCTATGATTTCAAATCCAATACGAGGTTGAATGAGACGCGCCGAGTCGAGCCAAAACCAATAGTGATTGTTGAGGGAATCCTGATTTTTGCGGATGGACGACTTTTGGAACAGATGGACATCAAGGTCTTCGTGGATACACCTGACGATATTCGTTTCATTCGCCGCTTGCGACGTGACGTTGCGGAACGCGCTCGAACGGTGGAGTCCGTCATCGAGCAGTACATTGCAACGGTGCGACCCATGCATATGCAATTCGTTGAACCGTCAAAGCGTTATGCAGATGTAATCATTCCGGAAGGTGGTCATAACCTCGTGAGTATTGACTTGTTGAGTGGCAAGATTCGCGAGCGATTGGCTAATACGTTTAGTCGGGTGGGAGGTTAACCTTGAGCGAAGAGAGTTTGCGGTCACTCGTTGCGGCAGCCCAGGAAGCGCGTTCGCATTCCGTGGCTCCGTTTTCTGGATTTCTGGTGGGGGCCGCCGTAAGAACGGAAGATGGGACGGTCTATACGGGTTGCAACGTTGAGAGCGCCAGTTATGGGTTGACAGTTTGCGCTGAACGAGTCGCGATCTGGAAAGCACTCTCAGAAGGCGAACGCCGCTTTACCGAACTCGCCGTTGTGACAGACACTGACTGGTTAACACCGCCTTGTGGAACCTGCCGGCAGATCATTTGGGAGTTCTGCAAGACCGCAACTATCGTGCTTTCGAACCTTCATGGGCAAACCGAAATTGTCTCAATGGCTGATCTTTTGCCGAGAGCGTTTGACGCAAGATTCTTACTACAGGCTCGTACGAAAGAGTGATCCTTTTGTTGTTAACGAAATTATGCTTAAACACTTTTGCGCTCTGATTGTGCTGCTCGCTATGACTCTGGTTGGACCGTCGCAAGGTACTTCGCAAACCCGCCAGACACGGCAGCGTTCGATAGATCTCCTGGTCCTCGGTGGTACGGTGGTCACCATGGATATAGGCCGCCGTGTAATTTTGGATGGTGGTCTGGCAATTCACAACGGCCGGATCCTGGCTGTTGCGTCACGAGAGGAGATCGAGCAGCAGTATCGTGGCCGGAGACTGAACGCTGCTGGCAAAGTTGTGATTCCGGGGCTCATCAACGGACACACGCACGTACCAATGGTGCTGTTTCGCGGACTCGCCGACGATCTGGATCTTCAGGAATGGCTGACTAAGTACATCTTTCCTGCCGAGGCAAAAAACGTCACGGAAGAATTCGTTCGCGTCGGAACTCGCCTGGGTCTAGTCGAGATGATTCGTGGTGGCACGACTACGTATTGCGACATGTACTACTTCGAAGACGCCATAGCAGACGAAACCGCAAAAGCGGGCGCTCGCGGTGTCTTGGGCCAGACGGTGATCGATTTTCCTGTAGCGGACAACAAAACGAATGCCGAGGCCATGGCTTCTGTAGAACGCTTCGTGCAAAAGTGGAAGGGGCATGAACTAATCATCCCGGCAATCGCCCCCCATGCTCCTTACACAGTTTCGGCCGATCACCTTAAGGCGGTCCGCGCTTTCTCCGATCGGACGGGCGCACCGATCGTTACTCACATCTCTGAAACAAAGCGTGAAGTCGATGATAGTTTGAAGGAGAAGGGCGCGACCCCGGTAAAGTATCTCGAGGAACTCGGGTTTTTCAACGACAGAGTCATTGCTGCACACATGGTTTGGCCGACAGCAGACGAGTTGGAAATCCTGAAACGGAGAAGAGTGGGGATAGTTCACAATCCTCAATCAAACATGAAACTCGCGTCGGGCGTTTCCCCTGTGCCGCGCATGCTCAACGAGGGGATAATGGTGGGTTTAGGAACAGATGGCGCCGCGTCAAACAATGACGTGAACATGTGGGAAGAGATGGATACGGTGGCCAAGTTGCACAAAGCCTTCTCAGGCGATCCAAAAGTGATTTCGGCCCAACAAGCGTTTGAGATGGCCACTATAGGCGGGGCTGCGGCACTGCACTTGGAGAAAGAGATTGGCTCTCTGGAAGTAGGTAAGCGTGCCGATGTGGTCATCGTTCAGCGGGATTCTCTTAATCAGATTCCCCTGTCCAACATCTTTTCTGATTTAGTTTATGCAACTAAGGCTTCAGACGTTGAAACTGTCATAATTAATGGACGAGTGGTTATGAGAAACCGAAGGCTGCTGACGTTGAACGAAGCTGTGATAAAGCGGAGCGCTCGTGCCTTGCGCGAAAAGGTCATTCAGAGCTTGCAAGGGCCTACGGCCCGTCGATAGTTCGCTCGATTCTCTCGCGTTCATTTGCTAAGCAACACGCACCAGAGGAAAGAAGGGTGAACTAGCAACCTTCCAGGGCAAAAAAGGAGAGCTACATGTTGCCTATTCGTGGAGTGTATGAAGTGGCGATTCGCGTCCGGGACCTGGGCAGGTCTGAGACGTTTTATCGCGAGGTACTGGGATTGGAAGTTGGTATACGAGATGAAGCGCGGAAGTGGTTGTTTTTGAGAGCAGGCGGAGAAGCAGGAATGGTTGTTCTCCAGGAAACACCAGGAGATTGGCCGCGTCAACACTTTGCTTTTACTGTGGCGGAGGAAGAGATTGACCGGAGCGTCGCTCTGCTGCGGGAGAAGGGAGTAGCAGTGGGCGATCCTGTAGTCCACGATTGGATGCCTGCTAAATCAGTCTATTTCGCGGATCCCGACGGTAACGATCTGGAATTATGTGCTCCACTCCGGCTTTGCACAAAAAGTACGAATTAGGCTTTTTCTCTGTGCGACCTCTGCGTCCTCTGTGGCTTCGTGGTGAAGGAACTCGCCGAAAACAGAACTAAGAAGTCACAACGAACACAGAGGTCGCACAGAGAAGACATTTGAGCAGACACTTTTTGTGCAAAGCTCTCCACTCCGCCGTTCTTCGGAGTGATCACTACCTACTGCTCAAGTACCCCACTGGTTGTTGTGTTAACGTTATTGACTCATCCTCAAAACCCCTCACAGCCGAGGATTTCTTTGAAAATCCTCAGCAATTTCTGATTCTGTGGTCCTATTCCTCCTCACAAGCCTATCTGTGTCTGGACAACCGGCCCAATCAATGCCGGCGTCCCGTCCGCCAACGGGAAGCGACCCGGTTGTAGTTCAAACTGCCGACCTGAGCGCGGTTACGACGCTTCAGAATACCGCAACTCTCCAGGATGACTTAGACAAGCGTATCGACCGCGCGCGCGCTCTGGCCGCGGCTCATCAGCTACAGTCCGCCGCGGGTGAACTTGAAGCGGTGAGAAGAAATGCTCGTGACGAGGTGGTACCCAACGTTACCTCAGTAATGCTGATGGGCATCTACCTTGAGGACGGAAATTACATCCGCGCGCAGTCGCTCCTCGATGAGGACTTTCGAAATCGGGCTTCAGGAAAGGACAGCGCACTGCGGACTTATTTCGCAGTCGCAGGACAGGCAGTTAACGGGGCGCGTGCCCACCTCTCTCGATACCGCACCTTTGGCATCAATATCGGCGATTCAAATCTTCCGCCTGAAGCACTTAGCGATCTCGACAAGCTGCGGTCTCTACTTGAGCGAATGGCGATTCAGGCAAAAGAAATCTCGGTTGAACGCAAGACTCACGACGTGTTGGCGTTGCTTGAGGACGTACTCGGATTGCGACTTGCGATCGCGCGAGATGCAGAAGATCGCGCCGAGTGGGAATTAGACCTTTACCCGCTAATAATTTTAGGAGCCTTGCTATCCTTATGAATTTTCAGCCACTTAAGTAATGTTGACTTAAAAGTAAGGTTTCGTTAAACTGCGAGCGTTCAATGAAGATTTCGGCACAAGAAGAGTACGGACTACGGTGTCTCCTGCAGCTTGCCAGAGCAGATGTTGCGGGTGAATCACTTACGCTGGCTCAGATCGCGCGACTTGAGGGGATCTCTGTAGCAAACGCAGGAAAGCTGATGTGGATCCTGAATAAGGCGGGGTTGGTGCAGTCTCAGAGAGGCACTCGAGGCGGATACCACCTTGCACGACCCGCGCAAGAAATTCGACTTAATCAGGTGATCAGCGTCCTTGATGGCAAGCGCACGGATTCGCATTGCAAGAGCTATACGGGAATCCTTGATTCTTGCGTTCATACGGGCGACTGCGGTATCCGACCGGTCATCGTTGAACTGCATC
Source organism: Pyrinomonadaceae bacterium (assembly GCA_035283645.1). GTDB lineage: Bacteria > Acidobacteriota > Blastocatellia > Pyrinomonadales > Pyrinomonadaceae > PSRF01. The sequence continues at coordinate 14,712 of DATETN010000188.1, forward strand.
AGATCGTGGATAACGCGCTATCTGAAATCACGCTTGCGCAGTTGTTAGGGACCGAGGCAAAGGTGGACGCGGCAATTCACCAGATTCAAAGCATCAGACAGAGGACGGAACTTGGCACTGGTTTGAGGTCTTAGATAAAAAGCCAAAGGCATATTAATGAGCACAGCAGAACTTCTAGGTAAGCAGGAATACAAGTACGGGTTCATCACTGACATTGAATCCGACATGATTCCCCGAGGTCTGGATGAAGATACGATTCGGCTGATTGTTGAAAAAAAGAACGAGCCGGAATGGATGCTTCAGTTCAGGCTGAAGGCCTATCGCCAGTGGCTGACTCTCACAGAACCGAAGCATTGGCCCAACCTGGTCTATCCTGAGGTCAACTATCAGGGCATTATTTATTACAGTGCTCCGAAGCAGAGAGTCAAAAAAGCCAGTTTGGATGAGGTCGATCCTGAACTGATAAGAACTTTTGAGAAGCTTGGAATTCCTCTAACCGAGCAAAAGCAACTTGCAGGAGTAGCGGTAGATGCCGTTTTCGATTCAGTATCTGTTGCCACTACCTATAAAGAGAAACTCAAGAAACATGGCGTGATCTTTTGCTCCTTTACAGAAGCAATTCGTGAATATCCGGATCTCGTTAAGAAGTATCTCGGTTCAGTGGTACCAACCAATGATAACTATTTCGCAGCTCTGAACAGCGCCGTTTTCTCCGACGGTTCATTCTGTTTTATTCCGAAGGGTGTGCATTGCCCGATGGAGCTTTCTACTTACTTTCGGATCAACAATTCGGAATCAGGACAGTTTGAGCGGACATTAATCGTCGCGGAAGAGGGGTCCTACGTCTCTTATCTCGAAGGCTGTACAGCGCCCAAGTTCGACAAGAACCAGTTGCACGCCGCGGTAGTGGAGTTGGTGGCGCTTGATGATGCCCAGATTAAGTATTCGACGGTCCAGAATTGGTATGCGGGAGATGAAGAGGGCCGCGGCGGTATCTACAACTTCGTGACCAAGCGAGGGAAGTGTGCCGGCAGAAACTCAAAGATCTCGTGGACCCAGGTTGAGACCGGTTCAGCAATCACCTGGAAATATCCTTCATGCATCCTGCTTGGTGACAACTCGATTGGCGAATTCTACTCGGTAGCCCTTACCAATCATGCGCAACAGGCGGATACCGGAACGAAGATGATCCATCTCGGGAAGAACACCCGATCGACCATCATCTCAAAGGGAATTGCGGCAGGAAAATCGAACAACAGCTATCGCGGTTTAGTGAAGGTTATGCCTAAAGCGGAGGGTGCTCGCAACTACACGCAGTGCGACTCGATGCTGATTGGCTCTAACTGTGGGGCTCACACCTTCCCCTATATCGAGGTAATGAACAACAGTTCACGCGTTGAGCATGAAGCTTCAACGTCTAAGATCAGCGAAGAGCAGCTTTTCTACTTGCAGCAGCGCGGAATCTCTCAGGAGGATGCCGTATCACTGATAATCAACGGCTTTTGCAAAGATGTCTTTTTGCAGTTGCCAATGGAGTTTGCAGTCGAAGCGCAGAGACTGCTGGGGCTGAAACTGGAGGGTAGCGTTGGGTAATTTAATTCGGATTTTGAGGAGCAAACTGTAGTGCTGGAGATTCGCGATTTATATGCAAGCGTGGATGGCAACGAGATCTTGAAAGGGATCAATCTGCACGTCAAAAAGGGTGAGATCCACGCGATCATGGGCCCAAACGGATCTGGAAAGTCTACCTTGGCAAAAGTTTTGGCTGGGCATCCCGCGTACGAGGTGACAAGGGGCGAGGTCATCTACGAAGGAAAGAACCTGCTTGAAATGAGCCCTGACGAACGTGCCCGTGAGGGAGTCTTCATGGCATTTCAATACCCAATCGAAGTTCCGGGGGTCTCAAACGCACAGTTTCTTCGTCTCGCTTACAACGAAAAACGGAGACATCTCGGTGAAGAAGAGTTGGACCCATTGGAGTTTAAGGACTTGTTAAAGCAGCGCGCCAAAGTCGTAGAAATGGATGCGAGTTTAATGAACCGCTCGGTCAACGAGGGCTTTTCTGGCGGCGAGAAAAAGAGGAACGAGATCTTACAGATGGCCGTGTTGGAACCAAGGCTGTCGATATTGGATGAAACAGATTCTGGACTAGACATTGACGCGTTACGAATTGTCGCGAACGGGGTCAATCAGTTGCATGGGCCAAATACGGCAATGCTCGTCGTCACACATTATCAACGGTTGCTTAACTACATAGTGCCGGACTTCGTCCACGTGCTGTCGCAGGGACGAATCGTGCGCGAGGGTGGCAAGGAGTTGGCATTGGAACTGGAGCAAAAAGGTTACGATTGGTTGAAAGCCAGTAACGGTGGCCCAAACGGTTTGGGGGTGACGGCGAACTAAGCATGCTGACGGAGATTTCTACCCCTGAAACTTTCACGGAAGAGGCGTTTCACGCTTTTCATAGCCGGAACGTAGCTCCTGTTCCAACCTGGCTCGAGTCTCTCCGCAAGAATGGCTGGCGGCGCTTCGCAGATGTTGGCTTTCCTTCCGTCAAGGAAGAGGAATGGAAGTACACCAACGTTGCCCCACTGATCAAAACACGCTTTGATCTGCGCGACGCCGACAACACATCGTCGATCGATTCTGCAAGCCTCTATTGTGCCGAGGCTGAGAACAGCACTGCAGTATTTGTCGGTAACCGATTTCGCGAAGACGCTTCAAAGTTCGGCGCTGTGCCTGATGGTGTAGCCATCGTCGATATTGTAAAGGCCGCGAATGATCCGAAGTACTCCGAGGTTGTGCGGCAACATCTTGGCAGCGTTGTCGATTATGTCGCAAACCCCTTTACTGCTTTAAACACCGCTTTTCTCTCTAGCGGAGGAGTCCTAATTTATGTTCCGCGTGACGTAAAACTTGAAACGCCGCTGAGTCTATCGTTTCTTCCCGACGCAAGCCGCAAAGCTCCAGTCGCTTTCCCAAGAGTACTGATTATTGCAGAGCAGGGCAGCGAGTTAACGCTGATCGAAAATTATACGAGCTCGTCAGATGCCACTTACTTCACTAACGCAGTGGTCGAGATCGTGCTTCATGACAACGCTCGGGTCGAACACTTGAAACTCCAACGGGAGGGCAAAGAGGCGTTTCATGTTGCTTCGACAGCTGTAGCGCTGGGTCCGAACAGTTTTTACAACACGACCACAATTAACATGGGCGCCAAGTTGTCGCGACACGACATCAGAGTGACCTTCGCTGCGGAAGGCGCAGAATGCAGGGTGGACGGACTTTACCTCGTTACTGACGACCAGCATACGGACACTCACTCCGTTATCGATCACGCAAAACCAAACTGCAGCAGTCACCAGCTTTACAAGGGAATCCTTGATGGACGCTCCAGGGCAGTATTTAACGGCAAGATTTTTGTTCGTCACGATGCCCAAAAAACGGATGCCATGCAGACGAACAAGAACCTGTTGTTGTCCAACGAGGCGCGCGTCGACACCAAACCCCAGCTTGAGATCCTCGCGGATGATGTGAAGTGTGCTCATGGAGCGGCCGTTGGACAGATCGATGAAGAGGAGTTGTTTTACCTGCAGACTCGCGGTCTTCCTCCAGACGTCGGCAGGAACCTCCTGACATATGGTTTTGCCGAAGAGATCGTTGCGAAGATCAACTTCGACTCGATTAAGCGACAGCTCAATGAGAGTGTCTTGAATCGCCTGCAGGCGCAATTCGAGTCCTAAGTCCAGGGTCAGGTGATGTCTCGTGGTTGATGATCGATCCAACAACGTTGACTCCCTGAACCGCGGTGACAGAAGCACACGATCCTGGCGTGTGATTCCGGCGCCAAAACCGCAGAATGTTCAAGAAACTGAATGAAGGCACAAACGATAGCTCCAACCTCGCTACAGCACGTCTTTGACGTGGAGCGGATTCGTGGTGACTTCCCAGTGCTCCGCCAAACGGTTAATGGCAAACCGTTGGTGTATCTGGATAATGCCGCCTCGTCTCAAGTCCCTCAGGTCGTGATTGACCGCGGCAGCATCTATCTCGAACACGAGCATTCAAACATCCATCGAGGCGTTCATTACCTCAGCCAGAAAGCCACTACAGCATACGAAGGTGCGCGTGAGAAGGTTAAGCGATTTATCAATGCGCGCGATGCCAAGGAGTGCATCTTTGTTCGCGGTACCACCGAGGGCATCAATCTGGTGATGCACGGCTATGGCCGGAAGTTCATAGGCGCTGAAGATGAGATCATCATTTCGGCAATGGAACACCATGCCAACATTGTGCCGTGGCAGATGCTTTGTGAAGAGAAGGGCGCGCGGCTTCGAGTAATCCCGATGAATGATGCTGGCGAACTTCTGCTGGATGAGTATGAAACCCTTCTCAATGAACGAACGAAACTGGTAGCGATCGCTCATGTATCCAACGCTCTGGGCACGGTGAATCCCGTTCGTGAGATGACGGAGCAGGCACACAAGTATGGAGTGCCTGTGCTAATTGATGGGGCCCAGAGCGCTCCGCACATGCCGATAGATGTACAGCATTTGGACTGCGACTTCTACGCTTTTTCCGGGCATAAGATGTATGCGCCCACTGGCAGTGGCGTGGTCTATGGCAAGGCAGAGTGGCTCGAACGGATGAATCCGTTTCAGGGTGGCGGGGACATGATCAGGAGCGTCACGTTCGAGAAGACCACCTATGCGGGGTTGCCGAACAAGTTTGAAGCTGGGACCCCAGCAATTGCTTCACAGATCGGACTCGGCGCCGCAATCGACTATTTGAATACGATCGGACGCGAGGCCGCTGCCGCTCATGAGGCCGCGCTCCTGCGCTATGCCACAGAACGACTGTCTGCAATCGAAGGAGTGAGGATTATTGGCACGGCCCGGCAAAAGGCCAGTGTGATCTCGTTTGTGATCGATGATATTCACCCGCACGACATCGGAACGATACTTGACCAGGAAGGGATCGCAGTTCGGGCTGGTCATCACTGCGCGCAGCCCGTGATGCAGAGGTTTAATCTGCCCGCTACGGCTCGCGCTTCGTTTGCGTTCTACAACACGAAAGAAGAAGTTGACATGCTGGCGCAGACGATAGAGCGGGTGATACAGATCTTTAGTTGATCAGATTAACGGCCTTCGGCCTTCGGTCTTAGACCTTAGGCTTTGGACCTTGGATCTATGTACTTTGAATCCCAAAGACCAAAGGCCAAAAGCCGAAAGCCGAACATCAAAAAACCTGAGAGGGACGAAATCAACGGTCAATGACCTATTTGGCAGATGTCAGAATTAAGCGAGCTATACCAGCAGGTTATACTGGACCACAATAAGAAGCCCCGCAACTTTCGCAAGCTTCAGGCGGCAACACATAGCGCGGAAGGCTTCAATCCGCTGTGTGGGGACCAACTGACTGTCTATCTTGATCTGGAGAACGACGCAGTCAGGGACATCAGCTTTGAGGGTTCCGGATGTGCTATCTCGAAGGCTGCAGCCAGCATGATGACGCAGGCAGTGAAAGGCAAATCGCTCGAGGAGGTCGAAAACTTGTTCTCAGCATTCCATCAGATGGTGACCGCCGGGGACGGAGCCGAAGAAGCCGAGAGCCAGTTGGGTAACTTGAGAATATTCTCGGGGGTGCGAGAATTTCCGGTGCGAGTCAAATGCGCCACCCTACCGTGGCACACGCTGCATGCGGCGCTAAATAATGAGGCCGCCGTGTCAACTGAGTAATCGTCCAATAACTCGACAGGTGAACATGATCCAGCAGGATCATCCTGCAAATCATGTTCATCTGTGTGAATCTTGTCGAGTTCGTCACTTAATGACGAACTCTACCTCGTGTGGCAGCGGGTCGCCCTCGACTGAGAAGATCAGTTTGTAAACACTACTCGCAAGTCCCGTCGTTCTTAAGTTAAAAACGTAGCCTCCCGTCGTGCCTAGCGAAGAGTCAAAGCGGAAGTTGTTATCTGGATTGGCATTGCCGGAATCGATCACGTCGTGTTGTGTAGAAGTAGAGATTTGCTCGATAGTTTCCGCTAGGACAGTGATATCTGATGCAGACGCGTTCGTCCCGTCCAATTCACAAAGCTGGATCTTGATCGGATACGCCGCGCCACTCCTGACCTCCTTGGTGGGATCGTAAAGCAAGCAAATGCCGTACGTGACATTAAGCGTTCCGGTACCGTTGCTGGAATGAGTAAGGTCGCCTCCACTAAACACGCCGGTGATTGTTAGCGCCTGAGGCTGCGTCCCGCCCGGAAGCGTGTACGAGGCTGATGCCACGCCACTGTTGACGTTGGCCATCACGGGCAAACCAACAATTGTATTACTGCCATCGGTGACAGTGAAAGTTACAGAGCCTTCGTTTATGGTGCCAGTCGTGGCCGTGACGTTGGCAGTAAGCGTTAACGCCTGGTCTAAGCTGCTATAGGTCGCGGTTACATCAGATACGCTGGTGGTGGTTGTCGCCTTCGCGAAGAAGTACGCAACAGGAATATCATGATCAGAGTTCCTCTCCGGCCGCGTCGGATCACTGAAAAACAGCGCACCCGGAGACTCGGGGAAGTCTGAGTTGTTACGTGCGATTGTGTAACGCGTCACCAGGGAACGCGCGACACTGTTGACAATCACGTGGTCCAAAGCCTGTGGAGTATCCTCAAAGATGAAACTGTAGCGCTGATCGGCAGGTAGCTCATCGGTGAGGTTGTAGAAATCTGGATTCACCAGATCCGGACTCTCATCCACAACCATCTCTTCGTCTGCCGTCGGCGTCCCCTTGATGGTTGCAATGGGATCTGTATATCCATCGTTGAACTGAAAAGCGTTGTAATCACCTATAGATATAACAGGAGTTGTAGGATTGTCGGTCTGGAGCTCCTGAAGCAAACCTGCAAGCGATTCAGCCTGGGCCTTCCGTTTGGCGCGGACGCGTGGCCCGTCGCCGCCTACGAGCTCAATGTCGATAAAAGAACGAAGGTGATTAACGACGACGATTACAGGCACTTCATTAAGTGCACCCGGGTTGACCGTGGCCCGTAACACGAGTGGCGGCCGGTCATGGAGAGTCTCGGGCAACCCGGTATTCGGATTGATGAACGTGTCAGCAGCGCGTTCTTGTGTAACCGCATTAACCTGAACACGCGAAGTTTTTACTAAGTACCCTACGTGCTGGTCGTTTGGTCCAAAGGGAATGAGGTAGGCCTGGTACATTGGGTCTGCACCCCCCGCGGCGACCGTATCGTCATTGACCTGTTCTGCCAGGGCTTCTAACGCCGCAAGGCTCGCGATCTCGATATGGCCGATGATGTCCGGTAAGTTCAGAACGGTTCGGATGGCCAGGGCGGCCTTGAGTCTTTGCGTCGAGTTGTTATTGAAGTTTTCAATGTTGTATCCGGCGACGGTGAATTCATTCGCCGCCGTTGCTGGCACAGGAACAGCGCTCATGTTCGCAGAAACAGTTGGAGCTGTTGTCGGCAACAGTTTGTAGTTTCCAAAAGTGAAGTCAAGCGGACCGGTGACATTTGAGAACGTCACATTAGAGGTAACGTGAATGGGAGCTGCGCCCATAACTCCGTCACTATCGATCATTATGCGTTCAGGATTCAGGTCAAAGGTGGGAATGCAACAATCCGGCACTCCTGTAGTGGGATCGGGTGGAATTGGTAAGCCAACCTCGATCCCAGGTTCACGAAGTGGCCTGGGAACGCCTGCCAATACGGTGAAAGTCTCTCCGAATTGATTGGAAGGAGCTACGGAAACCAGAGAAGGACCATGCATTAGCATTCCTTCAAACCGCTCCAGCTGCGTGGGTGACCCTGCAGGATCGAGAATAGAGGCAGTTAGCGTTATTGCAGCTGGCAGTGGGTTGGCGGATGAAGCAACTTGAACATCCCCTGGCAGCGAGCTTTCGATCTGAGTGAGATTGAAGAACTCACCTGCTGTACCCTGCGTGCTTACCGCATCGCCAACAGCCACTGTTGGTGCGGAGGAAGTGAACACAAAGATTCCCTGGGAAGTATTCGGATCGGCATCAACACCGGAATCGGGCGTTTGGAGGAAGAACCCATTGCTCTTCCTGGCTGTCACGATGCCGGTGGTGATCACATCCTGACCAAGGAACGGAGTTACCGCACCGTTGCCTTGGAGATCGTGAATTTGGGCAGGTGTAAATGTGCAACTCCGAGTTGGAGTTGCTGAGTTTCTTGGATTTGGCGATCCGACCGAAAAGTCCACACTGTTGTTGTTTGAATCGAAACAGCCTCCTCGCTTGCGCGACGCGGAGGTGGTGTTGCTTAACCCGCCAGCTGGATTCGAACCTTCAAAGCAGTTGGCGCCCCCATATCCGACGAAATCGACAAAGCACGTTGGACAGGCGCCGCTGAATGCGGTAGTTGAGCTGGAGAGAGCAACCTTGCCAGCACCCGCGGCCATATTTATTGTGCCCGTTGCGTCTGGGGTTGGAAGAGGAACTCCATTGACGCCTCCACCTTCGTGAATTAAATAATATCCACCTGGCGCAATTGAGCCGGATAGCGGAGTGACTTGCCATGAAGTTCCAGCCGCAGAGGCGTATTGAACTGACCAGCCGGCGAGACTTACTGTCGTAGTGCTACGATTGTACAGTTCAATAAAGTCGTTTGTGAAAGGTGCTCCTGAGTTGCCACCCCCGCCGTAAATCTGACTAATGACAACATCCGCTGCGGGTGGAGGGCAGTCGTCGTTGTTAATCGTTCCCACACCTTGGCCGTCTGAAACGGTCGCTCCGGTTACATTCGTGACGTTGACTAAAAAAGTCTCGTTGCTTTCAAGGTTGGTATCGCCATTAACGGTCACATCAAATGTGTAGTTTGGTTCGCCGGAGAGAATCGACTGACCGATGAGAGTTCTGCTTATGTAGTCGTTGTCAGCGACCGTTGCTGAATCATCGGCAGTTGCGATATCGAAAGTCACACCACCGGCACCCGCTGGCGAACTCAGACTCACGGTAAAAGAGGCCGTAACGGTTCCGGCATCTCCTTCTGTTACCGTCACATCATTGATTGATAGAGTTACTGTGACTGGACAGACGTTTAGTGGTGACGCGGTGTTGCGAGGCGTAGGAGCGCCCGTCGTGAAGTCAGTCGAATTGTTGTCTGTTTCTGTGCAACCACTTGTTCCTCTCAAAGCAGCCGTTGTGTTAGAAAGAGTGGCAGTCGGGCCTGCTCCCTCAAAGCAGTTCGCAGCAGCGCCGTAGCCAACAAAATCGACGATATTCGCTCCAGTTGGACAGGACGTACCGCTCGTTATCGTTGTTTGGTTATTTACCAAAGCTACCTTGCCTGCGGTTGCACTCATGGCAATCGTCCCAGTGGCATCGGGAGCCGGAAGATCTAAGGTGCCACCGGCTCCTTGTGCTTGCTGTACGAGGTAGTATTGACCTGGTTGCAATATCACCGCAGTCAGATTTGTCCGCTGCCAAGTAGTTCCTGCAGACGAGGCATACTGCACAGACCATCCGGAGAGATCGACGGGACTCGTGCCTCGGTTGAACAGCTCGATGAAATCGTTCCTTAGGGTGGCGCCTGAGTTTCCACCACCGCCATACACCTGGCTAATTACAATGGACGTCGAAAGGGCATGTACTGGAGGTGTGTAAAATGCGCGGTGGATGAATGCAAAGCTGCCGATCAATGCGGCGATTAGAGCGATTGACAGACGAGTACGGCGCGTGGGACTAACTACATTATTAAGACGCATGACGCTTCCTCTCAGACTTCTAAATTACAAAATCCCGCACGTTTGTAGAGGAATACCGGGAGAAGAGGAGCTGCCGGTAGGTAAGTGGCGAAGCTTTTATCAGGCTTCCCGATTAACAGTCAAGGCACGGTACAAGAAATCTTTTATTGTGGTTAGTGGTCATTTGTCTTGACCGTAAGAGAATGTTATTAGATCCACTCAAGACACCACTCGCTGAAGCGTGTGGTGTCTTGAAATCAAAAATGACCAATGACCAGTGACCAATATGACCAGTGACCAATGACCAATTGACCAATATGACCTGTGACTCTTCTCTAACTGCGGTTTGGGTTGTTTCATTGTCACCCTGCAGGGCATAATCCCTTCTCCCGGAGGCGTTTCCCCACTCAATGAAACTACACACGGTTGAACTGCGCGAGATTCGCCTGCCACTCATCCACTTCTTTGAAACTAGCTTTGGCCGTACCACTGAACGACGCATTCTGATGGTGCGGGTGATTGATAACGATGGCGTGGAGGGCTGGGGCGAATGCACCGCAGGGGAGGGCCCGTTCTACAGCGAAGAGTGGCTGGAGACCGCCTGGCCAACCCTGCGCGAGTTCCTGGTGCCGTTCGTGCTCGGGAAAGAGTTGAACGCGGCTAATGAGATCTGGAACATACTAAGGGCTGTCCGCGGTCACCGCATGGCAAAGGCCGCCCTCGAAACTGCGTGCTGGGACCTTGAAGCAAAGCGTCGAAACATGCCTCTCTGGGAACTCCTAGGCGGAACCAACAGGGAGATTGCCTGCGGTGTGTCAATCGGAATCCAAGACTCTCCTGAAGAGCTTCTGGAGAGAATCGAACGCGAACTCGCAGACGGGTATCAGCGCATAAAGATCAAAATCAAACCGGCTTGGGATTATGAGATTGTTGAAAAAGTGCGTGCGGCGTTTCCCGAGATTCTTCTTTCCGCTGACGCAAATTCTGCTTACACGCTTGAGGATGTTCCGCTTTTCAAAGAGCTCGATCGGTTCAACTTAATGATGATTGAGCAGCCCCTGGCCCACGATGACATCTTTAATCATGCCGAACTACAGAGTCAGATTAAGACACCAATCTGCCTTGATGAATCAATCCGTTCCGCCATAGATGCATCCCACGCGATTCGGCTCAGGTCGTGTCGTATCATCAACGTCAAGCTGGGTCGCGTAGGTGGTCATGCTGAGGCTAAGCGGGTTGAGGCAGTGGCTCGCGAACAGAACATTCCTGTATGGTGCGGAGGGATGCTCGAATCTGGAATCGGTCGCGGGCATAATATAGCGATGTCGACCCTTGAGGGCTTTACGTTGCCCGGGGATGTATCTGCCAGCTCACGATACTGGAGCGAAGACATCATCGAACCCCCTGTAACCGTGTCAGCAAAGGGGACCATTTCGCCGCCTACCGGGGCCGGCATCGGCTTTGACATTCGGAAAGATCGAATAGACTCTCTTACCGTCCGTAAGGAAATGTTGCGAAACGGCTAGCCCGTCTTCCTTTATTTAGCGAGAAGTGATGAGGTTCAGCGTGGATACCACAAAAGTCGACCTGAAAGCACTGCGAGAGTTTTTCAAGAAACGCCAGCAAGAGACGCTAGCCTTGACCCGAGCACTCGTCGAGGCGGAATCGCCTTCAGGTTATGAGGAAGGTAGCCAGGCCGTCGTATCATTGCTGGCAGCTGCGGCACGTAATATTTCCGCGATTGACTCGATCGAACGAATAAAGAGTGAGAGCTATGGCGAGCATCTTCGTATCAGGGCCTTTGGGTCAGCACGAGCGAACACGCGTCCGATAGTTATTGTGGGACATACCGACACCGTCCATCCGCGCGGGTCGCTTGCCCTTCGACCCTGGCGAGTAGAAGGTAAACGCGCTTACGGACCGGGCGTGTTCGACATGAAAGCCAGCTGTGCGCTGGTGACGGAGGTGATGCGCGCCTGCGCATCCTTTGGTGCTACGCCAAATCATCCACTAGTCGTTCTGTTAACTTGTGATGAAGAGCGCGGAAGTCTTAGTGGTCGGGGGTTGATTGAGGCCGAAGCCAAGCGCGCGCATGCAGTGCTCGTGCTTGAGCCGCCGGCCAGCGGTGGTCGCGTCAAAACTGCGCGGAAGGGAACCGGAATCTACTCACTCGTCATCCACGGGCGTGCCGCACATGCCGGTTTGCATCCCGATCAGGGTGCAAGCGCGATACTGGAAATGGCGCGTCAAATTCAGGTGCTGCACGAGTTGAACAAACCGGGCGGTGGCATCAGTGTAAATGTGGGGGTCGTTCACGGCGGAACTGTTTCCAATGTGGTGGCAGCTGAGGCTGAGGCTGAGATTGATGTGCGATTTGGTACCGAGGCAGAGGCGAAGCAAGTCGACGAGCGAATCAACTCGCTACAGCCATTCGACAAGCGTGTTCAACTGGTTGTCCGGGGTGGTATCAATCGGCCACCACTGGAACGTGACGAGAGAGTCCTGTCACTCTATGAGCGTGCTCGCGCCATAGCAGCTGAGCTCGATTTTGATTTGGGTGAGGCCCAGGTTGGCGGAGCGTCTGATGGTAATTTCGCAGCGGCCGTCGGAGCCTCCGTTCTCGATGGGCTTGGAATTGATGGTGATGGCGCGCATGCAACTCATGAGCATATCGTCATTGATGATATTCCTACCCGAGGCGCCCTGCTCACGGCTTTAGTTGCCACGCTCTAGCCGTATCCGCCCACCACATACACAAAAGACACCGTGAAACTCGCCACCTGGAATGTCAATTCGATTCTGGCTCGATTACCTAATGTCATACGTTGGCTTGACGCAACGTATCCAGACGTTCTCTGCATGCAAGAGACGAAGTGTACCGACGACAAGTTTCCCTTTGACGTCTTTGCTGCACATGGCTATAGCTGCATCTCCTTCGGTCAACAGTCGTACAACGGCGTCGCAATAGCCACTAAGGCTGCGTGTGAAACACGACATCGAGGATTCCCTGGCGAGGAAGGGGACGCCAGTTCACGTTTAGTCACTGCTACCTTTTCGGGAATTCAAATCGTCAATGTTTACGTTCCGAACGGGCAGATGGTGGGATCTGAAAAGTACCAAATGAAGCTTGAGTGGATGCGACGGCTTCGCGCTTTTCTCGACGAACAATTTGACCCAAACAGCCCTGTACTGCTATGTGGAGATTTCAACGTCGCACCCGAAGAACGCGATGTGCACGATCCACGGCTGTGGCAGGGTAGAATTCTGTTCAGTGAGCAGGAACGCGAAGCGCTAGCCTACATCAAAGAGTGGGGATTCACGGATGCATTTCGATTGCATACCAAGGCCTCGGGTTACTACTCATGGTGGGATTATCGCGCTGGGGCCTTCCGAAGGAACATGGGCTTACGCATTGACCACGTTTGGATTTCAAAGCCACTCGTCAGCCGTATTCTAAATACCTGGATTGATATTGATCCCAGAACCTGGGAACGTCCATCAGATCACGCGCCTGTCGTTGCCGAGTTTCATTAGCGACAGAACTCTCCAAATGCAAAAAACCTTTTGCGGCAGATTGGTTGCGGCAGCCGAGCAGCGCCCTGACAAGATCGCGATGACGCTGTTAGGGGCACAGCGCTGCGATACGACTTTCGGCGACATGTTGTCGCAAATCAAGAGCATCGCTTTCCGTTTGATCCAGGAGCAGGTGGCGCGAGGTGATCGGGTTGCGCTGATTGGCGAAAACCACCCCAACTGGGCCATCGCTTACCTGGGAGTACTGTATCGTGGTGCTGTAGTCGTTCCCCTGGACCCAGCCGCCACCATCGAAACGCTCGCCAACTTTCTCGACAATTCGCAAACAAAGCTCGCGTTCATTGCCTCTTCGGCGGATGTGAAATTCCAACAGGTTTGCGAGCATCTGGGCCGGCCGATTCGCGCAGTAAAGTTGATCAGTAATGGTGACTCCGATGGGCAGGACACATTCGACCAGTGGGCGAGGACAAAAGTAACGGCAGAGTTTCTGGACGCACCTTCAGCAGCGACGGCCGAAGACATGGCGCTGCTAATCTATACGTCGGGCACTACTGGCATCCCCAAAGCCGTTCCGTTAACCCATGGGAACATCCATGCAGAAGTGGAAGGGGTTCAAGAGGTGATGAAACTCTCGGATCGCGAGGTGATTCTCAGTCTCTTGCCGCTCTTTCATGCCTATTCCCAGATCGTCAATTTGTGGTTAGCAACAGTCATCGGCGCTCGTGTTGTATATCTGCCGGAAGTCACGCCCGAATCGATAGCCCGCGCGCTACGTGATGCGCAGGTAACCGCGCTGACCGGGGTACCTCGGCTATGGTATCTGTTTCACAAGAAGATCCTCGAAGGAGTTCAAAGCCAACCGCGCGTTGCACGGGCTATCTTCAGGCATCTGTTGAATCTAAATGGTTGGTTGCGAGACTCGGTTGGTGTGAATGTTGGTCGACTCGTGTTCCGGCGTGTGCACCGCGCTTTTGGAGGTCGACTTCGTCTCGCGGTTTCTGCGGGATCGAGCTTCGATGCGGAGGTTGCACGAGACTATCACCGACTGGGCTTCACCATCCTGCAAGGCTACGGTCTTACTGAAACTGCCGGAGCCGCAACCGTCACTCGTTTCGAAGACAACAAGATAGGCTCGGTAGGAACGCCGCTGAACAATGCTGAAGTGAAGATTGATAAGCCTGATGGTGAGGGGATTGGTGAAGTACTAATACGAGGCCCAATCGTAATGCAAGGGTACTACCAGAACCCTGAGGCAAACAGCGAAGCGTTTACCGCGGATGGCTGGTTTCGGTCAGGGGATCTCGGGCGCTTTGATCCTGCAGGTCATCTCTACATTGTCGGTAGAAAGAAGGACGTAATCGTCCTTGCTTCCGGTAAGAACGTTTACCCTGAGGATGTAGAGGCGCATTACACGAAGTCTCCGCTGGTGAGTGAGTTGTGTGTCTTGGGCGTGAAGCAGCGCGATGATGGATTTGCGTCGTCTGAGACGTTGTGTGCAGTCGTAGTCCCAGATTTTGAATATCTAAAACGCAATTCAATTGCAAATGCACGCGAGGCAATCCGGTATGACCTCGACAACAGGGGAAGAGATCTCCCTGAGTACCAGCGTGTCAGAAATTACGTCGTGCAGGCCGAGCCCTTGCCGCGGACAGCCACGCGCAAGGTGCGACGTTTTGAGTTACAGCGTCAACTGGAATCGCTTCAGAATGGCAAAGCACGCATCGTACGTGAAGAGCGGTTTGTGTGCTCTGAGGCCGACCGTAAGCTCCTCAACACCGCGGCGGGCAAAGAGCTGGTCCAAGCCATCATGCGCCACGCCCCGGAGGCTTCAACTATTCATCCGCAAATGAATCTCGAGCTCGATTTGGGTCTTGACTCACTGGCTCGCGCGGAGTGTTTGAGTTCGTTGGAGCAGGCGTTTGGTCTGCAGTTTGACGACGAAGAGGCCGCCAGAGCCCTGACAGTGGCCGATGTTCTGGCACTGACGAACAGTGGCAATGGATCGACCCGGGCAAGCGCTCTACCAGCGACAGAGAAGCGACTGACGTGGGCTGAGATACTGGCTGTTGACCCATCGAGCGGTGAAGAGCTTCAGCCACTGCTTCATACTCGTCATTTGACGGCATTTGGCGCGTTCGTGCTGCTTAACCTCGTCTACGCGTTGGCTCGTATTTTCCTTGGCCTGCAGGTCTCTGGTGTCGAGAATCTCCGATATCTGAAGGCGCCATTTATTGTGAGCCCCAATCACCAGAGCTACATTGATCCAGTTCTTGTTTGTTCAGTTTATCCCTATCGGGTGCTGAGCAAGATCTTCCATGTTGGTGCGAGTGAGTACTGGCGTAACTCCCTCACAAAGCAGATAGCGAAGATGATCAACATCGTTCCTGTTGATCCCGACACTAACCTGCGACGAGCCTTGTGGATTGGTGCTACTGGTTTGCGAGCCGGCAAGGTTCTCAACATTTACCCTGAAGGAGAAAGGTCTTTCGATGGCGAGCTGCACCCGTTCAAAAAGGGAGCCGCCATTCTAGCAAGTGAATTACAGGTACCGATTCTCCCGGTTGCGCTGGATGGAGTCTACAAAGTATGGCCGCGCAAGTCCTGGCGATTGCGCTTGGCAAAAGTCAGGATACGATTTGGTGAGCCGATCTATCCGGCAGGCGTACCTGCGGAAGGTCAGGCCGAGGAACTTACAGTCCGCCTTCGGTCGACCATCCAAAAGATGCTGAGCGAGATGCGCGAAATCAAGTAGGACAGGACGTCTAACAAGAAGAGGTCTGTCCTACTTTCAGATGCGTGAACGAAGTTCACTGCATGTTTGTGGGCATTTCTCCCATCTGGCTAACCACGGCCGCTCCACCGATGATGTAGAGGATAATGTAAAGGACGATCAGGCCCGTCCAGATGAGCATCAGGTTTTTGATGTTAAGTTTGGTGGCGTTCATCCAACCCCAAATAAACGTCCAGATAGTGCAGGTTACGATTCCGATAATGCCGTGAACCGGTCCTGCCGTCTGGAATTGCCTGATAAGCACCATGATGAAAAGCACCAAACAACCTAAGGCGGCGAGCATCGCCAGTATTCCGATTAATCCTAGAGCTGCCATCTAAATTGTCCTCCAACACTTAATAGGTCGAGCTTCACCCCTGGATTAACTGCACAAAGGTTGAGTTGAGAAAGATCACTCTTCCCAGCCAGTAAAGAATCATTGCCACAAGCAGCAGAATAACGATGCCCGTTTTTCGTTCGATTTTTGCAAGATGCTCGGCCCAGCGTGCGCGTGGTCGCTCAGGCAACAAGACCGACGAGGTCAGGATTCCCAGCCCGAGCACCACTACCGGCGAAAAGGCATGAAACGTCAGCGAGTTCTTTACGTCACCCTGCAGTAGCAGGTAGGTGGCGCGAGTTAAACCACATCCGGGGCAGGGAATTCCCGTCAAATGCAGGAAAGGACATGGCCAGGCAACGCCCCCGTTGGCGAACACAAGAAGTAACGGTGCTGACGCTAGCAGGGCGATAAAAGAAAACTTGCGATCTCGCAGTAATGAGAGAACTGTAGGGAAGGAACTGGGGTTGAGCATGGGGCTTAGCTCAGTTCGAAGTAAGTTCGGCTGTTTTCTCTGTGATATCTTTCTGTGCCCATTCATTGTCGCGGCTGGCCTCGCCAGCTTTCGAGCGTTTTGCCGCCTTCATCTTCTGAACGAGATCCATGTGCGTTGAAAAATACTGCAGGCTTTGCCCGATAATCTCTTCGAGTGAGTTAAATCCTTTATCGCGCATGAATTTCTCGGTGCCCTCTTTCAACTCGTCGATCATCTTCACGCCGTGAAGCATTACGCCGGTACAAATCTGGACCGTTGAGGCGCCGAGCAGCATAAACTCAAGGGCGTCGTGCGAATTCTGGATCCCACCAATGCCGCTGATTGAAACCTCCTTTGGCAGCCCCAGCGCCAGTTGGCTAACCATGCGCAGAGCGATGGGACGAACTGCTTGAGATGAGTACCCGCCAGGTACTGTGTGTCCTTCGACTGTTGGCATTGGTCTCAGCGTTTCCAGATCAACACCGATCACAGAGAGAATGGTGTTGATAGCCGAGATGCCAACTGCACCTCCTTTAACAGCTGCGAGGGACGGCTCCTTGATATTGGTGATGTTGGGCGTCATCTTGGCCCAGACTGGAACCGTGGCAACCTCCGTCACCCAACGGGTTACCTCTTCCGTCAGATCAGGGTGTTCGCCCATCTCCGATCCCATCCGTCGCTCTGTCATACCGTGAGGGCAGGAAAAGTTGAGCTCAAAGGCATCAACACCCGTCTCCTGGACCATTCGGGTTAGTTCCTGCCAGCGGCTTTTCTCGTACTCCTCCATGACGGAGGCGATCAAAAAGTGGTCCGGGTATTCCTTTTTTATCTGCCGAAACTCGTCAAGCCAAACCTCAATTGGTCGATCAGAGATGAGTTCAATGTTTTCAAAACCAATAACTTCACCGGAGATATTGGATCTGAGCTTTCCATAGCGCGGAACGACGTTCACCACCTTGGCGCATTCGAGGCTGATGGTCTTAGCGACAGCGCCTCCCCAGCCGGCGTCGAAAGACTTGGCTATCACGCGGGCGTTGGTCCCTGGCGGGCCCGACCCGAGAAGAAACGGGTTGGGGAACTTCATTCCATTGACGTTGATTGAGAGATCCATGATGAACTCCGAATAGTCAATAACTTCAATCTGCGACGAGCTGTCCATATGAGTCTGGACGGCGATCGCGGAAGAACTGCCACGTGTTTCGAACCTCACGGATGAGATCTAAGTCGAGATCAGCAGCAACCAGAGCATCTTCGTCTCGCGGTGCCTGTGCCACTATCTGACCGCGGGGATCACAAAAGTAGCTTTGGCCGTAGAACTCACCTATATCCCAGGGTTGCTCGTGCCCTACCCGATTAATTGCCCCGATGAAGTACCCGTTTGCAACTGCATGTGCCGGTTGTTCCAGCCGCCACAAATACTCTGACAGACCTGCAACCGTCGCCGAAGGATTGAATACAATTTCGGCCCCATTCAACCCCAGCACGCGAGCACCTTCGGGGAAATGACGGTCGTAGCAGATGTAGACACCAATCCGAGCAAACGCAGTCTCAAATGTGGGATAGCCCAGATTGCCAGGCCGGAAATAGAACTTCTCCCAGAACCCAGGATTCACATGGGGAATGTGGTTCTTGCGGTACTTACCGAGATACTTTCCGTCGGCATCGATTACTGCAGCCGTGTTGTAGTAGATCCCCGTCATCTCCTCTTCATAAATCGGCACGACTATGACCATTCCGTGTTCTTTCGCCACCTCCTGCATCAGGCGAACAGTTGGTCCATCCGGAATTTTCTCTACTGCCTCGTACCAGCGTGTTTGCTGCTCCGCACAGAAGTAGGGTGTCGTAAACACTTCCTGCATGCAGAGGATTTTTACTCCCTGTTCCGCCGCCTGCTCAATGAAGCTCAAGTGCTTTTCAATATTCAACCGCTTTATATCTTCGATTGGCAGGTCGGTGGGGGCAGCATTCGCTGTTTGGATTAGTCCGCATTTTACGTTGCGTGCCATACGACGTACTCCTCTGGAGATTCGGGAAAAATAGTGTGGATAAATTACTTGGAGTCCGCCACCAGCACAAGGCATTCAACTACTCGCGACGGACCTGCCCATTCATGAGCACGTAGTATATGACGAATCCTAGTCCAAAAGTAACGAACCAGGCATAGATGTACATAGTGTCGAAGAAGCTCGGGTCAGACACTTGTCCGCCGGGAGTGGTTGCAGCTCGAATGAACCCTGGCACTACCGGCGCCACCGCGAAGGCGAGGGCAATGACTGCACGCCAATTCACACCATTCGAGTAGGAATAGATGCCCTTGGGGTCAAACAAGTCAACAAGGCTGAGGCGCTGATTTCTTAGGATCCAATAGTCGCAGATCAGGATACCTGCGATGGCGCCCATTAGCCCCGAATACCCTATGAGCCATGTGAAAATGTATGCGCCCATAGAAGACATTAACTTCCAGGGCATCATGAGAATGCCGATGACAGCCGTGATCAGGCCGCCTGTAACATATGAGATCAAACGTGGGTTCAGATTGGAAAAATCATTGGACGGAGAGACAACATTCGCGGCCATGTTAGTGGAGATCTGAGCAGCGAAGATCACCACCGTGGCTAGCAGTATGACGGTGAGGCTGTCGAATTGTCTCATCAACTCAACCGGATCCGGAATTGCCTGGCCATAGATTAGAAGCGTTGCACTGGTGACTGCCACGCCGATGAAGGCGAACCCCGTCATCGTCAGGGGCAAGCCAAGCGCCTGACCCAACATTTGCGACTTTTGTGACTTTGCGTAGCGCGTAAAGTCCGGAATGTTCAGACTCAACGTGGCCCAGTAACCGACAGAAGCCGTTAAGGCTCCAGGGAAGATGTGCCAGAAGTTTCCTTGCTGCTTCTGTAATGCTGCGGACTGACTCAAGATGGTACCTAGCCCTCCTGCACGCCACGAAGCCCAGATTAGTAGCACTATCCCGCCGACTAGCAGTACAGGCGCCGACCAGCTTTCCAGATACTTAATACCTTCCACACCTTTGAGAATAATCAACACTTGAATCACCCAGAACAAAAAAAAGGCCATCCAGGTGTGAACCGCGACGTCCAAAACGGCAGCGCCGCCAAACATCGTGGCCCAGTCGCTCCACATCACGCTAAAGAGCGAATCTATTGCCGTGCCCCCAATCCAGGTTTGTATCCCAAACCATCCACAAGCGACGATTGCCCGCAGAATTGCCGGAACGTTTGCCCCGCGCGTGCCGAAGGAAGCGCGACAGAGCACCGGAAATGAGACACCGTATTTTGTGCCAGCGTGAGCATTGAGGATCATCGGGATGAGCACAATCGAGTTGCCGAGTAAAATGGTCACCATTGCCTGCCACCAATTCATACCCGCTTCGATAAACCCGCCCGCAAGCGTGTAGGTGGTGATCACCACGCTCATGCCGATCCAAAGGGCTGCGATGTTCCAGGTGGACCAGGTACGATCTCTGATGGTTGTAGGTGCGAGGTCTTTATTCCAGAGGGGACTTGAAGAGACGTCTTTTTGCAGTTCCTCAAAGTCCCTTTGAGTCAAAGCGTCGGGAATCGTCTTAGTGGCCATGTGTTATGCCGAAGAGTCAGTCGCTGGTGGCCGTAAAATATCCAAAACGTCGAGCAGGAAATTGATGGTAAACGCAATTAACGAACCCACAACTGTGCAACTGCGTTATGTTATGAGAAACGGCTTCGCCTCACATCCGGCGGCGAAGCCGTTGGCAAGTGAGCCGTTCCCATTGTTAATCGACGAAGCCGTTAAGATGCCGCAAGCTGGACTAATTAAACTGATACGCAAGTCCCACGTTTCAGGAACTGTCCGTCACCCGATTTGCCCTTGTACTCGCCGCTGTCAATCACAACTTTGCCGCGGGATAACACCGTTTCCACAACGCCGCGAATCTTCTTTCCATCATACGCGTTATAGTCCACATTCATGTGGCTCGTTTTCACGCTGAGTGTCTGCTCCTTATCCGGATCAAAGATCACGATGTCAGCGTCAGAGCCAACTGCAATCGTTCCCTTACGTGGAAACAGGCCAAACATCTTCGCGGCTGCGGTTGAAGTCAATTCTACAAACCGATTCAATGTGATCCGGTTCTCAACAACGCCGCCGTTGTAGATAAGTGGCACTCGGTTCTCGACACCAGGGGCGCCATTCGGAATCTTGGTGAAGTCTCCGAGACCCAATTCTTTCTGTTCCTTCATACAGAACGGGCAGTGGTCTGTTGAGATGACTTGCAGGTCATCCATTCTTAAGCCCTTCCAGAGTTCTGCCTGATTCGATTTTTCACGCAAGGGTGGCGTCATCACATACTTTGCGCCGTCGAATCCCGGCTCGTCGTAATTGTCGATGGACAGGAAGAGGTATTGCGGACAAGTCTCTGCAAACGCCGGGATGCCGCGGTCGCGAGCCTGTCGTACTTGATTCAAAGCATCGGCACACGATAAATGGACGATATAGACCGGCGACTCAGCCATTTCCGCAATTGCAATCGCGCGATGCACCCCTTCAGCTTCGGCGACTGTTGGTCGAGTCAGCGCGTGATACTTGGGCGCCGTATGACCCTTCTCGAGAGCGCGCTTGATGATCTCATTGATGACGATTCCGTTCTCCGCGTGCATGCAGATCAGGCCCCCACGCTCGCCCGCTGCAGACATGGCGCGAAAGATGGTAGCGTCATCAACAAGAAACACACCCGGATAAGCCATGAACAACTTAAAACTCGTGACGCCTTCGTCCATGGCCGTATGCATCTCTTCGATTTGGCTGTCTTCCAGCTCAGTCGTAATCAGATGGAAGCCATAGTCGATTGCTGTCTTGCCTTCGGCTTTCTGGTGCCAATTGTCGATGCCTTGTATTAGCGACTCGCCTTTGTATTGCACCGCAAAGTCGATGATCGAAGTCGTCCCCCCATGCGCAGCTGCGATTGTGCCCGTGCGGAAGTCGTCGGATGACTGGGTCCCGCCAAACGGTAGTTCCATGTGGGTATGTGGATCAATGCCGCCGGGAATGACTAGTTTCCCGGCGGCATCAATCACGCGGTCTGCTTCGATGTCGAGTTTGGCTCCGATCAATGAGACGCGTTCGTCCTCGATCAGCACGTCAGCTCGATAATCATCGACGGCCGTTACGATACGGCCATTCTTGATGAGGGTTTTCATCTCATTATTGCACCAATTCTGAAGTTAACAGAGCACCACCCAGATTGGGCAACACAGCGGTAATCTTCAGGACTCTCCGTGTGTCTTTGGCAATCCACACGGTCTGTTTGTCTGCATCGCTGTCGGCCGAAGTAATCTCGACCTTGTATGCGTCAAACGTTCCTGCCGGAACCGTGACGCTTTCACTGCCGATGACCTTCAGTTGCTTCATTTGGGGTTTCTGCCGTTGTACATCAAAGTTGCGGTAGCCGGCCGCATAGCCTTCAGCTAACGGTAACGCGGCAATAACGTCGTACATGCCAGCTCCGTCCGCTATCAATGCGCCTCCCAGATCCACATTGAACGGTTTTGCCTGGCCATTCATGGTAGTTGAACCGGTCGCTTTCTCGTCTTTAACTTCCATCTCAATGACCATGGGCCCCTGCTTAATGTAGCGACGCTTTAATAACAGGCTGCCTTTCTCTAGCGTCGATGTATCGCTGAGCTCACCTTGCGGCGTCACGGCTGTACCGTAAACGACCCAAGCCCCGTTCTCATCTTTGATTTCGGTCTTAAAGGTGAGCGGGATAGACTGGGCGCCCATCGCAATGTTCGCTTTGTAATTAGTGGTACCGGCCTTTAAATCCACAGCCGGTTTTGGCAGGCTGGCAACGGCGTCCATCTTCTTGGGCAGCGTTACGGTTTTCACGTCGACCGTAATCTCTTTCAGGCGCTGGGCCACTTCCGGAGTTGCTGTCTCCTGGTGACGGCCGCCGATGTGTTTGGCAAGAAACTTCTCCGCCGACGCAAACACCGACATGTTGTTGACCGGTCGTGCGAACCCATGCCCTTCGTCTGGTGCAACCAGGTACTCCACAGGAAAACCGCGATCGCGCAGCGCCACTACTATCTGGTCAGATTCGCGCTTGTTCACCCGGGGATCGTTTGCTCCCTGAATTACGAGCAGCGGAGTTTTGATTTTGTCTGCCGAGGTCAAGGGTGACTGCCGTAGGAGCTGCGCCTTACCTTCGGGCGTGTTTGGATCACCCATCCGCTCGTAAAAGAGCTTGCGAATAGGTTCCCAATACGGAGGGATGGATTCCAACAGTGTGATCAAGTTCGAGGGTCCAACGATCGATACGCCAGCCGCGTACACGTCCGGGGTAAAAGTGACCCCAGCAAGGGTCGCATAACCTCCATAGGAGCCGCCCATGATGCCTACCCGCTTGGGATCCGCGATGCCTTCCGCAATAAGATACTTTGCGGCCCAGGTGACATCGTCTTGCATCTTCTGGCCCCACTCTTTGTTACCGGCATCAAGGAACTTCTTTCCGTACCCAGTGGATCCGCGGAAGTTTGGCTGTATTACCGCATAGCCACGATTTGCAAGGAATTGGGCGATGCTGTTGTAACCCCAGTTATCGCGTGCCCACGGCCCACCATGCGGCACGATAACCGCTGGCAGGTTCTTCGGAGCGACACCCTTTGGAAGTGTTAAGTAGGCAGGGATCTCGAGACCATCTGAGGATTTGAACCGCACAGGCTTCATCGGAGCCAAGTCACTACGCGACAGTTTTTCACGAATGCGGTACTGAAGTGTGAGTTTCTTTGTCTGTCGGTCAAAGAGATAGCGCTCACCGGGTTCAGTGTCGCTGAATGCCGTTACCAGCCACAGCCTCTCATCACGCGTGGAATTGCCAAAACTGAGTTCGCGGCCGGGCAACTTTTGCGCGACCAATTTCTCGTCAGCCGCAAACGTCTTGTCTTTCCAATACCTGCGTGTCTTTTCATCCGTGTAGGAGGTTGCAATGAGTTCCTCACTGACCTCAGAAAATGCGGCGCCTCCAAAATCGACTTTGTTTAGAGGATCGGCTTCAACCAGTTCCTCTGTGCCGGCTGTGGGATTGAATAGAACCAGTCGTGTGAGGTTCACGCCCTGGCCTCTATTGGTCAGGAAGTAAACTCGCTGACCGTCCTTGTGGTATCGAATTGGTCCGCAGGTCTCAAAGACCGTGCAGGAGTAGACCTTGGTGAAGCCTTTATCATCAACACGCAGGACTTCCGTGTCTCCGTTTTCAGCCGAGCGCGTTGCGAGACGAAGTTGGTCCTTTAAATCGAAGACCCAACTGGTGACGCGTTCGGTGTTCTGGCGCACCAGTGTTCGTTCGCCGGTGGAAATCTTTACTTTGTACAGGTCGTGCCAGGATGCGTCGCGGTCGTTGAGTCCTACATATATGAAGTCCGGCTCGGTGCGTGGGACGGCATAAATAAAGGCACGTACACTTTTGGCATCGGTCAGGTTTCGCGCCGCAGGTACATCCTGTCCGGCGGCCGGACTATCTGCCGGGTTAACTGCGTAAACGTTGAAGTTCTCGTCACCGCCCTTGTCCTGAACAAACAGGATGAACTTACCGTCGCGGCTCCAAAAATAGATGGTCACCGGACGCTTCATATCTGCGGTTACGGGTTTCGCTGAGTCAAACGGATCTTCTGTGTGTTTTACCCAGATATTGCGCGTGCCCTTAAAAGGCTTAACAAAGGTAATGAATTTGCCATCAGGTGAGATCTGGGCCGCTGATATCTCTGGATCACCAAAGAATAGTTCGCGGTCGATTAACGGAGGTTGAGAGTCGGTTTGCCCGTAAGTACCTTGCGGCGTAGTTGCGACAAAAAGCAGTGCAAACGCAGCCAGCAGAATCAGTTTTGGTCGTAGAGCTTTCAGCATAAAGGCCTCTTTCTTTAGTGGATATGGGTGATGGTCCGGATTTGCAGAGCAATGTTCGTACGTCTGCTCACGCGGAAGTGTTTCAAAACCTGTATTCAGGGTGTCCGAGTTTTCGGATCCGACCCGGAAGGCCAGCTTTCAAACCGTCGCAAAACTGGCGTCCAGCGCCGAAATCAACTCATCAACGTGGTCCTTGGTCGAATTTAGCATCAGGCCCGTCCGAATCACGTTTGCGTACAGACCCCCCTTGCCGATTAGAACGCCGCGACGTTTTGTTTCCTCAAAGACTCTCAAAAGTGCTTGTGGTGCTGGTTCTTTAGTCTCGCGATCTTTGACAAGCTCGAGACCCTGCATCAGTCCCATTCCGCGCACGTCTCCGATAACAGGGTATTTGTCCTTCAATTCCTCGAGCCGTTGTCGCAGGTAACCGCCAACCTCGGCTGCGTTTCGCTTCAGATCTCCCTCTTCTATTAGTTGGATAACTGCCAGGGCGGCGGCCATCGATACCGGATTGCCGCCGAATGTCGAAAAGGTCAGTCCGGGATAACTATCAGCGACCTCTGGAGTTGCCACAGTAATCCCCACAGGCACGCCATTCCCAAGTCCCTTGGCGGACGTGATGACGTCCGGGGTTACGTTCCAATGTTCGATTCCAAACCACTTATCACCTGTGCGACCCCAACCTGTCTGCACCTCATCAGCGATGAAGAGTCCGCCATGATTACGTGTGATCTCCACTGCTCTTTCGAAGTAGCCCGGAGGGGGCACTACGAAACCACCGACACCGAGGATGGGTTCTGCCATGAACGCCGCAATTTCACCTGTGGTGCTCGTCATGATCAACTCTTCAATGTCGTTGGCACAAGCCAAGCCGCATTCCGGATAGGTGAGTTTGAATGGACAACGGTAACAATAGGGTGCGCGAGCATGAACAAAGCCTGCGATCTGCGCAGGCAAAGGTCGCCAGGTTGAGTGGCCCATTGCTGACAGAGCCGTCGCCGAACGCCCGCTATAGCTGTGTCTGAGGACCACAATCTCATGGCGTCCTGTTGCTGTCTTGGCCGCATGAACCGCCGTGTCGTCAGCTTCGGTACCACTATTGGTAAAGAACGATTTCTTCAGATTGCCAGGCGTGATCTGGTGGAGCTTCTCGGCCAAATCCGATTGTGGTTTGTTCGCATACAGTGTTGATGTGTGTTGCAGTGTCTTGACCTGATTGATGATAGCTTCATTGACGCGCGGATTTGCATGACCCACACTTACTGTCAGGACGCCACCAAAACAATCGAGATACCTGGTTCCCTGATCATCCCACACGTGAAAGCCTTCGCCACGCACGAGTGCTATTGGCTCCTGGTAGTAAGTGGCAACAGCGGGAAAGAGGTACTCTTGGTGTTTGCGAACAGTTTCAGAAGGGGAAGTTTTGGCTTCAACAGTGCTCATGGGTTACCTCGGGGTGACAAGTGACGAGTGACAAGTGACAAGTGACGAGTGACGAGTGACAAGTGACGAGTGACGAGTGACAAGTGACGAGTGACGAGTGACGAGTGACGAGTGACGAGTGACAAGTGACAAGTGACGAGTGACAAGTGACGAGTGACAAGTGACAAGTGACAAGTGACGAGTGACAAGTGACAAGTGACAAGTGACGAGTGACGAGTGACGAGTGACGAGTGACAAGTGACAAGTGACGAGTGACGAGTGACAAGTGACGAGTGACGAGTGGCAAGTGAGGAGTGATTGACGGGCGATGACGATCGAATAGAAACCGGCGACGTCACTCATACTTGTCACTCGTCACTTGTCACTCGTCACTTACCACGCACCTTCCTAGAAAGTCCGATCAGCATACGGCCTGCGTTGTCGAGCGCCTCGCGGATATCAGAGTAGACCGTTTCATCGAGATAACCGAGACGATACGCGATCTGAATTTCGGTCTCAAGCTCGCTCGCTGAACCTTGAGCGTTCGACAAAAAGTGCGCAAATTCCCTCGCACTGTCCCTGGCTGCGCCTTCGGCAATATTTGCTGGTACGGATACTGCTGAACGACGAATCTGAGATGTTAACCCATATCTCTCTTCCTTCGGGAAGTGTTCGGTATGTTTGTAAACTTCCAAGACCAGGTCCATAAACTTCTTCCACACATCAAGTTTTTCGTGAGGCCGCATAACTTCTCCAATTCGTGAGGGTTAGGTTCACTCTACGCGTCGCTGTATCTTTACGCACGGGTGATCTGTACGCCTTGACGAACCGCAAAAGTCGTTCACCGCTTCTAGTTCACCAGTACTAAGTTAGCTCAGCTGTTATCCTATGACACTTCACTATCAGAACCACAAGAGATTTTCTCGTCACTCGTCACTCGTCACTTGTCACTCGTCACTACCCAGCGCCTTAATACAGATTACCTTCGCGTTTGCGGCCCGTGTAATCAACGTAAACCACCTTTAATTCCGTATAAAAGTCCAGCGCAGTAGATCCCTGTTCGCGGTCGCCGATCCCGGTTCCTTTTATACCGCCAAAAGGAATGTGTGCCTCACCCCCCGTGGTGGGTGAGTTGATGTGCGTCATACCGGTTTCGATCTCGTCTACAAAGCGGAAGATGCGCGCTGCATCATTCGAAAAGATTGATGAAGAGAGACCGTATTCAGTGTCGTTAGCTACCTGCATGGCCTCTTCAAAGTTGCTTACGCGCATGATCGACAGGACCGGCCCAAAGATCTCTTCGCGCGCAATGCGCATATCAGGAGTTACGTGATCGAACACCGTTGGTTGCACAAAGTAGCCCCGGTCTAAGCCATTGCCACACGCGCGTGCCCCACCACAGACAAGAGTCGCACCGTCCTCGCGCCCAATGTCGATATAGCTAAGTACGGTCTTGAACTGGCTTTCGTCGACGCTTGGTCCCATTTCGGTTTGGGGATCTGCTCCATTGCCAAGACGCATCGACTTAGCGCGGGCAGTGACGCGTTCGACAAATTCTTCCGCAATCTCGTTGACGACAATGGCTCGACTAGTCGCCGTGCAGCGCTGGCCCGAAGATCCAAAGGCACCCTGTGCAGTGGACTCAACTGCGAGGTCCAAATCCGCGTCTTCCAAAACAACCACAGGGTTCTTGCCGCCCATTTCGCATTGGCATTTGGCGCCGCGCCGCGAAACCTGCTCATATAGCCGAATGCCAACTCCATTAGAGCCTGTAAATGAGACGGCTTTCACCGCCGGATGATTAACAATCTCCTCGCCGGCATCAGAACCCGAACCGAGAATTAAATTCAGTACTCCCTTCGGAACCCCGGCCTCTTCAAACAATTCGGTAATGCGAACTGCCGTAGCCGGTGTGAGCGAGGCGGGTTTAAAGACTACAGTGTTTCCGGCGACCAGTGCTGGTGCAATCTTCCAGACGGGGATCGCAACAGGAAAATTCCAGGGGGTAACGCACGCAACCACACCTAGAGGCTGCTTGATGGTGTAAGCGAAGTTCAGGGGTAGTTCAGAGGGGATAGTCTCGCCATTCATACGCCGGGATTCACCCGCGCAGAACTCTGCTACATTAATCGATCTTTGCAGCTCTCCGAGTGATTCGGCGATCGTCTTTCCTTCCTCGCGTGTTAGAAGCTGGGCCAGCTCTTCTTTGTGATCCTCCAGTAGTCTTGCCGCGCGGGCGACAATTCGCCCACGTGCAGGTGCAGGTGTCCCACGCCAACCTGGAAATGCTTGGGCGGCGGTTTCTACTGCTGCTCTAGCTTCCCCGCGTGTAGCCTGACGAATTACACCAATAACATCATCTGTATCCGCGGGGTTTCGGTTTTCGAGGGTCCGTGACGAGCTCGATTCTTGCCACTCTCCGCCGATGAAATTTCGATAGGTATTCATTTGGGTCGATTAGCGAACACGGCGTTTGTCCGGCATTAGGGTGACGGACCAGTGCGACCAACCTTGGAACGGGAATGGGCCTCCCCCAACTCAGATGACTCGCGGCGATGGCGTAATATACCATAGCCGTCTTTCATAACCGGTACCGCCAAAGCGTCGCATCCCTATGAGTCTCAATTCACCCACCAACATTCCCCAACTACTTGCGGATCGCGTTCGGAACTTTCCGGAAAAACAATTCCTGTTTGCGGAGGCGAATGGTCGCACTTTTACTTATCAACAGTTCGCTGAGGCCGTAAATCGTGCGGCCTCGCTGCTGCGGCAACTCGGGATCAAAAAAGGGGACGTCGTCACCCTGTTAATGCCCAACAGCGCGGAATATGTGATCGCTTACTTCGCCTGCTGGATGCTGGGTGCTTTGGCAGGTCCAGTGAATTCGCTCCTCAAGTCCCAGGAGATCGCTTACGTGTTGCAGAACTCTGAGGCGAAGGCCATTCTCGTCAACTCCCAGTTTCTGCCGCAGATTGAGGCGATTCACAGCGATCTTCAAACACTCAAACATGTAATCGTTTTTGATGATGAAATAACGGCGAACCGAGATTACGAGGCTACAGCAGATAACACTACGGACATTGTTGCTGATGACGAGGCCATCATTATCTATACATCCGGTACTACGGGTAAACCGAAAGGCTGCCTGCTGACGCATGGCAATCTGATAGCGAATGCTCGGCAGATTAGTACCTGGCTCGGATTTACCGAACGCGACCGGTTGTTGACCATCATGCCTTTGTTTCACATGAATGCAGTTTCCGTGACGACAATGTCTGCTCTTTATGCAGGTGGATCAACAGTAGTCAGCCCCAAGTTTTCTGCTTCACGCTTCTGGCAGGTCATTTCTGATTATCAGATCACCTCATTTGGGTCTGTCGCAACCATGTTGTCCATGCTGCTCAGCAGCTATCCAGACGGCGTGCCTGCGGGTCTGACGACAGATCAGTTGCGATTTGCGATGTGTGGTTCGGCGCCTGTACCAGCAGAGGTTCTACGGCGCTTTGAAGAGACATTCAACTGCCTCGTGGTTGAGGGTTACGGGCTGTCCGAGTCCACCTGTCGATCAACCTTCAACCCGCCTGATACTCGGCGGCGACCGGGATCCTGTGGACTACCAGTCGGAAATGAGATGAAGGTGGTTGATGACAACGCCCTCGAAGTTCCTGACGGCACGCCCGGAGAAATCGTGCTGCGCGGGGAAAACATTTTGAAGGCTTACTACAAAGACCCGGAGGCGACGGCAAGGGCATTCCGCCACGGTTGGTTTCACACCGGGGACATTGGTTACAGGGATGCAGATGGTTACTACTACATTGTCGATCGCAAGTCAGACATGATTATTCGCGGTGGTGAAAATATCTATCCCCGGGAGATCGATGAGATCTTATATCAACACCCCGATATTGCTGCGGCAGCAACGATCGGTATGCCTGATGACCTCTATGGCGAGGAAGTTGCAGCTTTTGTCGTGTTGAAGGAGGGTGCCCAAACCGAGGCTGAAGAGGTGATCTCGTTCTGCCGCGGCAGGTTGGCGGATTACAAATGCCCGAAAATTGTTCGCATAGTGAAGGAGATACCGAAGGGTCCGACAGGCAAACTGCTGAAACGCGAGCTGGCGCAGCATTTCCGGAAGTGATTGAGCCACAAATTTAATGGATGACGCTGATTTCAACAGACACATAATCTAATGAAAACCAATTAGCCAACCTTACTAGGCTTGCGCTGGGGAAGGGGGCGCACCACGTGGTTGCAATCGATCCATTAGCCAGCCACCCAACAACCACAGGCCACAAACAGACACCATGAGGAGTGAGAACCACTTCCCGTATAACCCGTCCGGAGAAAACTTCTCTGTTGCGCTGTGCAGCACCTCACTATTAGGCAGCAGACCCGCTTCCGAGAATTCATGGAAAGAGTAAATTGCGACCTGAACCATAAAGAGAAGCAGGAACACGCCGGTTACCTGAAAGAAACGCCTCACATTGATCAGATGACCGAAACGAGCCCAACCCAACGCGAACACAAGTGCAGCAGCAAGTCCGAGCAGGGCTCCCGTTATCATCTGCGGGTCCTTCACTTGCAACAGCATTAGGGCCGTCTCCATACCTTCACGTGTAATCATCAAAAAGGTGAACAGGAACACACCTGCAACCGCGGCAAATCTGGAGCTTCGGGAAGAGACGCTCGTTAGCCGTTCGTGCATCCGCTCACGAATCTTACCTCCCGACCGCCACATGTGGACCACCAGGGTTCCTACCATCACGATTGCAATGAGCCCCAGGGTTCCTTCCCGCAAGGCTTCATTGCCGAGGAACTGCCCAACGTATCCGCCAAGAGTCGTACCGAGCGTAGCTTCAAGCGCGGAATCGTCAACGCCCACTTGCAGTAGGTAACCGAGCGCCGCGCTCGCGGATAAAGCCAGCGCTATGGCGAGGTAAACCCAGGAAATGAGCCATTTTTGTCCAGACTTCCGCAAGTAGGTAAGAATAACTGCTACGAGTAAGAATGATTCAAATCCTTCGCGCAGCACTATGATGAATGAATTGAGCATGTTCCAGTAAGCCTTTCCCCTTAATAATTCGGTTCGGCCTCATTGGGCGAGCGGGGCCAGTATAGTCACATTGAAAATAGATTTCAATTTCAAGTAGACCTTTAGTGCGCCCTTTGCCGTCGCACTCCACAGCCTACTGTTGTGCCAAGGGAATGATGGCAAGATCGGCCCGCACCTGACCCAGAGGACTCATGGCCGTGAGGCGTAGCGGCAGCCGACGCGAATCATCGCTGATCCAACCTCGGAACTTGAACTTGTCGCTGTCTGGATCGTCAGTGGTCAGCGACACCTGGATCGCCGGAATCTGTTGCGTGCCGAGTTGAATAGTCTCACGTTGTAATGCGGTGATGAAGAGCGTCTTGGTCTTGCCTTCGACCAAAAGTGAGATAGCGTTCCGTCGCGGTGGAGTGAGGTTGAAAGTCCGCAGCGCATAAAAGCAGGAGATGATGTCGTGCGTACCCACTGGAATCTCCATGCGCGTCCCATTATCAGTAACTGCCGTACCATGATCCTGATTAATCGTTATGATCTGATTGAGACGCCGCCGTCCTTCAGTGAGATCCAGTTCACTACGGAAGGGAAGTAGCGTCTGCGGGTCCACGTACGACGTGATTTGATCGTTTGCAAAAAAGAGTCGCTGCATGGCGTTCGTCGTCTGGGCGCGGAGGACAATCAACAATCCTTCTCTATCGAAATAACGCGAACGTGCTCTGACGTGATAAGTGGCAGTGCCCGCAACCTCCATGACGTTTGCAAGATAAATCTGATAGTTGAGTTGTTCGCCGACCTTGAACGGGAGGCCAGGCAACTCTGCGGCAGTAGTAGAAGGTGTTGTCGGTAAGGTAGTCCCCGATGGTGGATGCGCAACAGCATTGGTTGGCGGTGCGGGCGTAGTCACCGCGGGTTGAGCAAAATCAGAAGCCGCCAGTTCTGCTCGAATTTCGCCAGCGCGGTGCTTTGCGGTGATCAATACGGGTATATGGCGGACATCGTCGCTGAAATAGACTCGCAGATTGTAACTATTGGCCCGCGAGTTGTTCCTGACCCGCACCTGCCCCACGAGCGTGTTGAAGGTACCCACGTTAACCTTTAGCGTCTGTCGTCCCGTTATGCGCAGTTCCGCTTGATACTGCTCTGTATCCCCCTGAACAACAAAGGAATAAGTGCTCCCTTCGGCTAGTGGTAACGCTCGCAATCGATAGAGGGCTGAGACGAAGTCGTACGTGCCGGGAATCGATCCGCTGCGCGAATCTGTCACCGTGTCCGAATTGAGATCACGAGTACTTTCAGACGCGCGCATCGCCTCTCTGATTCGCCGCTGAGTGCGGAATGGGATTCCGGTGTTGGGATCTACATAGGTGAAGTAATCATTATCCAATGAATAGAGTGCCGCGCTGACGACACCCGACGTCTTCACTTGCGCCGCAATCTGAATTCCCTCGCGTCCGAAGAACGTCCCCCGTGCGAGTACCTGAAGCTCCACGTGCGCTGCGCTGATGAAGTTCGAGAACGAGACGTTGTAAGTCAAGCGCTCGCCGACGCGATACGGCGCGGGAGAGATAGACGCAGATACGATATCGCTTCGCTGGGCGCCGGCGGGGACGAACAGCACAAGAATCAGGAGGAGGGAGTAACAAACACAAGCGGGGGTCAAGCTTTGAGTCACCTTCGAATAATAGTTTCAAATTCAGGAACAGAGCAAACCGTTGCGATCGACGATCGCAAATTGCCAGTTGTCAATTGACGGTGACGCCACGAGCTCGGCACCTGTCTCGTAAATGTACACGAACCAGGAGCGTTGTAGTTCCTATTACTTGACCTCATTGCACAGCTGCCATCTCGGCGACGATGGCCTCAGCTGCGCCTCGGGGATCTGCAGCGGCAGTTATCGGTCGACCGACTACCAGATAGCTTGCCCCGGCAGCGATGGCATTTGCCGGTGTGCTGATTCGCCTCTGATCGTCGGCAGCTGAACCCTCTAGGCGAACTCCAGGCGTTACGACGAGAAAGTCTGGCGAAGCAATCGCGGAACGAATCGTAGCAACCTCATTAGGTGACGCGACAACCCCATCCAAGCCGGCTGATTCTGTCAGCACTGCTAGACGCCTTACCGACGCCTCTGGAGAATCTGCCATTCCGGTCTCCGACAACGTGGACGCATCAGCACTCGTCAGCACGGTGACAGCGATAATCGCGGGCTTTGCGAGGCCTTCTTTGGCGGCTGCCTCCCCAACAGCCTCACCGGTGCGCATCATCATTTCGCGACCCCCAGAGGCATGCACATTGAAGATTGAAGCGCCTAATCGCATCGCTTCCACTCCGGCAGCGGCTACTGTGTTCGGAATGTCATGGAACTTTAGGTCGAGAAAGACACGCTCTCCGCGTCGCACGAGCTCTCGGATTATTACTGGGCCGGCCGCAGTGAATAATTGACTGCCGACCTTGAACATGCCTACAGCGCCTTGCAACCTGGCGACTAATCGATGCACGTCTTTGCCGGATGCTACGTCCAGGGCGACAATTAATCGCTTCCGTGCACTCTCTTGGTTTTTCAAATCAGCCATCTTGTCTGAACTCCTGGACGCGACTGCCGACCGCGTCATCGAGCGAACCGAATCCTTTACTCAACAGTATTTCGTGGAGTCCTTTGCAAATATCGCGTGCTATGGAAGGCCCCTCGTAAATGAAACCCGTGTAGAGTTGGATCAAGCTCGCCCCGGCGCAGATTTTCTCCCAGGCGTCTCGCGCATTAAAGATACCACCGACGCCCACAATTGGAGTCCTTCCGCTCGTCAGACGATAGAGTTGAGCGATTAGACTTGTCGCTTTGTGTCTAATCGGTGCTCCGCTTAGCCCGCCATCGCCGCATCTTAAGACCTTCTCTTTGCTCGTCTTCAAACCGTCTCTCGTAATGCTGGTGTTGGTTGCGATAATTCCGGCGATCCCGTTTGCCTCTACGACGCGGACGATCTCTTCCAGTTGCTG
Source organism: Pyrinomonadaceae bacterium (assembly GCA_035283645.1). Classification (GTDB taxonomy): domain Bacteria; phylum Acidobacteriota; class Blastocatellia; order Pyrinomonadales; family Pyrinomonadaceae; genus PSRF01. The sequence goes on from DATETN010000188.1 coordinate 48,909, forward strand.
CTGGTCCAGATCTGGAGAGACTTTAACCAGCAACGGACGTTCAACTCCATGTTCAGATGCTAACTGGCGACGTCGTGCGACCAGTGCGCGCAGCAGTGCATCTAGGCTTTCCCTTTGCTGTAGTTCGCGCAGCCGCGGAGTATTTGGTGAACTAACATTCACGGCGATGTAATCCGCCACTGGATACACTAGTTCAAAACATCGGGTGTAATCTTCTATCGCATTTTCCATGGGCACGATCTTGCTCTTGCCGATGCTGACGCCTAGAACGCAAGGAGGTCTATTTCTTGCAACTCTATCGACGAATGCAGCTGCACCGGCGTTGTTAAAGCCGGCACGATTGATCAGAGCATTGTCTTCGGAGAGTCGAAACAATCTCGGCCGCGGATTTCCCAGTTGCGGATGAAACGTCACGGTGCCCGCTTCGATAAATCCAAAACCGAGCGCTGCCAGACCCCTAAGAGCGACCCCATCTTTGTCGAATCCTGCTGCCAAGCCAACGGGATTCGGAAACTCCAGGCCGAACCGTTTCAGATTACCGAATATTTTGCTGTCTTGCCTCTCGACCAGTAGCTTGGCAATGGCGGGGGCGCTGGCAAGTGAATGCAATGCGATCTCGTGTGCCGTTTCGGGGGGCAGTCGAAACAGGAGGGGTCGCAACAATGAGTGATAGAGCGTCAACGGCCGTGTGACGAAGTGCGTTGTTTACCAGGTGCGAGTCCGGATGAGTTTACCGGAAGATTCACGATCCACGAAATGACATCACGAATTGAATGTTATGGATGATAACGAGCTGCGCTATTCAGGCTCCTATTGGGTTGGTTCGTTCTGGTGCGAAGGCTCGGTGGCTGAGGGCTTCTCACCTTCAAGGTTATCGTGCGCCTTACGGTGTGGACCTACGCCCATCGTCCATGACGGGGGATCGCTCGCTGGGAACGACCCCATCACGTTGTAATCGATCTCACTCTCGCTCATCTCACCCGAAGAAAAGCGCTTCTCTCCGGATTTAGACGCAGTTTCATTTTTCATATCACACCCATTGCTACCCAAAGCTTTAGGGTGTCAGCACCACCTTGATGCAACCATCCTGTTTTGTAAAGGAACCCTACACAGCAAACGTTTCGGGACTGTACGTTTTCTTAAACGGATACATCGCGGTTCGCCCTTGCCCCAATTGGCGATTGGTAGTTTGAGATCTTCTTGGTGGGTTTGCGGCCTTCGCCTAAATATTCTACTGATCATCTCCGGTGGGCGTAACGGTAGGCATTCCTTTGAATGGAGTCAAAGCAACACCGGCTTACTTATCTGATTGGAAATGCCACTTTCGAATTATCGAGAGCCCACGTAAAACGGACGACTAGCACGAACCTGTAGTCGCCCGTTTCGTGGGCTCCACCGATCTGTTTTGTCCAACGAAGGATGTCTCAGCACTGGAAGCAATCCTTCCCCAGGGGTTCTTTGCTGACTTGAGCTGTGGCGTCAGTTCTTGCCGGCCGCAAGAGCCTTCACGTCTGCAGTCGTCAACGGCTTTCCTCCGATGGCCCAGTCACCGCTTAAGACGTCTTCGATGATGACAGTGGTGACTCCCCTCATGTTTTCACCTTCCACCGCCACCATTGCATCCGTCAGCTTGCTCACCATCTCCTGCTTCTGCTCCTTCGTAAAGACTCCCTCAATCAGTTTGACTTCTATCAGTGGCATATCGTGCCTCCTTTCAATTGATTCGCTCTGAGTCCACTATACGACCAGCAGGATCTTGAATACTTGATTGATCATCCCGTATTCTTGCCCCAAACACGCAGTTCAGCGAGGCAATTGCATGGACGTGCTCTCCGAGGTTTTGAGAGTTGTGAGGCTCGAGGGGGCGTTGTTCTTCAATGCAGAGTTTTCTACTCCCTGGTCTATCAGCTCGCCTCAATCAACCGCCATAGTTCCTTATCTTCAACCCAAAGCCCGACACTTGATCATCTACCACTTCTTAACCGAGGGCCGAGCATATGCTCGGCTTTTAGATGGACCACGAGTGGAACTCTCCGCTGGCGATATTGTGATTTTCCCGCACGGAAATGCACATATCTTAGGTAACGGGTCTCCGGAAAAACCCGTAGACTCTTTGCGAATGTTCGCTAAGAATCTCGAGGGGGGTCTAAAAATCGCCCGCTTTGGTGGAGGCGGCTCTGTGACGCGATTCGTTTGCGGATATCTGGCCTGCGACCCACGATTGAGCGAGGTGGTTCTGGC
>DATETN010000189.1:0-8599 GCA_035283645.1 Pyrinomonadaceae bacterium
GTGAGGGTGGACCACATTGAAAGTGGTCTGAGTAATGAGATCCAAGTGGAAAAGGATCCTACACACGGCAGTGTGTAGTGCTTTTTAGATCCAACCTACAAAGACGCGCCACCCCCCCTTCTTTTTTTTTCAACAATACCAACTAAGAAGACGGGTGACATTCAGAACCCTAACTTCACCCGTCCTCAATTTCGATGAAGCTTCTGAGTCGGCAACGTTGAGATAAAAAGGGGGGCGTTCCTCTCGTAGGCTGGATCTAAAAGACACTACACACTGCCCGTGTGTAGGATTTGATTGAACATGCACCAGGTGAGGGTGGACCACATTGAAAGTGGTCTGAGTAATGAGATCCAAGTGGAAAAGGATCCTACACACGGCAGTGTGTAGTGCTTTTTAGATCCAACCTACAAAGACGCGCCACCCCCCCTTCTTTTTTTTTTCAACAATACCAACTAAGAAGACGGGTGACACTCAGAAGCTCCGCAATTTCGATGAAGCTTCTGAGTCGGCAACGTTGATAAAAAGGGGGGTGGCGTTCCTCTCGTAGGCTGGATCTGAAAAACACTACACACTGCCGTGTGTAGGATTTGATTGAACATGGACCAGGTGAGGGTGGACCACCTTGAAAGTGGTCCGAGTAATGAGATCCAAGTGGAAAAGGATCCTACACACGGCAGTGTGTAGGATTCCTTTGGTTCACTAAGACGACGGATGACCCCTTAGTTTTCTATGATCCGACCGGGACACACCCGCTGCAAACCCGATGGCTGTTTGATCAGCGAAGCTTGATTATTGACTGTCTACTCAGCGTCCGAAACTACCGGAACTTTGCGGAAGCCGTCCAACCTCTTTGACCAATACTCATTAAAAGGTGAATAGATTACTCCGTGGTGTCGCGAAGCGTGATAGAAGCCCCGTTCATCAGCGATCACTCCAACGTGTGCCAGGTTACTGAAGAAAACCAGCGTGCCGAATCTGTATTTCTCTTCGTCTTCCGGCTCCTCAAAACGTGCCCATAAGCTGCGGGCGCTCCCCCGTTCGAAATCTATTCCTGCGGCCTGAAAGATACTCCAAACGAACCCCGAACAGTCGTAACCCGATGGTCCAGTTCCGCCCCAGCGATAACGGGTTCCTAAGCGTTCATCGATTGCTGCAGAAATCAGATGTTGGAAATTGAAGTTTGACCTATTAGCGGCCGGAATACGGGCAACTTTGATCTCTGCGGCAGAGGCTTCCGAGACTACGAACGGCTGTTCCTTATCAACCATCTGCTCGTCAGCCAGTCGGTTATTTCCGGCAAGATGATTGAAGACCCTGGGACGCGTTTCCTCGGTCTGAGCGAAAGCGGAAACTGAAGCCGCAAGACAAACACAAGCGGAGGCTAGGTAGGGGAATAGTTTTCTCAAATCCATTTGAGGAGGCGCTGTTCTCCTTATTAAGAATGCAACCACTTTTCGGAAATTTCGTGAGGGAGGCACTGCCTGAGCCCAAGCGGAGTCTACCTGCTGCACTGAGGGCTAACAACAACCAATGTGACTGTTTCGTGACGAATCAGCAGAGTGGCGCAACATGCGGACTAAAAGAATCCAGCACCGAGCCCGCAAGGAGTCAAACAACTGAATAGAGCGTTTCAAGATAAAACACTTCGGTCAAAATGATTTTGGAGTGCGGCGGCAAGGCGCCCTGCACTCCAAAAAATCTACGCAGTCAAACTCTTGTAGAGATTTAGCGCAAACAGCAAAGTGAGTGCGATCGTCATGGGGCGCGCTCCTTAAGACTGAACTAATGGTGTACCCAGAATAAACTCCTAATCCAGATACGTTCCTGATCTTTTCGCACTTCAATTGCGCTCTAAACGTCCACCCAGGTGTCAACTCACTTGGCCAGCAGCCTGATAGTTCAATCCAACCGTGATTATCTTTTGGAGAAGTTGATCATAAGGTACGCCGGAATGAGCAGCTGAATCGGCAAAATCCTCGTCACACGCGATCTGTGGGTTTGGATTCGCTTCCAGCAGGTAGAACTGACCCTCCTCCGTCAGCCGGTAATCCAGGCGAGCATAACCACTCAAGAATAGGTAGCGATAGATACGCTTCGAAAGCCTTTCCAGGACCTTATGCTGCTCAGGAGTCAGATCAGAGGCCTTGGTCTTCACCCCCACCCGTTCCTGGTAATCGGGATCCCACTTAACTTTTAAGGTGGCGATGTTTTCTGAACCTTCCGGCAGCTTTTCCATTACCAGTTCCCAGGGCGCATAGGTCTGGATGTTTTGATTGCCAATAAGCCCTACATAAATTTCGCGCCCCTTTATGTACTGCTCGGCAATCGCCGCTGTCTTGTTTTGCCGGTGAATGAACTCGACGCGCTGTTTTAGCTTCTCGTCTTCGTAAACAATCGAGGCCTGTGCTATCCCGACGGACCCTTCTTCACTTATCGACTTTACCAACAGAGGAAACTTCAGGCGTTTGGGACGATGCACTTTCCGATTCATTGGAAAGACAGCAAAGTTGGGCACCTGAATCCTGTGGTAGGCAAGAATCATCTTGGTGAGCGCTTTGTCATGTGCGAGCGTCAGTCCACGCGGATTACAGCCGGTGTAAGCTTGCTTCATCAATTCCAGATAGCTAACGACGTGCTGATCATAGAGCGGATAGCCGTGAAACTCTTCGAGCAGGTTAAAGGCGATGTGAGGCTTATGTTCCATCAGCGCATTGCCAATTACGTTCAGCTGATTGTATAGGCCGATGGGAAAGACTTCGTGGCCCATCTTTCGAAGGGTCGAACACACATCGAACTCAGTCTTAATCTCGAGCTTCTCCTTTTCGTTTAGCCCGTCCAGGGATTCCGGGGGTACGAGATCCTCGTGAACCAGGACAATAACGCGCAGCTTTTTTCGTGGCTCAAATGTCATATGCGTCATACGGCAATGCGATGGTAACCCGAATGGAGAACATTCATTACCTGAACAGTAAGGACGATCATTACTCGACGTCGAGCCTCCCGCCCGGGAGTGCCCACACGTAACTTCAGCTCTTTACAACGGTCGATCATGTTCTGAAGTACATGATCAATCGTGTACTGGTGAACGCCTGTGCCGTCGGCAACGAGCTGTCTCACTTCGCGTCGGATGCCGCGCAGAAAACTAGCCGCACTCGGTCGAGATCGGTGTCGTGGATCATCGGAAAAGATACGAGTGAGATCGCGGTCGTAAACAGCCGGCCATTCAAAATCGTAGCGCTCTCGTTTGCGACGGTAATGCTCCCGTAGCGTGGTGCGAATGAGAGAGAGTGGCTCAACCTTGGTTCTCGTGCGGTTCCGCGGCCTGGTGCCTGCCAGTTCAGTCATCACGTCATCTATGTACTCGAGCTTTCTCAGCGCTCCCCATCCTTTGTATCGACGGCGCCAGCGCGAGCGAGGTGTCAACCAAACCGCGAAGGTCTCGGCAAAGTCTTCTGCCGGATGTGCCTGGGCATACCAAGCTCGCAAGTGCAACACATAATTGCGGCTCTTTGGTTTTGGCTTGTAGAAGTCGGGATAGGGTTGCGCAAAAGAACCGAACAGTTCTCTCCAACGCCTCCGGTAGTGTAGACGAAAGGCCGTATCTAGAGCATGTCCCGCTTCATGTCGCAGGATGCGCATGCACTCTTTATCAGTGCCACCTTCGACCTCAAGCATCTGCTTCCGTTCGAGTTTCACAAGGCGCGGATGGGCGAGATAGAACGGAATGGCGATACCGGGCACACCATCCGGTGAAAACCACTCTTCGGACAGCCAGAGGTGAGGCTTAAATCGAATCCCTCGATCATTCAACTCGTCGTACAAGCGAATGATGTGTGGTTCCAGAAACGAGCCTTTGATCTTGAGATCAAGATCGCAGATGCGCATGTTCAGGAGGTGCTCATCAGAGAGGCGGTGCCAGGGGAATCGATAGCTCACGCGGCTCGGTGCTCCGTCATTTTTTGATGGAAGATCGGCCGCCGAAGCGAAGAGGGGGGCAACGCCATATGCCGTGTAACAGACAAGGACATTCGGGTTTGGCAGTCAGAGTAGTGGAGCGGCCGCATTGTACTCGCGCCGGAGCGGCCCACTCAACCAGTGCCAGCGTTGATTAGCGCAGTTCAAGCTTCTACGAGCCCGGTACAACACCAGTCTTCAGGTAGGAGCTCGGACACAATGGCTCGACTGCACAATCGGCGCACAGCGGGTTTCTCGCCTTACAAACCTTACGACCATGGGCAATGAGTAGATGCGAGAACATCACCCAGTCACGCTTAGGCACGATCTGCTTTAGATCCGTTTCAATTTTCTCGGGAACCTTTTCTTTGGTCATCCCGAGACGTCGCGACAACCGGGTGACGTGAGTATCGACAACCACCCCAGAAGCGATCCCGAATGCATTGCCCAAGACGACGTTCGCGGTTTTTCTGGCCACTCCCGGCAGTTCGAGCAACTCATCCATCGTCTGGGGTACCTTGCCCCCATACTCCTCGATCAGAACCTTTGCGGTACCCTGAATGGCTTTGGCCTTGTTACGAAAGAAACCGGTTGTGCGGATGTCGTTCTGTAATTCCGCAGGTGCCACCTGTAGATAGTCCTCTGGGAACTGATACTTACGAAACAAATCGTGCGTTACTAGGTTTACGCGCTCGTCTGTGCACTGCGCCGATAGAATTGTCGCAATCAGAAGCTCAAAAGCATTTGAGTGATTCAGCGAGCATTGAGCATCCGGATAGGCACGTTTAAGGAGCCGGATGATCTTGCGGTTACGCTGTTTCAACTCCAACCTGTCTTGAGTAGCTTTGATACTCATTCGCTTCGACATAGAAGTTACATTTTTACCGACGGCCATGGGCTATCTTTACTGCCTCAGGTAGTCCTCGCAACCGCAACATGGCCACCACACCTAAAAATGGCCCCGGTGCAAGCAGCGCAAAAGCGTACTGCCAACCGACAAGCTCCACGACGCGGGGAATCAGCTCAATTGAAACAGTCGTTAAAAGAAATCCGATGCAGATTTGGATTGTCAGTGCGGTGCCGATGTATCGAGGGTCGCCGAGTTCTGTGACACAGGTTGAGAACTGGGCCGAGTCGGCCACTACTGTTGCCCCCCAGATCGCTGCAACTATCAGGAGCGGCAGCCAATGAGCACCAAATGTCAATCCTATCAGCAGACAGCAACTGCCACTAACGATCATGGCCCAGGAAGTTACGATCGTGCGACCAACCCGATCCGCGACCAAACCGGCAACAACACAACCAACAGCCCCAGAACCGATAACCAAAAACGACGCCAGTTCAGCAAAAGCCGGGGACGCTTGCTGCAATTCGAGGCTGGCGCGCATCATCACCGGCAACCACGCCCACATCGCATAGAGTTCCCACATATGACCAAAGTAGCCAAAGCTCGCAAGCCGAACTCCGCGATTACTGAACACTTTCGCGGCCTGGGTCCAGTCGAATCGCGCGGAAGGTAACGCGTAAGGTCCATCCTCGACGAACAGAAGGACAATCAATCCGCCAACGATCGCGAGCAACGACACAGACAGCACGTTCAGGCGCCAGTTTTCACTCCCTACTGAGTTGATCAGGTAAGGCAACGCTTTGCCCAATGTCAATGAACCCACCAATACTCCCAGCGCCATCCCACGTGATCGACTGAACCACGTCGCCATTATCTTCATTGCCGGCGGATACACTCCGGCAAGTGACACACCGGCTATGAATCGCAGGATAATCGCGGCCTCCAGGGAATGCGCGTAATAGCCGAACGCGAAGTTTGCGAGGGCTCCAATCAACGCAGAAACGGCGAACAGGTGACGCACATTCAGCACGTCCGGGAGGTTGAGGAGCGCGCTCAGTAAGGTGCCTGCGACAAATCCCAGTTGAACAGAGATGGTTAGCCAGCTAACGGCAGAGTCTGAGAGTCGCCACTCTGCTTTTAGTGCGGGCACTACCGCCGCGCCGCTGAACCAGAGGGACATTCCCAATAGTACGGATGTTGAAAGCAGGGCAAGAATGGCCCAACGTTTGCCCGACGTCAGGGTTTGCGGTGGAGCGAGCACACTCATCAGCAGCAGAGCAGGATACTAGAACCCAATTATTCCGGCGTCCTTTAGGGTCAACATCATTCGTAGACAGTCTGCCTCTCGAAACGGACAGATCGAGAGCACTGATTGAATGTCCCACTCGCCGTTGATCCGCGATAACAGGAAAGCTTCTTGTGGACCGAGCTGTTGTTCCGTCAGGGCCACCGGCGTGAGGAGTATCCGGGGTACAGATTGTGGGGACAATCGCTGATACACCTGTTTTACGAACTCAGACTCGGCCGTCTTGAGTAGTGATTGCGCCTCCTCATTCTTTGGCTCGAGCTGCAAAACTCGATGCATTAGCGAGATGGCATTGCCGGCGTTGTGTGCCGCGAGTTCCTGACGCGCGGAAGCAAATAGAGTGGCGGTTTCATCTACAGCTGGTAGCGCAGGTGCCGGCTGCGGCAGTTCTTCGACGACCTGCGCCAGCCCCTCATTAACCAGATCAAACAGCTGCCCGTACACATTAAAGGACGAGTCGTGCATGTTGTAGCAGATCTCGGCGACGGTCATGCGCTTCTCAACATATGCGAGAAGCTGCCGAACCTTGGGGCTCAGGTCAGCGGTGGGACGATCGGTCGGTTCCAGGACCGCCAACTCAGAAGGTATGACTGTGCGATACCTCGACAGCTCGTCGACGCGATAAATTCCCTCCATGATGATTGTGGTTGGTTCAACCTCAATCCGAATCAAGTCTGCCGGGAAAGGACTCTTGTCAAAAAACTCGAAATGCGCGTCTTCCCAGATAAACAGGTCATAGATGATATCCAGTGCGCGGATGCGAAGGATCTCGAGTACGCCTTCGGTTGTCATGAACCCTTTCTCAACGACTATTTCGCCCAGTCTCCCCCCGGAGCGCCGTTGTTCCTCCATGACAACCTGTAGCTGTGGCTCGTCGATCTTCCCATAGTGAATCAGGACCTGGCCCAGGTATTCCTTCGGATCGTTGGTGTTAGCGCCCACCACAAGTCCATTCTGCAGATAGATCTCCTTCATCAACTCGTCGCGATTGAATCTGAGAGTGCCAGTCTTACGCCCCGCAGCGAGGAACTGCAGGAGATCAGGCACACTCATCGTGTTGAGAGTACCCTTAATTGACATTGGTTATTCCTGCGGGACGATGCCGGGTCATGAGTTTGATGCCGGAGAGGACGTTTTGTATTCAGGAACACTGTTGCAGAGACTTCGTTCGCACGCACTTCAAGAGTACATGCGATGGGAATGTTCACACAAGTATATTGTCAGTCAGCAAGCGACCCGAGGTGAGTAGTTCGGTTGGTCGCAGGGAGGCAGACCGGCACGCTGGGAACACGTGCCGGTCTTTCTACGCCACGCCACCCACGCTAACGTGGCGTCTCAAGCAGACTATTCGTTCCCCTCGACGAATACGTCTGCGTACGAAGATGGGCGATTGGCCAATCGATCATCTTCGATCTAACAGTTGTGGAACGGACGAGAAGTGAGATCGTCCGTTTAAGACTGGGTCAGCGAGCGACGTCGCGACGGGAACGTCTGCGTATGGGTGATCGCTCCTTCAAGAGTTCTTTGTGACGAGACTGAATAATGTAAGCCAGTCCCTGATAACTCATCCCCAGCATTGCGGCGGCGCGGGTGACGCTGCCGCTGACCTTTCCTAATGCCTGGCGGATGAGGGTTCGCTCGTAACGCAGGACTTCCTCCTGCAAGTCACACGGTTTATTTAACAGACTGTCGGCTGAATCCTCGGATTCGGTTGCTCCGCGTAATCCGAGAAAGACTTTTCGCGCAGCGGCGTTCAACCGGAGCAGGATCTCCTGGCTTTGAGAGGTTGCAAGCCATTCGCTGGCGCGGTTGTAGGCAGCATGTAAGGTATCGGGTGGTAATTCGGGTAACTCTTCAACGAGGGTCAGTGCGGCCAGGCCGGCTTTATTGAGGGCCCCGACCTGATGGGCAACCTCGACAGCTCGTTGAAAGGTGAACTGGGCCTGGTCCGAGCGGCGCAGTCCAGCGAGTGCAATGCCGTGAGTGATCAATGCATCGGCGAGGAGACACTGCTGTCCGCTCTTTTCAAATACTGAAACAGCCCCCCGTGCTACCGTTTCCGCTTCCTTGAATTTTCTTTGAGCGATCAGAACTTGGGCTCGAGTCTCATCAATCTGAGCTGTCCGAATTCTGTCCTTAGCGTTGGCGGTGAGTCGTCTTGCATTGCCAAGGTATTCATGTGCCTCCCTGGCCCGACCTAGCTTCAACAAAAGGTAGGCTAAATTATTCTGCACATCCGCTCTAAAAATGCTATTTCGGGCTAACTTAAATTCTGAATCTGCTTCCTTGTATTGGTCGACCGCACGGCGAAAGTACTCTTCTCGATCTCCGGATTTGGCAATGGCTCTGAGCACTAATGCCATCTGACTATGGTATGCACCCTTGATTGCATGGTTTGTGATCCTTTTGAATAAGGGAGAGTTGCTCGAGAGAACATCAAGCGCAATAGCATACCGAGACGCCGACCATTCAACGATCGCTAACCGTAGGAG
>DATETN010000190.1:0-19524 GCA_035283645.1 Pyrinomonadaceae bacterium
CGTCTCGCCCGCATTGAGCGCGCAGCGCGAAAATTGATTGCGGAAAAGAAGATGCAACAAATTGGGCACCGTGCGGGCGGGGACGCCCGCGTTCCCAAGAGCCGTTGAATTTTATTTCCAAGTTTCAAACTGAACCACTACCAATGAAAGCCCCGGTCGGGCCAGGGCTTCCAAGCTTGCCATCACATTCCGGTAACGGTGGGTGGCCTTTTCGAATCTACTTGATCTCTGTCCCCTGAGAGGCGAGGGCCATCCAACGGCCATCACGCTTAACGAACACGTCGGTATAGCGGATCCGACGATCAAACGGCTGCCCTTTCTCATCTTTCCCTTTAAGTTGATAGACGCCGCTCACGATACCAGTATTGCCTTCCATACGTACTTCAATGTCTGAGGCGACAGCAGAATCGTAGACTTCCTTTCTATTCTTGATCGCCGCGATGTCCTCAGCCTTTGTGGTGAGCTTTCCCGTAGTGCTGCTAACGCCGTAGTAATCGTCAGCCCAGTTACGCTCGAACCATGCTACATCGCGGTTCTTATCTGCTTCGCTCCATGCCATCTCCAGATAAAGCAATTGACCCGCGTCGTTCAGGGGGCTTCCGCCGTCGCTCACTGCCTTCCACTCACCGCCCCGTTTCTCGAGAAAGTGCACACTGCGTGTGTAGAAGCTCTGCTCTTTCCCACCCACTTTGGTAGTGATGACGTTCCGGTGCGTGATCGTCGCAGTATTAGGCGTGCACGTAATTACGTAATTGTCGTGAGAAAGACTGTCGGCGTTCTGTGGATTTGCCCTGCGCTCGTCTGCGGCACGCAGGGCATTCTCTATCGCCTGGGTCTTATTTACCGAACCCTGGAGACTTGGGTTCATGTATTCGTCCGCGTAGAGGTTTTGTAGAAAGGCTTTATCACCGCGCTGGCTGGCGTCGCCCCATGCTTTATCGAGAGCTATCAGTTTCTGCTTATCTGCGTCACTGCACTGTGCGAATGCCGTCATGGTCGCGCACAGCGTTAGTAAAATCGTTGCCAAGAAATGTCTCATTGATTCAACTCCTGCCCGTACTTAGGGGAAACGGGGACTCGTGGGCAAGGTACGGGAGACTGGCACCGCCGAGGCCGTAAACAAAATTGAGCTAGGAATCTCAGGAAGAGGCTGGGATGTCTGACATAAGTGCGGAGAGAATGTAAGGAAAAATCGATCGCGGGTCAAGCGATGACAAAGCGCGAATTTGGACGGAGAGTAAAGGAATATCCACAGATTGCCCAAATTACACAGACCAATCACCTCGATTAGAGATCAAGCGCCCGCCGTTCATCTCACATGACTAAGAGCTTTTGAGGTAACAATTCAAGGCAGATCGGTCTTCCGATTGAGTTGGAAAACTCAAAGAATGGACACGATCTAGTCTTGGGGGTCAGCTGAGCACAAGGACGTGCTGGTTTGACTCCCGCCCTCGGCACCAATTACTACAATCCTTCACGCGCGAAAACCCATGTGGCAAAATCACTCGTGAACTAAATTCCATTCTTGCCTTGCAACCATATGCCCAAATTACAAGGCCATAAATCAAACCAATTGTTTTTACCAATCCTCCTCGCATTTTCTTTCTTTGTTAACCCGGTAGTCACACACGCACAGAATCGATCCGACAAAACGAAACCTTCTACCTCACTCGAAAGACTCGCCCGCACAGTCACTATCTATCGCGATACTTACGGAGTGCCCCACGTTTTTGGCCGCACCGACGCCAGCACTGTGTTTGGATTCGCTTATGCTCAGGCGGAGGATAACTTCTGGCGCGTCGAAGAGAACTTCATCCATGCGCTGGGCCGGGCCTCTGAATTGTATGGCGAGAAGAGTCTGGCTGACGATCGACTTAACCACGCCCTCGAAATTCCCAGACTGGCTCGAGAGGAATACGCACGACTCGACCGGCATATGCGCTTGCTGTGCGACTCTTTCGCCGCAGGTTTCAACTACTACATCGCGCGTCATCCGGAAGCACGCCCGCGACTGCTCACGAAAATAGAACCATGGTTCACACTCGCATTCATTCGCTATAACTACTACCAGAACGGCTTCGCCCGAGATCGAAATCTACGACAGACCCAGTTGCAAACTGCCGAGCTCGACAACGATCTAAAAGTCCACACCGGTTCCAATGGTTGGGTTATTGGTCCATCAAAAAGCGCGACGGGCCACGCGATGCTTTTCATCAACCCTCACCTTCCCTTCTTCGGTCCGGGCCAGGTCTACGAAGGTCACGTTCATAGCGACGAAGGATGGAATTTCACCGGCTACACGCGGTTTGGATTTCCGTTGCCCTACGTTGGACACAACGAGAACGGTGGCTGGGTAAGCACTGACAATGCCGCTGACCTAACAGACGTCTACCTGGAAACGTTTGACGATCCTGCTCGCCCACTCGCTTACAAATACGGGAAGGGATATCGCCTCGCTACCGAGCGCATCGCAGAGATTCGAGTCAAGACCGACGCCGGTCTTGAGACGCGCCGCTTCACTATACGCAAGACGCATCACGGTCCGATCCTCGCCGCGCGTGATGGCAAGCTACTGGCGATACGAATGGCAAAGTTTGCGGCAGACGGTTGGCTCCGCGAGTGGTACGACATGACACGAGCGAAATCGCTTGACTCACTTAAACGTGCAATGGCTCCGCTCAATATGCTCTTTGGTAATGTGATGTATGCAGACCGTCAGGGTAACACCTGGTACCTGTACAACGGCGCAGTGCCACGACGCGATCCACGCTTTGATTGGAGTAAACCGTTAGATGGGAGCGACCCGGCCACAGAATGGCAGGGCTATCACAGCATGGCTGAGTTGCCCCAACTTACAAACCCAAAAACCGGGTGGATGCAAAACTGCAACACCACACCTTTTCTGCTGACGAGTGAGGGCAATCCCGATCCCAAACGATTTCCCAAATACATGGTCCAGGAAGGTGACAACCCGCGCGGCGCCATCTCGCGAGAGATCCTTTCGGGGCAGGCCACCTTCACCTTCGAGGAATGGCGGCGCTTGGCATTTGACACCCGGGTAATGAGTACCGGCAAACGCTTGCCGGGGCTCCTTACTTCCCTCAAGGAAAAGCTTGACCCGAACTCTTCCGAAACAAGTTCAGAGGCGAGATTACGCCTAAGCGAAATCCACGACGAGTTGGCGCGCTGGGACCGTCGGAGCGCGAACGACTCGGTTGCTATGACGCTCTTCAGTCTTTGGCACGACCGTGTATCAAGAGATCGCACGGCGACTGCAATAACGCCTGAAAGACAGTTAGCGGCTCTTGCGGAAGTTGTTGATACGCTTGACCGAGACTTTGGCACTTGGCGAGTCGCCTGGGGCGAGCTTACCCGCTTGCAACGTCGCGATGAAAGCAAGGACGAAGAGTTTCACGACTCCAGGCCGAGCCTTCCGGTCAGCGGTGTTAATGGCAATGACGGCGCGGTCTTGACGTTTTATGCCGCACCGGTGGGTGGGCAAAAGCGGCGGTACGGCGTCGCCGGTGGAAGCTACATTAGCGTAGTCGAGTTTGGACCTCAGGTCCGCGCCTTCTCGATCCACACGTTTGGCGCAAGCGGGGATCCGAAGAATCGACATTACCAGGATCAAGCAGCTCTCTACGCACGCGGAGAGTTCAAACCGGCCTGGCTCACTCTGCAGGACATTCGAGCTAATCTTGAAGCCGCTTATCATCCCGGCAAAGAACGTCGTTAGTCTTCCGAAGTTATGTCTCCTATAGTGTTAGGAATGGGCTGAAGGGCAGCGTTGGAGTGCTTGGTTGACATTGGAGAATTGGTCATGGGCCTAGATGCAGTTGAGCTCGTCATCAGATTCGAAGGCGCCTTCGGTATCCGTATTCCAGATGAGGTAGCCGTGCACCGATGCGTTCTAAGTATTGAAATCAGGATTCGCCGTTGCGACGCTCTATGATTTATCGCTCGACGACATTGATCAGGGCGCCGCGTGGCTCAATTGAAGCAAGGAAGAGAAGGGCAACAAGGTGTTGCGGTAGCTACCGGGTCCCGCTGTGAGATTCAACGCGCACGTAAGAGTGTGTGAAAAACTATCAGGTACCATCCATCTTGATGGACCAACCAGATCCTACACACGGAAGTGTGTAGTGCCTTTTAGATCCTACCTATAACAGGCGCCTCCCCTCTCTTCTCTTTCAACACTACCGACTGAGAACACAAGTGAGATTTGGAAGTTTTAGTGGCGCCGCTGGATTCGAGAGGGTGAATAGGGTGCACACATTGACTTGGACAATTTTAGCAAGCTTGTGAGTGGGTAACGTTGAAAAGAGAGGGGTGGGGGGCGTGCCTGGTAGGTAGGATCTAAAAAACACTCCACACTTCCGTGTGGAGGATCTCATTCTTTTCAACAGCGAGGCTCGACGAATCCGTCTTCACCCTGAAGGAGGTCTATCTTGGCAATCGCTTTCAGCTTGTCAGCGCCAATGGATATTGATCGCGCACTTCACTTCGCGAGCACTTCAAGCTTTGCTATCTGATATTTTGTCGAGCTGCTTCCGACCATCATGTCGAACCAACCGGGCTCGACGACGGTTTCCTCTTCAGATTGAAAAACGAGAGCTTGTCAGGCGTGATGGTGAACTCAACAACTTTGCTTTCTCCGGTATTACAGCATCCTCTTAAGCAGCATCACTCCCGGAATCTGCATCACCAAATGAGCGCTCATGTGCCCTAACATCGCTGCCTCCAGACCGCGTTTCCAGTAAAGATAACCAAATGCGACACCGGCTATTCCGTTCAACACCAGAGCACGTGCGACCAGCAGTTGAGTTATTGGAGTCATAGCCGAGGTTGCCGGCAGATGTCCTAACCCGAACAGGACCGCTACCAAAAAGATTGCAGTCCAAAAAGCTCCGGAGGTCGGAATTCCCTCTGGGGTCTTCCACCATTTCCCCAAGAACCATGCCACCATTGAGAGTAGAAAGAGTCGCGTGACCAACTCCTCCGTAAAGCCGCCGTAGAGGACGCCTGCCAGTAATCGCTTCCAGAGCGAAATCTCAAACAACGGCAGCATCGCCGCAGGCAAATGCTTTAGAAACAAAAGCGCCTCAATCGTCACTAACGCGATCCCCACCGCCGTACCAACAAGTATTCCGGGCAGTACGACTGCCTTCGGGTTTACTGGATGCTCACCACTCGCCCACGCCTCGATCAACGGCATTCGTAACCCGATCCGTTCTGAAAGAATCATGCCGATGAAGATAGTGACTGAAAGTATAACGCCGTTTTGGATGATAGCCAGTGGAACAACAAGCACCAGTGGGATTTCGGAAGCAGGCGCGTCCCTCATGATGCTGCTTCCAAGTAGATCAGCCATGTAGGGGAGGATTGCGACAACACCAACTAACCCCGCCACAATTAGGACTAAAAAAACTTTCCAGTTGATCTTCTTGAGTATGCGAGTCAATTCGTTTCCGTGTGTAATGACGCCCCTGGGGTTTGGTTTTTGTTTTAATACACAGCGACTACAAAAGCGCTTTTATGTAGGGTCCACACTTCCAAAACTTCATTTCACGAACTCGGCGAGCTTGCGCAGGCGGAAAGTGGGGTCGCTCGTGAACATTTGTTGCAGCCAACCAAGGTGCCCTGCGCCGTAGATCACAAGAATGCGCTCGTTTGGTGATTCGACGAGCTGTGCGATGTTGCTGTAGATCCGGATGTTCCTCCGATACCAATCGGCAATGAGATCAGCGCCCGCCCAGTCGCCCGGCTCGCCGAGGTGTGCCTGACGAAAATAGAAAGCTACACCGGCGGCAACCTTCTCGTCGGAGTTCATATCCATCAGCATTTCGAGCACGGTGTGTGACTGAAGGTATTGGTCTTGCGCCTTGACCATTTCGCCGACCTCCGCCATCAACGCGTCCATTTCCTTCGAACGACCCTTTCCCTTTGCGTAGTTCACGAGACGCGGAAACGGGAAGTCGCCGTCGACGTCCACCGGGTAGATCGTCTTATGGCCCATCTCTTTCGCCAGTCGGTATCCGATTTGATCGTTCTCGTTACGCGACATCGTGTACTTTCCCGCCAGGTAGTCGGAATACTGTTGCGGTGCGCGCTTACTCCAGATACTCGATTCAATTGCGATCTTAGTCGGCTGGAACCTCTTTAAGACTTCTATCAGTTGGCCAATCTCTGTCTGGCGCTTTGGTGCCAGCACGTCGTCGGCCTTCATATTGAAGATGTCCTGACCGGGATTCGCCATGTGGTAAACACCTAGCACGAGCACCTCGGCGCGCGCTGGCTTCTCACTGGATTGTCCTTGCGCTACCGCGGCTATTGTGCAACCAGTCATGAGCACCAGTATCAGGAGAAGTCGATTGAACATTTCTGTGGGCCTCTCAAGGTGATTTGTTTGATGAATTTCTTTTAGATATTCCACCACGAGGAACCGCAGATTTGCTAGTTTTGCGTGGGGAGTCCAGTGTGGAGTTTCTCGGTGTCCGGGCTTAATGAAGTAAGAGCCCTTGAGAGAAAAGTCGACCACTCTTTCTACTTCCGACGATTCTCAACGTGCCATTCGTAGAATTTCCCGTTACTCACCCGCAAACTGGCTAGCAGATCGCGAAAGCGGATCATCTGACGCAGGAAAAACCTGAGGCTCGATGAACTGATGCTTCCCCAAGCCGTGGAGGTCAAAGCGGCCAGAGTTCCGAGATTCCATCTCAGTACGTCATTATTAACTATCTCAGACAGGGTCTTGGGTGGTTGGCCAGACCAAAGGCGCATCGCCCCCAACATATAGAGCTCTGCCAAATTATGCCCATTCTGAGAATGCAACTCTCCAGTGGCTCGAAATGCACGCTCCGCATGGAGAAGAGTGGCATTGCTTGAATGATAACGGTAGTGGTAGAGCACGTCTGGAATCGTGACCACGCGTCCCACTGCGGTCATTCTCGTAAAGAAATCGCGATCCTCTTCGAGCGTGAGATCCTCGCGATAACCCCCGCATGTATCAAAGGCTTGCCTCGGAACATGACTGAACCATGTGGGAAAGGCACATAAGATGAACGTCTTACGAGGCGCCATCGATCTCTGGGGCGCACGAGGTGTCCCTGGGCGTCAATTCCGTCGCAGAGTGTTCCTACAGCAACAATGTCCGGATGGCATTCTATAATCTCAACCTGGCGGCAGAGCCTGTTTGGATGGGCGACATCATCGGCATCCATTCGAGCAATGATGGCGGCGTTTGCCTGATGCACCACTGCGTTCGAACTACGTGCAAGGCCCAGCCTCTGATCACTTCGGAATAGCCGGATACGACGGTCCTTCCTTTCCCACTCACGCAACACTCTGTCGGAACCGTCCGTGGACATATCATCAAGGATCACAAACTCGAAATCAGTAAAGGTCTGATTGACGATGCTTTGAATACACTGGTCAAGATAAGGCCCCGCATTGAAAACTGGCATGACAACACTAATCATGGTAGTCCCGCTGATCTAAAGTGGTCCTGCAAAGAAGCCGATGAGTCTGACGTATCCGGTCCAGAAGGATTAAGGGCCCGGATGATTCCTACACTTTAATTAAGTGTACTTAACCAGATGTCTATTAGTTCAAAATACTGCCTCGAATATGTGTTCAAGTCAATCAGTTCCAGATCATAATGTCGACGGTGCTTCTGATTGAGTAGCGTTGAAAAGAATTACGGGGAGGAGCGTCCTATTGTAGGTAGGATCTGAACGAACTACACACTGCCGTGTGTAGTATTTCGTTGGTCCATTAGATTGATTCACATATTATTAGGGAGTCTGTCCTGAAATGAAAATGGAAAATTGGTCATTGCTCATTGCTCATTTTCTGACCTCTAACCTCCGACCGCTTACCGCTTCCCTCATAATTTCTTTATCGACGGCGATGACTTGTGCTAATAAAGCACCCTCGATTAACACTTCAGATGAAAACCCTGGGTATCGATGTCGGCACCGGAGGCACCCGCGCCGTAGTAATTGATCGCCACGGCAGCGTCGTCGCTTCTGCAACGGCTGAGCATGTTCCCTTCGTTTCGAAGCGGACAGGATGGGCAGAACAGCATCCTGAGGATTGGTGGCGAGCGGCCACTACCGCCGTCCGCCAGGTCTTGTCGAAATTACCCGCGGACGAAATCAAGGCTGTCGGCCTCTCAGGCCAAATGCACGGTTCAGTTCTCCTTGATCAGAGCGATGAGGTACTGCGTCCTGCAATCATCTGGTGTGATCAGCGAACCGACGCTCAGTGCAAATCTCTGACAGAAAGGATTGGCGCTGGACGGCTAATCGAGTTGACCTGTAATCCGGCGTTGACGGCTTTTACTTTGCCGAAGATGCTCTGGGTCCGCGATTCCGAGCCGGAGTTATGGCGAAACTTGCGCACAGTTCTCTTGCCGAAAGACTATGTGCGCCTGAAATTGAGCGGCGACCGGTCCACCGACGTTGCTGATGCTTCCGGGACGTTGCTGTTTGACGTTAAGGCACGTAAATGGTCGGCTGAGATGCTTTCGGCCACTGAGATCGATGAACGCCTGTTGCCTCACGTGTACGAATCAACGGAAGTAACCGGGTCAATCTCAATAGCCGGTGCGGAAGCTACTGGATTACGATCTGGCACTCCAATCGTTGCGGGCGGCGGCGATCAGGCCGCCGGCGCTGTCGGAATCGGAATCGTTCGCCCAGGAACCGCCAGTGCAACAATTGGCACGTCCGGTGTCGTCTTCGCCGCAACGGACAAGCCGACGTTAGATCCAAAGGGTCGTGTCCACACTTTCTGTCATGCGATCCCGGGTCGCTGGCACGTCATGGGAGTAACCCAGGGGGCCGGGTTATCTCTGCGCTGGTTTCGAGATCAGTTTGGCACTATTGGCGAAGACAGTCGCGATCCTTACGACCAATTAACCGATGAAGCGTCATCCGTGCCCACGGGCTCCGATGGCGTACTTTGGACGCCGTATTTGATGGGTGAGCGCACTCCCCACCTGGATCCATTTGCGAGAGCAGCCCTCGTGGGATTGACAGCTAGCCACACCCGCGCTCACATCGTACGCGCTGTGCTGGAAGGAGTAGCCTTCAGCCTCCGCGACGTTTTCGAAATTTTCAAAGAGATGGAAGTGCAAGTCGACGAGATCAGGGTGGGCGGTGGCGGTGCGCGATCAACTCTGTGGCGACACATTCAAGCTGATGTCTACGGGAGAGCCTTGAACACGGTTGCCGCTGAAGAAGGTGCGGCTTATGGTGCAGCTCTTCTAGCCGGTGTTGGGGTCGGCATGTGGTCTTCAGTAGATGTTGCTTGCGACGCGGTCGTTCGAATTGCCGATCACGTCGAGCCCGACGCTGAGTCAGTGAGGATTCTCGCTCGCCAGTACGAACGTTTCAAACAGATCTATCCAGCACTAAAACCAATAACGAGCTAGCCCCGTTACGATTTTGCAATTCACTCTGCCCTTTGCGATTGTCGGGGCGCTTCAACGTAATCAAGATTTCGAGTAACCAACAATACAGTGCCACGTTTTCTCAACCGTCGACGAGAAATCATATGTCAATCAAACAAGGCATTAGCAGCTCGGGGAAAACATCCGATCGTGAACCTGCTGCCTTAACTGGCAAGCTGTTATTTCCCGGTTTCGTTAGACCACTTATCGAATTTCGCTTTTTAGTTGCCCTGGCGGTTCTCGTCGCCATCACTATTTCTGAACCCTCAGGCAAGGCTCGATCGCAGGAACAAATCCCGGATTACAAAAATCCGCGCCTTCCGGTCGAGCAACGCGTCTCCGATCTTCTGTCGCGCATGACCTTGGAAGAAAAGATTGCGCAGCTGACGTGTCTTTGGGCAAATCGGCCACAGAAAAAAGAGCAGACGGACTTCGCAACCGATCGTGGTGAATTCTCACCGGAGAAGGCTGCGCAAGTGATGAAACACGGCATCGGGCAAATCGCACGACAGCGTGAGCAGAAGGGGCCTTACGACGGAGCCACCTTTGCAAACGCGGTGCAGAAATGGCTTATCGAAAACACCCGTCTGGGAATTCCCGCAATCCTTCACGATGAGATCCTGCACGGCCATATGGCCAAAGGGAGCACAAGTTTCCCGCAGCCAATAGCCCTCGCCGGCACTTGGGATCCGGATTTCATAGGCAAAATCTTTATGGCCGCGGCACTCGAAACCAGAGCTCGTGGCAGCCAACAAGTCCTTGGACCGAATCTCGATTTAGCGCGCGAGCCTCGTTGGGGTCGCACCGAGGAGACTTTTGGCGAGGACCCTTATCTCGTCTCGCGGATGGGCGTAGCAATTGTCAAAGCGTTGCAAGGCTCGGGACCAACCATCTCTGGCGACCACGTCATTGCAACGGCGAAGCACTTTGCGGCTCATGGCCAACCTGAAGGTGGGACGAACATCGCTCCCGCCAATTATTCTGTACGGGTCCTCCGCGAAGTCTTCCTCCCCAGCTTCAGGACAGCCGTGACCGAAGGTGGCATCATGAGCGTGATGGCTTCCTACAACGAGATTGACGGCGTGCCGTCGCATGCCAACAAGTGGTTGTTGGAAGATGTTTTGCGGGAGGAATGGGGATTCAAAGGCCACATCGTCTCTGACTATTACGGAATTCCTCAGCTACGCGACTTGCACCACGTGGCGACCGATAAAGAGGAAGCAGCCCGGCTGGCCGTTGACGCAGGCGTGGATATCGAGCTTCCGGATCCCGATTCCTTTCCTCTGCTGCTTAAGCTCGTCCGGGAAGGAAAAGTTTCCGAAGCCCTTATCGACAAAGCTGTCGCGCGCAACCTTCGGGCCAAGTTCCTTCTCGGCCTTTTTGAAAACCCTTACGTCGATCCTGACCGGGCCGTGCGAGTAACGAACTCGCGGGAGCATCGCGAATTGGCAGCCGAGGCGGCCCGTCGATCGATTGTGCTACTTAAGAACGAAAACAATTTGCTGCCACTGGATCGGACCAAGTTGCGGTCCATTGCAGTCATCGGGCCAAACGCGGACCGTGTACATCTCGGCGGCTACAGCGACGATCCGGGTCGTGGCGTCAGTGTGCGCCAGGGAATCATCGAAAAAGTCGGTAACCAAACCAAGGTAACCTACGCCGAAGGATGCAAGATTACTCAAGAGGGCGGGAACTGGTTCGCCGATTCTTCCAAGCTTAGCGATCCGGCAGATGACGAAAAACTGATCGCTGAAGCCGTCGGGGTTGCAAAAGACGCGGACGTCGCCCTGCTCGTGCTGGGTGGGAACGAAGACACTAACAAGGAGGCTTGGGCAGATAATCACCTGGGCGATCGCGACAGTCTGGAGCTGGTCGGGCGACAGAACGACCTTGTGAGCGCCATTCTGGAAACCGGCAAACCGATGATTGTATTGCTGATCAACAGCGGCCCACTCTCCATTAATTACATCGCGGAAAAGGTGCCGGCGATCCTCGAGGGCTTCTATCTGGGCCAGGAAACCGGCGTCGGGGTCGCCGATGTTCTGTTTGGTGATTTCAATCCGGCGGGCAAACTGGCGGTGACCTTTCCGCACTCAGTAGGGCAATTGCCCGCTTATTACAATCGCAAGCCTACCGCGCGACGCGGTTACCTGTTCACCAGCAAAGAACCGTTGTTCCCGTTTGGATATGGTCTGAGCTATACGACGTTCGACTATTCGAACGTGAAAGTTAGCCCCGGCCAAATCAGAGTCGGAGACCAAACAAAAGTCAGCGTTACCCTCAGCAACACCGGCAAGCGCGCAGGAAATGAGATCGTGCAACTCTACATTCGTGACCTGGTGAGTTCCGTTACGCGACCCGTGATTGAACTAAAGGATTTCAAGCGCATCTCATTAGCACCCGGGGAAAGTAGTGTTGTTGAGTTCAGCATCACCCGCGACAAATTGTCGTTTCTTAACCTGAACATGGAAACCGTCGTTGAACCTGGTTGGTTCGACATCATGGTGGGAAGTAGTTCGATAAAATATCAGACAGCAAAGCTTGAGGTGGTGGCGAAGTGAACTATCAACCAGAACCTAAACACAAATTCACATTTGGACTTTGGACGGTCGGCAATCGCGGGCGCGACCCGTTTGGCGATGCTACAAGATCAAGTCTGAGTCCAATCACCATAGTCAGAGAGCTGAGCCGACTGGGCGCTTACGGCGTCAATCTTCATGACAATGATCTGGTGCCGATCGATGCGAATCCGGCCGAACGTGATCGCATCGTGCGCGAATTCAAACAGGCACTGGATGATCACAACATGAAGGTGCCAATGGCTACGACGAACCTCTTCTATGATCCTGTTTTCAAAGACGGCGCGTTCACTTCAAGCGATCCTCGGGTCCGGGTTTATGCCCTGCAAAAGACGATGCGCGCGATGGATCTAGGCGCGGAGCTCGGTGCAAAGATTTACGTATTCTGGGGCGGACGCGAGGGCGCGGAGGTCGATGCTGCCAAGGATCCACGTGAAGCTCTGAAGTGGAACCGCGAGGCTCTCAACTTTCTTTGCGAGTACGCATTCGACCAGGGCTACGATTACAAGTTCGCGCTCGAGGCCAAACCCAATGAACCTCGCGGCGACATTTACTTGCCAACAACTGGAGCTATGCTCGGCTTCATTGCCACGCTGGACCATCCGGAAATGGTCGGCGTTAACCCCGAAGTCGGACATGAACAAATGTCGGGTCTAAACTTCTATCACGTGGTCGCACAGGCAATCGAAGCCGGCAAGTTGTTTCACATCGACCTCAACGATCAAAAAGGACCGCGATTTGATCAGGACCTTCGGTTCGGGTCCGAATCGATCAAGAACCTTTTCTTTCTCGTTAAATTGCTGGAAGAGGCTTACGAAGGTCCGCGACACTTCGACGCCCACTCTTACCGAAGTGAAGACGAGGAGGGCGTCTGGGTTTTCGCCGCTGGCTGTATGCGTAACTATCTGATTCTTAAGGAGAAAGCGCGTCGGTTCAACGAAGACAGTGAGATTCAATCGCTGTTGTCTGAGATTCGCTCGACGAGACCTGGATATGATGGACTGACAGAAAGCTACAGCCCGGCAAAAGCTGTTCAGCTTAAGGCGATGTCCATCGATCGGAGCGAATTAGCTGCCAGGAAACTTCCTTACGAGCGTCTGGATCAATTGACCGTGGATATTCTGTTGGGAGTGCGTTAGGGCGCTTTCAATCTGATCTTTAGCTTTCAGTCTGAGCGTGCCGCCTCCGCTCTCAACTAGGATCATTCATCAACTCCAGGAAACAACTCAACCCTTGATATGAGTGAGTTGATTGTGCTACTGCAGTTGATGAATGATCAGAGTTGAAAGCGGGGGCAGCGCGCATCAGATCAGGAGCTAAAGATGAGATTGAAAGCGCGCGCCCCCTTCCTGACCTGCTAATATGATTAAGTTGAGTAAATTTTGTTCAGCTAGACAGGGCTCACGCTCTTAACTGAATCGAAGCAACGATGGATACCGCTTATACGCTTGAAATCAAGATTCGCCGTTGCGGCGTTCGCTGATTTGTCGCTCGACGACATTGATGAGGGCGCTCAACTTCTCATCGGTAGCGAGGCCTGCCTCCCGTAGAGCACCCATGCTTTTGGTGGTTTCTTTACTTAGGTCACGTAAGTCCTGAATCTCACGCTCGTGTATCTCTGCGATCTTTAACAGCGCTCGGATGCTTTCCTCGGTGCGCGCCCAACGCTCGTCAGCCCGCGCCCAGCGTTCGTCCGCCTGTGCCCAACGTTCGTCGGCTTTGCCCCAGCGCACTTCGGCCTGAGCCTGCTGCTCAAGAATGAAGGCCATCTGCCTCTCGATGCGTTCTGCGCGCTCGCGCCAATCTTCGCTGCTCATTGCTCTCTGTTCCTTATCAACACCTCATTGAACCACGAGATTGTAGCACGAAGGTAACCCGGCTTGACGCACGCGTCAGTCAAGAGGCATGAACAACCCTAGTCCAAAGTGACATCCAAAACCAAGCAACTCCCAGCAGCTGAAAGCGGGGGCAGCGCGCATCAGATCAGGAGCTAAAGATCAGATTGAAAGCGCGCGCCCCCTTCCTGACCTGCGAATTAAGTAGAGTTGAGTCGTGCGGCTGGGAGTTGATGATTGAGAGCAGTTGAAAGCGGGGGCAGCGCGCCTCAGATCAGGACCTAAAGATGAGATTGAAAGCGCGCGCCCCCTTCCTAACCTGCGAATTTGATAAGCTTTGTTTTCATCTCAAAAGCTGTCTGCCATCGTGCGAATCTTTAGTTGACTGCGAAAGTTGCTCAGTCGGGTTCTGGCGTTCGTCCGGAACTGGACTTGTACTTTCTGGCCTGGGATTAGATCGAAGTAGTTATCCACAAAGAAGCCTGTCTGATTCGGCGCCGACAAGTAGACTGCCCTCGCAACCTTATCGGTATACACGGTTATATTAAAGCCACCGCGCGTGGGCTCTACGTCGAATTTGATTTGCGACTGTGGTAACGAAAGATCTTTGTACGGCTGAAAGAAGTGTTGATTGCTTGATACCCGCTTGCCGTCAACTAACAATTCCGTGAACAGAAACACCCTGCCGCCGTCCCTCCCTGCCAGCAAAGAGTTGATCGAAACTATCGCGTACGATTTGCTGTTGAGTGCTGCAATCTCAATGTCCTGTCGTTGCCCCCACAACTTATTCCCTTCGAAGTCGAGCAGGCTTAAATTTAATTGCGCCGCAACCGGCTCTAACCGATCAGAGACAACATAGACATGGATGTTGCCGTTCTCCTCGTGCGGACTGACAAGAATCTCGCTGTAGAAGCGGCACGCGTAGTATTGCAGCGCCTTCCATCGCCCGGTGTAGTCGATACTGGACCACGATGCAACTGGCCAGACGTCGTTGAGCTGCCAGAAGAGTGAGCCCATGTTGTGGGGCATGATGCGCCGCAGATGTTCTGCTCCAACCTTGATACCTTCGGCCTGCAATACCTGACTCACATACAGAAACGACTCAAAATCCTTCGGTTCAGGATATTCGCGCAACATGTACTCACGTATTAGTTGGTTCCCACGGGGGTGCCGTTGATGGGCCAACATCACTGGCGATTCGATGTCGTGATCCTCTGGCAAAGTGTAAGTGTTGACGGTCTCGATCTGTGGGAACGACTGAAAGCCGTATTCGCTCATGAAACGTGGGAACTGTTTCTTGTATTCGCTGAAGGGCAGTTCAGCATGCCAGACCTGCCAGTAGTGAAGATCGCCCATCTTCTGGGACTCTGGGAGGTCTTCCAGGTTGGAACTGGGCGAACTCGGCCAGTAAGGGCGCGAGGGATCCAGCGAGGTACAAACCTCCGGCAGGACACCGTAAAAGACCTTCAGGTAATCGTCCCAGAGCTTGGCCGGTAGCTTGTCCTTCCACCCCCAGTAAAACCAGCCCGACTCAATTTCGTTATTGCCGGCCCACATCACAATGCTTGGGTGGTTGCGCAAACGCTTGACGTTGTCGGTGGCTTCCTGCCGCACATTGTCAAGAAACGCCTGATCACCGGGATACAGACTGCAACCGAACATGAAATCCTGCCAAACGAGAATTCCCATTTCGTCGCAGAGTTCGTGGAAATCGCTGCGCTCGTAAATGCCCCCGCCCCAGACGCGCAGCATGTTCATATTTGAGTCGCGCACCGATTCCAGCAATTGGCGGTATTTGGATTTGCTGATTCGCGTTGGAAAACTGTCGGCCGGAATCCAGTTCGCGCCTTTGGCAAAAACGGGCACGCCATTGATCACAAAGGTGAAGGTTTTGCCGTGATCATCAGGCTCCTGCCTCAGTTCCAATGAGCGGACACCCGTACGGATGGTCTTCTCATCAATTGGCTTGCTGTTGATCAGCAGCCGTGCTTTGAAAGCATAGAGTGGCTGAGCGCCGAGTCCGTTGGGCCACCAGAGCGCGGGGCGCTCAATAACGAAGTCGAGCGAAACGCGATTGGAGCCAGGTACCAGGTTCAGGTCACGTTTCGCCGCAATGCTCTTCCCCGTTAAATTGTCCACTACGAGGGTTGCAATACTGCTACTGTTAGCAACAACCTCAACCTCCGCAGTCAGCCTTGCAGCCTCAGCCGTAACCTGCTTTGGCAGGATGTACAAGTCTTCCACACGGGCTTTGTCCCAGGCCTCTAAATAGACAGGACGCCAAATACCGCTAGTGACGAGGCGCGGCCCCCAATCCCAGCCAAACTGATACGGCGCCTTCCGAGTATGTGGACTTGTTTTTTCCCCTTGATCGTTCCCGGCGGGTAACTGGTAGTCCATCTTTGCCATAAGCGGTAAGACTTCGTTGATGGGGGAACGAAAGTGAATGCGTAACGTATTCGGGCCGGTCCTGAGAAGCCGTTTACCGTCCACCCGCCAGGTGCGAAACATGTTGTCAGCGCTTAGCAGCGGTTCGTTGTTAAGAAAAACGCTGGCGTAAGTATCAAGACCCTCGAAGACCAGGTCGATGTTTTCGCGTGCGAGAATTCCGGGAGCCACATTAAACGTCGTCTGGTATTCCCAGTCGGTCTTGCCAATCCATTGCAGCTTCTGTTCATTGTCGCGATAGAAAGGATCGTCGATCAGTTTATTGCCCAAAAGATCCGTGTGCACACAACCCGGGACGATTGCCGAGTACCAGGTGTCTTTACCCAACTCGCGAAACTGCCAGCCAGTCTGGATCGGTATCTTTACCTTTAAGACCCCTTTTGATCTAATACTTGACTGGGACTGGGCGGCGTGGCCGGTGAAAGCTATCAAGGCTAGAGTTGCCGACAAAAGTCTTGCGCTTTTCATCTTTATCTGGTTACCCCCGCTACTTCAGCAAATGCTCCCGTACGAACATCACAACAGCGTAGAACTGGAAGTCCTGATTCTTCTTCTTATTGAACCCGTGCCCCTCGTCTTTGGCCATCAAGTACCAAACAGGCGTCTTGTTCTCGCGAACTGTCTTGACCATCTGCTCGGCCTCATTTAGCGGCACTCGCGGGTCATTGCCACCCTGAACGATGAAGATTGGTTTCTTGATCTTCGCTGCGTTAGTAAGCGGCGCGATTCTGATCATGAACTCGCGCATTTTCGGGTCGCGTTCATCGCCGTACTCGACGCGACGCAGATCACGGCGATAGGCCTCAGTCCTTTCCAGGAACGACACCAGATTGGAGATCCCGACCACTGGAAGAGATGCCCGTATCCTGTCGTTATACAAAGTCGCGATGGCGAAACTCATATGGCCGCCGTAAGAGCCGCCAGTGACCATCACGCGATCCGCATCCAGTCGCTTTTCCGTTGCGATCCAGTCGAGTAGTGCTCCGATGTCCTTGTACGAATCCTCCCGCTTAAAACCATTGTCGAGTTGAAGAAAAGACTTGCCGTAGCCGGAAGAACCACGAACGTTAGGTTCTAGAATAGCTACGCCCAGTTCATTCAGAAAGTAAGTGGCTCGCCCGATGTAGCCCGGACGCGCCTGACCTTCGGGTCCACCGTGAATACTAATGATCACAGGGCGTGGTCCGGTGAATTTCGCCGGAGGAAGGTAAAGGAAGCCGCTAATCGTCCGGCCGTCAAATGACTTCCACCGGACCAACTCCGGCTCACTGAGATTATCGGTTCTCAGTCCACCTGTTTCGCTATGGGTCCAGCGCTCGACCTTACCCGACTTGAAATCGATCGAGTAAACGTCCGCCGGGGATCGAACGGTTGACATGGTAAAGCCGATGTCACGACCGTTTTCATGCCACCGCAGGCCGCCGATTTGTCCTACCGGAAGCTGTGGCACCGGCCTTTCTTTGTGTGTTTTTGTATCCAGTAGACGAAGCCGGCTTACGCCGTCCTCATTTGTAACAAACGCTATCAATGAGCCGTCGGGGGAAAGCTGCAACGACTCAACGTCCCACTTAATGTGATCGGTCAAGTAAGTATGTTCTTTGGTTGCGATGTCGATGTACGCGAGGCGCCGAAATTCAGAGTCCTTGTCCGTTGTCACATAAAGGCCCTTTCCATCCTTGCTGAATCTGCCGCCGCCGTAAGCGATTTTCTCGCCACCTTTCGGTGTGAGAAGAGTTTTCTCACCAGTTGCGACATCGAGCAGCCACGCGTAAGTCTCGTTGGCTGATACGAATTCCCCAATGAGGAGCTTTTTATCGCCTGGAGACCAATCGCCAGCTGCCCACCCGCCGCCCTCAACCTGCATGAGCATGCGAGTAGTTGTGGGATCGGCTGGGTTCACAATGTAAATGTCTGTATCTTTTCCGCTGCGTCTTGTGGAGCTGTAGGCAAGCCATTCCCCATTTTGAGACCACGAACCTCCTGTATTGCGCGATTTTCCATCCGTGATCAGGGTCATTTCGCCAGTGGCAACGTCGAAGCGGTAGAACTGAAAAAACTCGTTGCCACCGACATCGCGGTTAAATATGAAGTATTCACCTGTCTTTGGTCTGAAGGACGCGCCGCCAGCGCGTTCCGAGAAAAACGTTAGCTGGGTGCGGGCGCCACCGGGCAACTTCACGAGGTGCACCTGATTCGTGTCACCAAAGCGAGTGCCGATCAGCATCTCGCGCTTTACGGGATGCCAACTTGAAAGCGAAGCTCCACGCGACTCGGTATAGCGTCGCACGTCTTCCGTGATGCTTGCGGGGATTGCAGGTATGCCTTCTATGACGAGATTATCAGCAGGCACCAGAAACTGGGTTTGACCAAAAGTGGGTAGGGCAAATAACAGGGCAACAAACAGGGCCTGCACTCTCATGACGATTCTCCTCTTTCAAGTTATATATCGCGGCGAATGGTTGTAGTGAACGAGACTATAACAAGAAGAGGCGGCAGAGGAAACATGGTTCCAGGCACGAGTAAATGTCTGGCCGAGATTTTCATTTTTCTTCTCCCATTGTATTTACTTTTAGTTTCCTTGCAGGCCTTGTTTATTCTATGACGCTCGGGAGACAGATGAATGAGATCGAGTCTCCGCTGAAGTGTAGCGTTACATTTTTTTTATAAGAACTTGTTAGTGCCCGTTTAGGGGACGGGTCGCATTGAACCTTCCGCGCCCTTCGGCAGTGGAAACCATTCTCCATACGTCAACATCCGCCACATCCACTCCAACGGTCCAAAGCGGAAACGATCGAGCCACTACCGGCTCGCCAGCACCTGAAATCCATAGACAGCGAAACCGATGGGTAAGTAGAGTGTCGGGCCCATTGTACCGCCGAGCCCGAGCCCGGTTCCGTAGAACACCAACGTGCAAATGACACTCTGGCCCACGTAATTCGTCAGCGCCATTCGACCTACAGGAGCAAAGTGACGTAAGAGCCCTTGGACTGTGTCAAAACAATAGATCCTACACACGGCAGTGTGTAGTGCTTTTTAGATCCCACCTACAAAGAGGCGCCCCCCCCTGCTTTTTTTTCAACAATACCAACTCAGAACACGGGTGACACTCAGAAGCTCAGCAATTTCGATGGAGCTTCTGAGTCGGCAACCTTGAGATAAGAGAAGGGGTGGCGTCCGTCTAGTAGGTAGGATCTGAAAAGCACTACAC
>DATETN010000191.1:0-13382 GCA_035283645.1 Pyrinomonadaceae bacterium
AGACTTCGTGCCGCCACCGCCGACTCAGCCAGCCACAATGAGCTCTGACTCGAACGTGACCGGCACCGATATGTCAGATTCTGACTACACAGAACTGTCAATCGAGGCTCTGGAACCATTAATGCTGACACTCGTTGGCATGATGTTTCGCTGAGTCACTGAGCCCCACAAATTAGCCGTCCGGCCAAGATCTGATCCGGTCCGGTAAAGCTACATCTCCAACTCTTTTGCGGCGCTCCCCTCGGGCGTCGAGGTTGAGGTGTGCGCGCATATTCCTCGATACAAGCCAACAATGAAACTGGTCCAGGAAAGAGTGAAAAGAAGAACTTCGGACCTCAAGCCAAATCAAACAACAAAATCTCCGCATGCCCACGACCTTCAATCCCAAGTGTCCGCTCCTCACTAATCGCCGCTCCGTCACCCTGGCCCAAATGCTCACCGTTCAGCGCGACGGCTCCACTTGCAACCTGTATCCATGCATGGCGCTGCGACTCGAGCTCATGCTCAACCGCTTCACTCTGGTCCAACAGCGATGCAAACACCCTGGCGTCCTGATTGATCGTTACGGACCCCTGAGCACCATCAGGAGAAGCAATTAGGCACAACCTCCCTTGCCGATCCTCCTTGGTGAATGCCTTCTGTTCATAACCCGGCGCGAGATTCTTCTGGTTGGGGAGGATCCATATCTGCAAAAGATGCACTGGCTCATAGGGTGAAGGGTTGAACTCGCTATGGGCCACGCCCGTCCCCGCCGTCATTCGTTGGACATCTCCGGGTCGGATAACCGAGCCATTGCCCATGCTGTCCTGATGTTTAAGCGCACCCTCCAGGATATAAGTGATGATCTCCATGTCGCGATGCGAATGCGTGGGGAAACCCTTGCCGGGAGACACGCGGTCTTCATTGATAACGCGGAGTGAACGAAAAGACATGTGCCGCGGATCGTAATATTGATCAAAAGAGAATGTGTGATACGTGTCTAACCAACCCAGATCGAAATGTCCGCGCTCATCAGCTTTTCGGATTTGTATCATTCGCATTCCTTCTTTCCACAGGATCACTTGCTGCGACGAATATCTCCACAAGCGTGTTCAGGCCCGCAGCATCCTCGTCATCGAATCTACCAATCAGCGGGCTATCAACATCGAGTACAGCAATCACGTCGTCAACAACGACCACTGGCACCACGATTTCGGATTTTGAAGCACTGTCACACGCGATGTGACCGGGAAACTCGTGCACATTCGGAACCACGACTATCTGTCGCAGTTGAGCAGCAGTGCCACAAACGCCTTTACCAACTGGGATACGAACACACGCGGGCTGTCCTTGAAACGGACCGAGCACCAGGTCGTCTCCGCGCTGAATATAAAATCCGGCCCAGTTCACTGAATCCAGAGATTGGTAGAGCAGCGCCGAGAAGTTAGCCGCATTGGCGATGAAGTCTCGCTCGCACTGCAACAACGCGCTCAGCTTCCGCTGCAGTTCGTCGTACAACTTGGGCTTAGCTTGTGCAGGGGTCATTGCGGTTTCCCTTCCGCTGCAGGCTTGATACTAATCACCACGGACTTTGAAGTAGGCGTGTTGCTCTTTTCGGCGACGCTGCGCAAGGGAACCAACACATTAGCTTCAGGAAAATAGGTGGCGGCACAACGCGGTGGAATATCATATCCAACCACCATAAAGCGACGGCCAAACCTTTCTTCGTTCTCAAAGTGGCTAATTAGATCAACGATTTGTCCTTCGGCCAAGCCACTGGCCTGGATGTCATCTCTGTTCAGAAGGACCACCCGTCGACCACCGCGAATGCCCCGGTAGCGATCGTCCAGACCATAGATTGAAGTGTTGAACTGATCGTGGCTGCGAATCGTCATCATCAGAAACTGTCCGGGCTTTAACTCAATCTTTGGAAGGGGATGAACTGTAAACACTGCTCGGCCACTCGGGGTGCGAAACTCCAACTCCCGAATTGGATTCGGTAGCTGAAAGCCTCTGGGTTGGCGAATCCGGTTGTTGTAGTCGTGGAATCCAGGCACCACGCGAGAAATGAGATCTCGGATACGATCATAGTCTGCGACGAGCTCTTCCCAATTGACGGTAGATTCTGAGTCGAGTGTTGCGCGTGCTAGTTCTGCCACGATTGCGGGCTCGCTCCGCAACTGTTTCGATGCCGGCTCAAGCATGCCCCTCGAGGCCTGCACCACGGCCATGGAATTCTCGGTACTGACGAATTGTGGCCCGCGCTGTTGGCGATCGATCTCCGTTCTCCCCAGACACGGAAGAATCAGCGCCTGAGTCCCGGTGATCAAGTGGGCGCGGTTCAGCTTCGTCGACACCTGAACCGTCAAACGACAACGTCGCAAGGCCTCCGCTGTGTATTCGGTGTCCGGAGTGGCGGAAAGAAAGTTCCCCCCCAATGCAAAGAAGACCTTAGCGCGGCCTTCGTGCATAGCCTGAATCGCCTGGACCGTGTCGAAACCGTGTTTCCGGGGTGGTTGAAAATCGAAGGTTGTAGCCAATGAATTAAGGAAAGCTTCGGACGGACGTTCCCAAATACCCATCGTGCGATCGCCCTGCACGTTGCTGTGCCCACGCACTGGACACAGACCCGCGCCAGGTTTTCCAAGCTGGCCGCGAAGCAGCATCAGGTTCACGATCTCCTGGATGTTGGCGACCGCATTCTTGTGTTGTGTCAGACCCATAGCCCAACAGAAAATCGTCCGCTGCGAATCGATAAAGATCTTTGCAGCCTCCGCGATCTTGTCCCGCGAAACGCCTGATTGTTCCAAAATGTCATCCCAGGATTCGGTCTCCAGAGCGGACCTGAAATCGCCAAAACCAGTAGTTCGATTGCCGATGAACTTCCAATCGAGCACCTCACCTTGACGTTGTCCTTCCTCGGCAACGACCGCTTTCATTATCCCTTTCAGCAGCGCGACGTCGCCGTTGATTCGAACCTGAAGAAACAGGTCCGCTAATGCCGTACCGCCTCCAAGCCAGCCGAGAACTGCCTGCGGATGTTTGAAACGAATCATGCCGGCTTCTGGAAGCGGATTGATATGCACTATCCGGCACCCGTTCTGTTTTGCACGTTCCAGAGCCGCAAGCATTCGCGGGTGGTTGGTCCCGGGATTCTGACCGCTGACAAAGATCGCCTCGGCCAACTGAAAATCGTCGAGGCTAACGGTTCCTTTACCCACACCAATCGTTTCGTTCAGGGCTGTACCACTGGATTCGTGGCACATGTTGGAACAATCGGGGAGGTTGTTCGTTCCGAACTGCCTGACAAACAACTGATAAAGGAACGCTGCTTCGTTGCTTGTACGCCCTGATGTGTAGAAGACGGCTTCATCTGGAGAAGCCAACGCTTTCAGCTCTGCGCCGATTAGCGAGAACGCCCCGTTCCAGCCGATTGGAACGTAGTGGTCCGTTCCGGCGCGGAGTATCAGTGGCTCCGTTAATCGACCTTGTTTTCCAAGCCAGTAATCGGACTGCTGAGAAAGTGCCGTCACACTCCAGCGTCTGAAGAACTCCGGAGTCAGCACCTTTGTCGTCGCCTCATCGGCGACATGCTTTGCGCCGTTTTCACAGAACTCCGCATGAGAACGTTCGCCGTCAGGCTCCGGCCAGGCACATCCCGGGCAGTCAAAGCCGCTTGACTGGTTTACGCTGGCAAGTGTCTTGAGCGTGCGCAGCGGTCCCATTTGGCCGAAAGAGGCTTTTACTGCAGCTATGACTGAGGGAACACCCCCTGCAGCTGTTGCCGGAGCAGACGTTTTAGGTGCGCGCCGCTCCTCGGGCGGTTGTGCACTAGGCAGAGTTTGGTTTTCTTTTCGTTCCGACATCTCGATGAATGGGAAAATGATTCTAGGCGAGGGACAGAGAGATTGCCAATTGACGATTGTCGATTGACGAATGTGCTCTTGTCTGGAGTGGTCAGTTACGTTGACTTGGGAACCAAGTTTAGCTTAAAAGCTTTCATCTCCACTTGATGATTCGCTTTCCGAAACTCGTTTAGAAGAGCGATCCGCAAACAGGCATTCACTCATTCAACCGAGGATCTATTATGACCCCAGCCAAAGCTTTGCGCACCGCCATCAGTGCGCTGATTCTTCTTGCCCTCGCCAGTGTCGCAGTCGCACAGGTAAAACCCGGCCGCGATCCTAAACAGCCGATCGACGAGGAGTACACAAGAAAAATCTCAGAATATACTACTGAGAAATTCTTTAACTCACCGCTGACTGACTATCTTCCTGCATCGCCAACAGTACCCACACCCAAGGCTGTTCTCGGCGACATCGCTGGCGCTCCGGGGAAACTGCCATATGCGGAAGAGGTGTACCGCTACATGCGTATGCTTGAGCGCGCTAGTCCCCGCGTGAAGGTCTATTCAATCGGCACGACGGAAGAAGGCCGCGAAATGATAGCAGTCGCAGTCGCCTCCGAGAGTCTGCTGGCTCGCTTGGAAGAGAATCGGGCCCGGCTGGCACAACTGGCAGATCCTCGCACAATAAACCTAAATGACGATGTGGCCGACAAACTGGTGGCCTCGTCCTTCCCGGTCTATTACCTGACTGGTGCTATTCATTCTCCAGAAACCGGCTCGCCCACTGCACTGATGGAACTGGCCTACCGGCTTGCCGTCGATGACAGCTCATACATCAAGAATATTCGCGATAACGTTCTCGTCCTGATCACGCCTGTAGTAGAGGTTGATGGTCGTAATCGGATGGTTGATATCTATAACTGGCATCTTGCCCACCCAAACGAGAACTGGCCCTCACTGATCTATTGGGGTCATTACGTCGCGCACGACAACAATCGTGATGCAATCGGGCTTTCGCTAAAACTCACAAGGAATGTCCTGAACACATTTGTGGGGTGGAAAGCGCACGTGCTGCACGATCTGCACGAATCGGTTCCCTATCTCTACGACAACACCATCGGCGATGGACCATATAACGCCTGGGTTGATCCGATTCTGACCGACGAATGGCAGATGATTGGCTGGAATAATGTGTCCGAGATGACCAAGTTTGGAATGCCGGGAGTGTTCGCCCACGGCTACTTTGATACCTGGTCTCCGGGTTACCTGATGTTTATCGCTGCCACGCACAACGGGATCAGCAGGCTCTATGAAACCTTTGGCAACGCCGGCGCGGATACAATTGAGCGAACGCTTTCACCTGCCGAATACTCACGCACCTGGTATCGCCAGAATCCTCCCTTACCGCGGACTAAGTGGTCGCAGCGCAACAACAACAATTATCAGCAGACGGGCATCTTGACCTCGCTTCACTATTTCAGCAACAACAACAAACTCTTCCTCAAAAACTTCTACCTCAAGAGTAAGCGGTCAATCGAGAAGCCGAAGAATGAAGGGCCAGCCGCATATGTCTTCCCAGCTGACGA
Source organism: Pyrinomonadaceae bacterium (assembly GCA_035283645.1). Lineage (GTDB taxonomy): Bacteria > Acidobacteriota > Blastocatellia > Pyrinomonadales > Pyrinomonadaceae > PSRF01. The sequence goes on from DATETN010000191.1 coordinate 5,413, forward strand.
CCCACGCGCTGCAAATCAGGCAGAACTACTGCGGACTTTGCAGGCCCAGGGCTGCGAGATTCATCGCGCCACCAGAGCATTCACGGTGACGATGAAGGCGCCAAAGAAGCCGGCCCAGTCTAAGCCTGATGCCAGCCCCAGCCCCAGCCCGTCGCCTGCTGCTTCACCGAGTGCCTCGCCGAAAACAGAATCCGAGGAGCGTCAATTTCCCGCAGGAAGCTATATCGTACGGATGGATCAGCCTTACAGCCGGATTGCAGATGCGCTGCTCGACCATCAGTACTGGGCACCTAACGATCCGCAACAGGACGTTTATGATGATACCGGTTGGACCATGGGTGAACTGGGTAACGTCAAAGTCGTGCGAGTAACCGACATTAAGGCGTTGGACGCGCCGATGGAGCGTGTATCGGGTGAGGTTCGCGCGTCAGGGGGAGTTAATGGTAGCGGTTCGGTCTATCTAATCAACCATAACGCAGACAACACGCTCATTTCGCTTCGCTATCGCCTCAAGGAAATTCCCTTTGAAGTCGCGAACGAGCCGTTTGAAGCGGCTGGACGTAAGTTCAATCGCGGATCCTTCATCATTCGCCAGACCCAGAATGCGGATGTTCAACGGGCAGCAAGTGAGCTGGGAATACAAGTCTACGCGGTTCAGACGGCTCCGGCGGTGAAGACTCACACTATCAAAGCACCTCGGATCGCGGTGATGCATACCTGGCTGAATACTCAGGATGAGGGTTGGTGGAGGCTGGCGTTCGACCAATTGCAAGTTCCGTATTCATATATCAGCACGCAAGACGTTTCGCGGGATAGCGATCTTGAATCGAAATACGATGTCATAATTTTTGCGCCTGTGGGTCGCGGCACGACGGCGATCATTACGGGCTTGCCCATGTGGGGCAATCCACTCCCCTGGAAAACAACACCGGTAACGCCGAATATCGGGAAGATTGACTCGACCGATGATATGCGACCCGGACTGGGCTGGTCGGGTCTAATGAACCTGCAAAAGTTTGTCAGGAATGGCGGAGTCTTCATTGGAGCTATGGATACAGCCGACCTGGCGGTAAGTTCTGCATTCACTCCCGGACTTTCGATCGCAAGAGCGCAGCGGTTGAAGGCCATCGGGGTCGTCCTGAAATCTAAGGTGGTGGACCAAACAAGCCCCATCGCCTACGGCTACGACGATTCGCTTTCAATCTATTCCTTCAACGGGCCCATCTTTAATGTCAGTAACATGGCGGGTGCGCGGGGAGGGCGTCCGCGTCAGGAACAGCGAGTTACGGGTCGCGGCACCCCGGACGACCCAGATACGCCCCAGGGCAGGCCACCCGCGGAGATTCCCGAAATACCGACGGCAGAGGCCTGGGAGGCTGTTCCTCTTACTGAAGAGCAAAAACGAAATGGTGTTCTAGTGATTCCACCAGAGATGAGAGCGCGTGTCGTCTTCCGATATGCAGACAGTCGAGACCTGTTTGTGTCCGGTCTTTTAGATGGGGGTGACGAGATCGCACAACATCCGATGATTGTCGATGTGCCTTCGGGAAAGGGTCACTTCGTTTTATTCTCCAATAACCCGATGTGGAGAGGCCAAACCAAAGGTAGTTATTTCCTGGTGTTTAACGCGATTCTCAATTTCGATAGTTTGAACACGGGTAGAGTTGTTGAGAGGAAGTGATCGAGGACGGTTGAGGATTTATTAATCCACTAAACAATACGAAACATCACGAACGGCGGGTTCCTCCGCGTTTGCGAATTGTTTCGTGTTGTTTGGTGGATTGTCTTTGGTATTTGTCATGAAGCGACAGATTCTTATTTACGGGGCATGCGGCGGGGTACTAATCGCACTTTTGAAGCTGATCGAATACCGTTTCCTCGTTATTGAACACTCAATTGAAATTTACGGAGGGTTGATTGCAAGCATCTTCGCCCTTGTTGGCATTTGGTTGGGCCTGAAGCTAACGAGGAAGAAGGAGGTTGTTGTCGTTAAAGAGGTGGCCGTCACCGCTGCAGAGCCTTTCAAGATTAATCAGGAGAAGCTTACGTCACTTGGTATCACAAAGCGGGAACTGGAAATTCTGGAGCTAATTGCTAAAGGCCTCAGCAATCGAGAAATCGGCGAGCAGCTCTTCGTCAGTGAGAATACGGTGAAGACTCACTCAAGCCGATTGTTTGAGAAATTAAGCGCGAAACGCCGCACCCAAGCCGTGCAAATGGGAAAGGAACTGGGCCTCATCCCATAGTCTTCATACTTAAGTATGATTTCTGCGTCTTTCGGCCAAAATCATCCGAAAGTATGACGACACAGCCATAGGATTCACCTATCTTCAGCTCGATTTTCACACAACCCAAATCAGGAGTTCGGTTCCATGAAAAAAACTGTTTTGACATTCGGTGTGATCTCGGGAGCAATGTTGTCAATCATGATGCTTCTGACGGTTCCGTTCGCAGATCGCATCGGGTTCGACAAGAGTGTGGTCATAGGCTACACGACCATGGTGTTGGCCTTCCTCATGGTGTTCTTTGGCATTCGCTCATACCGGGACAATGTCAGTGGCGGGTTCATTAGTTTTGGCCGCGCCTTCACTGTTGGCGGATTGATCATGCTGATCGGGTGCGCGTTCTACGTCATCACGTGGGAGATTATCTACTTCAATCTTATGCCCGACTTTGCCGATAAATATGCCGCTTACTTAGTCGACAAGGCCAAAGCTGCAGGCAAGAGTGAGGCTGATATCGAAGCTCTTCGGCAGCAGGTAATGACTTACAAGCCAATGTTAGACAATCCTTTGATCAATGCTGCCATAACATTGATCGAACCATTGCCGGTCGGTTTATTGATCACGCTGATATCCTCGGCCATATTGCGGAAGAAAAGAACTGACGAGAGTGCTGAGGTGGGTAATCAGATGGCAAGAACTTAACGGGTGCCGGGTTGAAGGTGAAGGACCATCAGCCTACAAAAGAGGATCCTACAACGGGCAGTGTGTAGTGCTTTTTAGATCCAGCCACAAAAGAGGATCCTACACACGGCAGTGTGTAGTGCTTTTTAGATCCAGCTCCAAAAGAGGATCCTACACACGGCAGTGTGTAGTGCTTTTAGATCCAGCTCCAAAAGAGGATCCTACACACGGCAGTGTGTAGTGCTTTTTAGATCCAGCTCCAAAAGAGGATCCTACACACGGCAGTGTGTAGTGCTTTTTAGATCCAGCCTACCAAGCCGCGCCCCCTCCTCTTTTTTTTCAACAATACCAACTCAGAAGCGTGTGACACTCAGAAGCTCCGCAATTTCGATGAAGCTTCTGAGTCGGTAACGTTGAGATAAAAAGGCGGGTGGCGTCCGTCTAGTAGGTAGGATCTGAAAGCACTACACACTGCCGTGTGTAGGATCGTTTTCTTACTTGGACCACCTCGACTGGAACACATTGATAGTGGTCCGAGTATTAGATCCAAGTGGAAAAGGATCCTCCGGGTAGCGAACCCGTCAATCCACAATCGACAATCGGCAATCTGCGTTTTACACTGGACCAAACCATGAATGACAAGAGTATTCAGGAAACCTACGCCCCTAACCTGGCGTGTTTCGGGTGCGGTCCGGCAAACCCCAAAGGCTTGCACATCCGCAGCTTCCCTGCGGGCGCCGAAGTCGTCGCCGAATGGCAGCCCGCGAAAGAGTACGAAGCCTTCGCCGGAATGCTGAGTGGTGGCATCATCGGTACTCTACTCGACTGCCACTGCAATTGGACGGCGGCATATCATCTGATGAGACGCAACGGTCTCGAGCACCCGCCGTGCACCGTTACGGCAGCTTACACCATCAAATTGGTACGACCGACGCCGACAGATCAGAAGATTCAACTCGTAGCCCGTCCAGTCAAGATCACTGACGACCGAGCAATCATCGAGGGAGAGTTGATTGCTCATGATAAGGTCACCGCAACATGCCGAGGTACTTTTGTGGCGGTGAAACCCGGACATCCCGCATATCACCGTTGGTAGCAATAGAGACAATATGACGCAGTTAACTCATCGTCCGCGGCGTCTACGCAGGACAGACGCGCTCCGTTCACTGGTCCGCGAGGCCCGTTTAGCGCCCGAAAACTTAGTGCTCCCCTTATTCGCATGCCCCGGTGAAAACGTAAGAAAAGAAATCTCCTCGATGCCCGGAGTCCACAATCTGTCTGTCGACGAAATTGCTCGCGAAGCAGTAGACGCTTTCGAGACGGGTGTCCGTAGTGTGATTCTCTTTGGTCTTCCTGAATCAAAAGATGAGCTTGCCTCAGGTGCTTATGACGAAAGCGGGATCGTTCAAAAAGCCATTCGTGCGATTCGGCAATCAGTTCCCGAGATGGTGGTGATGGCTGACACGTGCCTGTGTGAATACACCTCCCACGGTCACTGTGGCGTTGTCCGCAACGGCGAAGTCTTGAACGACGAGTCGCTCGAACTCCTCGCGCGCACCGCCGTGAGCCAGGCCGAAGCAGGCGCCCATATTGTTGCGCCATCAGCAATGATGGACGGTCAGGTGGGCGCTATACGGGAGGCACTGGACGACGCCGGATTCGATCAAGTTGCGATTATGTCTTATGCAGTTAAGTACGCTTCGGCCTTCTATGGTCCGTTTCGCGAAGCCGCGGAGAGCACTCCTGCTTTCGGTGACCGTCGCGCCTATCAGATGGATGCCGCGAACGCTCGTGAGGGATTGCGCGAGGCCGAACTCGATTATTCGGAGGGAGCTGACATTCTCATGGTCAAGCCGGCTACTGTCTATCTAGACGTACTAAGGATGGTACGTGATCGATTTGACCTGCCAATAGCGGCTTACCATGTCTCAGGGGAGTACGCCATGCTTAAAGCGGCCGCGCGCAACGGGTGGCTGGATGAACAGCGTGCAATGATGGAAACACTTACGTGTATAAAGCGTGCTGGAGCAGACATTATCCTGACCTACTATGCCCGAGAAGCCGTACTGGCACTTCGTTAAGAGTCTCTTTCGAAAATCCCTAATGCTAATCCGAACCTCGTTTGCTCTAGTCCTTCTATTTGTTTCAACAGCTCTGGCCCAGACTAGCCTGGGAGCCTGTGGCTGCGAAGACAAGCCGCTCCCGGAAGTGCTCGCTACCGTCGATGGCCAAAAGGTCGGACGCGATGACCTCAGCGAACCTACCCGCAAGAGAATTAGTGATCTTCAGCAACAAGTAATCGATGCCCGTACGGCCGAACTAGATAAGCAAATCAACGCTCTATTACTGCGGGCCGAAGCGAAGAAGCGCGGGATCACACCCATTCAGCTGATGGAAGCGGAGGTAGGCAATAAAGTACCGCTGCCAACGAGCGCCCAGGCCCGAAGTTTTTATGATCAGAATCGCGCCCAGCTGAATGGTGATTTCGAAAGCCTGGAAGAGAGGATTCTCGATTATTTATATGACCAGAAAGAGCAGGAGTTGCTGAACAAATTCGGTCACGGGTTACGCGGGACCGCCTCGATCAAAGTACACGCCCCCGTGCCTACACCTCCGGCCTCTGCGACTGACCGCGCGCGTGTGTTTGCGGTCGTAAACGGTAAGGAGATTACTTCAGCGGACATTGAGGATGGTTTACGGCCGCTAATCTTCAGTGTTCAGGAACAGATGTACGATCTTCGCCGCTATGATCTGAATCTAAAGATCAACGATCTGCTGTTGACTGAAGCAGCAAAGAAACAGGGTATGACACCCACTCAACTGTTGGAGCGCGAGGTCACATCAAAGTTTTCAGGTATCGGGGAAGAGGCTGCAAAGAAGTTTTTTGAGGAGAACAAGAGTCGCATTAACGGCGACTTCCCTGCCGTAAAACATCAGATCATTGAGTATCTGAATGATCAGGAACGGGAGAAACGAACGGCCGCTTTCGCCGAGCAGCTGCAACAAGAGGCATCGGTCCAGATTTTCCTGACGCCTCCGGATCCTCCTGTCTACGACATCGCAATCGACGATCAGCCCATCAAAGGTGATCCAAACGCACAGGTTACGCTGGTGGAATTTACTGACTTCCAGTGTCCCAGTTGCGCCCAGCAGCATCCGATCCTCGAACGAATTCTCAATGAGTTTGGGACTAGTGTGCGTTTGGTGGTTCGAGACTTCCCGCTTTCGCAGCATAAAGAAGCCGCCAGGGCGGCTGAGGCTGCGAGGGAGCAAGGTAAGTACTGGGAATACGTTGCTCTCCTTTACAAGCGGCAGTCAGCCTTGCAGTCCGAGAAACTGAAGGAATATGCTTCGGAACTCGGATTGGACCGTGAGAAGTTTGATGCGTCGCTTGACGGCGGAAAGCATCTCGAACGGGTCCACCGTGACCTAATGGATGGCGAGAGCCTGGGAATTGGAGGCACTCCGACTCTGTTTTTAAACGGCCGGGTCGTTTCTGATCGTTCCTATGAGGGGCTGAAGAGCGCGATCGAAAAGGCGCTGAAGAAAAGGCTGTGACTGATGGACTGGACTTCTCAATTGGTGATCATCGGCGAAGTCGCTCTCGCTATGTTGCTAGGCGGCGTGATTGGTCTGGAACGCGAAATTGCCGACAAGCCAGCCGGGTTTCGCACGCAGATGCTGGTGGCGGGCGCGTCAGCACTCTTCGTGGGACTGGCCGATGCGTTGATGCAAAGCTTCGTGATCGAAACAAACACGCAGATCAACACGGACCCGATTCGTATCGTCGAGGCGGTCGTTACTGGCATAAGCTTCCTTGGGGCTGGGACAATATTCCGCAGCAGGCGTCACGAAGAGGTTGAAGGGCTAACGACCGCAGCTTCAATATTGTTGTCCGCAGGGGTAGGGGTCAGCGTTGCAGTACGACAGTTTGTTGTAGCCGTTGGCGTCACGCTCCTCGCTTTGATAGTTTTGCGTGTATTGGCGATGGTGGAAAAGCGGCTGGAACCAAAGAAGACCAAAAACTAGCCCGATTTTTGTCACGCCGGCGCAACCACAGAAGCCTTTGAGAGCTTCTAAGCAGGGTCTTTCGAGAGAAGGCCACATGCACAGACTCACCGGCAACTCGCTCCAGTTCACCCGCTGGTTTGCGGCGGTTCTGGTGCTACTGTTAATGGCCTCACAGCTTTCGGCTCAGTCCGGACGCCGAGCGCCACGAACCGTTCCCTCTACCAATGCGACTGTTTCTTCAGAAGACTCGGCTTCTAGTAAGCCGTTGACCGTGCTCGCGCGAGAAGTAACCCTGCTTATTGGAAAGCAACCAACCTCCAAAAACTTTGTCGCTGAGGGCTCTATCTTCGCAAGCTTTATCAAACGGCTAAACGAGTACTCGGGCATCAAAGGAAGTTTAATTGGCGACTTGAAACGGAACGAGGCAGTTCGTCGTGCACGAGCAGAAACGGATGCTCTCGTAGTGTTATTACGCTTCGACATTGACAGTTTTCAAGAGGGGACCATTTTGTTGAACTCCCACGATTTGGTTGTTGAGTATGCAGTGTTCGCGCCAAAGACTGGGAAACAAAAAACGAAAGGCAAGGTCTATTACCAGGAAGTGGGTGGTGGTCGTCTGCGCAAGAGCGAATGGCCTACCGGGACTCCGATCAGGATCACCACCGAAGCGACCGGAACTGAAGCTGCGGAACAGTTGTATGCATGGATTGCGGTGCTGGTTGGAATAAAACCCGCCCTGCAGTGAATTATTGAGTGTGTTCCAGTCGAGGTGGTCCAAGTAAGAAAACGATCCTACACATGGCAGTCTGTAGTGCTCTTCAGATCCCGCCTAAAAAAGAGGATCCTACACACGGCAGAGTTGTGAAAATAATCGAATTCAGCCACAGATCTCACAGATACACGCAGATCTGAATAAGGATGATTGATAAAACGCTGCCGTTTTTAAGATTCTGATCCGTGTTTATCTGCGATATCTGTGGCTCATTAATTTTTTTCACAGCTTCGGCAGTGTCCAGTGCTTTTTAGATCCAGCCTACGAGAGAACGCCACCCC
>DATETN010000192.1:0-24132 GCA_035283645.1 Pyrinomonadaceae bacterium
GACGCATCGAGAACTCCGACTTATTCCGAGCGAGCCTTGCTGTGAGCGAGCCTGGTTTGACAGTCTGCGAACCTGTGCGTTACTTTGGCGCTTTGCCAACTGCCTGTCCGGCCTTCTCTTATGCGTCCCGTTCGTCTAGTGGCCTAGGACACCGCCCTTTCACGGCGGCGACACGGGTTCGACTCCCGTACGGGACGCCAAATTGCCTCGCCGAAATCTCGAGTAAATAATTCACGCTAAACCAGTATTGACTTGGTGGCTAACTCAGTAACTCGATGTTTCGGATTTCATCGAGTCCAATGGCACTCGCATAGCTAGCTGCCTCTCCTGTGGCGAGCACCAGCGCCCAGGCAAACTCCCAGTTCTCAAACCGTTTCGCATCCGGTACGGCGCGATATTGATCCTCGGCGATCCATTCGGCTCCCTTCATGTCGATGAAGAGCGGCTCAAGACCTTTTTCGAGCACGCGATGAGACACATAAAGGAACCCCGCGCCCCGAGGTCCCCGCATAAATTTGCGGGAAGTGGCCGACAGGAAATCGCATTTGAGCTCGCCTACATCGACAGGCATCTGCCCGATCGACTGACAGGCGTCCACCAAATAGAGAACCCCTGCTTCACGGCACACCGAACCAATTCCGGCAACGTCCTGGACCAAACCAGAGTTAGTGGGCACATGCGTCACACACACGAGCTTCGGATGGCGCCGGCGAATCAAATCTGTCATGGCCTGAACGTCGGTACCGCCTTCAGCTCGGTCTGGCGCTCGCAAGACCCTAACACCCATTCGGGCTTGCAGCGATAGAAACTGGATCTGGTTTGAGACGTAGTCGTTCCGAGTCGTTAAGATCACATCGTCTCGTTCGAACGGAATCGAGGACAGGGCCTGGATGTAAGAAGCCGTTGCATTCTCTGTAAAAGCGATATTCTCAGTTCGGGCCCCAATCAGGTCGGCCACAGATTGATAGGCGGCCTGGATTTGGTCCTGACGAGCTTCAGCGGCTTCATAGCCACCGATACGGCTCTCCAGGTCTATGTGATCCTTAATAGCTCGAATTACCGGCTGCGGCATGAGAGCCGAACCCGCATTGTTGAGATGGATGCATTCTTCACATCCCGGAGTTTGAGAACGTAGTTGCTGAATATTCAATTGATCATCCCTGGCACTTCCTGAACTGTTTAAGAGGCGCTACTGTCTTTCGCATCAGTATTTCCGATTGTCCCGGCACAATATAGTCTCTAAGCTCGCCGATGACTTCATATCCCAGTCGTTCATACAGTCTTTGTGCGTCTTTGTTAAATGACGAGACGCACATGAAAACGTTGGGTGTGTCCCTCAAGATCCGTTGTTCGGCAAATCTCAATAGCATACTTCCGATGCCTGTGCCTCTGCACTCCTGCACGACAAATACGGTCTGGATGTAGCCGACGAAAGCGCCATTCAAATTCAGGATGATAAATCCGACCAGTGCATTATTCCGGACCGCCACATGAACTTCTTTCGAAGCATCGCTTAGGGTTTCCAGCGACTCATCATAATTGCGGCCCAGAGTCAACCACGGCTCGGAAGTAGCCATTAGACGAGCGCATTGCTTTGTCTCATCTATATCGCGCAGCCTTCTTATATCCACGCCGGCGCTGCTATTCATGGATTCCGTTGGTTGGACGGGACACCGCTACACGAGTTCACGGGAAAACTAATCGAGCGGCTTCAAATCGGGCTCAACCCAACTTGTTCGCGCCGCCCACGACATCAGATTTTCCTTGCTGTAGTACTCAAGTGGAAACCGTTTGTCTCCGTAGGTATTCAACAACCCGTTCACAATCTCGACAATTGAAACTTCGGTTGTTGTGCTTAGGTACTTGCTGACCAGCCAGACATAGAACAACGTAATCGTCTCGTGATAACCACTGTTCTTCGTTTGGATAATGCCGCAAGAATGGTTGTATTTCTGAATACTTTCTCGAATCAGATTCGTGGCGTGGACTCTTTCATGTTTGCAGAGGTACCACAATCCCACGGTCAGGTGAGCGGGATGGTTCCACTGATCACGCGGCAACGTGCAAGTCTCGAACGCGGCGACAAGCCGTTCGATCTCCTCCGACGTGTGAAACGATTCAAGTTGATTACGAGCACTCAACTCGCATATCCTCAATCCAGCCCAACGGTACTGCTTCGGCGTTCAAACAGCAGAGTGTCTCGCCATGCGCCATTCAATCTTCCGATCCGTTCACGCCTGCCGACTTCTCTAAAGCGGCACCGCAGATGCAACTTTACGCTCACTTTATTCTCGGGGAATATGGCTGCCTGAAGCGTCCAGATCCCGTTTCGCTCGGATTCTTTTATTAAGGCCTCAAGTAAAGCGCGCCCAATCCCCTGACCTCTGTTCTTTTCGCCGATCGAAACACTCAACTCCGCAACTCCGCGATATGCATCTCTCCCGGACACCGGACTGAGGGCTGACCAACCGAGGATATCTCCTCCTTTCCGTGCCACCAGCCGCGCGATCTGCAGATGGCCGGCATCCCACTTTTCCCAGGACGGAGCTTCGGTCTCGAAAGTAGTGTATCCAGTAGCAATTCCTTCTACAAAAATCGAGCGGACCAGCTCCCAATCGCTCGCTTTCATTTGGTCAATGACATACTCAGTTGCGGTCATACTTCCAACTTCATGGATCATAATCGGTTCAAAAGTGTTCAAGTGCCTGCGAAAAGTCGTTGATAAGATCTCGCTCGTCCTCCAGCCCGACCGAGATCCGCACGAGATTCTCACCGACCCCCATTGCGCTACGCTGCGCCTGTGTCAGCGTGTCGCTCCACATCGCCGCGGGGTGCGCCAGCAGCGTCTCGAAGCCACCGAGGCTTGCGGCGTAAGACCCCAACTTAAGGGATGTAATGAAACGCTCTGCTGCCTCGTAGCCGCCACTTAGCTCGACGCTCATCATGCCCGTAAAGCCACTCATTTGCTCCTGAGCCAGATCATACTGTGGATGTGACTTGAGCCCCGGGTAATTCACCCGCTCTATCTTAGGGTGTGATTCGAAGAAACGAGCGAGCGTCAGGGCGTTTTGGTTGTGGCGCTCGACCCTTAATCCCAGAGTTCTTAACCCACGCAGCAAAAGCCACGCGTCGAAAGGGCTGAGTGCCCCACCCATCACGATGTGGAACCTCCACGCACGTTCTATGAACGCTGGTGCGCCGATGATCACGCCGGCCGTAACGTCGTGGTGGCCACCGATATATTTCGTCGCGCTATGAACAACCACATCAATGCCATATTGCATGGGTCGCTGGTTGATTGGCGTGGCGAAAGTATTGTCGACAATCGTAATGATGCCGCGACTCTGTCCCAGTGCCGCCACCGCCCGCAGGTCGGTAAGTCGCATCAGCGGGTTTGTCGGTGTCTCGGCGTAGATTAGTTTTGTGTTAGGCCTGAGCGCCTCAGCCCAGCTCTCAGCGTTTGTCTGATCCACAAAGGTGCATTCAATCCCCCAGCGCGGCAGCAGGTTTTCCAAAAGCGCTGTCGTATTCGCATACAGATTGCGCTGCGCGACGACGTGATCTCCCTTGTCCAGCAAGCTCATCACTGAAGTGGAGATCGCGCCCATGCCGGAAGCAGTCACCAACGCGGCTTCGCCTCCTTCGAGGGTCGCCATTACCGCTTCAACCTGCCGATGGGTTGGGTTACCGTACCTTGAATAATACTCAGAGGGCTGAACAGACTTCGCCAGGTTAGCAAAGTGTTCGGACGACTCTGCGAGAAAGGTGGTTGTTTGCCAGATCGGAGGACTAATCGCGCTTGTGCGGTTGAACTCGTTCGAGGCGTGAACGCACTTTGTTTGCGCATGTCCGTCGCCCTTGGTGGTCTTCCTCATCTTTCTCCTCCGCCGACACCAAACAATACCGATGTTGAACTCTTAAAAGGCCGTAGCGTCTTACCTCACGTGGCAAGCCCGTTTTTGGTTTAGCTGACTTGAATTGGACTGTTTTTTTCCGAATTGGTATCTTTGCCTACCGGTTTCCTGCCTCATGAATGGCTGCTTTCTAGCGTAACGGAGGCGGAGAAGTAAATATCCAATTCTCTTTTGGCCTTGTCCTGGTTATATGGAATGACATTACCTGATTTCACTCTTAACCGAGCAAATGGTGAGGCGCTTTACCGGCAATTGGTAAAAAACCTGCGAAACGCCATAGAGTCCGGAGAACTAAAAGATGGCGAGCGCCTGCCCTCTGAGAGAGCGCTGGCTACCCAACTTGGGTTGAGCCGCACCACCGTCGTCACCGGCTACCGGGAGCTGGAATCGCGCGGATTGGTACGCAGCCACGTGGGAAGAGGCACTTTTGTATGTGCAAGTTCCGAGGCATTCGAAGCTCCCTTTGCTTGGCGCGGCAAGGTTTCCGCTGGGGCCGCATTTCTCAACAGCGCCTCGGCAGGTCGCAACTTGTTACATTACTCCGCTAATCCGGACCTCATCTCGTTTGCTCTGTTATTACCGGCGCTGGAATGCTTTCCCACAAATGAGTATCGGCGAGCCATGGATCAAGCAATAAAATCTCACGCGGCAGAAGGATTCGGTGTGGCCCCAACAGAGGGACAACCACGTTTGCGCCGGCTGATAGCGAGTCGCTTTGGCGCGAAGCCCGAGCACGTCTTAATCGTCTCTGGAGCCCAGCAAGGACTGGATCTGGTGGCGCGATGTCTGCTCGATCCCGGTGATGCCGTCATCATCGACAGACCAGGTTACGTGGGCGCGATTCAGAATTTTCGCGCGGCCGGGGCGAAACTGATCGGGTGGGACGTGATGCGATCCGATCTGGGAGAGCTAGTGGACTTGATTCTGCGCTATCGCCCTAAACTTATTTGCACGAACCCAACATTCCAGAACCCCACCGGGCGCACGCTTTCTCTGAAAGAACGGCAGGAGCTTTTGGCGTTGGCCGCACGTTACCGGGTTCCGGTGATTGAGGATGACCCCTATCGGGATACAGGGCTGGGTGTTCCGTAAGCGAAAACCCACGCAGCATGTGAACTGTGTTCATGATCCCATCGTTCCGGCAGTAACCGGACAAACGAGCTTTGGCTTACGCTCTTTCGAGCTGTCGCAACGATGCTCCATGCCTACGCCACAAGAACAATTTTCCCGAACGCACCTGGTTCCATAATCTTTCGATGAGCTTTTTCCGCGGAAGCTAGAGGCAACTCTAGTCCGACTTTGGGACGCAACGTTCCATTTTTGAGTCCCGCTTTCAGAGCTGCGTGAATACTGAGAACGTCCGCTTCAGGAGTGTTCCACACGATCATTCCAATCACTGAGGCTTGCCGTGCCATGAGGTCACGCGGAGTTATGGTCACATCCCCTCGACTGCCAATTACGATTACTCTGCCCGCAGAGGCCAGGAGCTTGAGATCACTACCGAGATTTATGTTTGCAAGCATCTCAAGAATCACGTTGACACCTTCACCATTCGTAGTTTCGAGAATCTGCTTCTGATAGTCGGGCGAGCGATGGTCAAACGCGTATTGAGCGCCTTCCGCCTTCACCAATTCCAGCCCCCTTTCTGAACCTGCCGTGCCGATGATTTTCATTCCCGCCGCGCGAGCCCACTGTAGCGCGGCTGTACCGACTCCTCCACTTGCACCGTGGATGAGCACCCAGTCACCTGGCTGGGCTTGGGCCAATTGGAACAAAGCCCGACAAGCTGTTCCGTATGGAACCCAAATGCCTGCGCCTTCCGCAAAGCTCAACTGCTGCGGCAGTGGGTGCACCTGGCTACGGGTGCACAAAGCAAACTCCGCATAAGCTCCAGTAATTGTTCCAGTAGTAAACACACGATCTCCGATAGCCAGGTCGGTAATATCAGGGCCTACCGATTCGACCAGACCAGAGGCATCAGAACCAGGCGTATATGGAAGTGTTGGATTGCGCGCACCGTAGGCGCCAGAGCGCATGTAAGTGTCATAGGGATTAACTCCGATAGCTTTGACGCGTACCAGAACCTCGCCTGCTTGCGGTGAGAAGGCATCCGCCTCTTCCAGTTTCAGAACTTCCGGTCCGCCAAATTCATTAACTCGGATGGTTTTCATAATCAAAAAGAATTTCTTGATCACTACGTTTGGACGATTCGTTCAATTCGAGGCTTGGATAACCAAGCATAATCAGTTGTTTTCAAAACCAACGACCGATCCAGACGTCCCGCATTGAAATAAATTTCGTCATATCCAAAGACGGAAGGATCGACAATCAACTCGAGTTCAAGGTTGAAAGAGATCGGCAGGATTGTGCCCGAAACGCAGCCGGTAAGTCTTTCCGCGATCTTTGGAGAAGCAAAGGAAACATAAGTGCCGTTCATCAGAGATTTGACGGCGTTGAAATCAATCCGCGCGTCTCCGGGAACGACTCCGAGAACATACTTAGTTACTTTTTTGCCGAGCTTTACCATTAATACAATACATTTGGCTGCTTGTTCTTCGCCATGGCCGCGTAGCTGGCTGACAATCTCCGTTCTTCCTTCAGGAGGATGATCAATAATGCGATATCGCGCTTGATGGTTATCAAGTAACTGGATGAGTTTTGTGTAAGCTTCCGACATAAGCACGAAAGTCCGCTCAAATCTATGGCTATACTACGTGAGATTGCTGCGAGCTATTGTTCCTTGCTAAGTCATATAACCTCGGCTACGAGATCGATCTCCACACAGGAACCGAATGGGATCTGAGCTACGCCGAACGCAGCTCGCGCGTGAGTCCCAATCTCACCAAATACTTCCTGAAGAAATTCGGAAGCGCCGTTTGCAACCAAATGCTGTTCAGTGAATGCCGGATCGCTATTCACGAGGATTAGCAGCTTAATAATACGTTTAATGCTATTTAGATCACCTGCGGCAGCGTGCAACGTGCCGAGGATGTCAATGGCGACGGTTCGGGCGGCCTCTCGACCTTGAGCCGTGGTAATTTGCGAACCGAGTTGACCAACCCATGGCTTACCATCTTTTTTGGCAATGTGACCGGACACGAAGATGAGGTTGCCGGTACGAACAAAAGGCACAAAAGCCGCTACTGGGGGTGTCATTGGCGGAAGGGAAATATTCAGCGAACTCAGTTTGTCATAGACGGACATGTTGTTTCTCCGGAACGCGTTGAACTAGAAACTGAAGAGTCTAAAGCGTATTCATCACTTTTTTTGCTATTAGATCGACTGAACTCGACCGCTTCAGTATTTCCACCACACACGATAATACCGACCCTTTCGCCGCGTTTAGTTTTGTATCGACGCGACAGTAGCGCCGCGAAAGCTGCTGCGCCTCCAGGTTCGGCAATAACTCTGGCCGATTCCCAAAGTGTCTTCTGGGCCCCCACAATTTCATCGTCTGAAATCAGCAGCGACTCGTGGACGAACTGCTGGGCAATGGGAAACATCAGGTTGCCGACACGGCGCGGCGCCAAAGAATCTGCGGCAACACCGCCGGCGGGCGCATCCACAGGATGGCCGGCGCGCAAGGCCTGGTAAAGTGTGGGCGCGGCCTTTGGTTCTACGGCAATTACTTTACTTTTGTTTTGATACCAGGCGGCCACTCCGCCAATCAATCCACCTCCGCCGACCGCGACTAGGACTGAATCAAGATTCGGACTATGTACCTCAAGCTCTAATCCGACGGTGCCTTGGCCAAGCAGTGTTTCAATTCCTTCATAGGCATGAATAGCAAGCGCCCCCGATTCGGCCGTCCAAGCTTCGCTGGTTTCCAGAGCTTCGGCGTAGCGTTCACCCGCGATAATCAATTTGGCGCCATAACCGCGTATCCGATTAATCTTTGCGGGCGAGGCGACTGACGGCACGAAAATCGTTGCCGGCTTATGCAGCTTCATAGCCGCATAAGCCACAGCGGCTCCGTGATTTCCACCCGAGGCCGCCACGACACCAGCTTTTGGGATCTCTCGACTTAGCATGTTCATGAATGCGCCGCGGGGCTTAAAGGATCCGGAGTATTGAAAGAGTTCCAGCTTTAGCACTACCTTGACTGCATCCAGACCGAACTCTGCACCGTCCAACTCAAGTATGGGAGTTCGTCGGACATACGGCCGAATAATCTGTTCTGCTGCTTGAATCCGTGCTCGAGTAATTGCATTTTGTTCCGTCATTTATTTGTACAGTCACGACCGATTTCAACCGCCAAGGGTTGTACTGGCTAACGTAATGAAATATACTTCGTCAGTTGGCTAATTGTCTATATGAAATTTGAGCACGCATTTAAGGCGCTTGCAAATGAAAGCCGAGTACAGATCCTTGAGTGGCTGAAAGCTCCGACAAAACATTTTCCTCCGCAGATTGATGGCGACTTAGTAAAGGACGGAGTATGCGGATTGCTGATTGCGAAGAAGCTTCGCATTAGCCAACCAACCGCGAGTGAACACCTAAAGATCCTGACGCGAGCCGGGTTTCTGGGCAGCAAACGCATAAAGAAGTGGACTTTCTACAAACGCAATGAAGTTGCCATTGGCAAAATCAAACGTCACATCTTAGGAAAGATTTAAGATGTGATTGATGGCTCGAATATGAAGCATCTGAGGTGATTGCCATGGACAAACAAGACAGAAGAATCGATGTATTTTTCTATGGACTATTTATGGACGACGTCTTATTGCGGGAAAAAGGTGTAAATCCAGAAAATCGCCGCATTGCATTCGTTGATGACTTTTGCCTCGTCATTGGGAACCGCGCGACCTTAGTGCCGTGCGTAAACGGAAGAGTGCATGGCCTTCTTTTCTCATTGACCCACAGCGAAATCGATGCCCTGTATTCTGAAGATTCGGTAAAGATCTATCGGCCTGAGGCGATCTCTGTCCACCTCGGCAGAGGCGATGTAAGGCCCGCACTTTGTTTCAATCTTCCTGCTCCACCTTCTCCAGACGAACGAAATCCACAGTACGCATCAAAGCTTAAGGAACTCGCTCGTCGAATAGACTTGCCTCGGGAATACGTCTCCTCCATCCAATAAAAAATGTGAAATAACAAAAAGCGCAAAGCGGAGCATGAATTTAGCTAAAACGCTGCGTTGGCCAAGCAACAAACCCATTGGCTAGCAATTTGATCGCAAGAATCGGATAGATGCTACGTGCCTTAAATCGTTATTGTAGGAAGACGTAGAACAAGTGGAGGAGAATTAGTTGGGGCAAGTTAGGGCAAAAATATATTTTGTCATGACGCGATAGAAGCTCTTGCGCTTGAAGGGATTCAGACGAATTTAGACGACTGAGTTATCGCAATGAAGGAGTTCGATATCTATCCACTGAACACGCACGAGGCGGCGGAAGTCAAGCGATCGCGTCGTGATATTCATGGCAACACACCGGAGTTGTCCCAAGCGCTCACCAACCGGAGTATTTGCAGGCGGTGTTTGCGTCGTTTTAATCCTGGAGAGGAGAGACAAACTGAAAGCATCACTGATTCAGTAATTGTGCGCGCAAAATCTCTTTTAGAACGGAGCAAGTATGCACAAGAAAGCGATCGCCAAATGGCCAGATACTTTCGCGAACTACAAGACAAAACATTTATTGACGGTGTTTGCAGCCGGCCCGCACAGACTCCGCAAGGTTATCGATGGCCTCAGTGACGAAGTGTTAACTGCACGCCCGCGTCCGGGCAAATGGTGTATCAAAGAAATCATCCCGCATGTAACGGATTCCGAAGTTCAGGCAACTTTTCGCATTAAGCTGGTTTTAGCGCAACCGGGAATCGTCTGGCCCGTTTACGACCAAGACATATGGGCTAAGGAACACGCCTATCAAACTCTAACGCTCAGCGAACTAGAAAATTCGTTACAGTTGTTTGGGGCGCTTCGTGCGCTGACAACACCGTTGTTGACGAAAGCCAGGGCTGAAGATTGGCTGAAGAAAGGAGTGCATCCTGAGTTTGGACCTATGACGCTCCGAAATTTGCTGGAACTCTATGCGGACCACAGCGAACGTCATATCGATCAAATTCTGACCATGCGAAGCATGCTTGGAGAAACAGTTGATATGCAGCCCATCCTTGAAGAGCGTTTGTTTTGAGATCGCGTCAGCTGCTCACATGCGGAAGTGCTGATCTCAATCGGAGGTAAGAGCCATGGCTAAAGCTTACTGGGTTAGCTGTTACCGAGCAGTATCAGATCCTACCAGATTGGTGCAATACGCGAATATGGCCAGACCGGTTGTTGAGTCTCACGGCGGTCGAATTCTGGCTCGGGGGAATCCAGAAAAGACATAGGAAGCTGGAATTAATCAGCGGCTAGTCATAATCGAATTTAACAGCCTGGAAAGCGCTGTAGCGGCATACCTGAGTTCCGAATATCAGACTGCCAAGTGTGACCAGATCTCATAAGGTAGCCCAACGCCTCGAATGGGCTTTCCGCAACGGGCCGCTGATCCCCGAGCTAATTGTTCATAATTCTATCTAGGCCCCTTACTAACCCGACGTGGTGTGTCACTTTACGAATTGCCAACAGCGTACCTTGTATGTACGGGCCTGCTCCGCTTCCGGCATCATGACGGATGGTCAACCGTTCGTCTTTCGAGCCGAAGATCGCGTCAACGCCTAGAACGTAACTCGGTAGACGAATTGAATGAATCTGGCTTCCGTTTAGAGTTGTTCCGCGACTTTCTTTCTCTCCGATAGTTCTCTCAATCGGGTGGGTGACTTCCGGTTTTCTGATTTCCGCAAGACGAACCGCCAACTCGCGCGCCGTACCACTTGGCGCATCTTCTTTGGCATCGGACGCGTAATCGATGATCTCCCATTGAGGAAGATACTTCGCCGCTTCACAAGCAAAGCGTTGGAGCAGAACTGCGGTAAGGGCAAAATTTCCGGTGGCAATCACCCCAACTTTTTGGTTTAGACCGGCCTGATTAATTTCTGCAAAATCTTGCTCATTCAAACCAGAAGAACCAATGACAACATGAATGCCCTTGCGGATCGCGCTCATCACGTTAGCCTTCACGGCGGCCGCGCTTGTGTAATCGACTAATACGTCGAACGGCGTTTCGAAAGCTTCTATCACTGAACCACTAATCGTCAAATCAAGACTCGAATCACTGATCACATCTTTTAAGCTGCGACCTTTATGACTTCGAGAGACAG
Organism: Pyrinomonadaceae bacterium; assembly: GCA_035283645.1. Lineage (GTDB taxonomy): Bacteria > Acidobacteriota > Blastocatellia > Pyrinomonadales > Pyrinomonadaceae > PSRF01. The sequence continues at coordinate 11,115 of DATETN010000192.1, forward strand.
CGCCGAGAAGCCGTAAATCGTGCGCTTCAGAGACAGCTAAACAAAGGGATTTTCCGACCCATCCGGTAGCACCCGCAACACAAATCGCTAAGCTCATAGCAAACGCTCAACTATCTGAAAGGACGGAAAAACGCTCTGATGTCTTCAACGAGTAAATCCGGTTCCTCCATTGCGGCGAAGTGGCCTCCACGCGGCATCTGCGTCCACCTCTTCACATTGTATGTGCGCTCAGCCCATTTCCTCGGAGGGTTGCTGAGGTCTTTAGGAAACAAGGCCACTCCGGTAGGAATGGTGACCTTTTCGTTGAGACTTAGCGGCCTGGGATTGCGCCGGTGCTCATAGTAAAGGCGGATTGAAGAGCTAATGGTTTCGGTGACCCAATAGATTGTCACGTTGGTTAACAGTTCATCCTTCGTGAAACGCTTCTCGACGTCCCCGCCACAATCGCTCCATGCGCGGAATTTCTCTACGATCCATGCGGCCAGACCCGCTGGAGAATCGTTCAATCCATAAGAGAGTGTTTGCGGCCTTGTCGCCTGAATGCTGGAGTACGCGCCCTCCTCCTGGTCCCACCGCTCTTCATCCGCGAGCAAGATCTTTTCCGCCTCCGATAACTCGCCCGCGCCTGGTCCGAGATAGGGCCTTGCAATGTCCGTAATGTGAATTCCGATCAGCTTGCTTGCGTGTTGAAGGCCCAGCCGCGTTGTTACCCCGGCGCCGATGTCACCGCCCTGCGCGCCGAAACGACTATAGCCTAATACTTCAGTCATCAATTTTGCCCATAGATCCGCGATGCGAGAAGTAACCATCCCCGGCTCCGCAGGGCGCTCAGAAAAACCATAGCCGGGCATTGAAGGGACAACAACATCGAAGGAGTCCGACTCGTCACCACCATATCTCGCAGGGTCGGTGAGCAATGGAATGATCTTCAACATCTGCATGAAGGAGCTCGGCCAACCGTGTGTAATGATTAGCGGCAGCGCTTTAGTCCCCTTGGCGCGTTCAAGTATAAAATGAATGCCCAGACCTTCTATTTGAACGCGATATTGCGAGAAGCCGTTGAGGGCTTTCTCCTGCGCGCGCCAGTCAAACTTCTTTTGCCAATAGTCTGCCAACTCCCGCATGTAATCGAGCTTCGCGCCGTAGTCCCAGTCGGCGCCAATAATCCCGTCGGGCCAGCGGGTCTGAGTCAATCGGGCACGAAGATCGTCGAGCAGAGCCTGGGGAATGTCTAATTTGAAGGACTGCATAATAGGTCTCTTGGTTCTAATACTTATTTGTGCAATGGTTTCTAACCTGCTAAACTGATTTTGGTGGTTATATAACCTATCTAGGACCGCCCAGTCAAGAGAGTTTATCCGGTTAGGGTTAAGATTCGCCGAAATGAGGATGACTTGATGAGAAATGCTGAGCCTCGTCTAAAAACAGCCTCCTCACTAGATGAGCCGTTATGTTTGAGTTTCGCCAATACCGTTCACAACTACGGTTCTGATGATCTGCTCGATGATCTTACGAACTACTCGGCGCTCGCGGAGTGGGCTTGTCAGAGAGGAATTGTTACTAATCGAGAGTTACAGCGTCTGCGTCAGGAGGCTTCCCGCCGTCCTAAGGCAGCCACCACAGCATTCAAGCACGCAATTGTTTTGCGTGAGACTATCTACCGAGCTCTCTCAGCGACTATAAAAGGACCCGGGCCGGAAATGACGCATCTTGCCGTCTTGAATTCTGCTCTCGCAAAAGCACTTTCCAATTCAAGGATCATTAAGAAAGCTGGTGGTTTCGCTTTGGGGTGGGATGACGATGAATACCCGCTCACCCGTGTAGTCTGGCCAGTAGTGCGTTCAACCGCTGAACTTCTGACTTCAGGAGAGATGGCAAGGTTGCGAGAGTGTGCAGGCATTGACTGTACCTGGCTATTTCTTGACCGGAGCAAGAACCAGGCTCGCCGATGGTGCGATATGAAAGGCTGTGGAAATCGAGTCAAGGCGCGCCGTCACTACGAACGGCAACGTTTAGCTCGTCTGTCGAGAAAGTAAGAACGCGATGTTATTCTCTTTGTCCTTTGACGCTGCCAGCACGAAGCACAGCAACTCATCAACGACACGGGGCGACTTCATTTGAGATCATCACCAGATGGATTGCTTCAGTGAAGAGTGGAGGACGAGGTACGCTATACATACCTCGGGTTGAAACTCCTGACCAGAACTGTGTGGCGATTGAGCGTTGTCACGAGAATCCATTCAAGTTGCCGATGACGCTAAGATGACGACATTCTGTCGAGAGATGTAACCGCACGAAGCATGACGTTGACGGCTGCCAGTCCAGTAAATATTGGTTCACCTCGTTTCGTAAGATCAGGTAAGATGCCTTGGAATAGACTTAAAATCCGGTGACCGCTAACGAAAGCGTCGGCTCTCTTGCATGGCAAACCGCGCGTCCATTAAAGGTCCAATAAGCGTTCCCGTGAGTCCTTCAAATGCGGTAAAGTGCTATCCATGCCGCGAAGTTACATTGAATTACAATAGGTCGCTTCCCTTTCACGGCGGCGACACGGGTTCGACTCCCGTACGGGACGCCATTAATTATCCCTCAGTGGAAATGATTCAACTTTTGCTTGACCAATCAACGCATCACGTTGCTCGTGTTCTGTGAGCCACAAATGTGTTTTCGAATGAACTCGACAACTTGGTGTCGATTTGTCATTCCGAAGGCCATTCTGACCCCCAGTTTGGCAAACGGTCTGCAGCGATCTCATCTGTAGCGGTTCTGCCTTTCGCGAATCAGAGTGGCGATCCACACATGGATTATCTCTCAGATGGTCTGAGCGAGAGTCTCATCAACAGCCTTTCGCAACTGCCCTCATTAAAAGTCATCTCTCGAAGTTCAGCCTTCAAGTACAAAGGGAAAGAAATTGATCCGCAGCAAGTGGCGCGCGACCTGGGTGTTCAGGCAATTGGGGTGACTCCCCAAACCTACTCGACCAGCTGTACTAAGATCGTTACGACAATCGCTCTGAGAGCGAACTCGTGATTCAGTATGATTTAGGAGAGGTATAGTTACGCAGCCTCAGCTAGGGGTTGCGACGGCTGCCGAGTTGAGCTGACAACTTCAGCGCGGTACTGCGAACGATACTACCAACGGACGGCAGATAGTCATCGTTGAGTTGGCTGACCGTGGCGCTAACGCCGATTGCGGCGACGACCTCGCCGCTGGCGGCGAATACCGGCGCAGCGACGCAACGCACACCAACTGCATGCTCTTCGTCGTCAATCGCGTAACCGCGACGGCGGATCGCGGCGAGTTCCTCCAGCAAACGCGGCAGCGTCACGATTGTCTTTGGCGATACTGGGCTGAGCGGATGCAGCGCGGCGATCTCTTGCACCTCCTGTCGCTCCAAGCGACAGATTAGAGCTTTGCCCACTGCGGTAGCCTGCGGCGCAACACGTCGGCCATTCCAGATGTCCATCTTGATGAAACCCGGTGACTCGATCCTTTCAACATAAACCGCGTCGCAGTGATCCAGAATAGCAAGATGCGCCCCCAGACGCGTTGTCTCTACAATCTGCCGAAGGTGCGGTATGGCAACCTCTCGCAAGGCCATGCCTTGCATGGCTTGTCCGCCAAGGCTCAATACGCGCATGCCGAGTGTATGTTGCCTGGTTTCTATGTCGCGTCGCACATAGCCACGGCCCACCAGAGTTCGCAACAGATAACTTGTTGAGCTTTTCGGCAGCCGCGCAAACCTGCTGATTTGTGACGAGCTAAGCCCTTGGTTCTTGCTGGCCAGGAGTTCGAGAATGGATAGAGCACGTTCAACCGAGGTTACTTGCTCACGACTCTGACCCCGTTTTCTTACCTCGAGCTTTTTCTCGGATCCTCGCGTCATCGTTGCCATTCCACTGCCGTCATCTTGCCCGGCCATGTCGGTACTGCCCCCGGCTTTCAAACACGCTGTTCACCATACCGAACCGCTGAAGCGTTTGAGAAGATGTGCACCCACGCTTTTCCTGGCAAAAGTTCTCGATTCAGATTTGTCCTATTGGGCCTTAAAGAAGATTGAGTTCACCATTCCGAATCACATATTGCAAGGCCCAGGAGACGCATGGTAAACCTCTCGGCACTCTATGTCGAGCGATTGTTCACAATGCGGAACAGGAAACACGGCGCCATTTCTGAGCGTCTGTGACAAGTTGCTTGACATGCAAAAGGTCACTTTCTGAGTGACACTCCGTCTGTTCAGTGCCTGAGTGCTGAGTTTCCGCTGGAAGAAATGAACCACGAAGGCACCGAACACTCGGAGAGGAAAAGGCATGGCCAGAGCATGGCCTTTTCTAAGCAGGTTCAGAAAGGGAAAAATGTTTCTGATTGAAAAGAAGTTGTCGCCTAACGGCCAACGTTGCGCCGAGATTTACATGAGACCTGATGGGCTCTTTGAAGGGCGGATTTACAGTCTCGAATCAGCTAACGGAGGCCCGCAGCCGGGACGGCGCGAAGCAGAGTTCGAAGTCTGCGGCGTAACGGAAACCCTACCGCGCGCGCAAACGATCGTCTATGAAGAGCTTGGTCTCTGATTAGAGCGTTTTTAGCAAAGGCTTCGCTACGAACTTATGAGTGCTGTTGCTATGGAAAAAGAAATGGGCGCAAGCGTCAGGCGCTTCAATACGGCGCCGCTTGATTTCGATCCGGAGACTGACCTCCCGAACGGATTCATGGATTTTGTGCTGCCGCTTCATCGCGAGCTGACTCCGCTACAACAGGAATTCATCAAAAGACGCGCTGAGGTTCTCGCGGCCTCGCATCAGGGGCGAAAGCCAAACTACCTTCCGGCGTCGGAGACTGGCGACTGGACAATTCAGATTCCCGCCTGGTGCGCGGATCAGCGAAACCAGATGACTGGACCGGGCGATGATGCTGAGCTGGTAGTGAAGATGCTGAATTCGGGCGCGCCGGGGGTAATGCTGGATCTAGAGGACTCTTTGGCGAACTCCTGGTCAAAGCTGAGACTTGGAATCGACAATATTCTCACAGCCTTGAAAGGTGAGCTCACCTACTTCGACGCAAAACGAAATCAGAGTGTGCGGATCAATGAAGGCAAGACAGTCGTCTTCACCCGCCCGCGCGGTTTGCACATCAGCCAGGCCGGAATACTGCCTGACGAATTGATGGCGGCTTCACTTTTCGACGTGGCGATGGTTGCTTATCAAGCCGATCCGCACCGCTTGCAGCATCCGCTTTCTTTCTACATCCCCAAGTCTGAGTCGGCTGAAGAGGCTTTTTGGTGGCGCGATCTATTCCAGGCGATTGAAGAGGCCAAAGGTTTGCCGCGCGATTATATCAAGTGTATGGCATTGGTTGAGTCGCACCCGATCGCTTATCAGATGGAAGAGTTCATCTACAATCTGCGCGATCATATCGTGGGTCTAAATCTTGGCCGCTGGGACTACATGGCAAGTCTGTTCCACTTCAACTTTGAAGACACTGAGTGGATCCTCCCTGATCGAAACACGATTCCGCACAATGTGCCCTTTTTTCAAAACCTGCGTGAGTTGTTAGCTGAGATCTGCCACAAGCGCGGGATTCTGGCGATTGGCGGCATGACGGCGCTGTATCCCAGCCGAACCGATCCAGAGCTTAATGAGAGGGCGCTCAGAGTACTCGCTGAAGACAAAAAGAATGAAGCCAGCTGTTTGATGGATGGTGCATGGACCGGACATCCGGATCAGAACGAGATTGCCGTAAATCAATTCCCTTACCCGAATCAACTCGGTACGCGTAAACCTGGAGCAGGTTCTCGACCGGATCTGCGACCGTCTCCAAAAGGAATTGGAAGAATGACGCTGGATGGAACACGCGCCGCCATTCGCACGGTCATTCGTTATCGCCACGGCGTCCTGAACGGCAAAGGCGCGAGCCTACTCGATGGTTACATGGAAGACCTCGCAACTGATCGCATCTATCGTCTGATGATCGCGCAGCGCATCCGCCATCGCGACGTCGCGGACATGACGGATGACGCCGGCCATCCTGTCAAACACACACCGGAGTTTGTCAGTGAGTTATTCGATCAGGAACTCGAACGAATTCTGCGTCAGCTTCCCGCCGGAACTGACGCTGCGGTTGTTGAGAAGTATCGCGAGGCACGGGGCATCAGCGAGTTGTTAGTTACTAATGGCGAGTTTGATCCGATCTAATTAAAGAGCGCGAAGTGAGAGGACAGGATTAACAAGATTGACACGATAGGGGGAGTTAACCAGCCTTCAACTGCATTCAGTCATCCTGTTAATCCTGTTAATCCTGTCTATCATTCGGAGGTAAGTATGGAATCTCAAGACCATGTGACACTCAAAAACAACTGGACCACTGATAAACGCTGGCAAGGAATCAAGCGCGGCTACGCGGCAAAGGATGTTGTAAAACTGCGCGGATCAGTCGAGATCAAATACACACTCGCTGAAATCGGAGCCCGGCGCCTGTGGGAGCTTTTGCACAGCGAGCATTACGTCGCTGCGCTGGGCGCGATGACCGGGTGTCAGGCGGTGCAACAGGTCCAGGCCGGACTGAAGGCGATCTATCTCAGCGGTTGGCAGGTTGCCGCGGACGCCAACCTGGCCGGACAGATGTATCCCGATCAGAGTTTGTATCCGGCGAACAGCGTTCCCGACGTAGTGCGCAAAATCAATCAGGCCCTCCAGCGCGCCGACCAGATCCATCAAGTCGAAGGGCGCAACGGTGTCTACTGGTTTGCTCCGATCGTGGCTGACGCAGAGGCTGGCTTTGGTGGAAACCTGAATGCATTCGAGTTGATGAAGGCAATGATCGAAGCCGGAGCCGCGGCAGTGCACTTTGAAGATCAACTCGCCTCGGCAAAGAAATGCGGGCACATGGGCGGCAAGGTCCTGGTACCCACGCAGGAGTTCATACAGAAACTGGTTGCCGCGCGGCTGGCGGCTGATGTAATGGGTGTGCCGACAATTCTCGTCGCACGGACCGATGCAAACGGCGCCGGCCTGATCACCAGCGACATCGATGAGCGCGATCATCCGTTCCTTACCGGTAGTCGAACCGCGGAAGGTTTCTTCTCAGTAAGAGCAGGGTTGGACCAGGCCATTGCGCGCGGGCTGGCCTATGCTCCGTACGCAGACATGATCTGGTGCGAGACTTCCGAACCAAACCTCGAAGAAGCCGGCCGTTTTGCTCACGCGATTCACTCGCAGTATCCAGGCAAGCTTCTCGCCTACAACTGCTCGCCCTCTTTCAACTGGCAGAAGAAGCTGGACGAACGCACTATTGCCAAATTCCAAAAAGAACTAGCTTTGATGGGCTACAAATTCCAGTTCATCACGCTTGCCGGCTTCCACGCGCTCAACCTTGGCATGTTCGAGCTCGCGCAAAGTTATCGTGACACGGGTATGACCGCCTACGCGCGTCTGCAAGAGATCGAATTTGAACGCGAAGCAGACAGCAACTATCGTGCTGTTAAGCACCAGTCATTTGTTGGCACCGGATACTTCGACGCTATCGCGCAAGCAATTGCCGGCGGCACTTCATCCACGACGGCGCTAACTGGCTCGACGGAAGAAGAGCAGTTCCATCAGGCGACCATGGAGTATCCAGTTTCAGCGCTTGGCCAAGCATGATTTCTCGGAGATTTCTCAAACAGGGGCCATCATGAAAGCGTTGACTCGAAGAAGACAAGCATCGTCATCATCCATTAACCTTCACGAAGCCGGGCAGTCTGCGAATAGCTGGAAACGTTTCCGATTGGAGGTGCTTAACATACGCTTCCGCATATCCTGCTCTTGCGAGGCCCCGCCACTGACGCGAAATCATCGAACTGAACAGCTCAGAGACCGCCAAAGAAGTGTCGCGGATTCTCCACGGTAATCGTCCGGATTTGCTGGTCCGTGACGCCGATTTGCTTGAGGTACGGGATCGTCTTACGAGTGGTGAACAGCATTCCATCGGGATTCCTTTTTTCCATCACCTCCACAGCTCCGGTGCCGGCCATCGAGATGCCGAAGTACCAATCGTTGGACAGGAAAATCTTGCTGCCAAAGCCCGCGTCGACGAGCTTCTTGATGCATTCTGCCCGTTGTTGCCATGACAGAATCTCCTTAGTCGCTCTTTTCATCCCCGGTGCTCCCCAAGTCATGTGATCCAGGCCAATGGTGTATCCGCGTTTGACGAGAGCTGTTAGATAACCCATGTCGTCGGTGTCGTCACAATGCCCCAGGCACACCATTGTCGGATTCAAACCTTCCGCTTCGAAGATATCGGCCTGTTTCTCACCGATGCGGTCGGCGGCGTAGGTGTGCGTCGTAACGGGAACTCCGGTAGCCTTACTCGCTCGCGCTGCGGCTCGCAAAGCTTTTTCCAGGAACGGGGTCACGCCTTCGCGATCGGTCGCTACCTTGATTACGCCTGGCTTGATGCCTGTGCCCTCGATGCCGCGCTCGATTTCCAAAACAAAGAAATCGGCGAGCTCTTCCACCGTGCGCGCGCCCATGGACAAAGAGGGATAAAGCCAATGTCCTGTGCATGCGACGATTTGCATTCCAGACTTCCGCGACACTTCCTCGAGGAAACGAATGTCGCGACCGACATCGGCAGGAGTGACGTCGATGATGGTGTCCACGCCCTCGTCCTTCACTGCCTTGAGCTTGGCGACCACCTTGTTGATGAAATTCGCCCTCCCCCCGAAGAACTCCGGCCACATTTGCAGGAAACCCGCCGAGCTGGCGTAAATATGTTCGTGAGGCAAAGTGAAGCCGAGCCTGGATGCATCAATCGGCCCTCGCACGCTCTGAACGACGCCGCGGGTTCGTTTGGTACGACGGGGTTGGACCGGTGCAACAACCTTCAAAGCCTGAGCAGCGTGAGCCGATGACGCTGCGACGCTCGCTACTGCTATTTGCGCTAGAAACTCGCGACGGGTTGCCATCATGCTTCTCCGAAAATAAATGGAGTCACGGGGCCCCATTCTGTTCACGGATCATCCGTTTGCCCTAAGCCTCAAACACGACCACGTCGGCGAACATGCCTTGCTTGAGAAAGCCACGGTGATGCTTCTCATTTCCGTGGAACCTCGACTGCTTTCTCCGTATTGCTGTATTTATTGAGGAGATTGATCGCACGGTCTGCCAGCTTGAAAAGATGAGGGTGCGCTCGATTGCCATTGGTCAGGATGGCGAAGCCGAGCTTGCGGTCACGATTGCCCAGCAAGAAGGCCGTATAGCCCCGCACACTACCGCTGTGCGCGATGTAGCGCTCGCCATCGCGCACCTGGACCCACCACGTCAGCCCGAACCCGGCTGTGTCATTCCCCCAAATGCCTTCTATCCCTCCCTTGAATTGATCATATTGGCGCGTGAACATCTGCTCCAAAGTCTGCTCGCTGATGATCCGCTTGTCTTTAAAGACCCCACCGTTGAGATTGGTGATTAACCAGTTGGCTTGATTCGGCACTGTGCCATAGACAATTCCCGCCGGCCAGACGGAGGCCTTAAGTCTAACTGCCGCGACCTGGCTTCCGGTTTTTTCTTCCACCGTGTAGGGAATGGACAGTCGCTCCTCCATATACGGTCTTGGCTCAAACCCCGTACTCGTCATCTCCAACGGCGCGAAAATGTGCTCTTGAATATATTGCTTGAAGGGAACGCCCGAAAACTTCTGCACCAGATAAGCGATCAACGTGTAAGCCAGATTCGAGTAGACGACAGAAGTGAGCGGAGGCTTGGCGACTTTGAGCGATTTACGCAGATGCTCTTCGAGTGGCGGTGGCGCGGTGTCGCCCCACACGGGAAATGGGCCAAAGTCACCACCAGGCAGGCCCGAAGTGTGCGTCAGCAGGTGGCGAAAGGTGACCGGGTGTTGGGGATCTTCACCCTGAATCTTGAAGTCAGTCAGATAATCATTCACGCGATCGTCAAGCTTGAATTTGCCCTGCTCCATTTGCTGGAGTAAAGCAATGGTGGACATCGCTTTGAAGGTCGAGCCGATCAGATAGACTGTGTTCGGCGTGGCGGGAGTGCGGGCCCATAAATTCGAGTAGCCGTAAGCCCCGGTCCAGACCACTCGGTCGCCGGCGATCAAAGCGATGGAGGCCGAAGGGATATTCCCTGCGATCAATGTGCGCTGTATTTCAGGCTCGAGCTCCGCGACGGCGCGATCAATGTTGATGGTCTGGGAGACAGCGGGCCTAGAAGCAATCAAAAATATCGCCGCCACGCCGATGGCGACCAAGAACCCTTGGCGCAGGCGAGTGTCTCGCTGAGTTTGAAGTCTGAGTTTATTCACTTTTGGTTCCTTCGTCCCGAAACGAGCCGGCAAATTCCATTCTGCATTTCAATGTCTCGTCCTCACCATCACTTACCGCACCCGCTCCTCGACCGACATCGCGATGTATGAAGCATGCTGCCCCGAGCGGAACTCTCGCTGGGTCGCACGCTGAAAGTCTGACTCTTTCGCGAGGAAGATATTCGGCACGAAGCGCTGGGGGGTTGCGGTCGATCACCGGAAACCAAGTGCTTTGCACCTGCACCATAATCCGGTGACCGTTCAGGAAGACGTGGTCGTTGGCAGGGAAGCCAATCTCGTAATGCGTCACCGCGTTGGGCACGATCGGTTCTGGCTTTTCGAAGCTGTTGCGGTAGCGCCCTCGGAATACCCCGCGATCATTAGTTGGTACGCACCCATCTTCGGATCGGGCTCATACTTCTATGACTTTCACGAGTTTTAAGGGATGGAATCAACAATCCAACGTGCGCGGATCGCTGCGAACTGCCACGCGCCGTCCAGTAGCCATTTCAGACATCTAACAACCATCACAGTGCCTAGCGTGGCGGGTGTATAACACCTGACGTTGCAGTGTGTCAACAAAACTACAACACTTGTTGCGACGCAAAATATGATGTGCTATCTTCGCCCGCCATGCGATACTCAGTACGATCTCAGGCAAAAGATGAACAACTTGTTAAAACCAGCAAAGGTAGACTGAGAGGGAACATGTCGGCCAGAAGTAAGTTGATTGGTCAAGATGGAAATCACGGTAAGGCTTCACCTACGTCTCTTGAGGTTCGCTTCGCCCAATCGCAACTGAGCCGCTGCCGCCGTCAACTGATTAGAGCGATTTTGGACAATCATGAGGAAGCCTTTTTTCTCTCGTCTCGCGAAATGGCCAAGCGCTACAACGTGGATGCTGCAACTATCGTACGCACTGTTCAAGCGTTGGGCTACGAACGCTTCGCGGACTTTGCGACAGACCTACGCAAACATTTCGTCACTCAAATTACGCCATACACGGTGTTGAGGGCTGCTACGAGAGAGAGACGAAGCGTACCTGATCATGTTCGCCACTGCGTGGAAAGGGATACTGAAAATTTGAGCGTGCTCAGATCAAGCCTCGACGCGGATCGGATAGTGGAATTGGCTAAGCTGATCCATCGCTCGCGTCGCATTCTGGTTGTCGGAGTGGATCTGGCGGCTTCGCTCGCATGGTTTCTTGCTTACGGTTTGACGCCACTTGGATTCGACGCCGATGCGCCCATTGGGAGTGCTGGAAACCTGCAGCACAAGATTGATGGTTTAAGCAGCAAAGATTTACTGATCGCTGTCAGCTTCGGGCGATGCCTCAGGGAGACAGTGGAATCGGTCCTCAGGGCCCATGAGCGGGGCGTGCCCACTTTCGGAATTACCGATGGCAACACCACCCCGATAGCGATGCACTGTGATGCCCACCTAGTCGCATACACCAGCAGTCCTTCTTTCGCCGGCTCATATGTGGCTCCGATGGCGCTCATGAATTCGATTATTGTCGCCAGCGCTCACATCCAGCTTAAGCGCTCCCTGGATATGCTGGGCCTCACCGAGGAGGAGTACAGATCAGGAGAACGCTGGTATCAGGAACCTCTCCGTCCCGCTAAGTCTGGTGGCGACGGGAATCACGGAGCGGCTGTCGGGAATTCAAGACGGCCTCGGAAAAAACAGTTGTGAGTTACGCAAACTCGGTATACAGGCCTTCCGAAAAGACAGTCAACAGAACGCTATTCGGCAAATGCGACCTGGCGGACGAAGGCACAGTAAGACTTAGCGGGACGGAGAGGTTCCTGATACCAGCGTTCTCCTGATCTGTACTCCTCGGTGAGGCCCAGCATATCCAGGGAGCGCTTAAGCTGGATGTGATTCGTCAGGTTCGAATCCCTCCCTCGGCACCATAACTCGTTCAATAGGTTACGGTCGGCAATCAATGGTGACTGACAGCTTGTTCTTCATGAATCTAAAAAAGGAAAAATGAAAAAATGAAAAATAGTTTGTTGATGTTGCTGTTTCTGCTTGGCCTCTCGTGCCAGGTCTTTAGTCAAACGCCAGCGAAAGGCTTTGAAGGTTCGTGGCAGGGTACGCTTGAAGCGGGCGGGCAGAAGCTTCGTTTGGTCGTGACCGTGACGAAATCGGACGCGGGCACTTACGCCGGTAAATTAGACAGCCTCGATCAGGGCGCGACCATCCCGATTGACACAATCACGGTCAATGGTGACGCCGTGCGTCTCGAGATCAAGTCGCCCGCGATCGTCTTCGAAGGCGCCCTGAACAAAGAGCGCACGGAGTTGACCGGGACGTTCACTCAGAGCGACCAACAGCTCGCGCTCACCTTAAAGAGCGGCGAGCAGGCAGCTGTAATGCCGCCGCCGAAGCCCGACTACTCCGCGCCCGCTGACGCACCCTACATCGCGGAAGAGGTGGTGGTGAAGACACCGGCCGAACACACGCTTGCCGGAACGCTGACGCTGCCCAAAGGTGCCAGCCGCAAGGAACCCGTGAGCGCGATCGTCACCGTCACGGGATCCGGGCCGCAGGACCGCGACGAGAACATCGGGCTGCAAGGGTTTCGGCCCTTCCGCCAGCTCGCGGATGCGCTGGGGCGCCGCGGGATCGCGGTGTTGCGCATGGACGACCGTGGAACCGGGGCCTCGGGTGGCACGTTCAAGGGCTCGACCAGCGCCGACTTCGCTGAGGACGTGCG
>DATETN010000193.1:0-54365 GCA_035283645.1 Pyrinomonadaceae bacterium
CTGGAGTTGATTAGTGATCAGAGTTGAGGCGGGGGCAGCGCGCAATGAGAATGAGTACTGAAGATGAAAGTCTGAGCGCGCGCCCCCTTCCTGACCTGCGAATTAAATCAAACGTTTACTCTGGCCCGTCCATGGGACAACCATCAGCCTCTACGGGAAGATACCCAATTCGGCGTAGCAGGTAGCCACCTTGTTTATCGCACTGATAAACGCCGCAGTCCTCAATCCCGGAATTTTGGGATCTGATTTCCATATCTCACGGAGCTGGTTGTACGCAACCGCCATCGACTCCTCCAAACCGGAGTTAACCAGATCGATCTCGTCAGCACCACGGGCAACACTCTTTCTTTCAGCATCCGAGAGCCTGCGTCCGGTATTTTCTTCAACCACCCGCAGCAGGTTCTCAAGACTTCTTTGCTCAAAACGCTTGCCCATCCTGCCGAACCGGACGTGCGACAGGTTTTTCAGCCACTCGAAATAGGAGGCAGTGACGCCGCCGGCGTTTAAGTAGATGTCCGGGATGACCAGGGCGCCCTTTTGCAAAAGGATTTCCGCAGCACCGGCAGTCGTTGGTCCATTGGCCGCTTCGCCAACAATCTTAGCCTTGATCCGTGCCGCGTTCTTTTCCGTAATTTGATTCTCAAGCGCAGCCGGAATCAAAATGTCGCAATCCAACTCGAGAGCCTCTTCGCGAGTGCCGAGATTAGTTGCTCCGGGAAAGTTGAGGATTGAGCGAGTCTCTTTGCGGTGCTTCATCACCGCCTCGAGGTCCAAACCCTTTGGGTTATAGATGGCGCCTTCATATTCCGCCAGAGCGATGATGACTGCCCCACCCTGCTGACAGAACTGGGCCGCGTAGTACCCAACGTTTCCCAGTCCCTGTACGACGATACGCTTACCTTCCAACCCCTTTTCAAGACCGAGTTGCTTCATGTCATCTTCTTGGCTACAAACTTCGCGCAGTCCAAAAAAGACTCCACGTCCCGTAGCTTCGAGTCTTCCCCTGACCCCGCCCTGCGACACCGGTTTTCCAGTCACGCAGGCAAGCGCATCGATGTGTCCCGGATGAAAAGCGGCGTAGGTGTCGACTATCCAGGACATTTCTCGCTGGCCGGTCCCGTAGTCCGGAGCCGGCACGTCCACTCCAGGACCAATGAAGTTCTTCTTTATTAACTCCGAAGTGTACCTACGTGTGATCTGTTCCAGTTCTTCGACGGTGTAGTTCTTGGGGTTGATCTTAACTGCGCCTTTCGCCCCACCGAACGGTACATCCATCACGGCGCACTTATAAGTCATTAGCGCAGCCAACGCCTTCACTTCATCTTCATTAGCGTCTTCGGAGTATCTGATTCCGCCTTTCACGGGTAGCTTGTGGTGACTGTGCTGCGCGCGCCAGCCGGAAATCACCTCGTAGCCTTCGCGGGTACGCACCGGGAAACTGAACGAATACACGCTGTTACAGATTCGGATCTGTTCCAACAGTCCTTTCGGGTGCGGTGTGAACGAGGCGGCCTCATCAAAATAAACTGAGACGTTGTCGAAAAAACTTGATTGAGAGTGCGCTGTAGTCATGAATTACTCCTTTAATGGACTGAGCCCGCATCTGACGGCACTAACTCACTTGTGTCGGCCATCGCGTTCCTTATCTCGATGCATCCTTTCGGTGTGGACCGCAGGAATGGTTTGTTATACTTCGACATCACACAGTCAATAACGTTATCCAGAGCCGGTTTCTGAAGTACGCCATCTGTCTCCGGTCACTGAATTTAAGAGAGGAATAAGGGTAATGCAACTTGGGATGATCGGTCTCGGACGGATGGGGGCAAACATGGTGCGCCGCCTGCTCCGCGGCGGACATCAGTGCGTCGTTTATGACGCAAGTCCGGAAGCGGTGCAGCAACTCACCGGTGAAGGGGCCGTTGGTGTTTCGTCCCTTGATGATTTAGTCGCCAATTTGCAACCGCCCCGAGCCGTCTGGTTAATGGTCCCGGCGCACGTTGTCGACACCATTCTGAACGAACTGATTACTCGGATGCAGAAGGATGACATAGTCATCGATGGTGGCAACTCCTACTACATCGACGACATCAGGCGGGCCGCAGAACTAAAGGCGAGTGGAATTCATTATGTGGACGTCGGTACAAGCGGCGGTGTGTGGGGTCTCGAGCGAGGTTACTGTCAGATGATTGGCGGTGAGAAAGAACCCGTCCGGCACCTTGATCCGATATTTAAGACACTGGCGCCCGGCTCCGGTGAGATTCCGCGTACTCCAGGTCGTGAAGTCTCAAACAGCACCGCGGAGCATGGCTACCTGCACTGTGGGCAAGCTGGCGCCGGCCACTTCGTAAAGATGGTGCACAATGGTATCGAGTATGGTTTGATGGCGGCGTACGCCGAGGGGTTGAACATCCTGTATCACGCGAATGTGGGAAAGAGTAATCACGATGTTGAAACCCACACCTTTCCGCTCAGAAATCCAGAATACTATCAGTACGACTTTAGTCTAGGTGACATCACAGAGTTGTGGCGTCGCGGTAGCGTGATCTCCTCCTGGCTTCTGGACCTCGCGGCCATCGCCTTACAAAAGCAGCCGGACCTGGCGGGTTTCTCGGGCCATGTCTCAGATTCAGGAGAAGGACGTTGGACCATCGCGGCAGCAATTGACGAAGGCACACCCGTCCCAGTCTTAAGCGCCGCTCTGTATCAAAGGTTCGCGTCCAGAGGTGAAGGTGAGTTTGCAGCCAAGGTCCTATCCGCACTGCGTTTCGAATTTGGCGGCCACGTTGAGAAAAAGCCTGAGGCCGATTGAGATCATTTTTCGTTGCGTCGCATGGATTCCAATTAATGTCTGCAATTGTCCAAGCCACCACTTTTCCTGCGGCAGAACCTTCATTGCCGCACGCTGAGCCGTGTGTGGTGGTGATCTTTGGAGCTTTAGGCGATTTGTCACGTCGCAAGTTAGTTCCAGCTCTTTTTCATCTGACTTGCCTGGGTTGCACCTCAGGTCGGTTCACCGTATTGAGCATTGGGCGTGAGGATCTCAGTGAAGAAGAGTATCGCGTGAGAATGCGATCAGCCGTAGCAGAATCCAGGGAGATGGGTGACTTTAGCGATGAGGATTGGCAGACGTTCGCATCAAGGCTTCACTACTTCTCAGGAGACCTTGAAAACAAGGATTGTTATCGCCGCATCGCTGAGCGCCTTGGCGAATTGGCGGCGCAGGAAGCAGCAAGTTCTAATCATCTGTTCTATCTCTCTACTCCACCTTCGCTTGCTCCCCGTATTGTTGAGGAACTAGGCACGGCAGGTTTGGCTAATGAAGACAAAGGCTGGTCGCGTATCGTTGTTGAAAAACCCTTTGGACGCGATCTAACTTCGGCACGCGAGCTCAACGAAACTATCGCTCGCGTTTTCAACGAGCATCAGGTTTATCGCATTGACCACTACCTCGGCAAAGAAACTGTTCGCAACATCCTCGTCTTTCGTTTCGGCAACTCACTCTTTGAGCCCGTCTGGAACCGCAACTATGTCGATTACATTGAAATCACAGCAGCAGAATCAATGGGAATCGGTAGTCGTGCTGGCTACTATGAACAAGCCGGCGCGTTGCGCGATATGGTAGCAAATCATCTTTTGCAGCTTCTAGCACTGACCGCAATGGAGCCTCTCGTGGCTTTCGATGCCGATTCAGTGCGAGAAGAAAAGATTCAGGTGTGGCGCTCAATCAAAAGGATGACACCCGAGGAAGTCTCGGAGCGCACAGTGCGGGGTCAGTATGGCGCGGGCCAGATTAGTGCCGAACCGACCGCTGCGTATAGAGATGAAAAGGGCGTCGCGAAAGATTCAGTGTCTGAGACCTACGTGGCGCTTGAATTTCGTATAGAAAACTGGCGTTGGGCCGGTGTGCCTTTTTATGTGCGCACGGGCAAGCGTCTCGCTCGACCGCTAACAGAAATTGCAGTGCATCTCAAACGTGCGCCACAGGTACTTTTTCCAGCCTTACCCGATGACGAGATCGAGCCAAATGTCATAGTACTGCGCCTTCAACCGGATGAAGGAATGAGTATTAGCTTCGCCGCGAAGCAACCCGGGACGGAGATGCGCACCGGCACTGTGCACATGAGTTTTTGCTATCAGTCGGCTTTTGACGGGCGCTGGCCCACCGCTTACGAAACGCTTTTACTGGATGTGATGCAGGGCGATGCAACTCTCTTTTCGAGGCGGGACGGAGTTGAGGCACAGTGGGCATTGATTACGCCTATTTTGGAGGCATGGGCCACGTTGCCGGCCCCTGACTTTCCGAACTATGGAGGTGGTAGCGATGGTCCTAAGGCGGGCGATGAGTTGCTGGCACGTAATGGTCACCGCTGGCGCGTGATCGCGGAAAGTCGCGGTGGGTGTGAAGACAGGCCCATTGAATCGCAAGCTCGCGGGCGTTGACACGTGGTAAATCCGGGTAGTCGGAAAACCACCACACTCTCGATGAAGGCTGAAATTGAAATTGTTGCCGATGCTCAACAGCTGGCCCAAACCGCGGCAGACCTGTTCGTCGAGGTGGCCCGAGACGCGATTAGCTTGAACGGACTGTTTTCAGTTGCGCTTGCCGGTGGCTCAACGCCGAAGAGTTTATATGCGCTGTTGGCGAGTGAGGAGAAACCCTACCGGTCTCAGCTGCCTTGGTACCAAATGCACTTCTTCTGGGGAGATGAAAGGCATGTTTCCCCGGAACACTCTGAGAGTAACTATCGCATGGCGTATGAAGCGATGCTCGCAAAGATCCCTGTTCCCTTCGAAAACGTACACCGCATTAAGAGCGAGAATCAGGATGCTAGTCAGGCAGCGAATGATTATGAACGGACGCTGCGTGATTTTTTTAGTAAGGCCGAAGAAGGTCTACCGCGTTTTGACTTAGCGCTTCTGGGCATGGGGTCGGATGGGCATGTGGCGTCAATCTTTCCCGGCTCGGAAGTGATCAACGAAAAGCAAAGGCTAGTGGCTGCACCATTTATCAAGCAGTTGAATTCCTATCGGATCACGCTGACACTTCCTGTCTTGAACAATTCGGCTTGCGTTCTGTTCATGGTTAGCGGGGCAAACAAAGCGGAAGCCTTGCGAGACGTTCTCCAGAATGGCTCCAGGCCTGAGCAGCTTCCAGCACAACTCATCAAACCTACCAACGGAAGATTGCTGTGGTTAGCTGACGAAGCGGCCGCGCGCCTCTTGCCACGCGATGTAACGGATCTGAAAGAAAGGCAGTAAGCGCCCTGAACATATATTTTCTTAGTAGCGTTTCTTTTTCACCGCGTCAGCTGTCTTCTTGATTAGCTCCAGACAGCTTTCTCCCAAAGTAATGGCAAGGGCGACAGAAAGAACGTCAATGACACACAGCTGCGCAATACGCGACGTGAGCACTTCACCGCCCATAAGTGACTCGGGAGAAGCCGTTAAGAGCACCATGTCCGATACGCGAGTGATAGGCGATGGGCTGAAGTTTGTAATGGAGATCGTCGTGGCGCCAGAACGGCGTGCGACGGTCAAAGCATCAACAACATCTCTGGTGCTTCCGGAGTGCGAGATGCCAATAGCAACGTCGTTCGCAGAAAGCGCAGCGGCAGCCATCACCTGCAAGTGTGCGTCGCCAAAGGCATCAGAGACGAGTCCCAACCGCGTGAACTTGGACTTGGCGTCCAAGGCGGTAAAAGATGAATAACCCACCCCGTAGATATCGATCTTGCGAGCAGCAGATAATTTCTGCGCAGCAACTTCGACCATCTCAGGATCCAGAGCCTTCTTTGTGTCCTCAACCGCCTTTATGTTCGTCTGAAAGACTTTTTTCGCGAGGTCACTGGTGCTATCCGCGAAGCTGATGTTTTCGTGGATGTACTCGACAGGTTCCACCAGATCCTGGGCCAAGCGAAGCTTGAACTCCTGGTAGCCCTTGTAACCAAGCGCGCGGCAAAAGCGGATGACCGTGGACTCTCCCACTCCAGTGTCGCGCGCGGCTTCAGAGATAGACATCTGCATCACCTGCTCAGGGTTTTGCAGGACAAACTCGGCTACGGTTTTCTCGGCAGGTTTGAACATCTCCATCGCACTCTTGATCCTGATAAGACAACCGGCTTTGGCTGGGGCGATGTGAATCCGGCGCGGCATGCAGAACCTCCATACGGGACGGTCTGAACAGGTAACAGCAACGCGATTTTACGGAGTTTTCCTTCGAAACTACTGCTGGCGGTGGAGTATTACTCCAGAAGCTGGGGGTTTGACAATAAAATTCCTTCAGGTTGTTGCCAGTTTTCTGTGTTGCCTCGCATAACTGAGGGTCAACAAGCCTCTATCTGGTCAGAAACACAGTTTCGTAACCGCAGTCTGAGGACTTCTTCATCACTTCAAGGGTATGGTGTCTCGGCTTAGGCAAATCATACGAACGATCGGGGGGACATAAGATGAGCGCAACAATGACAAAGCAAGATACCAGCTCGGACAAAACACAAAAGCATGAGGAAGGCATGCTGGCGAAGACGATTGAACAGCAAACGGCGAAGCTTCCATCAGACGTGTTTCTATGGGCTGCGCTGGGTTCCATCGGTACTTCTGCAGTACTTCAGTTAGCGGGAAAGAAGAAAGCCAGTCTGTTTGTTGGTGAATGGGTCGCGCCTTTTTTGCTTTTGGGCGTGTATAACAAGATCGTCAAAGTCGCTGGTTCAGATAGGAATCACTGAAACTAGTCTACGCTGAAAAATGGAAGGCTACGCTCGGGAGGGCGTAGCTTTTTCTATTTGCGAGGATAAGAGGATTGGCAACTTCGATGGGATCTACGAATCAGGCACGCAGCAATCCACGCTCAGAAGCTTGTTGGCCATTTGTTTGAGCTCGCAATCCTGTTTATCCTGTCGAACCATGGTCAAACATTTGACGATGCAGGAACTTGAAACGGGATTGGAGCTAATCCGTCAATCACCGAAGGACTCTGGTCTGTTGGAATTGATCGTCTGCCGTCCCGGGACGGACCGGCGAGAAGTGCTCGAACAAGCCGAACTCAATCTTGACGACGGACTTGTAGGCGACAACTGGCGAATACGCGGTAGCACTAAGACAATAGATGGCTCACCGAATCCATTGATGCAAATTAACATCATAAATTCACGCGCCGCCGCATTGGTTGCGCAGGAACGAGCGCGCTGGCCGCTCGCCGGCGATCAGTTATTTCTCGACCTTGATTTGAGCAAAGTCAATTTGCCGGTCGGATCAAGACTCGCCCTCGGATCAGCTGTGATCGAAGTAACAGCACCGCCTCACTTAGGCTGCAAGAAATTCGTTTCGCGCTTTGGAATGGACGCCATGAAGTTCGTAAATTCCGACGTTGGGCGTGAACTCTGCCTGCGCGGTATCAATGCTCGCGTTGTCCAGGCGGGGACGATTCGCGTTGGAGAAGTTGCGAAGAAGGTCTGAGCAAGGCCTGCCACAGATGACACGAATGAGACGAATCTGAAAAGTGCTCGAAGAGATCTGCATTACTCGGCGTCTCCCTATATGGTTTCTGTAATTTTTCAATGGGCATTGCTATGATGAGCGCGCTTTCTCAAGGGGGCTAAATGAAACGATCTATTCTCGCTCCTGGCCTGTGCATTCTCATTTCTTTCTTTGCACTCTTTGCTGAGGATTACCTACCGCAAGCCCTTAGCGCAGCGCCATTATTTGACTTTGGGCCAGCAAGCTCGACGCAAGAGCCGAAGCCCTCCCCTTCTCCCAATGAGAAGCGGGGTATCGGCGTAGAAGCTTCAGCAAGTCCAACCCCTTCGGCATCGAGCACGACTCCCGGAGCAACACTCCACCGACCAGAGATTGTCGTCCAGGCCGGCATAACGTCACCGCAAACAGAGCTTGCTTTCAATCCCAATGGTCGGTTTCTGGCCTCAATGGATTGGGGTGGAAACTCGATCAAACTATGGGAAGTTGCGTCGGGTCGACTGCTGCGACAATTCGAGATGGGTGTGCCGACAATGGGGTCCAGCTCCATGTCACGTCCCTTCAAATTCAGTGCTGATGGAAGCCGTATCGTTAGTTTCGCGGGACAACGCATCCGCCAGTGGGAAGTTGAAACTGGTCGTGAAGTGGCCAACACTCTCATCTCGATTGCAAAGGACGTCACGGTTGCAATACTGAGCGAGGACGCCAGCACTCTGGCATCTGTAAACACCAAGAACTCCCAGGTTCAGCTTTTCGACGTAACCAGCGTACGAACTCTACCAGTGATCAGTTTTGGAGAGGATCAAGACCTGGCTGCGCAAAACTCGATGGCCTTAAGCCCGGATGGGAAGACTTTCGCCACAATTACTAGTGGTCATGGTCGATCCTCGACAAGCATTACCTTGAGCCACCATCTCAGCCTTTGGGACACCGGCACCGGCAAACGTAAGCAGCGGTTCACAGTGGCTACGAGTCAGTATCGGATTGGCTCGATTCCAACTCTATTGGAGCCAACAGTGACGTTCAGCGCAGACGGGCTGTGGATCGCCGTTCGTACCAAAGAGCAGGTGCGTTTCTGGGAAACGATCTCCGGCAAAGAAGTCAAGAGCTTTGCTTCTCCACTACCAGCCGACACCATTGCGGATCCTAATCTCGTCTATTTCGCCGGGAAGTTTGTTATCAGCAAAGACAAGCAGAGACTCTCGTTGGTAACCGACGAAAATCGCGTCAGCCTCATTGATCTGTCAGCAGGTGGATCAAGTAAAAAGCTTCAGGGTCACCGGGGGCCCATTGTTGCTATCTCCTTTAACGATGATGGCAAACTACTTGCCTCTTCGGGACTCGATAATCGGATCAAGATCTGGGACGCGGCTAACGGCACCGAGGTTAGGTCACTCAGCGGCGCCGCCCTCCCAATTGGCGATGTCGCGTTTTCAAAGGATGGAAAATCGCTGTCTATGGTTGGAGCACAGACAGTCAGTTTCTGGGAGCTCACAACCGGAAGTATGCGACGAGGGTTTGCGACAGACCCTGACAACTCAAGCAGCATGCAAACCGGGTTCATTGATCGAGGCAGCGTATTGAGTCCTGATGGGCGATTGATGATGTCAGGGGGTGATAATCGACCCCCAAAACTGTGGGATGTTTCTAGTGGTCGCGAAACCCTTAGCGTTGCTCTGTCACAGGGCAGGAAAGTTGCGAATGCTGCCTTTACTAATGACGGGAAAGCGCTCGCAGTCTTCGAGGTAAACCAAAAACCAGTTGGCCCGCCTGCAGCGACTCCTCAATCTGGCGCGGGATTGCCTACGGACACGTTCTCTTTACCTGATACCACCAAGTTGATGGAGCAGATGAAGAAGAACCCGAAGAAGCTTGAGGCGGAAATGAAAAAGGTGCAGGAGGCGGTTGAAAAGGGCGACTTGAACGCAGGCTTAACGATGATGGAATCACTCGGTCTGATGCCATCGGCAAACAAGGCTAGTCGCAATCCAAACACGCTGCGCGTAATTGAGGTGGCGTCAGGACACCAGCTTACCTCACTACCTTTGTCAGGCGGCTTTTTTACCGAGATGGCGTCAGACATGCTCTCTACCAACTCAGCCATGGCTTTCAGTCCGGACGGTCGCTTCCTGGCTTCTGCATCTGGGTATAACGCACCGGTTCATTTAATTGATGTGGCGAGCGGTCAGCAAATCCACGCACTTAAAATACCGTTCTCTCTCGGTGTGAACGGGCTGGCCTGGACCTCAGATGGAAAACGGCTGGCCTCTTCGCAGTGGGGATTGAAGAAAGGCATGACGGATCCAGATGCCGCAGAGAACTTCTCATTTGAGGACATGTCCTTCTCAATAAAGATCTGGGATCCCGAGACTGGCTCCGAATTGGTCCAATTGCCCGGGCATCAGAACTTTGTGATGCGTTTGGCTTTCAGCGGCGACGGTCAAGTGCTTGCCTCGGGAAGTTTTGACAGTACGATCAAACTTTGGGAGGCAAGTACCGGGCGCGAGTTACATACTCTGGTGGGTCATTCAGGCGCGATTAATGCCCTTTCTTTCAGCCCTGACGGAAAGCTTCTCATTTCAGGCAGCGACGACGGCACAGCGCGCCTTTGGAAAACAAAGACGGGGGAGTTGCTCGCTGCCCTCGTCAGTCTGAATCGCGGCAACGATTGGCTAGTCGTTACTCCGTCAGGTTTGTTTGACGGCTCTCCTGGTGGGTGGAACCAAATACTCTGGCGCTTTTCTCCGGCTGTCTCCGATGTTTCTCCGGTCGAGATCTTCTTCAACGAGTATTTTCATCCCGGGTTACTTAACGACATCATTGAGGGGCGAAGACTCCCCGTAGCTACCGATATTTCACGAAAGGATCGGCGCCAACCCAAACTTACTCTGAATGTATCGGGGGTAGCAGATGGTCGCTTATCATCGCGCACCGCGAAGGTCTCTCTGAACATCAGTGACGCCCCGGCTGGCGCGCGCGACGTGCGACTCTTTCGCAACGGCACGTTGGTCAAACATTGGCGTGGTGACGTACTTAAAGGCCAACCTCAAACTTCGCTGGAGGTCGACGTTAGTTTCGTCGCCGGTCAGAATGATCTGCGTGCTTACGCTTTTAACCATGACAATGTGAAGAGCTCTGATGCCGTCGGGTCGGTCGTTGGCGACGCCAGCTTGAAACGACCCGCAACGCTCCATTTGATCGTGGTCGGAATCAACCAATACGCAAACCCCGGTTACGACCTGAAATATGCCGTTGCAGACGGTATGGCGTTCGCTGAAGAAGTGCAAAAACAGCAAAGGCAGCTTGGTCGTTTTGCTCAGATCGATGTCACAACTCTATTCGATCAGCTGGCGACGAAGGCAAACCTCGTGGGCGCATTACAGCGCCTGAGTGGAGCCAACGCAGCGCAGGAAACTCAGTCTGTGAGTAGTGAGAAATCTAAGGCAGCCCAACCGGAGGATGCGGTTGTAGTTTACTTTGCCGGACACGGTACCGCGCAAAATCAACGATTCTATTTAATTCCTCACGACCTCGGGTACCAGGGCAAGCGAACTGAGTTGGACGATGCGGGCTTGCGCCAGATCCTGGACCACAGCATTTCTGATCTGGAACTGGAGGATTTGTTTACATCCATCGATGCCGGACTCACGGTAATGGTCATTGATGCATGTAACAGCGGGCAGGCATTGGAAGCCGAAGAAAAACGGCGAGGGCCGATGAACTCAAAGGGGCTGGCCCAACTCGCCTATGAAAAAGGCATGTACGTTCTGACGGCTGCGCAGAGTTATCAGGCAGCCCTCGAAGCCGAGCAGTTGGGCCACGGATATCTGACATTTGCATTGGTGGAAGAAGGCCTAAAAGGGCTGAAAGCCGATATTGAGCCTGTAGATGGTCAGGTGTTGCTGCGCGAGTGGTTGAATTACGCAACCGACCGGGTTCCACAAATGCAACAAGAGAAAATGCGGAGCGCGCGTGGTCTATTGAAAGATATTGCATTTGTAGAAGGTGAAGAGGTCGTGAAGGAGGTCGACAAACGCACGCTGCAAAGGCCGAGAGTGTTCTATCGCCGCGAGGAGGAAGCCCAGCCAATCGTGGTAGCGAGGCCATAATTTTCAACTCAAACATCCTGCTGATTCAACTGGCCAACTCTTTACGCGTTATCCAATAGACGGCAAGTTTTACGGGTTTTCGACCGAGGAGAATGAAGAGATGGCTACCGCAGAGAAAGTGTTCCAGCTAAACCACGCATTATCGTCGACCGGTGTTCCAGTGTCGCCCGCCGGCTTTCTGATGCGAGTCTTTGGGTGCTGGCACCGCGAACTCAGCCGTCCCTTCACGCGACACGGCCAGACCTACCGAACATGCGTGAATTGTGGGGCTCGCCGCCGCTTTGATCTAAAAACCTGGGAGACCAAGGGTGGGTTCTATCGCACTGTCGAGGATCACCGGATTCTCTAGTTCCGCTCAGTCAGGAGCGCCACGTCGCTCGTTCTCAGACCACGTGACATTACCAATTTTCCGTCCCGAGACTGATTGAACGAATAGAACAGGTCCTTTGTGATGCTCGTCAGTACTTGGGGGACGCCGCCATCGATAGGTTGCGAGATCAATTTGGACACTCCATCGCGGAAATCGATGAAAGTCACCGTCCTACCATCGGCACTGAACTGTATTGCACTCTGTCCGTTTGCCATGCCTTGAGGCACATCAATATACCTGGTAGGTATTGATTTATCTAACGATGTGATTGCTATACGCCAGGGCGCTGTGGGTTCTTGATCCTTGTGCCAGTGCGCGACGAATTTCCCATCAGGAGAGACTGAAGGCCTCAGCGACAGGCTGTCGGAAACTCGCTCTCCATTGCCACCATCGATCGAGATTTTCCACAGCTTAGGAGTGCCTCCGTCGATGTGTTCGTAATACACCCAGCGGCTGTCAGGTGATATGTCGGGCCAGTTGCTCTCCTCGCGTCCGGAAGTCAGTTGCGTGGGATTACTACCGTCACGATCCATGCGCCAGATCTGCCAGCGGCCACTGCGATTCGAATGAAAAACAACATACTTACCGTCCGGCGAGGCCACGGGCGCGTAGTTGCGACTCGCGGCAGCAGTCAATTGCCGCTGATTGGATCCATCGGCCGACATCTCCCAGATATCAGCATTCCCACTCGCGTCTGACGCATAGATGATCTTTCCATCCGCAGTCCAGCGCAGATCAAAGAACCGCCCAGCGCCGGAGGTCAAGGGTCGTGCACCACTTGGATTATTCCTCTGCTCAATCCAGATGTTAGTTAACGTCTGTCTTTGCACGGTCAACAAAGACAGCGGGTCCGCAGACATACTGACAGCGAGATAATCATTCAGATCGGTTGTCACTCTGCGTTCTCGCACCTGCACCGGATCGACGAACCAAAGCTGATAGAACGGCGAGGTGGTGTCCTGCGCGCTGACCACCAGGCCGCTACCATCCGGAACCCAGTTTACGTCCTCAATCTCCAGCCACCGGCGCGAGGAGATTACCTTTTCGGCTTTAGTAGCCACTTCGACAGCGCTCAGCTTGGCAAAAAACCCATCGTCATCTGCGGTCTCAGTTACCGTGGCAATCAACTTACCGTCGGGCGACCAGGCGGGTTGCGTCCGCAAGGAAAAGTGTCGCGGAAATTTGATAGACGCTAGCACTGTTTCTGAAGGGCTGTCTTCACTGGCAATTATCAGAAAGCCTTCACCCTTTTCCACGTTACTCCGGATGAACGCAAACTGTTTAGAGTCTGGAGAGAAACTGATCGGCCCGTCAACATCCCGCATGACTTCTCTCACGGATCCGCCGAGCGCAGGAACCCGAAACAATGTGCCGTCCCTGGCATTTGGTTCGTAAGAAACGTAATAGATGTAGTTACCGTCCTTGGAGAACGTCAAACCCCGGTAGGTAGAAGTGCTCGCCGGAACTATTCGGGAGCTGTTGGCTATCGTCGTTTGTCTCATCCAGATCACCTGCTTACCCGCCTCGTCAGAGATGTAAGCGAGATACTTCCCATCAGGCGATATCGTCGCATCAAGGAGATTGCCGGAAGCTGTGAGTTTGTCGATCTGAACTGACGAAAATGGCGCCGGTCTGGCGTCGAAAAACTGGTTGTAAGCGATGATGGCCAGTACCAGGACCGCAAAGACTGACACCACTGCAACCAACCAGCGGCGTTCGCGCTTGTGAGCTTTGTGGAGAGACCGAATGGCGTCGGATCCGGTGGGGCTTGCGGGAAGCACCTCGCCGGTCCTTATCCTACTTCGCTCTCCACCACTTGAACTGAAGTCGATCGGATGTTCGGCAGCATACGAGCGAGCGCGTGAGAGTTCCTCGCCAGTTAGGCCCACTCGACTCAGTAGGCCTTCGAAACGGGGATCTGAACGCAACGGATCGAGTTTGGGCTCTACACCAACCCAAAGCATCCACTCGTCGCGTTGTTCAATGGCCTTGGCGAACCACTCAAAAGCGGCATCGTGCTCCCCGAGTGCAGTGTGTACCATCCCGAAAAAGTATGGGGAAACATAATGCGTCTCCGCCAGCCCATGCAGGCGTTCGAGGATTGCTCGCGCCTCCTGTGGTTTACCACTGGCAGCGAACGAGTAACCCAGACCATATGACGTGACGCCAGAGCCGCCCATTAACTCTTCAGCTGTCTGGAGTTCCCTGATCGAATCCTGATACCGGCCCATTCGTTCGTAGACGAACCCAAGGATCAGCCGGCAGTTGCTAAAATTACGCTCAATCTGTAACGCCCCCAGCAACTCTTGCTCGGCCCGCTCGTACTGCCTGGCGTGGTAATAGGTCCAGCCAAAGATTGACCGGTCCATCATCGAGAGCGGGTTGATTTCAAGGGCGCGTTTTATCTCCGCGATTGCTTCATCGAAACGACCCTGCGCCGCCAGGAGGTTTGAGTACCATTGATGTGCGGGACCATAGTTCGGATTCAGCTCGATCGATCGTTTGAACCGTTGTTCGGCGCCAATCCAGTCCCAGTCGTAACACAGATTCGTGAAGGCGAGCGCTGCATGCGCCTCGGCGAGCGACTCATCTATCCCCAAAGCCCTTATTGCCGCCGCTTTTGCGTTCGGGAAACTTTCGTTTGGCGGAGCGAGGCCGAGGATCGCCGCCCAGTTATGATAGTCAGCTACGCCGACATGTGCCTGGGCGTAGTTGGGATCCAGATGGATGGCTTCGCGAAACTGCTCGACGGCGCGTGAGAAGTCTTCTGGAGTGAAACGAGCCCAAAGATAACGACCTTTAAGGTAGGCCTGGTACGCATTGGCGTTCTCGGTTTCACGACGTAGTAAGAGTTCTCGTTCCTCACCTGACACGTGGGGTAATAGTGCGTGGGCTACCTGTTCAGAGATCGAATCTTCGACCGAAAAGATGTCAGTGTAGTTCTCGTCAAATTTGGCTGCCCACACTGGCTGCCCATCACGAACGCTGATCAGTTGAACGGTGACGCGAATGCGATCCGCAGCGCGTTGAATTCGGCCGTCGAGAACGAAGCCCACATTCAACTCATGACCAGCCGCAAGAATGTTGTGGGTTCCATCAAAGTACTTGATTACCGCACTGGTGGGACGAACGATGATCCGCTGAATGTTACTCAGCTTCGTGATGATCGCATCGGCAAGTCCCATCCCTAGAAACTCCTCGCCTTTCTCTTCGGCGCGCAGTACTTGAAAGGGGAGCACCGCGATCGAACGGGATGAGGTGATGGGTTCTGTAGCACTGAGGGCCGTTCGGGTAGTCGCTGATGGAAAATATGAAGGCGCTATTACTGGATGACCCTCCAGATAGCGGCGTATGTCTTCGGAGAGTTCCTCTACTGTTGCGTAGCGTTTCTCGACCCTCTTATTCATCGCCTTGAGGACGATGTTGTCCAAACTGCCGGACAATTCGCGCTTCAACTGGTCGGCCGTCGTGCGACGGGCCCTGCTGACGCTGGTCGGTGTGATCTCGATCGGATCTTCCCCCTCCTGACCAAATACCTCAATCAAGTTGACAACCACGCTAGGGAGATCAGGCTCCTCTTCACAAATCACTCGCGCCATCTCGTGTGCAGAGTGGTTCTTCAATCTGTAGGGGCGATGATCAGTCAACAGTTCGTAAAGCAACACCCCGAGCGCATACACATCGCTGCCCGCCGTAAGTGTCTCACCGCGAACCTGCTCCGGGCTGGCATATTCAGGAGTCATGAGGCGCATCGCGGCGGTGGTTGGATCCAACGGGTGAGGAGCAAGATCCGGATTCAATAGTTTTGCGATGCCGAAGTCCAACAGCTTCGGTGTGCCTTCGGCCGTCACCAGGATATTGCTGGGCTTGAGATCTCGGTGAATGACAAGATTCTGGTGGGCATAATGCACCGCTGAGCAAACGCGCCGAAACAATTTCAGGCGTTCCACGATGGTCAACTGATGAATATCGCTGTATCGATACAACGGTTGGCCCTCAACATACTCCATAACGAAGTACGGCAAGCCGTCGTCAGTTGTACCACCGTCAAGTAATCGCGCTATGTGGGGATGGTCCAGGCTCGCTAGTATTTGACGTTCGTTTCGAAAACGCTTGATGATGAAATCTGTATCCATGCCCCGCTTGATGAGCTTAATTGCCACCTGCTTTTGAAACTCATCGTCCGCTCGCGTGGCCAGGTAAACAGAACCCATTCCTCCCCTGCCAATTTCTTTCTCGATACGGTAAGCACCGAGCCTCTTCCCGATCATGGTGGGCGTCTCTTCCACCATTGTTTCGGACAGACCCACCCCGAGAGCTGACCCTTCCATGAAGTTACCAGCGCGTTCCAGCGACAAGAGTAGGGTTTCCACCTGACCCCGCAACGCCACATTGCTTCCGCACGCCTGCTCCAGGAATGCGGGCCGTTCGTGTGGCGGCTTTTGCAATGCCGACTCAAAAACTTCTTCTACTTTTTTCCAGTGTTCAGGTGTCACTCTTGCTCTGCGGTATTGCTCAACTCGTGGTAGAGCCAGGCTTTGGCCATTCGCCATTGCCTGGTGATAGTAGCCGTGCCGACGCCCAAAACTGTTGCCGTTTCTTCGATTGATAATCCACCGAAGAAACGAAGTTCAACTACACGAGCTTTTTGCGGATCGAACTCGGCCAATGCTTTTAGAGCGTCGTCCAGCGCGATGAGGTCGGCGGCTCGCTCATCAGAAAGTTCCAACACATCATCGAGCGAAATCTTTACGCCTCCGCTCCCGCGCTTTGCAGCTTGCCGGCTCCGTGCGTGATCGATCAGGATACGTCGCATCATCTCAGCCGCTACCCCAAAAAAGTGCGCGCGGTTTGCCCAGGAGACCTTCTGATCGATAAGTCGCAGATATGCCTCGTGGACTAAGGCTGTAGCTTGAAGGGTGTGATCGGAGCGCTCGCGATGCAGATAACGGTCAGCCTGACGGCGCAATTCGTCGTACACGAGCGGCAGTAGCCGATTGAGTGCTTCCTGATCGCCGTTACTTGAAGCTAACAGTAAAGATGTAACGTCCTCCTGCGGGGCCATAGGGGGTTCTGCAACAATTCATGGAACCTTAAAACGGAGACACGTTGAGCATAAGGTTTCAGAGTAAACGAGTCAAAGGCGGAACTGTGTGAGTACTTTTGTGAGGCGAAACACGGGATAGCTGGCCGCAAGCAGGATCAAAGCGTAAACGCTGTTTTTGGTGTCCGACCAGATTGCTAACAGCAGAAAACCGACTGAAGCTGCAAGTGCGAGTCCTGTGGTCCATGGATAACCCCAGGCGCGGTAGGGTCGTTCGCGAGAGGGCTCGCGGACGCGTAAAACAAATACAGAAAGTAGCGAAAGAACATAAGTCCCTACGAAAAAGAACGCCAGTATGGTGATCACCTTTTCGAACGTTTGGCCGAAGAAGATGAAGACGAGAGCTACGGCGAAACTAACGATCAGGGCCTTATCCGGCGTACCTCCTTTATTAACTTCAGCAGTTTTCGCCGCAAACAGCCCATCGCGACTCATCGCAAACAGCACCCGGGTGGCCATCAGTTGGCAAGCGTTTACTGCGCTTAACATCGAGACGATGGTGAGTACTCGGAAAATTGTGTCCCCGTGTTCTCCAAAAATGGCCTGCGCCAACGCGCCCGCAGCGAAGTCTTTCCCCGCAAAATCTGAGAACCGAAGCACGTTCATAATTGCTAAATTCACCAGCAGGTAAATTAGGATTACTGAAAGAACACCTCCGATCATCGCCCTCGGAATATCCCTTCCAGGGTTCTTCACCTCTTCGGAAAAGTAGATGACTCCGGTCCACCCGTCATAGGTATAAATAATCCCCTGAAGCGATATGACGACCGCAAGCAATAAGCTACTTCCGACCGGCAGCGCTTGTGTGGTCTCTTCGGCAGCACGAGGCGCCGCAACTACAAACGCCGCACCAATCAGGATCAGAAAAGCGATGGCCTTGAGGAGACTGGTAAGGTTCTGTGCAGAACTCCCCCAAACCATTCCCCTCCATTGAAGCGAGGCGAATAAGAGCGCTACAGCAATGGCTATCAGTGCAGCCTGGCCTGACAGCTCTGTGAATAGGGCTTCAGCGAAACCCCCAATTACTAACGAAACTGCTGCAATGCTGCCACAGGTAGAAATCCAATCGCTCCAACCCGCAACGAACCCTGCATACTCACCCAACGCGTGACGAACAAATACATATTGCCCGCCTGACTTGGGCAACATAGCGCCGAGCTCAGCCAATGAGACGGCTCCAAGCAACGCGTAAAGGCCGCCAACCGCCCACGCACCGAGGTACCACCACGTGTTGGGAAGCTGTTCAGCGATCGTTCCTGGCGTCCGAAGAATGCCGGCGCCGATCGTGTTCCCGATAATCACTGCCAAGCCAAACCCAACCCCAAGTATCTGAAGTAAACGCCCGTGGCTGATGGTTTGTGGTCGAGAGGTGATTTGCAATCAGGGGTCCTTCGGAGGGTATTTGTTCCGTTCAAGCGCTGGTTAAATCGAGGCCAGGAACACTTTCCATTTCCCATTTTTGACTCCGTTTTGCTCTGTGTCTCGGTGGTAAAAATCTCACCGCAGAGACATAGGACGAAATGACAAATGGGTAAACTTCCCGACGTGAAGTCGTGGGTCTTTCTTTTTTACAGATTACGTCAGCCCACTACTAAGATCGGCAGACAACAAGCGATGAAACAGATGTTCGCCTGCTTCACGTCTGACCGATAGACGACCTGCATCATAAGCCCTGGACGTTAGCCCACGCTGTACCGACTTACATATAGCCACATCCTCGTCCTGAATGCGTTGCCCTATTTCAATACTGGCTCGATTGTGCTCCATCGCCGCAGGCGAGACGTCAGGAAAGAAAAAATCGAAGATAACCTCAGTCTGGTCCACACCGCGCGGAATGACAAGATTGGTGTCCATTGCGCCGCTATACCAGTTGATCATGAAGTTCGGATAGATCCAATAGTACAGAGCGCGTTCGCCCCCGCGCACTGCGCCCGTCTCTGCCTCTGCACCATCCCTGACAAGTGGACTCCACTGCAAGCAGAACCTTTCGCCGTTCTCAATCAAGTAATTGCGATAGTCAAGCACACTGTCGAGCCCTTTGTGCAAGTGCGGCACGTGATAACCGCCGTCGAGATAGTTATCAACAAAGACCTTCCAGTTACACTCGAACAAATAGTGCCGCCGCTCGAGCCACTGAAACCTCTCTAAAACAAGCGGTTGGATCTGTCCGATCAATTCCGTTCCCAGAAACTCGGTGAGGGTTGGTCCTGACTCGGCAATTCGAACGAATACCCACTTCTCCCACGCCGCGCTCTGCACTGGCACTAGTCCATTTCCCGCACGTTCAAAGTTACTGACGCCCCCAAAGTCCGGCGTTCCGTGTAACTGCCCATCGAGGGAGTAAGTCCATCCGTGGTAGGGGCACCGAAGTTGATTCGCAATCCCTTCCGGTTCTGTCACAACTGCGGCCGCGTGATGGCGACAGACATTAAAGAACCCGCGCAGCTCTGCATCCGCGCCTCGCACCAGGACAAGTGGCTCGCCGGCCACATCGATCGTGAGATACCGGCCCGGTTCATTCACCTGGTCCACACGCCCGGCATGCTGCCAGGAGTTGACGAACACGGTCTGCCTCTCCAATTCATAGACGCGTTTGTCGGTGTACCACGCAGACGGAATTGTCGAGGCCTCCGTGAGCGGGAGTTGAGAGTTGTAGCTCCGGATGATCTCAGCGAGTGATTGTCGTTGCATTTTCTGGCCGAGTTTAGAAATCGGCAGAGTCGGTTAGACCGGAGTGGCTGTCTTTCTTTTCGGGTTGAAGATAGGCGTCTTCACCACCGTCGTACCCACGCGGTGTCTGACCGCCTCAACAGTAATCTCGAACTCCAGGCGGCTGCCGGCGCGTGCGTCTTCTTTCCGCACGGTCGCGAGTGCAATCATCTTCTTCAGCGTGGGGGACCAAGTCGACGACGTCGCTTTCCCCACCTGCACGCCGTCTCGAAAAATCGGCACTGCCACGCGCGAGGCTATGGGCGAGACGGCTGGTGGAAGTCCAACTTTCTCGTAGAGGGCTTCAACTTGTGGCCAATCGACCTCCAACCCAACTATTTCGCGGGCCCAACCTCTGCGGTGTTCTTGGATCAGCGCTGCCTGGCCTACAAAACGGTTCTTGTCGAGACTTACCAACCGACCTAAGCCCATCTCATAAGGTGTGTATTTCTGTCCCTCAATCAGACACTTCTTACTGCTGTTAAAGTCAATGTCGATCAAAAGCAGCCCGGCCTCAATTCTCGCCACGTCCAGGGCCAGCATTCCAGCGGGATGAATATCGAAGGCTCGACCACCCTCGATCAAGGCGTCCCAAACCGGAACTGCACTCTCTGACGCCACCCAGATCTCATAACCCAGGTCGCCAGTGTAACCTGTGCGCGAAATATCAACCGGCACGCCCGCGATCGTTCCTCGAGTAACTCGGAAGTATTTGAGCTTCCCAATGTCGGCATCAGCCACATTTTTAAGAAGTCGTCCGGAGGTTGGACCCTGCAGAGCCAGGGCTGCCACAGTTTCAGAGATGTCCTCGATCTTTACTTCGAGACCAGTGGCGTTCTGCGTGAACCAACGCAAACTAGGATCTGCCGCGGTCCATCGGTACAGGTTCTCGTCAAGACGCGACACCGTACCGTCATCAATCACTTTCCCGCTTTCGTCGCACCAGGGCGTGTAGATCACCTGACCCGCACTCACTTTTCGCATGTCGCGCGTGATGATCCGATCGACCAGCCGCGTTGCGTCTCGACCACTTAGCCGATACTTAAAAAGCGGCGAAATATCGATCAGTGCTGCTGCGTTGCGAATTGCGTTGTATTCGTGCTCGTGGTGGGGCTCATAAGAACTGACGGCATAATAACCAGACCACTCCCGATAGTTGAGACTTTCGCATAGCTCAAATGTTCTCTCGTGAAACGCTGTACCGATTGGCATCGAAAAATGTTTAGAGGTTAATTCTCAGGTTGACAGCACTGCTTGCTGCTGGTTTGTCAGAGCGAGCGATTATAGGTATGCTCGACGTACTTCAGCAAGCTGCAATTCCGGGAACAGATGCATAACAACTTCGACGTTATTGTGATCGGCGGCGGTCACAACGGATTGGTGAATGCCGCCTATCTCGCGCGCGCAGGCAAGCGAGTATTAGTGCTCGAGCGAAGGCATGTACTCGGCGGTGCAGCGGTCACAGAAGAAGTCTTTCCCGGTTTCAAGTTTTCAGTCTGTTCTTACGTTGTATCGCTACTTCGGCCGGAGATTATTCGAGAACTCGATCTGCCCCGTCACGGGCTTGAGATCCTTCCTCTCGATGGCACGTTTACCCCCATGCCTGATGGCAATTACCTGTGGCGCGTAAACGATCATGCAAAAACGCGACGGGAAATTGCGCGCCACTCGAGGCTTGATGCCGAAGCGTACGACGAGTACGGGAGAGCCATGGTCGAGATGGCCCACTTCGTCAAGCCGATCATGAGCATGACACCTCCGGACCCGACGTCATTAAACCCGAAAGGTTTGCTCGATCTGCTTACCATGGGCCGTCGCTTCCAAAAACTGCCTCTTGAAGACAAGTACAACCAGGTGCAGTTGATGACGATGAGCGCCGTCGATTTTCTGGATCAGTGGTTTGAAACCGACGTGCTAAAGGCAACAATGTCCGCGTCAGGAATAATCGGTACGTTCCTCGGTGTGCGCAGCCCCGGCACAGCTTACGTTCTTCTGCATCACTACATGGGCGAGATTGACGGGGCGTTTCGATCGTGGGGACTGTCGCGTGGTGGCACCGGCGCAATTTCCAATGCTATTGCCGGAGCGGCGCTGGAAGCCGGGGCCGAGATACGCACAGAAGCTCCCATAGCAAAGGTAATTCTGAAAAATGGGGAAGCAAAGGGAGTCGTGCTGGCCAATGGCGAGGAGATTTATGCCGACATTATCTCCTCGAGCGTTGACCCAAGGCTCACGTTCTCACGAATGGTCGGAGAAGAACACCTTCCCTCAGAGTTCGTTGATGATTTGCGACGTTACAAGTATCGCGGATCATCCGGAAAGGTGAATCTCGCGCTCGATGCCCTGCCGAATCTCCGCAGTCTACCCGGTCGTGGACCACACCTGCGAGGAGCAATCTCGATCTCGCCCAGCGTCGATTACATGGAGCGCGCCTACGACGAGGCTAAGTATGGCCGCTTCTCGCGCCGACCTTATATCGACATAGTTATCCCGAGCCTTACCGATCCTTCAGTCGCCCCCGCCGGAAAGCATGTAATGTCCTGCTTCGTGCAGTACGCACCCTATAATTTGAAAGAAGGAACGTGGGATGAAAAGCGAGATGAATTTGGGGATGCGGTAATCAATACGATTGCCGAGCACGCACCGAACATTAAAGACATCATCTTGCACAAACAAGTATTGACGCCTCTCGATTTGGAGCGGGAGTTTGGGCTTACGGAAGGAAACATCTTCCAGGGCGAATTGACGCTCGAACAACTCTTCTTTCTGCGACCGGCGCCCGGTTGGGCCCAATACCGTACTCCGATTAGGAAACTTTATCTCTGCGGGTCCGCGACGCACCCGGGTGGCGGAATCATGGGGGCGCCGGGAAGGAACGCGGCACTGCAACTCCTGAAGGATTGGAAACGCGGTAGGATCTAAACGTTTGGGCTAGAGATTAAACAGATAAACGCGGATAAGAGATACAAAGGAAGGGGCGCCAAATCTTCAACTGTCAGATCTGTTTAATAATCTCATTTAGTCACCCGTTTTCATCGTTTCGTTTAGCCTAACCCATCGTGAAAAATTACGACGTCATCATCATTGGCGGCGGCCACAACGGCCTGGCTGCAGCGTGCTATCTCGCCAAGGCTGGTCTTCAAATACTTCTTGCCGAACGACGCGAACAGTTAGGAGGAATCGCAGTAACGGAAGAGATTTCATCCGGCTTTCGCTGTTCCACGATTAGTCACTCGGCCGGGCCGTTTTTACCCCAGGTTGCACGTGATTTAGATCTGGAGCGATATGGCCTCGAGTTCATTCGACCAGGAGTTCGCGTGACGGCATTGCATCCTTCAGAAGATTCAATATTGATCTACGAGGAGGCAAAACAAACTGCGACGGGGTTTAAGAAGTTCTCAACACATGATGCCGACAACTACGCCGAGTTCACCCGAGTCTTTTCGCAGATTGGGAAGGTACTCGAGCCACTTCTGACAATGACGCCGCCAGCGGTCGATCACCCATCGGCGGGCGAACTCTGGGATCTGGGTAAACTTGGTCTGGCGTTCCGCGGCCTCGGCAGAAAAGATTCATATCGTCTTTTGCGCTGGGGGCCGATGGCGGTAGCCGATCTCGTGGCAGAGTGGTTCGAGAACGAGAGAGTCCGGGCGGCGATAGCGGCCCGGGGAATCTTTGGCGCGTTCGCAGGACCGTGGTCCGCAGGAACAAGCCTTGGGCTATTGTGGCAATCAGCGTTAGATCAAACCGCACTATCTCCAGCTTCATTCGTCAAAGGTGGAATGGGGGCGTTGAGTGATGCATTAGCGCAGGCAGCAAAAGAGGCTGGTGTAGAAATACGCGTAGCAACGGAGGCAGCCAGCATCACCGTCAAGGACAACCAAACGTCTGGAGTGGTTTTCACCAATGGCGAAGAAGCACTCGCAAACACGGTATTATCAAGTGTTGATCCACGCACTACATTCCTCAACTTGATGGATCCGCTTAACCTCGATCCCAACTTTATCCTGAAGATCAGGAATTACCGTTCGGTTGGTGCAGTCGCAAAGGTTAACCTGGCGCTTTCTCGCCTACCGCGTTTTTTGGGGGTCAAAGATGCGGCTCTTGAACTGTCAGGCCGGGTTCACATTGGTCCGGACATCGACTACCTTGAGCGGGCATTTGATGCCGCCAAGTACGGCGAGTTATCAACAAAGCCTTACCTGGACATCACCTTGCCGTCGTTAACCGACACAACACTAGCTCCCAAGGGCGCACATGTGATGTCAGTTCACGTCCAGTTTGCGCCTTATAAACTCAGAGTTGGCGACTGGCAAATGGCGAAAGGCCCACTAGCTGAAACAGTTGTTAACGCTCTGACTGAGTATGCTCCCGACTTGCCAGATGCGATCGTTGGCCAGCAGGTGATTACCCCAATCGATCTCGAACAGGAATATGGTTTAAGCGGCGGTCACATCATGCATGGGGAACAATCGTTGGACCAGTTCTTTGCGTTTCGGCCTTTGATTGGCTGGGCCCAGTATCGCAGTCCGATTCGTGGTCTCTACCTTTGTGGCGCCGGTACCCACCCGGGCGGCGGTGTTACCGGTGGACCGGCCATGAACGCCAGCAGAGAGGTTCTTAAGGATCTTAAGAGAAGATAAATTCCGCAAATGAATGTGAAAGAGACGGGGAAATCAACGTTGCGCGCTGACCGCTTGAGGCATACGCCAAAACGCAGCTTCGCAAGCGACAACAACGCCGGCGTTCATCCGGAAGTTCTTCGAGCGGTTGTGGGCGCAAACGATGGCCACGTTATTGCCTACGGAGATGACCCTTACACGGCCAAAGCCTTACAGAAGTTTCGCGGCGAATTTGGTAGAGACATCGACGTCTATTTCGTGTTTGGCGGGACAGGGGCAAATGTTTTAGGTCTAAGAGCGATTACTCAAAGTTTTCAAGCGATCGTTTGCGCTGAGTCGGCACACATCAACGTAGATGAATGCGGGGCGCCCGAAAAATTTACCGGGTGCAAACTACTCTCTACCCCAACAAAGGACGGTAAGCTGACGCCTGACCTCATCAGAAAATTCCTGCATGGAATTGGTTTCGAACATCACGTACAGCCGCGGGTTGTCTCAATCTCTCAAGCAACAGAAATGGGCACCGTTTACAAGCTTGCTGAATTAAAGGCGCTGTCGGATTTTGCTCATAGTCAGAATCTGCTGTTGCATATGGATGGCGCCAGAATCGCAAACGCTGCCGCGAGCCTCGGTGTAAGTCTGAAGCGTATAACTCGCGACGCCGGAATCGATGTGCTGTCTTTTGGCGGCGCAAAAAACGGGATGATGTACGGCGAGGCTGTGGTTTTCTTTGACAAGAGTCTTTCGAGAGATTTCAAATACCTGCGTAAACAAGGTACGCACCTTCCTTCAAAGATGCGCTTCATTTCGGCCCAGTTCGAGGCGCTGTTGTCGAATGATCTCTGGCGGCGAAATGCACTGCACGCTAACCGGATGGCGCAGTTACTCGTTCGCGCATTGGAGCCGGTGCCTAAGATCAAGATCACTCAACCGGTCGAATCAAACGGGGTCTTTGCAATAGTCCC
Source organism: Pyrinomonadaceae bacterium (assembly GCA_035283645.1). Taxonomy (GTDB): domain Bacteria; phylum Acidobacteriota; class Blastocatellia; order Pyrinomonadales; family Pyrinomonadaceae; genus PSRF01. The sequence continues at coordinate 25,350 of DATETN010000193.1, forward strand.
CGATAAGTTTGTGCCTCAGTTACAGAAAAGTTACTTCTTCTACGTGTGGAATGAGGAGACCTCAGAGGTTCGCTTGATGACTTCGTTCGATACCACCGAAGATGATATCGACAAGTTCATTCGCCTCGTAAAGAAAATAGTTCGCTGACCTACGCTGGCCTGCTGCGGATGTAAGATCACCCCTGGGATAGAAGACGGATCGATCTGGATGAGTAGTGTCCTCGATCAAACTTCAGAACTCCTCGAATTAGCACCCGAACTTGTGTCCGTGAGAACAGATTCAAGGGCTGCGGTGCTTCTGAGTGTCGATATCGGTACCTCAGGTGTCCGCGCCACACTCTTTGATGAATATGGAAGCGAGCTTTCAGCTTCCAGTCAGCAACAGAGCGTTGCCACCTTTTCAACGCTTGACGCCGATCAAACCGTTGAATTGGTGGTTCGAGCGATTGATCTATTGTTGTATCGTTCGTCAGATAAGAAGTCGATCGAGCTGATTGCCATATCGTGTTTTTGGCACAGCCTTGTGGGCGTGGACAGTGGGGGAAGAGCGATTACGCCAGTCTTCACTTGGGCCGATACCCGAGCCGCAGATGCCGCACGTAGGTTGCGAGCGCGTATATCTGACCACGATGTTCATTCTCGTACCGGCTGTCGAATACATCCGTGTTATTGGCCGGCAAAGCTTCTCTGGCTAAAGACCGAACAGCCCGACGTTTTTCAAGCTGCGAAATACTGGCTGTCCTTCAGCGAGTATCTGACCCTGAAGCTCTTCGGCGACACTACCATCAGTGTTTCAATGGCTTCGGGCACCGGACTCTTCAACCAGAAGAATTGCGAATGGGATAGAGCATTACTGGCAGAGCTGTCTATCCCGGAGGCACTCTTGCCAGTCATCGGTGATCGCCATACAACGGGCAGAACGCTTAAGTCGGAGTTCCGAGCGCGTTGGCAGGACCTAGATGAAGCACGCTTGTGCCCTACAGTCGCTGATGGCGCCGCAAACAACATCGGGTCGGGCTGTCACACACGTGAAAAGCTGGCTTTGATGATCGGGACGTCCGGCGCCGCTCGTATTTTGTACTCTGGTGAACCACCTGCCGAGATTCCGGCCGAGCTCTGGTCATATAGAGCCGATCGTTCTCGAGTTGTATTAGGCGGTGCGCTTTCAGATGGCGGCGGAGTCTATTCGTGGCTGAGAGAACTGCTGCTTCCACTCATCGAGTCAATTGAATTAACTGAATTGCTTGATCGTGTCGCACCGGATTCGCACGGACTGACGGTTCTACCCTTTTGGGCCGGTGAACGCAGCACGGGATGGTCGCTGGAGGCGCGAGGCTGCATACTTGGTCTGACATTGCAAACGACCCCAGTGGAAGTTTTGCGGGCGACAATGGAAGCGATTGCATACCGCTTTGCGCTAATCGTGAAAGCTCTGGAAGGGATCTCGCCAGTCAAAGAAGTAATCGCGTCTGGAAACGCGCTGCAGTCTTCTCCAGTTTGGTTGCAGATCATTGCCGACGTGCTGGGCAGGCCTGTCTACTTAAGCAACGCCCTTGAGGCGTCCAGTCGCGGAGCTGCCTTGCTTGCGTTGGAAGCAGCGGGCAAAATACCCAGTTTAGAACTGATCAACGAGGTGCCGTGGATCGAGATCATTCCTGATCCTTCGCGCCACGCCATCTATCAAAAAGGTCTCGACCGCCAGCAGAAGGTGTACGAGCAATTGATCGATTTGTGAGACTTATTGCAGATTCAGAAAACTCCTGTTCATTGCTCTAAAAATCCACAGGCCGAAGGACCCACTTATAGCATGAGCGCACCAGTGCCGATGGAAAACGCAAATACTCAACTCGACCAGATCTGCATCAATACGATTCGCACGCTCTCGCTTGATGCGGTGCAAAAGGCGCAGTCAGGCCATCCAGGGTTGCCTTTGGGCGCGGCGCCGATGGCATATGTGCTTTGGACTCGTTTTTTGCTACACAGTCCCGGCAACCCTAAGTGGGAAAACCGTGACCGCTTTCTACTCTCAGCCGGTCATGGTTCGATGCTGCTCTACTCCCTTTTGTATCTGACCGGATACGACCTTTCGCTCGATGAAATCAAAAACTTCAGGCAGTGGGACTCCAAAACTCCCGGCCATCCGGAAAATGTTTTAACGGCTGGCGTCGAGATCACCACTGGCCCACTCGGCCAGGGATTCGCGAATGGAGTGGGCATGGCGATGGGGGCGGCGCATCTGGCAGCGAGATTCAACCGCGAACATTTTCCGCTGATCGATCATTTCGTTTATGCGATTGTTTCAGATGGTGATTTGATGGAGGGTGTTGCTGCCGAAGCTGCATCGCTTGCTGGTCACCTGCAGCTTGGAAAATTGATTTACCTCTACGATGACAACAAAGTCACCATCGAAGGCTTTACCGATCTGGCTTTCAGTGAAGACGTGCCAAAACGTTTTCAGTCTTATGGCTGGCACACGTTGACAGTCACTGATGGAAACGATCTGAATGCGATAGAAAACGCTATTCGTGAGGCGCAAGGTGATCCGCGTCCGTCTCTAATCTCGATCAAAACCACAATCGGTTATGGAATGCCTACGGCCGGAACGCGAAAAGCCCACAGCGATGCACCTGGTCCAGAAGCCGTGCGCGAAACAAAGCGAAATCTTGAATGGCCCGAAGAAAGAGAATTCTATGTGCCGGAAGAAGCTTTAAAGCACTTTAGGAAAGCAGTCGAGCGCGGTCAGGAGTTCGAACGACAATGGCAAGACTTGATTAGCAGTTATCAACAAGCATATCCAGAGCAAGGCGCACTCTTAAGGGCGACGATTCAGGGAGAGCTCCCTTCGGGGTGGGAGCAGCATCTGCCAAAGTTTGACGATCAGAAAGCTATAGCTACGCGTGTGGCCAGTGGTGAGGTCATCAACGCACTCGCTCCCCATCTTCCTATGCTTATCGGCGGCTCCGCTGATTTGGGTGTTTCAAACAACACCGACATCAAGGGTGGCGGAGGCTTTTCACGAACGTCCTACGACGGGCGAATCATCCACTTTGGTGTGCGAGAACATGCAATGGGCGCCACGCTCACGGGAATGGCCTTGAACGGCGGGTTGATACCATTCGGTGGGACCTTCATGACGTTTTCGGATTACATGCGTCCGTCAATCCGGCTCGCGGCTCTTTCAGAAGTACAAGTCATCTATGTCTTTACTCATGACTCGGTCGGACTGGGTGAGGATGGCCCAACTCATCAGCCGGTGGAACATCTCGCAGCATTACGTGCAATTCCCAACCTTCACGTGATCCGGCCAGCCGACCCAGCAGAGGTTAGCGAAGCGTGGCGAATTGCTATCTTGCGACGACACGCGCCGACTGCGCTGGCCTTAACACGTCAAAAGGTCCCAGCTATAGATCGGGCGAGGTATGCTCCGGCCAGCGGGCTTCGCCGTGGGGCCTATGTATTGGCTGAAACCGATGGTGGAGAACCTCAACTGATCCTCATCGCAACCGGGTCAGAAGTGTCGCTTGCACTCGAAGCAAGAGAGATCCTGCAGCATGAAGGTATCAACACCCGCGTAGTCTCCATGCCGTGTTGGGAGTTATTCGAAGAGCAGTCGGAAGAATATCGCAGCGACGTGATTCGGGATTCCGTAACACGGTTGGCTATCGAAGCCGGAGTGCGTCAGGGCTGGGATCGCTACGTTGGATCAGCGGGAGGCGTAGTGTCGCTGGATCGTTTCGGGGCATCGGCGCCGGGTGAGGTGGCTCTGAAGAATCTAGGCTTTAACGTCGGCAACGTAATCGATCGCGCTAGAAGATTACTGCGTTAACCGACAAATCTCAGTGCCCCAGGTAAAACGCGAAATTCCACCGGCGTTTTCCCCCGGACATTTCCATCAGCTTCAATCAACAGGTTATCTTCACTACTGAAGGTTTCGATCTTGACCCGCTCACCGCGCATTATCTTCACCTTTGAGTTTCTAACATGACCGCCTGAGTGCAACCTGGGTAACTCACGCACAACAGCGGCTCGATTCAAGCCTGACGCAGTCACGACGTCCAATTTGCCATCATCCACTCGGGCGTCGGGAGACAGCATCATTCCTCCGCCAGCGTATAAACCGTTCGCTACCGCAACCAGATTCATCGGAGCGCAAAGCGGCTGCCTATCGTCAACCGTTACCTGCACCAGTCTCTCTCGCCATGCCGCCAACGCTCCGACAGCTGCCATCATGAATCGCGCTTCCCCAGGGAGTCGCCGAAGGTATTGGCCCTGCGCCGCCACACGTGAGGCAGTTTCACCTCCGATTCCCATGGTTGATGCGTTGATACAAATAAAGGGCTTCGAGTAGCCGTCACACCGCGCTTCCAATACGTCAACTCTGCGCAAGCCCGCCTCTTGATGCCTACAGTAAGCGATGAATAGATCGAGCCAATAACAAAGGCGCGCACGCCGGCCGATTAGTCCCCGGGCAAAGTCGTCGCCCGTTCCGGCCGGCAGAATCGCCAACACGGCTTCGGGACTGACCGGCCGGGCAGGGGAATTCTCGAATGAGAAGAACCCCTCAGCGGCTTCGCTCAAGGTGCCATCACCACCTACGACGGCAACCAGCTGACGGCCGTTTTGAAGTTCGTGGCGAGTCTTGACGGTGGCATCACCCGCATTTCCGGTCTCGTACTGATCGAATTGAATTTCGTATTGTCGAAGCGCTGCCTCAACTTCCGGCCAGACGTGTCGTGCCTTCGCTGCGACTTTGTTGATAATGATTAACGGACATGGCATTTCGATATGTTCTTATTGTTTCGATATGCTTGAGCTTGTCCTTTTGTGCTCGTTTCGCGTGCGCTGAAGTTTAGTGGAAACCGAATACTAGGAAATGAAGGCTTCGACCTTCCACAAGCTTCAGAGTATTACGCGCGACAAACTGAAGTTTATCGAACAAACACTATGTTGTACTTGATTTGGTAGGCGGCGCCTACCTGAATGCGAATCTGGAGACACTAGCTATCGGGGTCGGATGCTTCTGGTGGGAACGACGTCCGGCTCAACAGCAACTCGAGTCAAATGAAAGTTTTGGCAAGGTTGTATTGACAGTCAGTCAAAAATGAAAAAGGGAAGGATCTCCTTCCCCTCTTCACCTTTTACCCTCTTCCCCTTATTCCCCGTGCAATCAGGAGCGCGCTCGAGCTCGGCGCGCTGATAACGCCAGCTCTCGAGCACGCGGCATCGCTTCCACCGCTCGTGCGATCTGCGGATCCTCTTCGTTGAAGACCTGCAATGCTGTAACGGAACCATAGGCCGCTGTTATCAGATCATAGCGAAGCTGCCGCTCAACGAAGGCACGTGAGCGATTCAGCTGCTCATTCGCAATATTGAAGCTCGGCTTGGACGCAACGAACCGCTTGAATTCGTCATAGAGCGCATCGGTAATTGGGAAATCAGTCGCCTGAATATCGTGACCGAATTCGATTGTTCTCCGCACTTTGTATGACTCGAAACCTTTGACGCGTCCGGTGCTTAACTCCAGGGCAAATGCAAAGATCGGATCTGCCAGTCTTCCGTCGGAAGGATTACCGGTAGCAGGTTTTGCAACCTCGTCAGGGGCAATTCCGCCGCCACCGTACACGGTGCGACCAGCGTCCGTGCGAGTTTCTGGACCGTTTTGCTTACTCTCTTTCTCATCAGCGCGATGCCGATAGTAGTCATAGAACCCGCCATCCGCATATTCGCGTTGGATAAGGCGTCCTGAAGGTGTGAAGTACTTAGCTATCGTCAACAGCAGTGCAGAATCGTACTCGAGTTGTATCGGTAACTGTACGAGACCTTTGCCGAAAGTGGTTTCACCAACAATCAGCGCCCGATCGTGATCTTGTAGCGCTCCGGCCACAATTTCGGCGGCTGAAGCAGTATCGCTGTTTACCAGAACTACCAGCGGCACCGGGTCAGGAACATCATTCACAGCCTTAAAGGTCTCTGAGCTCCCGCGGATGCGACCTTTTTGGGTCACAATCAACTGCCCCCGTTGCAGGAATGTGTTTGCCACGCGAACTGCTTGAATCAGCAGACCGCCTCGGTTGCCACGCAGATCGAGAATCAGCATATTCATGCCGCGCGAATGCAAATCCTGTAACGCCTCTTGAAACTCGTCGGCCGTGGTGAGGTTAAAGCCACCCGTCATCGCCACGTACCCAACGCCGGGCCGCACCATGTAGGCTTGCGGAATAGATGGAAGCGGAACGGCGTCTCTCGTGATTGTCACCGTTTCAATCTGTTTCGTGTCGGCATGCTCCACCGTGACCTTCACGATTGTGCCGCGCGGCCCGAGAAGGAACTTTCGCACTTCACTGTAGTTCTTGCCCTTCATTGACTGAGCATCGACTTCCACGATCTTGTCGCCAAAGCGAAGGCCCGCACGTGCGGCGGGTGATTGGGCAAAGGTTGCGCGGATGTATGTGTTGGCGTGACCGTTTTCTCGCAAGTCACCGATGGTGGCGCCAATGCCGAAATACTCGGAACGCTGCTCGGTCTTGAACGAGGCGTACTCAATCGGGTCAAAGTAAGTGGAATGCGGATCGAGCGCATTCAACATTCCATTAATCGATGACTTGAAGACCGTGTTGTAATCCAGCTTTTTTCCGTCAATGTGCTGCGCCTGAATCACCGACAATGCTTCGTTTAAATCCCCCCTGACCATGCTGGGTGTAACAAGGGGCCTTGCCGGGTTTACCGCATTTGGGGGAGTTGTTCGTTCGCTTGCCGGAGGCTGGCGCCTGGCAGAGCGATTCTGCTGAGAAAAGATGATTGCGGGGAGCGAAAGGGCTAGCAACAGGAAAAGAACGCCCGGCAATAAAGAACGATTTCTCACGCAACCTCCTGAATTTGAACGATTAGGTCCGACTCCGCCGAAGCGGGGCTGTCAGAATAGCATGAACAGTCAACGCTTTTGAATGTACGGCGCCAATTGGGGTTAAGTTTCGTAGCTAAAACGGGCGACGAAATGTAGATGCTTTCAAGGTCAAAGGTGTTCGCCGAGGCTGCCTGAGAAATTCACTAAAGAACCCAGATAGGAGCCACAGATTATACGGATAATACGGATCTGAAAGGTGGGGGCGGAGAGGATAAACCACGGGACTCAGGGTCCGGTTTCAGCGCTCATAAGATCCTCTCGCTCATCCTCTGCGCCCCCCGCTCCCTTCAGATCTGTATTATCCGTGTCATCTGTGGCTTCTTTTTCTCATCCCTGGCCCGTTGCTCGATTTCACGCAATTCAACTGCCTCCTATATAATCGGCCAACTTTTTACACTTTTACGGAGGAGCGCTGAATGTCATCACCCCTGAGCCGCGATCACATGTACACATTTGCCAATTCGCACCGCAAGGAGTACGAGGATTTGCTTCGAGAATTTGTTGAGACACCGACGGTGTCAGTGGATCCAGCACATTTCGAGGACATTCGCAAAGGGGTGGAGCTAACCGTCGAGAGCATCCGCAGCTTCGGTGGCAAAGCTGACGTCTACCGGGCGGCCAAGGGAAATCCGATAGTTCATGGCGTTTTCGATCAGGATCAGAGTCTGCCAACAGTAACTGTCTACAACCATATGGATGTCCAACCGGCCTCGAGAGAGACGGAGCCCTGGGAGACTGAACCCTTCGTGATGACTACGCGTGGTGATACCTATTACGGCCGTGGGACTACTGATGATAAGGGTCCGGCACTGGCTGCCCTGTTTGGGGCGCGAGCTGCACAAGAGGCCGGTGTGCCCATCAATGTTCGGTTCCTGTGGGAATTCGAAGAAGAGATTGGGTCCCCGAACTTTGAGGCCATCATCTCGAGTGCAGCTCAAGAACTTCGCACGGACTCGGTTGTCGTGTCAGATACCGTATGGGTTTCCAGGCAGAGACCGGCGAATTCCGCTGGTCTTCGTGGCTTGATGGGTTTTGTAATGTCGCTCGAGACCGGCACCACAGATACCCACTCTGGTGAAGTGGGAGGCGCTGCTCGGAATCCTATAGGCGAGCTATTGAAACTGGTGTGTGAGCTCTATGACCCAACGACGGGCAAAGTTAAGCTAAAGGGCTTCTACGACAACATCATTCCTCCAACGCGACAGGAACTCCGCGATTGGGCAAATTCGGGATTCACTACCAAAGGCTTTAAGAAGGCCCATCACCTGAAATCGTTGCGGGTCGAAGACGACATGGAGGTAATGAAGCGAATCTGGGGAATGCCGACCCTCGAGATTCACGGAGTCGCCGGTGGATACCAGGGCCCGGGAGTGAAGTCGATTGTGCCGCCGCGTGGTGAGGTAAAAGCATCGTGCAGATTGGTTCCCGGTCAGGATCCAAAACGGATTGCGAAACTCCTTAAGGCGTTTGTGAAAGAACGCAACCCGGACGTGAAGATCAAGTTTGAATCGATGGCGCCGGCATTTCGGGCTGAGATAGAAGGACCACTGCCCGAAGCCCTGAAGCGCGCTGTGAAATTTGCGTTCAAGCGCGACTCGGTGTTCGTTCGTGATGGCGGGACGATTGGTGCCATGACGAGCATTCAAAAAGTTTTGAAATGCCCAATCATGTTTCTCGGTCTATCTCTGCCTGAGCATGGTTACCACGCTCCGAATGAGAACTTCGATTGGCGGCAAGCTTCGGGCGGCATGGTAGCGTTTGCGAAATACTTTGAAGAGATTGCGAACTTAGGGCAATAGGCGTTCTAGTTGGAATTTCCCATGCAAGACTCAGAGGAAATCAAGAAGTTGCTCGTCGAGATTCGGGACGCTCAGCTTGAACAACTGGCTGAGTATAGAAGGGTGACGCAGAGGTCCCTTGAGTTACAGCAGCAGGCCGTAACGCGCCAGGAGCAGCTTGGTACACTGTATAGGCGCGTCGTCCTGGCGGGGGGCCTCCTCATCATTGCGATTGTCCTCGTCATCGTCTATTTGCTTGGCAGTCTGCGCTAGTTGGGAACGCGGGCGTCCCCGCCCGCACCGCATTTTCGTCTATTGCTGGCTGGGAACGCGGGCGTCCCCGCCCGCACCGCATCATCGTCTATTGCTAGCTGGGAACGCGGGCGTCCCCGCCCGCACTGCATCATCGTCTATTGTGCGCTAGCTGGGAACGCGAGCGTCCCCACCCGCACCGCATCATCGTCTATTGCTTGGAAGATGCACTAGCTGGGAACGCGGGCGTCCCCGCCCGCACCCAATTAGGCGAATCTCCTTTTTCGCAACAGTTTTGGAGCTTCCGCGCCTATTGCCGGCGGGACGCCCGCGTTCCCAAGAGCCGTTGAATTCAAACTCAAGATTGGAAACGAAACTACCGAGCGCCATCTCGCCTTGTGACGGGGTGTGGCGCAGAACAGGAGAATCCCCCATGAGTTATGTCAAGGCACGGCTTTTTGCTGTTGCAATCATTGTGATTTTCGCTGCACTGACTTATTACAACTGGCAACAGCTATTCAGTGAAGGTCGCTACTCTCTGAAGATGGCAGCGTTTGGACCAGTTGGTGTGGTCGGCGGAATGTTTCTAGTGTTCTTCCCCAGCAAGTTCGGGAAGCCCACAACCACGATCGACAAAGTGCTGGTGCTATTGGTTTTTGGGATTGGCATTGTGGCCGGATTAATCAACTGGTACCTGATGGATCCCGGATACTTCGGTATGTGAAGCATGATCAAACCATTTGCGGTCCCGGGATGGGATTTATCATTTCATATTTTGCCATTTCACATTGTGTGTTAGCAGGTTCAGCGGCATTCACTTCACGAGAGTACCTTTCAGCTGAGTTGAAATCGCAGGTGGGGAAGGGGGCAAGCGGCACTCAACTTACATCTCTTGTTCCCGATCTGATTCCGCGCCGCCCCCGCCCAAGGTCCAGCAGTATTAAATCAAAGGATCGAGCTCATTATGTATGATGAAGACGCAGAAAAGAGATCGAGAGCGTCCCTAATCTTTACTCGTCTTGGCATTTCGTTGGCCGTTCAGGTCTAAGATATGACGGCATTGGCGAGCAGGCATTTGAGTTGACTAAGGAGCGCTTTGCTTAGGTACTCGATAACATGAGCAGAAAACCAAAGTGCATCATCATCACAGGCCAACCTGGATCGGGAAAAACCACTCTTGCTAAGAAGCTTGGGGAACGCCTGTGGATGCCAGTCATTAGCCGCGATGAAATCAAAGAGGGCTATGTCAACACCTCCGGCGTCAAACACGACCAACTCCCACCTAACACCAATGGTCTAGTCTCCGAGTTGTTCTTTGGAATAGTGAATGAATATCTTGCCGGTCATATCTCTGTTGTCATAGAGGCGGCATTTCAGCACAAGGTTTGGGAATCCAGGATGCCGAAGATCCTTGAGTTGGCCTCACCATTGATGGTTTTATGCTCTGCTGATGGTGCAGTGGCCGCAAGACGTCATCACCAACGAGGCTTAGAGAATCCAAACCGGGAGTTTTATCACGGCGATAAACGTGTTGCCGATTACAGGAAAACAGGCAAAATTTCTCCTTCCGTCAGTTATACAGCGCCGAATTTCAATATACCCACAATCCAAGTCTCGACAGATGGAGAATACTTCCCTTGCATTGATGAGATTGTGAAGCAGATCCAATCATCAGATGCCCAACAAGGCGGTGCACCGGAAATGAAGCAAAGGAAAGACGTGAACTGGAAAGATCAAATCCGAACGCTGGGATTCGCACAGTTACCCGGGCTCATTGACGAAGCTCATGTTGCAGCTGCTCGGTCGGCAATCGATCGCGACTTGCAGGAGAACTACGATGCGAGCCGGCAAGGGGAATACGACGGCACCTCGTACTGTCCGGGATTGCGGGGCACACGCCCCATCCTGGATCTCCTTGAGGCCACGGCCGCGAGCGCGAATCTCGACGAGGCACTTGGACTGGACACGGTCGCCTGGGATGGAGGGCAGATCGCGATCCGGAAGGCTCACAACGTTGCTTGTGCAATTGCTCCAGAGCCGCACATTGACGGCTTCGCGACCGATTCGAACGGGCTTGAGAAGGGCAAGATCTATAACCACACAGCGCTCATTGGGATCTTTCTTACGCCAGTGGTGCGCGAGTTCGCGGGCAACTTTACCGTTTGGCCTGGGTCGCACTCTCGCTACGAGGCATACTTTCGCCAGCGCGGGTCTCGGGCCATGAAGGAGCCGATGCCGATTCTCGATCTCGGGGCGCCAGCGCAGTTGATGTGTGGGGTGGGAGACGTCGTGATATGTCACTATGCATTGGGCCACGCTGCGGCAGTAAACACCTCGGACGAGGACCGAATCGCGATTTACTTCAGGGTGTGGTTACGAGACATTGAAGCCAATCGGTGGAAGTACGTAACGAAAATGTGGTCGGGGTGGCGCGTATAGGCAAAGGAGCGTACAAAGGTATTGAGGAAGTGGATAAGAGGCATTGAAGAAGGAGACTTATGCGCAGGGAGCATTAAGATCAGGGATTGATAACTTGATGCGTGAACATCAGGTTCCGGCGCTTCCTGGACAAGAATGGTCATCCGTCTGAGGTGTTCTGGGTTTTTCGCGACGACGTGTGGAAACTGTCGCCTTCGGATGTCTGGATCAAATATCCGTCCTCTTTGGAAAACATTACTCTCGCCGAAAAAGTATTCGCTGAAGGTCGCGAAAGGGGTCACGTAGACATTCATGCGGTCGCCATTGCTGCGGGTAAAATAGCTGCGACTGTTTGGTTTCCAAAGTACGCGAATGAAGAGGTTCAGGGCTGGAATCAGGGAATGAAACTCTCTATTTCACAGCCTCTGCTACGCGCAAAAACATTCGGTGCGTTGCGTTGGTCACTCCTTAGGTTTTTGCCGAGCTTCCGGCACTACCAGAGATCGGATATTTTAATCGGCACCAGAGCGTGGGCCGCCGCATGACAACCTGTTGGACGGAGCCGCAGCGTGTTTCTCAACCTGAAATGATTGGGCGAAGATTGAATAGGATCGCGCCGCCCGGTCAACTCTAACGTTAGCGGTCAACCTCGATGCTAGCTATAATGCGAAGTGTTATGAGCGCACTCTATGAGCAACTGGAGAGACAGGCTCGCCTTCTTTCGGTAAAAGAGCGAGCCAAGTTGGCCCACATCCTTATTGAAGAGCTGGATTCCTCAGGCGATAGCAACGTGGAAGAAGTCTGGATTGCCGAAGCGCAGCGCAGATATCAAGCATATCTTAAGGGTGAGATAGCTTTGCGACAGGGTGATGAGGTCATGTCTAAGGCTCGCAATCGGCTCAAATGATTGGTTACCGCTTCCTCACACTAGCGGAAGACGAAATGGTTGACGCTGCTCTTTATTACGAGGCAGCTTCGCGTGGCTTGGGTAATAGTTTTCTTGATGACGTGCAGCGCGTGATTGATAGCTTGTGCGAGTATCCTTACGCTGGTGTCGCCATTGATGATGATCTAAGAAGAATGTTACTGGCTCGATTTCCATTTGGGTTAATTTACGCGGTTGCCGATAACGAAATTGTAGTCGTCGCAGTAGCGCATCACGGGAGAAAACCAGGGTATTGGCAATCTCGTGTTGACCGCTAACAAGTTCAATCGCTTTTCGCAACTTTACCTACTCCTCAACCGCGACTCGTTCGTGTTACGCGACGGCAATTCTTCCGACGGCGACTCTGCTTCCGGCACAGTCACAGTCTATCGCGCGTCAAATACGTTGACTTTGATCCTGACGGCCGCGACGAAGCGTTTGTTGTTGTCAATTACCGGACCTCCGACACGAACGACCACGGCTAGGACTACTTTGTCTTTCGTGACGGTCCCTTCGTGCGTGCATTTCACAATCGACGCTATATGTCCGGTGACAATCGGTGGGGGCAACGACAACGCGCCTAAAAACTCTTTGGACCGGTGGCGTGCTTCAACATGAATGATGCAGTGAAGGTTCGATGAAATCGCGTTGCCCAGTCAACTATGTCGTTCGGCGCTGCGGTGTGATAACAAGCAGCTTACTTATGCGATTACTTTACATAAGCGTGATTTTATTCCTTCGCGCCTGGTCAAATGGAAAACGAAAGTTCCACGCAAGATAATGCTGAGCAAGAATTAAAGCGGCTTGAGGATAAGTGGCTTAATTCTTATCTGCGCGGTGACAAGCAGACATTCGACCTAATTATCAATCAGGAAGGACAAAGGGTGACAGCAAAAAAGGTGCAGTAGTGTATTTGCTTTCACGTCGCGCCGAGCAAGCGCTTGCCGCGGTCTCGCCTCGTGAGTAGCCTTGATTCGCAGTTGCGTGGGCGAACCGCTGAGCGCAACGTTAGGCGTCGAAACACGCACACGTGCTTATGAAAATCCATCCGTGGAATATCTTCTTTCTCTTAGGTTTTATTGCCTACGTGATTATTCGCGGGTTTTTTGAGCAGCGCAGCAAAAACAATGAGAAGTTGTTGAGCCGAATTGATAGTCGAGACCGTTTCCTCATCTTAATCATGGCTGTCGGAGGGATGATTTTGCCGGGTCTCTATTTATTTACTCCTTGGCTGGGATTTGCCGATTATCGCCTTCCGACTTTTGCGCCATGGATTGGAGCAGTGGTGATGGTGGCCGCGCTTTTGCTGTTCTGGCGCTCTCATTCCGATTTGGGAGAGAACTGGTCTCGCACTTTAGAAATACGAAAAGGGCATCAACTAGTCACACATGGCCTTTATCGTTGGATTCGCCATCCGATGTATGCTGCAATCTGGCTATTCAGTCTAGCGCAGGGATTACTGTTACAAAACTGGCTTGCTGGGTGGTCTGCTTTCGTGGCATTTGCAGTTATGTACTTTGTCCGCATCTCGAAAGAGGAGCGGATGATGGGTGATTTCTTCGGTCAGAAATACAGTGATTACATGCGGCGAACCGGGCGACTATTCCCGCGCGTAAGGGGGTAGCCCGACGCCTAACAACTCATTCACGCGAGCGGCGATTGAATGATCGTGATCATCAATTATCTCTTCTAGTGTGTGGCTATGGTTAGCTAATGAATGAAGGACACTCCTGGATTACGGGGCTTCTGGGGTAAATATCCCGGACTGTGATGATTTCTTACCAACAGACGCATCGTCGGCTAACATCGGCATCCACCGAACGCACATCAGCGACAATGTCAACGAGAAACTTGGCAGTATCGCAATTATGCTCGCGGCGGGTGATGCTTGGCATTATGCAGCGCAAGAGTGGGAGGATGTGATGAACCAGAAGGAACTGCGAACGACATTCAGTCATCCTACGCCGGAGTTACCCGTCATGGATGTCGAACGGGCGCAGCAGCACTACCGTGATACGCTCGGTTTCGAGATTCGTTGGCTGTACCCCGGAAAGGAGGTCGGTGCTGTATCCCGTGACAATGTCGCGATTTTCTTTCGCCGGAGAAACCAGCCCTTCGAGCCTGCCGTTCACTGGGTATTTGCCGCAGACATCGACGCCGCATACGAAGAGTTGCGTTCGTCGGGTGCGCGGATCGTTGAGCCTCTTGAAAAGAAACCGTGGGGTTTGCGGCAGTTCACAGTCGAGGACATTGATGGCAACCGCTTCTATTTCCACTGTGACTGAGCAAGCGTTGTAGACGGCGATGGAGTCAGCAATGGCGAGTATTAGAGCGATGATGACTGCATCTGGAAACAAGAACTCTGATGATGTCTGTGAAGACTGCAGAGCTGTTGTATTACAAGGAAGTGTTGGATGTCTAAAGCTGTTTGAGGACATCTTGGCTAGAGAATTTAGTGATTACCGTTACGGTAAAATCCACCGTCTAACGGTAGATGCCTACTCACTACAACATCCAGATAAGTACATGCGTTCCGGTAAGTCATTTGCCGCACATCTGACGGGAATGTGTGCCGCGGTTGAATATGAGGACGCCTTAACGCTTAATCAGATGGTGCAGAAGTGGCTTAGTAGGAACCCGCAAATTGATAAACCTGTACATCTTCCAGAACACCGCGGGGACTTGACGATTACTTACATCCTCAGTGCTTCGGATGCAGATGAACACATCAAGCGTGTCCGTGAGTGGGCGCAGGATATTTGGAGTGCATGGTTTGAACATCATGGTTTGGCGACGCAGTTGATTGATCGAGCGAGGGCTGAAATTAACAAGAGTTGAATAGCTCCTCAGCGGGGCGAACTAGTGTCCTGTTTCTGAAGTCCGCTGAATAATCCAACGGGGCTTCACCCCGTTACGGGTGGCATGTTTATAGACTGTGACGCGATGAATTACCGCGCCGTTCGGAGGGGGGGAACTCAACTTGTCGGGTACTCGTCTAGTCTCATTCCGCCCCTCCGAACGGCGCAGGCAAAAAGACAGTGTCGAGTGCTATAAACATGTTCCCCCTGCGGGGCAAACCTGAGCCAGAGGCCCTTGCCCTCAGCGATGACCTTCTCCATCCTGCTGCTGCGCATTCGAAATCGAGAACCTTCTCGTAATTAACAACATGGCGGAAGCTCACAGCCCAGTCTATAAAACATGGATCACGCTTCTTGACAAAGAAAAAGAAGGTGGGTTCGATAGCTTGTCGGCTGAAGAAAAGAACTTCTACCGCATCTACTTACTTGAGCTTGAAACTTATCGGGGTGGATTGGAGGTTTGGTTTCATCAAGGAGAACATCATAATACAGTCGCAAAGGCGCTCAGAACCATTGGAGCAGATAAATCCGCTTCAATCATAGAAGACGCCATGAAGTTCGTTTTTCCTGAAGGCATTGCTCCCCCCGATGAGGCAGCGCGACAGTCTTATGTACCTGACTATAACGATACTAACGCAGCGTGGTTTAGAGCTTTGGATCGATTTAATAATGCCTACTGTCAAGACCCGGATGACCTTGATCAACTGCTAATTACTTATGCGCGAGAATACGGTTTTCTGGTCGAATAGCCTTCCGCCCATAGCAAGGTTTGATCCGAGGATATGTGTTCACCGGGCAGGTGATAGTGACCATTGGACCATTTGAATCGAGGGGCCCGAGAGAAAGCGGGCTTTATCAAGTGAAGCGCAAGATAACAATGGCCTGCACCGCGATCGCGAATCCCGTAGGCTCACCTGACTTTGTACGCTAACAGAACATGGAAGATGAGATTTAGATCAATAACTCCTGAAGACTATGAATCTGTTCGCGAGTTTCTAACTGAGGCAGGCTGGCAACATCGCGTCTCAGATCCTGAGACGTTTAGGAAGATGCTAGAGAATACCAATCGGACTGTCGTCGCGGTAGATGGTGTCAGTGCTAACGAAGGTGAGTTGTTCGTTCCAGATGACTCATTGACGATTGACGATTAGTGGTAGCAAGTCGCATTGATGAGAAGGTTAAGTTATGACGAAATAGCAAGGCTGAAATACACTAGATGTACGTGGCGGTACCTTACGGTTCTCACTTGGCTCAGTGAATGTGCTAACGATTCCGAACCACGAACACGACAAACTGAAGTTCGTCGGACCAGCAAAGATTCGGTTCCAAGAGCATCGCAGCTTTTACAACATGGCCCCTGGGGCAAATACCAGAGAGTAAAGACAGAATCGTTCATGTTGATGTGGTCATAGAACTGAAAGACTATTTTCATGCGTATGTAGATGGCGTTAAGACAAGACTCATAATCGCATGTGCAATTATGGCGATGGTTATCGCGGGTTTTACTTATTTCTTCATACTCATTGACGAGCAGACGATTCTTTGGCAACTGTCGCCTCTTTTGTTTGGGTTGCCTATCGTCGCAATTGTCGGGCAGTTCTTGAGGATCCACGCCTCATTTCGAAAGTATCTAAGCGATCTTTCGGAGTCCGAAAGAAACGTCCTCTTTATCTTTCATGAAGGATCATAGCTTCCCAACTTGGATGTAAAGCGAAACTCATGGCAAACAGTTCTGACGTAATACGTATGACGAGCAGGTAATTTCTCCCCTCGAGAGCGCCAAGTCATGGGTCCGACACGATACCAGCGCAGACTATTAGTAGCTTTCTGGCTTGGGTATGTGGTGCTTGCGGGCGGGTACCTGGTTCTCGTGGCTCACGAATCTAGGTGGCGTCAAACGATGCGGCAGAAGCTCATAGCCGAGTCCCCAGTGGTTTGGGTCGCTCCCTATGGCATCCATTATCATCAAGAAAGGCATTACGGACGACATTTAAGTTCGCCAATCAGCCTGTATGAGGCGACGGAGAGGGGTTACGAGTACTGCAATATCTGTCACCCACCGCTCCCCGCTCAGCTGTTACACTCCCCACTATGGCTTAGGCACTGGCTTCTGATCCTCCTTGCATCCAGCGGCTGCTGGGTGCTTGTGACCCTGGTAGTGTTATTCAGAAAGAGGACGCAGCAAGCTAGAAGCACTTGAAGGCTATCAATAACACAATAGTAGGAGGCCATTATGGATTTGGGAGCTTTCTCAGTTAGCTTGGCTGTCAAAGATATCGAAGCGTCAAAGCTCTTTTACGAAAAGCTGGGGTTTGCAGTTTTCGCAGGCGATCAATCGCAGAAATGGCTGATTATGAAGAATGGCAACCACGCTATCGGATTGTTTCAAGGCATGTTCGAGAAGAACATTCTCACCTTCAATCCAGGCTGGAATAGCGATGCTCAGCCACTCAGTGAATTCACGGACGTGCGAGAGTTGCAGCGACAGTTCAAGGATCGGGGCGTAACTCTGATTTCTGAAGCTGATGAAAGCACTACTGGCCCGGCGAGCTTCATGATTGTTGATCCAGATGGAAACGAGATTCTGGTAGACCAGCACGTATAGGCAGTCGGATGCACAATTCATACGACTACATTGCCGAGCAGTGGCACTCTAACTCCCGTGGTGAGGCTTATGTGAAGAGAGTTTTAGACTATGTGGAAAAAATCCTTCATGACTTACCAAGATAAGAGACAGGCAGAATACGAAAGGAAAAAGGCCAGTAAGAAGAGGAAGGTTGCGTGAGATGCGTATCACTCGCCCGCTGAAGCGCATCAGTTTTAGAAAGAGGAGTTATGGGAAAACTTCATACTCTTAGGAGAGCAGTTGAGCGGCACCCGGATAAATTTATAAATGATTACCGGTTGGCGGGAATGGGTGTAATTGCTCAAGGGGCGATCTTCCGCGATGGGCAATGGGAGCCGATTGTCTGTGATCGCGAAAGGTCGCGGCTCTTCCCTTACCGTAAGCTAGTGCGGAGTGCGCTCTTGCGGCTGGGTTATGATGTGCGGTAGCTCCGGCGCGGTAGGCCTCCCCGATTACTGGCAGGATGGTTGGGTAACTGGCCTTCCTGTGAAAGACGGGTTCATCGCCGTCTCAATGTGGGTTCGATTCCCACCCGCGCCACCAACCGCTGTCCAAGAAGCGCTTGAGCCGACTCACAGATCCCCCCTTTCCCATGGTCAGTCAAGTATGTTGTTACCCAAATCAATGATAGTGATGTTAAAACGTATTCGTAGGACTGTTTTGCATCACGAGACGTTAGGCAGGAAAATGATTTGCCCTAAGTGTGGATCGCAACCACTGACAGATCAGAAATTTTGTCGCTCCTGTGGAGCAAGCTTGCAGATGACTACACAGCCGCTCGGCGAGCCGGCCACAGTATCGGAGCTGGAAAGAAGGTCTGCAAAGAGCTTAGAAAGTGATGAACAACGAGGGAAGGGGTTGGTGCGCTGGGGACTTATCATAATGTTGATCGGAGTAGCAATTGGTCTCCTGGGCAAGAAGCTGTTGCATCAGGACATTGTTACTGTCGTTGGGGTATTGATTTCGTTAGCTGGGATGTTTCTTGCCGTTTATCCATATCTGTCGCCTTCGCGGTCCCTCAAATATGTGACGCCTCCGCACTCAACCCCCAAAGGTCTAATGCCGCAACAACCATCTAAGTATCTACCACAAGGTAGAGATGCTGAATACGTACCAAGCATTACCGAAAGGACAACGGATTTGTTGCGGAATCCGGCACCAACTAAGAACGGGAGAAAGGCGGAAGAAAAAGCTCGCCAACTACGTCTAACCTACTGAACGGTCAGTTTCAGGCAAAAAAGGTTGTGAATGAACAGACTAATTGCTGCCTCAGTGCTATGTGTCGTTCCGCTGCTAACGTCGAGTTGTCAGGCACATCCCCAACTCAGCACGGAATCTAAACACGCCCTCTTCACGCCCGCCTCAGGCTTCCCAGTAAACATCGACGGCCGTCCCAATGACATCGCTGTCGGTGACTGGAATAAAGATGGAAAGCTGGATGTTGTTACTTGCAATGACGGAAATACGGTGACGATTTTGCTGGGCCATGAAGGTGGCGGATTTAGGGCTGCGCCGAGCTCGCCAATTAATGCAGCCGCACACTTGATTGCAGTCGGCGACGTAAACAATGACCGCAACCTGGACCTCGCCCTCACGCACCATGACAGCTTCGGCGTGATGATTCTATTAGGCACGGGTGATGGTAATTTCTCTCCCGCGCCCGGCTCACCTTTCGCCGCTCATCAAGGCTCCAAAGCCCACAACCACGGGCTCGCTCTTAGCGACCTAAACTCAGACGGGAACCTTGATATCACTACATCCAATCAGGACGACAACAGTGTTTCGGTCTTGTTAGGGAATGGCCGTGGTGGCTTCACTGCCGCAGCACGCTCACCGTTTGGAGTTGGACGTGCGCCATATCCTCATGCAGTAGGCGATGTTAACGGGGATGCCAACCTCGACATTGTCACTCCTAATGTTGGCAGCAATAACGTGACCGTCTTGTTGGGCGATGGCCGTGGCGGCTTCATGCCCGCAGCAAACTCACCTTACGCGGTCGCAAGCCGGCCATATTACATCACTATTGGAGACGTAAGCGGCGACGGTAAGCCTGATCTGATCACCACCCATGACGATATTAATCTGATAACCACTTTGTTGGGTGATGGCCTCGGAGGGTTCAGCATGGCGCCATCCTCACCGTTCGACCTCGGTCATCGTGCTTACAGGCTTGTTACTGCCGACGTAGACGGTGATCCTCGGATGGATTTGGTCATTGGCACCGAAGGTAATAATTCAGTGACCGTGTTGCTGAGTAATGAGCGCGGCGGTTATACACCTGCCGCTGGTTCACCATACAGGGCCGGAAGAAGTCCGAGACCCGCTATTGGTGACGTAAACCGCGACAGCAAGGCAGACATAATTACCGCTAATAATGGGTCTGGGGATATCACTGTCTTATTAAGAAGTAGAGGGTAATAAACTAGCGCTAGCCTGTACTCGCTCTAAATATAGGGCAGATTCACCCTTTTGCTGTGCTGAGCTTTCTAATATTGCTCTTAATAGAAGGTGTAATCATTCGATTGTTGTTTCAGAGCACACGTGGCGCTGAGCAAACAGCCGATAAGACTCAATTGAAGGGCCAAGCAACAAAAGAGCTTGATGCGAAACAGCTACGAGAACTGCCAGAAGGCGTGCCGAGCGTGACGGAGCATACCACCCGCGTGCTTGACCCAATCTACAGCGAGCGCTCATCAAAATAAGCCACCTCCCTTAGTTGTGTCTGCCGTTCAACTTCAAGCAATCCAATCCTTGCCTTTCCTGAGCGCCTGTTGAGACATCCGCGTTTCAAACTATTCTCCAACTCTAAAGCATCTTTGCGGTATGGAACATTTCGTGAGACTGCTCGTATCAGCCAACAGAAGCCAGCCACGATTCGGTCAGAAGGAGAAGACAGTGAAGTCACGAGTACTAACTGCCATTGCAGCTCTCTGTTTATGCCTTTCCCTCATTCCCGTAACCCGTTCTGCCAAAATCGGCGCGTCGAATTCCGACTGGCCTCAGTGGCGAGGTCCCGAACGTAACGGCATATCGCACGAGAGAGGCTTGCTGCAACAATGGCCGGCAGGGGGACCGAAACTGCTCTGGCAAGTGAATGACATCGGGGACGGTTATTCAACGCCCGTGGTTACAGGAACTCGGATCTATCTAATGAGCAACCATGGCCTTGAGAACGAGTTTGTTCAGGCTCTCTCAACCAAAGATGGAAAGGCAATTTGGACAACGCGAGTCGGCAACGTAGGCAATCCGAATCAGAACCCGCCTTATCCGAAAGCGCGGTCCACTCCAACGCTGGATGGAAACTTCCTCTACGTCCTCGGTTCCGACGGTGATCTGGCATGCCTCGAAGCCAAGACCGGCCAGATTCGATGGCAGAAGAACCTCAGGAGAGAGTTTGGCGGACAGCCGGGAGAATGGGCTTATGCAGAGTCTCCGTTGGTTGATCGTGATGTTGTTGTTGTAACCCCCGGCGGCGAGCAAGCTACGATTGTGGCGCTTAATAAAAAGACGGGCGCACTTATTTGGAAATCGGCCGTACCCGGTGGCGATCCAGCGGGTTACGCATCCACAATAGTCATGCAAGCGGGCGGTCGAAAACAATATGTGCAGCTTTTGAGCAAGGGGCTCGTCGGAGTCGATGCGAAGACGGGAGAGTTCCTTTGGCGCAACAAGGAGGTTGCCAAAGGCCCCGCGCAGTATTTCACACCAGTGGCGCGTGGTGAATATGTGTACGGGGGAGCCCTTGGAGTCGGAGGCGTGCTGGTCCGGCTAAAGTCGGAGGGTAACCGAGTTGCTGCAGAGCAAGTCTACTTTACTCGCGGACTTCCGAACGGCATCGGCGGAGCAGTGGTTGTTGGTGAACATCTTTATGGCACGGAAGTGGGACAAACGCTGGTAGCGGCTGAGTTCACGACTGGGAAGGTCAGATGGCAGAATAAGAGTATCGGCTGGGCGTCGGTTGCCTACGCCGATAAGCATTTGTATCTTCATGGTATGAATGGTGAGGTCGCGCTGGTGGAGGCAAGCCCTGAAGGTTATCGTGAAAAGGGCCGGTTCACTCCGCCAAATCCGCCGAAGCATAAACAGATGGGACAGTTTGGGGAAGGGTCATTTGCGTATCCAGTGATTGCTAACGGTAGGCTGTACATTCGCGACCTCGGAACACTGTGGGCCTACGACATCAAGGCAAATCGTTAGGTACTTCGATCTTATGTTTAGTGTTATTTTGGATCGTCCTCGCAAGTGAAAAAGATGACCCTCGAAGAATAGTTCCGCGGTCTAGGGTTTTCTTAGTGCTGTTTAGTGTGATTTGATGGATCGTCCTTTTCTACTATCGAAAACACGATCCACGAAATGACACTAACATCCCGAACCACTTCAAGCTACGAGGACGGACTTGCAATGAGAAATCACTTCTTAGCATCAGCCAGACTATTGCTTTTCGTCGCGATCGCTCTATTTGTCTATCAACACGATGCGTCGCAACACGCGGCGCTGGCACAAGACAAGGCGGCACAAATTCAGGAAGTCTTGTCGGTCGCGCATAAGTACCGACAGTTTAATGGCACAGCGCTCGTAGCCGAAAACGGGAAGATTATTTACAAGAGCGGTTTCGGCATGGCGAACATGGAGTGGGGGCTTCCTAACACTCCAGATACAAGATTCCGCCTCGGGTCGATCACAAAGCAATTCACTGCCATGTTGGCGCTCCAACTCGTCGAACAGGGGAAGATAAAGCTCGACGCAAACATCTCCGATTATTTACCAGACTACCGACAGGATATCGGAAAGAAAGTCACTATTCATCACCTGCTCACTCATACGTCGGGAATTCCCAGCTACACGGGGTTACCTAAGTTTTTCGAGAACGTGAGTCGCAACCCCTATAAGGTTGATGAGTTCGTAAAGATCTATGCGAGTGGCGACCTCCAGTTCGAGCCTGGCGCAAAGTACTCCTATAACAACTCCGGTTACTTTCTCTTAGGCGCAATCATCGAGCGAGTCACCGGAAAAACGTATGAGCAGGTATTGAAAGAGAACATCTTCGATCCAGTTGGCATGAAGAACACCGGCTACGATCGTCACGATCCACTCATCCAGAAACGCGCCTCCGGTTACCTTGCGACGCCGGATGGTTACCGCAACGCTCCCTATCTCGATATGTCTATTCCTTACGCAGCGGGCTCGATGTACTCGACCGTCGAAGACCTGTACCTCTGGGATCAGGCGCTCTATACCGACAAGCTGATCTCGGCCCAATCGAAGGAGCTGATGTTTAAGCCATTTCTGGAGAACTATGCTTACGGATTTGTTGTTACTAACGCTTCCTTTAAGCACAACGATCAACCTGTGCAGGTGATCAGGCACGGCGGGGGCATCAACGGCTTCTCCACCATTCTCGAGCGCTTTGCAAAAGATAAGAATCTAATCGTCATTCTGGACAACACCTCGAGCCAAAACGTGGGACGGCTGAGCGGGACGATCGCAAAGATTCTCTATAACCAACCTTACGACCTGCCCAAAATTTCTATTGCGTCCACACTGCTAAAAACCATTAACGAGAAAGGCGTCGAAGCTGGAATCGCGGAGTATCGCGATCTGAAAGCAAAGCAGGCTGCGACTTACGATTTCGGTGAGCCCGAGTTAAATGACCTCGGCTATCGTTTGATGCGAATGGGTAAAGTTAAAGAGGCTGTTGAGATCTTCAAGCTGAATGTGGAGGCGTACCCACAGGCATTCAACACCTACGACAGTCTGGGTGAAGGTTACATGACACTGAACGAGCACGAGCTGGCAGTGCTTAATTACAAGAAGTCTCTGGAGCTCAACCCGAACAATACCAATGCCGTCGAAATGCTGAAGAAACTTGAAGAGCCCCGGTAAGAGTCGACGCTTATAGCAACAACAAATCACCACTTCCTTCTTATAGTGTAACCATGCGACTGGACAGTCTGCGTCAAGCGATCCTGGTCCTTCTACTGATCACCTGCTTAATCCTTACGGGCAGCAGACCACAACTCGCGCGTGCGTCACCTGAGGGCAGCTATGACGAGGCTATTCGGGCGAGCCGTTCGGCTGTCCAGGAAATGATGCAGAAGGGCGCTGTCCCGGGCGTCGGCGTCGCTGTAGCCGTAGACGGTAACGTGGTATGGGCGAAGGGTTTTGGCGTCGCAGATATCGAACAGCGAGTGCCGGCATGAAATGGAGGCACGCAATGGAGTTTCAAATTACTTACGCTAAACAGATTCTCAGTCGTACGCCGGCGACGTTGAATTCGCTGCTGCAGGGCCTTCCAGATAACTGGATCCATTCAAACGAAGGTCCTGATAGCTGGAGTCCTTTCGATGTTGTTGGTCACTTGATCCATGGAGAGGAGACAGATTGGATTCCACGTGCAAAGATAATCCTTGCCTATGGTGAGAGCCGTCCATTTGAGCCATTCAACCGCACGGCGATGTTCGAGAAATCAAGAGACAAACCCCTGGAAGAACTCCTCAGAACCTTCGAACGCTATCGCGCCGAAAACCTGCGGGAGTTAGAGGCGATGAACTTAACACCGGAGACGCTGAACAAACGCGGGATGCACCCTGAGCTTGGAGTGGTGACACTGGGCCAGTTGCTGTCAACCTGGGTTGTGCATGACCTGAACCACATTGGCCAGATCGTAAGAGTGATGGCAAAGCAGTATGGTGAAGCAGTAGGCCCCTGGCGCGCTTATCTGTCGATTCTTTCCCTATGAATCTTGAACCGATGAAAGAATTCGCCGCGAGGTACACCAGCGCATGGTGCAGTCAGAATCCGGCCAGCGTAGCATCATTCTTTGCTGAGAATGGTTCGCTACAGATCAATCAGGACCCACCTTCGGTTGGCCGCACAGCAATCACGGCGGTCGCGCAGGGGTTCATGACCGCTTTTCCAGACATGATTGTCAAGATGGATGACCTTTGCCAGGAGCGCGACCGCTTCATTTATCGGTGGACGCTAATAGGTACCAACAGTGGGCTAGGGGGCGGCGGTAACCGAGTGAACATTAGCGGCTACGAAGAATGGACCATCGGAGCAAACGGCCTGATCGCGCAATCACTGGGCCATTTCGATGAAGCAGAGTATCAGCGCCAGCTGTTAGACACACCCAACTCGCCGTAGATTCCATGAACGAGTCAATTGAACACGGAATTCAGGAGCCACAAGAACAACAAAATGAAAGGTCGTCGAACTAGCGAGGAGGTCAAAAGAAGATTAATGAAATCAGCTTATCGACCTTCGCCAAGGATCGCCTGCCAGCACGGAGCGCACTGGGTGCGAATGGACTGGCTCTGGGCGCGCGTGTTGAGATCGAATGTTGGGCAACGGTTTCACGCGACCTAAATTAGACCTCTTTCCGACGACGTTTCCCTTGGCAGAGCAAGAAGGCGCGTTTTCCTGGACCACGATCGCCGTAATTATTTTGATCGGAGTCGTAGGATGGGGACTCTCCAGAAGAACTGGGTTTCCTGACATCTGGGATGCGCGGATTTCAAACCAACAAAGGTTTTTCATCCCCATCGTAATCGGTTTGGTATACGGCGTAGAGACGGTCCTGCGCGACTTGCCGAACCCTTCCCCAGTCCACCTGCAGCTGCCACTCTCGATTCCCTTCTATGCCTATGGAGCAGTCCTGTTGGAGATAATGTTGCGCCTGTTCGCAGTAACGTTCCTGACATGGCTGATTTCTAACGTAATTTTGAGAGGCAGGTGGCAGACGCCGGCGTTCTGGTTTGCCGCTGTTGTCGCTGCGTCGTACGAGCCGTTGCCATTTATCAGGGAATTCAGCGAGTCGGCAGCTATTGGCTTTCCCAGCATTATCATCAAGTGGTTGACGGAACCGCTCTTCCTGGCAAATATGGTTTCCGCTTACCTGTATCGAAAGTACGGGTTCCTGGCCCCGCTGGTGATGCGGCTATCGTTTTATTTGGTATGGCATGTCATCTATGGAGGGTTGATCGCTTGACACACTTGACATTGCCAGAAACTGACGTTCGTTCGGACTTGGGTCAAAATAATTCGATTTGACGAACTATTTTGCCTTTCTATAATCGAGCCGCCATGTCCGAAGACGATGACGTTCTGGCTGTGCAGAAACTTTATCCGCAGATCTTCATCGCTTGTCACTCTGACCACGTCCGCGCAGTCTCAACGGAATGGCGGATATCCTCGCAGGACGCCTCAATATTAGTTCACCTCGACTTGAAAGTTGGTCTTAGTCCACGTGCCCTAGCGCGTCATCTGGGCGTCACGCCTTCAACTCTTTCAGCTGCCATCGCTCGGTTGGCAAAGCTCAATTATTTATCCAGCAAGCCCGCCTCAGACGACAAGCGCAAGCGAGAGCTGCGACTCACAGCTCGCGGCGCCGAAGCCATTGGGGGCACGTCCGTGCTGGATGCCGATCGTGTACGTATCCTGCTGCGCAGACTCACTATCAAAGAACGCAAAGAGGCAATTCACGGCCTCGAGCTACTTGCCCGCGCGGCGCGCAAAAGGATAGGCGAGTCATGAAATTTATCATCATCATCGCCACAAGTATTGTCGGACTTTTCCTGATCTTTATGGCGGCAATTGCCATGATCTTTGCCAGACTCCCGAAAGAACACGCTGTAACACGGTCAATTCTGCTGAACAGGCCACCGTCGGAGGTTTACACGGTTGTCCACGATTTCGCATCCATGCCGAAATGGCGCAGCGATGTCCAGCAGGTAGAAGTGACAACTCAGCCGGATGGCCGGATACATTTTCGCGAGACGGGCAAACACGGAATAGTAAATTTCGAACTAACTGAAGACGTCCCCGAAGAACGCATGGTGACACGAATCACCGATACGGATCTCGGGTACTCAGGTTCATGGACCTACGTGTTCACTGCAGAAGGAAACTTGACGCGAGTGACGATAACTGAAAATGGAGAAGTCTCTAACATCCTGTTTCGCTTCTTTTCGCGATATGTGTTTGGTCACACGGCCACGATCGATGGATACTTGACATCTCTGGCAAAACATTTTGGGGAAACGCGCACGCCCCCAATAGATAGCCCGGATTGTTTTCATAGCCCACCTAAGGGCTTATAGTGATGGTCGTCGGTTTGTGATTGAGATGAGGTGCGCAACCGAGTCAACAGAGAAAGAAGAGTCTCGTCTGTTCTGGTCGAGAGGCAGGTCCGTGCTGACGAGGTCGCCAAATAGGGCATTCGAAGCACATTTCAGAGAATACTAAACGAGGTTGGCTACCGAGGTCGGATTTACAGTGCGATTAGTTCTGGTTTTGACAGTTGGTTTGTGAACCGCACGGCACTATTTAAAGTAAACACGCAAGCCTCTCCTCATTCAATGGAAGAAAACCAAGGCGTTCGTAAAACTTGCGGGCCTCCGGATTGTCGGTGTGCACCGCAACGTCAATGCGTCCAACCGATTCCTGACGCAATTGCTCTTTCAACTGCTGCATCAGCACCGTGCCTATTCCCTGCCCGCGTCGATCTGCTTTGACTGACACATCATCAAGCTTTGCCACAAGAGAGCCGAGCGACGTAGAGATCGCATAGGAGATGACGCACATGCCGGCAGCGCCCTGCTCGTCATAGGCCATCCACACAAATCCCAGTTCAGGTCGAACCAAAAACATCTCCAAGGCCCGCGCAGGAGCTTCACTTCCCAGGTCCCCGTACGCTTTGCTGCTCGCGAGGTAGTGTTCGTCTTCTCGCAAGAAGGCGCTTAGCATGGCGATAGCATCAGAGGCGGAATCCGCCATCATTTTTCTGCAGGTAATCAATGAAGCTCCTATGTTCGACGAACTTCTCGTTCGCGCCAACGCAGTCTTAAGTTCATCGACAGCATACGGACCAATCCAACCAACTTAAGGATCCACGGCAGAGACAAGCTAAAGTTTATCGAACATCTCCACTCTGGCGCGACCGTTTCCAGGGTGTATAATGCGCCGTTCCACTTTCCAGCACAGTTCAATCCCTACACCAGGAAAAACACCATGAATAAAGTACGTGTCTTTGCCATCGCCCTGATGCTGGGCCTCTCCTCGTTTGCGTTTGGACGCGAAGCCAAGCTCACGCGCTATCCGCATTACCACAACGGTCGCGTAGTGTTCAGCTACCTGGGCGACATCTGGACGGCTGACGAAAACGGCCAAAATATACAACGTCTGACAGTCAATCGCGCTCGAGATGTTTTCGCGCGTTTTTCGCCAGACGGTAAATGGATCGCTTTCTCCAGCGAGCGTAATGGGAACCTGGATGTTTACCTGATTCCCTCGAGTGGAGGCGTGGCCAAACAGCTGACCTTCCATTCGGCGGATGACACAGTGGTTAACTGGGCGCCAGATTCGCGAGCGATACTCTTCACCAGCAATCGCGGCGAAGATTTTACACCTCAGTTGTACCTTGTCAGCATCGACGGCGGCATGCCATGGAAAGCAGGCACGGACATGGCCGTGCAGGCTGCGTACTCGCCTGATGGCAAACGCCTCGCTTACAACCCAAAGTCGCAGGTGTACTGGCGCAAGTACTACCGTGGTTCGTTTCAGAGCGACATCGTTGTAATGGATGTAGCTGCCAAACGGTTCACTCAGATCACAGATTTCAATGGAATGGATTCGTGGCCCATGTGGGGCAATGACGGTTACATCTATTTTGTCAGTGATCGCGACGGGAATGGCTTAACTAACATCTGGCGAGTATCAGATGGCGGCGGCAAGGCTGAGCGCGTGAGTTCCTTCAAAGGTGGCGACGTGCGCTTTCCTGCGATCAGTTCGGATGGACGCGTGATTGTTTTCGAGCACGAATTCACTATTTGGAAATTGGACATACCAAGTAAGAGGATTAGCCAGATTCGATTCGATATAGCTGCTGAAACTGCTGAAAACATGTCCGAAATGCAGTCATTGACCGGTGCAGAGGATTACGACCTCGCTCCGTCATCGCGTCGCATCGTGTTCTCTACGCACGGCGAGATCTTTACGGCCCCGGTTGAGGAAGGTGACCTGAAGCAACTAACCGACAGTCCAGCCCGTGATCGCAACGTTAAATATTCGCCGGACGGAAAGTGGATTGCCTACATTTCGGATCAGAGTGGTCGAGAAGAGCTTTACGCGGTTTCTGTGGATGGAACGGGTCAGCCTGAGAAGTTAACTGACATCGACGCTCTCAAAACCGGGTACAACTGGTCGCCTGATTCGAAAGAGATCGCCTTTTCATCTTCGGACAGCAAGCTGCGGAA
>DATETN010000194.1:0-40808 GCA_035283645.1 Pyrinomonadaceae bacterium
TCTTGGATCGCGCTTCTTAAACCTACCGCTACCGCAACGCGATTACTCTCAGCTTGCAGTTGGACGTCCCGGAAAGTTGATCCTGACCATTCGCGAGTGGTCGGCTGCTCCCGGCGATTTTGGTGGGCCGACGCAATCGCAGGCCGTTTATTCGTTTGATCTTGGCAAGGGCGGCCAGATGGAAAAGATTGTGGATCAGGTCAACGAAGTAGACATAACCGCGGACGGCAAGAAGATCCTCTATCGGAAAGGCCGGGACTATTTCCTCGCCTCAACCGAAGCCGCCGCAAAACCCGACGAAGGTAAACTGGATTTCAGCAAAATGGAGGTCCGTGTCGTTCCGGCAGATGAATGGCGGCAAATGTTTCACGAATCGATGCGGATCATGCGCGACTGGTTCTATGACCCGAACCATCATGGTCAAAACCTCGTAGCGCTCGAAAAGGAATATGCTTCCTATCTTCCAACAACTGTTCGTCGAAGTGATCTCAATCGCCTGATGCAGCAGATGCTCGGCTACGTATCAGTCAGCCATCTCGGAGTGGGCGGCGGCGATGTCGCACCATCAGCAGGAGGTGGCAATCGCATCGGCCTGCTTGGAGCCGACTACGAAATTGCTGATGGAAAATATCGTTTTAAGAAGATCTATCGCTCGATGCCCTATTCCTCGGCGGCCGGATCGTTTACTGCCCCACTTGATCAGCCGGGAGTGGATGTTCGCGAGGGGGATTACCTGCTGCAGGTTAATGGCGAGCCGGTTGGAGCTGAAAAGAATGTACTGAGCTATTTCGAAAACATGGTCGGCCGTCCGACAAAGATCACAGTCTCCGCTAGCGCCGATGGTGCAAACGCCCGTACATACACGGTCTTTCCTGCACTGGGTGAAAACCGCCTCAGGCGTGCGAACTGGGCTGAAGAAAACCGCAAGCTCGTCGAAAAGCTTTCAGGCGGACGACTCGGGTACATTTTCATTGAAGGCTACGGCGGCGAGGGCATCATGAATGCGATCCGCGGGCTGACAGGATACGCAGACAAGCACGGCGTCATCATCGACCAGCGTTTCAATGGCGGCGGCATCACGCCCGATTACCTGATCGAATGGATGCAGCGCAAGCCGCTTTACTATTACATGTTTCGCAGCGGCGACGACATCGCCACACCCGTTAATCCCGCGCCTCCAGTCAAGGTGATGATCATCAATGAATTGAACGGGTCGGCCGCCGAAACCGGAGCCTTCATGTTCAAACTCGCCAGAGTCGGTCCCATGGTTGGGAAACGCACCTTCGGCGGAGGCATTGGTCCTTACTTCTTCACGCCCATGCTGATTGATGGCGGCCGCGTCCAGTTGCCGAATCGTGCGGCGTTCGATCCAAGCGGAACAACCTGGGGAATCGAGAACGTCGGGATCGTGCCCGATTACGATGTTGATATTACGCCTGCTGACGTAATGGCCGGTCGAGATCCGCAGCTGCAGAAGGCAATCGAAGTGGCTCTTGCCCTTCTTCCCAAACGTCCCATCTTAGTTCCGAAACGCCCGGCTTTTCCAGTTCATCCGGGTGAGAAGTAATAGATATATTCAGCGAGGACCGCGGTAGCCGTCCTGGCGGTATCAAACCCAAACCGAAAGTGACATAACAGATAAACAAATGTTAGATAAGCCGAACCGAAGCGCAATACTCCACCCTTGACCGCTTCTGGTCCCCGTCGTATGTTTGCTTATAAAAACAGGTTGGCCGGTAACAGGGTTCACGGCTGAGTCAGTCTCCGACGTCCTTCCCCAGACAACGATCTGCTGCATGAATTTACTCTGACGAATGCCCGGAGTTGCATGCATCGGTACGCTCCACGTCACGATGGCGGTTATCGGCACGCTTCGTTATAAACGTTTTGCCGAAGAAGGTTTTCAAGAATTACCAGGGAGGAATACGAATGTCACGACCAAGACTCACTTCAATCTTATCTGTATCTCTACTTTCGATTGCGGTCATCACTGGAATCGTCGCTTCAGGACAGGAACCGCTAAAAAAAGATGTGCCTTATGTTCCGACACCTCAGGCCGTAGTTGATGAGATGCTGAAGATGGCAGCCATCACAGAAACTGACGTGGTCTACGATCTTGGCAGCGGGGACGGCCGAATCGTAATCACCGCCGCGAAGAAATATGGGGCTCGCGGCGTGGGCGTAGACATAGACCCAGAACGAGTGAAGGAAGCTAACGCGAACGCCTTATTGGCGGGAGTGACTAACCGCGTCAAATTCGTTGAGCAGGACCTCTTCAAGACGGATCTTAAGGAGGCCTCGGTTGTCACCTTGTATCTTTTGCCGGCAGTAAATTTGAAGCTCCGGCCAAAACTCTGGAACGAATTAAAGCCGGGTACCCGTGTAGTCTCCCACCGTTTTGACATGGGCGACTGGAAGCCTGAAAAGACTGCGGTGGTTGAAGGTTCGACCATCTATTACTGGGTGATTCCAGCTAAGACTCAAACTAACTGAACGAGCGGACGCAGATCCCCAGTCGCGTGCTAGAGCCATAAACCGATAATGAGTCTCGCTGCTAAACCTATTGCATTTGCCGAGCCCGTTCCGACGCTTTCGGTAAAGGATGCAGTGTCAATTATCGTTGGGATCGTCGTTGGGGCCGGTATTTTTCGCACGCCTTCGTTGGTTGCTGGGAACGTGACGAGCGAAGCGAGCGCCTTGATGCTCTGGGTGGCAGGCGGCGCAATTTCGTTAGTGGGAGCGCTCTGCTACTCGGAACTCACGAGCACCTACCCACATACAGGCGGCGACTATCACTACCTTACCCGTTCATATGGAAAATCAGTTTCGTTCATGTTCGTTTGGTCGCGAATTACTGTGATTCAAACGGGGTCGGTGGCGATACTCGCGTTCGCGTTTGGCGACTACGCGTCACAGGTATTTCGCCTTGGTGAATTTTCGCCGTCAATTTATGCTGCGTTTGTGGTCGTCTCGTTAACCAGCTTGAATATAATGGGCGTACGGCATGGCACCCGAACACAAAACCTGCTAACCGCTGTTGAAGTCTTCAGTCTGCTCCTGCTTATCGGCGCCGGGATCTTCCTGGCCCAATCTGGCGTGGCCCCAACGGATCCACCTGAAACGACACAAGGCTCATCCTCCGCTATCGGTTTGGCTTTGGTCTTCGTGCTGCTTACCTACGGTGGGTGGAACGAGGCCGCTTACATCTCTGCTGAGATGAAAGGGCGGCGTGATGTAGCGAGAGCGTTGTTGATCGGAATTGGCGTGATTACCGGACTCTACTTACTGGTCAACTGGGCCTATATCCGCGGATTGGGACTATCCGGTGTGGCGGGTTCGGATGCTGTTGCCGCCGACCTGATGCGAAAAGCTACTGGAGAGGGTGGAGCGCTCTTCGTCAGTTTGCTGGTAGCAATCTCCGCCTTGACTTCAGCGAACGCGACAATGTTCACGGGTGCGCGAACGAACTATGCGCTTGGGCGCGACTTCCAGCTCTTCAGGTTCCTTGGTCGCTGGCAGAGAGCCGGTAACACTCCAACTAATTCCTTGCTTGTCCAGGGCGCGATAGCTTTAGCACTCGTCGCAATCGGTACCGCTACCCGAAATGGCTTTGCGACGATGGTTGAGTATACTGCTCCCGTTTTCTGGCTCTTCTTTTTTATGGTGGGCTTGTCGTTGATTTTGCTGAGAATAAAAGATTCGGAGACAAGGCGTTCTTTTAGTGTGCCGTTGTACCCGTTGACACCGATACTGTTTTGCGCAAGCTGTCTTTACATGTTGCAGGCCAGTCTTGCTTACACGGGTATTGGGGCACTGCTGGGAGTTGCAGTACTGCTGACGGGAGTGCCGGTGTTATTTCTCGCCCGCTATTGGCAAGGCCGCCATCAGACGGAAACTTGATCCACGAGGCCGCGGATTAACAAGGATATTAGCCGCAGATGAACGCGGATGAACAGGATCTAGCCATGGTCCAGGATTTACGGAGAGGTTTGGTCGCGGTCATCCTTGTTTTCTGCCTGTTAGGATCCTTAACTTGCACGCTTCAATCGTTCTCTGGATTAACCAGCCCGCCTAAGTACACCGAAGACGAATTCGCTGCACAACGTCAAAGATTAGTTGAATCGCTAAAAGAGCAAGGCATTTCGAAAAAACCAGTCCTTGATGCATTACTCAAGGTTCCTCGCCACAGGTTTGTTCCAACTGCCTATCGACACTTAGCTTACGAAAACCGCCCCTTGCCTATCGGTCACGATCAGACAATTTCTCAGCCATTTATAGTCGGTTACATGACCGAAGCCGCAGAGATTGCTTCCGGCGAAAAAATTTTGGAGATTGGCACAGGTTCTGGCTATCAAGCAGCGGTGCTTGCTGAGTTAGCCAAGGAGGTCTATTCCATTGAGATCATTCAACCCCTAGCCGATAGTGCCAGCAATCTTCTGCGCGAGATGGGTTATGACAACGTGCAGGTGAAAGCGGGAAATGGATATCTGGGTTGGCCCGAGCATGCTCCGTTCGATGCAATCGTAGTTACAGCCGCGCCTGACGAAATACCGCAGGCGCTTGTAGACCAATTAGCTGTGCGAGGCAAAATGGTCGTACCCGTAGGTTCTGGATTCCAGCGGATGGTGATCGTCATGAGAAACGAATCGGGTGTCGTCGAACGCCGTACGATTCCAGTGGCCTTTGTTCCGATGGTCGGCAAACCAAAGCCCTAGTTCTTTTCGTGATTCGGGGCCCAGCCATTAATGTGCGTCGAGCAATCGACCCAAGACTGAGGACCGGCATGGATCAAATCGTCGAAACACTCTTTGCGCAAAGAACATTGATTTGGGTTTCCCAATGTTATAAAAGCGCCCTCTTACAGTTCGTTTCCACGGAGGCATTCCTATGGTTAGCAGCGATGAGGGTCAGCACCCAGGCATTCAAGCTGAGCAGGAATTGAGGCGGGCAAATGAAGAATGGGTTAGGGCTCTGGCGCAACGGGACGGTGCCGCGCTGGATCACATTATCTCGGATGACTTCGTTTTGGCCTTTCCATTCGAGGGGGATGAGAAAGCAGAGTTTATCGCCGACGTGCTTAGTGGCGATGTCAGAGTCGACTCATTGGAACCGCAGGGCGTTACCTTTCGAGCTTTCGCCGGGGCGGGTATCGTGTTTGGAACTGAGACTGCGAATTGGCACTACAAAGGCCGGGATCTTTCAGGTACATATAGATTTCTCCGCGTGTACACTAAAGAAGAAGGCAGATGGCGAATTGTCGCGCTTCACCTGTGCTCTCCTACCCATCGGTTGGCTTAGCTTTTTTTGTTTACGGGCCAATGGTCAGCTTTTCAAATTGCTGCTTCGTGGGTTCTTTCCGGGCAAATTGACCGACCCGGAGCAACACAGCTGTCCTGGCGAGAGTGTTAGCTTATCCCTCTAAATAACAACTGCGAAACAACTTATGCGTTCAATGAAATTCCTTTTCACCAAGGCATGCCGGTTGCCACTCACACCGCGCGCGAAGTCAGGCGCGTCCACACTCACAGCCTTTCAAAGCCCCAATCTAAAGCGACGATTCAGACTCTCCCAGACCAGTTAAAAGAGAGAAAAAGTCATGAGAAAACTTGAAGCCTCCGAAGCGGTGTCCAACCTGCTCATATTTACGTCAGTGTCACTCGCGTTCACACCACTTCTGCTGGGAGACAGTCTCTTCCTAATTGTTACAGGGTTCCTCGATGAAAGCCTTGTGATGCTGGACCAAGTCGCTGCCTACCTAACTTGGTTGATCGGTTAACCTCTCCCGTTCGGCCCAGTAGAAGCGACTTTTCACCACGAATCGTTCGGGCCGGATGTCTTATCCCTCTTAGCCGGCTAAGGTCCGCCGGCCATCTTTCAGAAAACCATTCAAACAGGACCACGTGGCCCAGCAGCTAATGCGGATTCTGGGCTTGCGAGATCGGCTGCGTCGTTCGTTGTAATTTCAAGCTCGTCTCATAGCGCGTGCGACAAAACTAGCTTGTTTTACCCGAACAGTGTTATAGAACACGGATTCCAATCTCAGACGACAATTCCAGGGAGGTTCACGATGAACAGAGAGCAACTGGAAAGGGAACTGAAACGCGCCCACGTCAACCTTAATGGGTGGCTTCCAGTCTTGCAGTGCGACATTTGCAAGGAGCGTTGGGAACCATTCGCAGTCGCCGCGGGTGAGAACGCTCCAACGGCGCGGTTCGACTATTGGAAATGTCCGAATAAATGCAACGCCGAGTCGCGACTGGCGCCGGAGGCAATAACTGCCACGCCAAGACATGTCGTCATCAACGATGTACCGGGTATGATTTTTGGTGACGAAGATCTGATTGAGTTCGAACGTTACGTGCGCTCAATGGATGCTACGGAAGTACAGAATCGATAGTTGATGTTCGATGAATTTCAGTTTGTGGCCTTTGCTCAGTCGTGTGATTAACTGAAATTGCGTTTAATTGAGCCTGCCGTTGGAAGACTTCAAGCTTCAGGAATATTGAGTTCCGTGTTTTGGGAGAAAACCGGAGTCGGAGAAAGCGACAAACTAAAGTTCGCCGGACATTTGATCCAATTTCTTCCGAATGATCTGGCAACGATTGATAATCTGATTTGAAAGAAATTCAAACTGCTCTTTCTCTCGCTTATCGCTCTCTATAGACTTCGTTGTGCTGGTTGAGTTCTGTTGCTTTTTCTCAAGAACGGCCAGTTGAGCGGCGCGTTCCTGCATGCTGGATATCTCCTCATCGGCTGAGAGCGTCTCCCGCACCAACTCAGAGGAATTGACCGCGTTGATCAGTTCATTGGCCATCTCTGCAAATTCCAACTCCGTCAGAGCATCAGCTGAATTCAGCTCACCTAACTTGCGGGCTACCTGATCTATGTTCGCTGCTAGTCGCCGCCCTTCATCGGGCGAGAGCTTTTTGGCTAAATCATTAAGATTGAGTTCAAGGTCACTCAGCATCACCAGGGCATCATTGATAATCGAACTCATTGCGCTTATCTCCTCATACTGCTCCCATATCCGAGAGGAAGGCTGGCCCTAAGAGGACCTGGGTTGTTGGTCTATTTCGTTTCGGCGCGCTCTTCAATTCGGGTTGCCGATTCTGCTCTCACCGCAGCTGGATCCACATCATTCTCATGGTTTCTGGGCCAGCCCATGCTGCGTCGGAAGAGCAGCAACTCAATGTCCGTGATGCGGGCCAACACCCAACCATAAAGCTGCGCAGACAAGCTAGCGCGTCCGGCTTTCGTTTTGTACAGACGGTCGTGCGCAAATATGGCAAAGCGGTTTTGCCAGTGCGTCTTTACCTGAATCTCAGCAGTCAAATCCAAATCCCGATCATCACCAGGACCAAGCAGATCTGCGAGTATATGGACTGCCTTATAGTCACCTTGCTTGTATTCGATCTCGCGCAAACGCAGCAATGAACTAATGCGCTTCACCGTGCGCGGAATCTCCCAGGGCGAAACCACATAACGAATACCAATCTCATCGCCCACCTTGGTCAAGTGCTGGTAACCCTTTCGCTCCAACTTTTCGGTCAACGATTCACGGGCCTTAATCCGATAGATCTCGGTCGGCGGCAGATCCTCCAGCAATTCAAGCAACTCTTCTCGTGCGCGAACTAAAAGTTGATCGATGGTGTCCTTGACCTCACTTAGTTTTAAGGCCCGCGTACGTTCGTCTTTACGACGCTGCCTTTCCTCAAGATAGATACATACCGCGTAGCCCGCGATTACTCCCGTAGAGAAAAGAAACAGGCTCAACAATAATGCCCCGAGTGAAGGGCGGTGGTCCCATCCTGTCACCACCGGCAGCGAGAGGAGAAGCCCGGAGGTGATTGCGATGCTGATGCGATCGGCGGCCGTGTTGACTCTCTTCCAATTGATCACGATCTGTGACAAGGAGAATGTCAAGGCCATGAGTGTTACGATCAGCGCGCCGATTAACCACTGAGATCCCAGACCTGAAATGACCGGGACTACTTGCAGCGCAGCCAGCCCCGCCATGATCGCCGTTATCGCGCTGGTTTGAATTCCTTGAAACGTGATCTGTTCGCGCTCCTGCTCGCCGCGGAGAATGTCTAGTCGTGCGGCCGCTGCATCCAGTATCGTCCGTCCTCGTTCGAGCACTGCATCGAAGTAAGCTGTCTCAAACTTAAGTTGGGCCTGGATCCTCTCCATCTGTTGCCAGCGAGGCCTGAACAGATCGTCCCGCCTAATATTGGAAGCGAGAGCATTGATGCGAGAGAGATAGTTCTCAGCGTTGATCTGAAGTGTTGTGCGCAGTTCGTTCACTCGCGATACGGCCCGCCCGAAATCGGCATAGTCGGTGGTTGCCCGAGAAAGTTTTTCCAACAGTTCAGCAGATTCGCGTGAGCCAACGACTCGTAAGCGGGGCTCGTACGCCCGCTGAGTATCGATCATCCAGGTGAGACGGCGATCAATCTGATGGCTGAGCCGATCCAGGGTGGGCTTTACAGCGCTGTATTGGGCATACTCCCAATCGAACTTGCGTCGTGCCAAGGTCAACAACAGAAGCGCGGGAGGCAGGGCCGGTGTGTGTTCAAAGAGAATCTGATTGGCCCAATTCTCAGCTTCGCTGTTGTCGAAGGTGAGGAGGAGAAGCCCATCAACACCGGCTATCGTAATCTGAGCAAAAACACCAAAATCGCACTTAAAGAGTTTCTCAGCGGCGCCTCCAAAAGCGAGACACACCGGGTTCAACAGATCTGTGACCGGCACTTGTGCTGGCACGATGGACCAGATGACGAACATGCCGCCCCAGGCGCCATCATCCTGGGGAACCAAGAGTTCCTGAGTTACGAGTCGTGAAACGAACTGCTCTGCATCCTGTTTCACGTGAGCCAGCGAGCGGAGGCCGAGCCAACTCTGCATTATCTGCGTGGTCAGGGAGTCGAGAAACGTGAATGCAAGCACTTGATTAACTTCGGATTCGGTTTGCCTGAGAAGATTAAGAAGTGCGGTTTTCTGCGACGGAGAGGTATGTACGTCGTAAAGATTGACTGCCGCTGGTTCGGAGTATGCTGCAACACCTGCCGTATCCAGTTTCAATTGGTCCCGGGCGCGTTCCAGAAGATCGATAAGGTCCAGACGCGGATCTGCTTCCAACTCCAGTGGGAAATGTTTGGCAAAGAAAACGTAGGCCCCAATCGCCGGGTCCTTCAGCAACACCTGCGAAAGATCCAAGCGGCCAGGTGTTAGGTCTTCAGCCAATTTCTCTACCTCCTGCGCCGATCAGAACGAATGCGGCCCAATAATAGGGATCACGGAAAGGTCGTTTGCCATCCTTTTCATAGTCTCTGGTGGCCAATTGGGCATCACGCAGTGCGTTCACCGGCGATGCACCTCTCTTCAGATCAGCATAAAACTCTTGAAATAGAACACTGGTAGCGTGATCGTTGACATTCCAAAGACTGGCGACCACGGCTGGTGCTCCCGCGTAAAGTATTGCTCGCGGCAACCCCACCACTTCATCACCGCCGGAGGGCTGGCTTTTTGCAGTTTGGCAGGCGGAAAGAGTGACCACCCACGCTTTTAGCTCCATCTGATTGATGATGTCGAGCATCGTTAGGGAGCCGTCGGCCAGCAATAGCCCCGATTGTTCGGGTGCATCCCCGCGAAACACACCATGGCACGCAAAGTGGGCCAACCCAAACTCTTTGACACATGAGAGCAGCTCACTGCGGGTCGCGGCGTTCCCAGCCAGCACGCGTGTACCGGGAAACAAGTTCGTGATGGTCGCAACTTCGGCACGGGCAAACTCCAGTGATCCGTCTGGGTTCTCTATTGCTAACACCGATTCATCAAGGCTTTTCAGTTTTTCCAGTGCGAATTTCAGCACTGAGGCGCTGGGAGTATATGAGATCGCAAATTCATCCAAGAGATAAAGTCGATCTCCGTCTGCTGCATCGAAGAGAGCCCCAAATGGCAGCAGATGCAACATGCCATGCGGCGCTATGATCAAATGCTCAATTTGCCGCATTCGAAGAGACTCCACGATGGGCGCGATCAATGACTGATAGAGACCAGATAGTGAAGCGCTCAAGAGACCGCGGTTATCGCGTGTTACCTCGGCCAAGACCAAGGCACCGAGCTGAGCGCGACTAAGAGGAATTCTCTCTACCTGCAGCGAACCAACTGAGGCGACAAAACAGATCAGCTCCTCGCTCGTAGCAAAGAATTCGATCAGCGCCTGATCCGGGTTGAGCATCGCATCGAGGTCAGCCCGACTGAGCGGATCAACCTGCTTTAAAGACGCAAATTCAGGATTACTGCGCCAGATCTTTTGCCAGACTTCACGCTCCCGTTCTTCATCTTCACGTAACAGCCGCGCAAGTGCTTCCTCACCAGACCTTTCTCCATCGCGGTTTGCGGATGACTCCAATAGCCGGAGTCGCAGTCGCTCAACCTGTTCGCGCAGTCGTTCAGCTTCTTCAAGCAACTGCTGATCGGCGTAATCACGGGGAATGAGCCGGGCATTCCCGAGCAGATCTATTAAGGTTCGAGACTTCCCACGCTCGGCGTATTCGAACGCTTCGTCTTCTTTGCGCAATCGGAGGCAGGTAAGGACTGTCAGCTCTGCGAGTCGAGTGTGGCTTTCCGCTAATGAAATCCGAGCCCGCTCGGTTTCCATTCCACCACGAACCGACTCTGTCAGGGCCATAGATTCGGTCAGGCAGTGGTATGCGCGGTCGTAGTCTGCTCTTAGGTAATAGGATTCACCCAAATCGAAGAGGCAAACTTTGGTGTAACCATCGCCCAATTGCCGTGCGAGCGGCAAGGCGCGAGACAGGTAGTCGATACTTCGGTTAAGGTCACCCAGTTTACGATAAGTGACTCCCAGGATGCCGAGACACCACTCCCGATAACTTAGCGAATCCAGCTGCTCGGCCAACTCCAGGGCTTGCTTGTGATATTCGATTGCTCGCGCATTGTGTTCACGGCGGCCGTACGAGATTCCGACTCCCCTCAATGAGCGCATGGTCAGATCTTTGTCGCCAATGCTCTCAGCCTCTCTCAATGCCTCGAGCGAGTATTCGAGAGAATGGTCGTAGTCTGAAAGATCTGTGTAAACACCGGCGAGATTGCGGTAGATGTCGGCCTTCAGTCTTTTGTGATCATTTCGTTCGCCTTCGTAGAACTCATCCATGAGAGATTCGGGCCCTGTTTTACGAGAATCAAACACCTCAGGCTTCTCTTCAACCATCAACTGAGCCGTTTCCAAGGCCAACTCGAGACTCTTCAACGCCTCCTCGAATTGGCTAAGATTGCGATAATGGACTCCGATGTTCATCAGCGTACCGGCTTCGGCCGAGCGGTTTCGCGCTTCACGGGCCATATCTAGAACTTTACGGGAGAACTCGAGTCCTTCTTCATCGTTACCGGATGCGCCTGCCTCCTGACTGATCATCTGCAGATAAAAGCTGTGCTTGTTTTTGTTCCCACGTCTAAGGGCGATGTCCGCAGCAACTTTATAATTTCCGAGTGCGTCCTTGTGTCGACCCAGGGCCGACTCCGCGACAGCAATTTGCGAGACTGCTAATTCGACCACCTCAGCCTTATGGTCGCGTTTTGCCACGTCCAGTGCTTGTTCAAAGATGCTGAGGGCGCCCTCATGATTACGCTGCAGGCCCTGGCATTCGCCCAGTCCACGCAAAGCTGCAAATTCACCCTGGTTGTCACCGCGCATCCGCGCAATGCGCAAGGCCCGTTGAAAGTGGCGTTCAGCGCTCTCGAAGTCCCTTATTCCGAGCAAAGCATTCCCCAACGAGTCGTGGCAGTAGCGAATCGCATCCGGATCTCGAAACTGCCGCGCATAGGAAAGGGCTTTCTCCATCTCCACTTTCGCGGGATTAAAGGCGCGCGACTGAATGAAGGCTTCGGCGAGTTCCAGTGTTGCCATCAGGTCCTTGGTTGTGACCCGCCCGTCGTACGATTGCGCTAAATCTTCCGCCCAGAAAGGATCGTTAGGATCGATCAAGTTAGTGTTTGCTCTTGCGGCTACTGCCTGCAAGAGATAGAGCACGAAAAAGGAGATCGCGGCCGCGGCTGCAGCTTGCCACCACGGGCGCGAGAGATAGTTCTGCAACAGAAAATAAACTCCCGCTGCTGTGAGGACTGCGATAAAGCGTGCTCGCAGGAGCTTCCGGTTAAGCTTGACCTCAGCACTCGGGCGCCTGACACTTTGGGCATCGATCTGAGCGAGAATCTGTTCGCAATTCTCCGCCAGCCAGTCGGCTTGCTCATATTGATCTTCCTCTGGAACCCCAAGTTCTTCGACGATTTCCCCGCATAGCCCATCTACCTTGTCTGCCGCAGCCATGGGATCGCCTGAGTGCATTAGCTCATGCAGGGCGCGGTCGTCTATCACACGGCCAACGGTCAATCCGTTTTGCACGACGTTTCGACCGGGAAGAGACTGCTGTTTGTACTCAGCAATCAGCCGCAACTTTTTAAGCATTTCCGCGTCGTGTTCCAGTGTGGCGCGGTCGACTATGCGAGCTGCCAGGTCAGACATGCTGTTGGGGTTTTCCGTATCCGGCTTGAAAAAGTCAGATTGCTGTTAGCGGGTAGGTCGGGCCCGCTCAAAGCATCGCCAGCTTCTTTTCTGCTCGTTCCAGGAATTCGGGATAGTTGTCGCGTTGGGCCACCTCAAGGGCACTTCTAAACGCGGTCATGGCTCGTTCTCGGTCCCCCTTTGCCAGGTGGAATTCTCCGATCCCGAAGAGCGCTGAGAATTCTGCGGTGTTGTCATTGCTGATTCGGGAGATCTCGAATGCCTCCTGCAAGTAGCCCAAAGATTCTTCGTTGCGGTTACTACCAATGAGCGCGCGACCCAACACGTTAAAGCAATAGCCCCAGTTAACTCCGCCCACTACTCGTGTAGCCAGACTAAAACCGTTCTGGCTTTTAGGTCTGACATGGAGATCTCTTCCTATTCCAGCAGGTTCATCGCCTGGTCTTTCCACGCAGCCAGGAAACCAGCCCATAGACAACGATTCCACCTAGTATTGCGAAGATCCAGCTGCGGAATACGAGGTAGTAAGCAACAGCCCCTATCACCGCCAATAACAGAGGGATGACGGCAGCGAACGAGCTGGACGCCGGTAGCTCACGTGCCACAGACTGGCAATTGTAGGAGATCCATTGTGCGGCTTCGTCGACTTCTTCTCCGGGTTCGACCACTCGCTGTGCCACCTGATCGCACAAGCTGTCGACCTGCTGAGCAACTTGCGACCACCCTGTCGTCAGGGCCTGGCTCGCATTGGCCATAGCGTTTGCATCCAGCCGTGCGAGTTCATGCAGTTGACGTCGTAATACACCATCAGTCCTTGCTCGGCTAACAAACCGTTCGTGCCATGAAGGCATTGTTTTGTCTCCCTTCTGCGATCTGGATTTGCAAAGAAGATGCCAAGAGAGTTGAATGCTTGTGGTCTCAACAGTTCAACTGGAAAACCACCCACGTTCGGCTGGAAAAAGAGAAACGAGGAAGTTTTGGAATGACACAGCACTCCAAACGGCGCGCATTCTAACATGAATGCCGCCCGCAACAGGCCCGTCACACACTTGAGTCTCGACAAACGCGACGCCACCCCCTAAGTCGCCCTCCGAATTTCGCCAATTCCCGGAAACACTCCAGGAAAGTCATCTTCGCCATATCTTACTTCTCGTGCATACCGGCGATTTTCTTGCCAAAGAACATAGGCATACCGCTTGCCCAAAGATGGGCCATGTCAGGTAGTGCGAACAGACCGAACGCCACCATTGAGATTTTGCAGCGTCGTTTGCGAGGGTTAGCACGTCGCTACAACGAGTTAGTGGAAAGAATCTCGGAAGTGGAGTTTCTCGCCGACTCAATTCAACTGGAGTTGGCCGAATTGAGCGACGGGTATGAATTGCCGAGCGGTGGCTCGAGTGGTTTAGGTGCTTCCAGTGTTGTGCGGAACCGAAGACATCGGACCAATCGTGGAACAAACGAGGCGCGGGATGCTTTGCGACGCACAGCAGAAGCTGGAGCGGTCACACTCAGCATCAAGCTGCGCTCAGATGGTCACTCGGATGTCCGCATAGACGAGAGTCGAGTCTTCGCATTACCGCCGCTACTCTCGGAACTACTAGCTGTTCTGGCACTCGACAATCGACTAACTGACGATCAGTTTGTCGGGTGGAAGACACTGTCTGAGATTGCGATCTTGCTGAAAAAACGATCGGGTAAGGCTTACACACTCCATGCGGTGTCGCAGAGCATCTACCG
This sequence comes from Pyrinomonadaceae bacterium, assembly GCA_035283645.1. Taxonomy (GTDB): domain Bacteria; phylum Acidobacteriota; class Blastocatellia; order Pyrinomonadales; family Pyrinomonadaceae; genus PSRF01. Next base: position 14,285 of record DATETN010000194.1, read on the forward strand.
CCTGCGTAACAAGCTGTATCACCAGGGTGGCGTGAACCCCTTCCTGGTCCAGACCAATCCGAGATTGGGAGCCCGTTTTGCATTGCGACGCAGAGCCATTGGAGCTGTTACCACGGTGGTTGGCCAGGCTTTGGTGCAAGCATTTCAGGAAGAACGGAGGGATGAATGCCACACCTCTGGATAAGAGATGAAACGGATCAATGGGCGGTATTTCAACTACGGTTGGAGGAATATGAACTGAGGGAGTTGTTGAAGGGAGCTGACTCCAGCGGAACAGCGGTTTCAATGGTGCGAACGCATCGGGATGAAAACGAGGATTGGCACTTGCTGGCGCCGCGCGGCGCACCCGTAAGCGTCAACGGTTTGCCGCTCATGGAGGGCCTGCGGACGCTGCGGGACCGCGACCAAATCGTCTTTGCAGACCGAGCAGCGTACTTTTCGACCGAGGAACGTGCACGGCGTGTTTCATTTTCTGGCGGGGAACGCAAACTCTTCTGCGCGCGCTGCCGGCAGGAGTTGGTGCCGGGAGTCATAGCTGTCAAGTGTCCGCAATGCAACGTGTGGCACCACCAGACTGATGAGTTCCCCTGCTGGACCTACTCCGCACATTGCGGCTTGTGTTCGCAACTGACGGACCTGGAAGCCGGCTATCGCTGGCAGCCAACGGATCAGGGGTAATGAAAAAACGGAAACAAGTAGTGGTTGTCGGTGCTGGTGGAAACATCGGATCACATCTCTTGCCACTCCTCGCACGAATGCCGGAAATCGGCACCTTAACGCTCATCGATCCGGAGAGATATAACTCGTCCAACTTAGCTTCTCAGAACATCACCTTGAGGGATGTGGGCCAGCGGAAGGTCGTAGTGCAAGCTCGAAAGCTTAGACAAATCAACGCTGGGTTGGAGATTCGTATTCTGCATCTGCGCGTAGCAGACGTGCCCCTGGGATTGTTGCGTTCAGACCTTCTCCTGGCCTGCCTTGACTCACGCCGCGCACGACTGGAAGTTAATCGAGCTGTGACGCGATTAGGCATGTCTTGGATCGATGCAGGCGTTGAACCGGGCGGATGGCTCTCCCGGACAAACGTCTATCCCGGTGGGTCAGCCAGTCCATGTCTGGAGTGTTCCTGGGACAGCGATGACTATCGTCTCCTGGAGCCACGCTATTCCTGCGCTGAAACGACCGACCGGGCTTTCCCGACTGACGCTCCGTCGAGCCTGGGTTCATTGGCTGCATCGATGCAAGCGTTGGAGGCTCGCAAACTGTTGCAGCAGGGCGCGCCCCCAGCTAGTGCTTGTCAGGTGTTGTTCGATGCTAAACATCAACGCCATTACGTTACAACCCTGACGACTCTTTCAACCTGTCGGAACAGGCCTCACGGCCCCTGGAACATCCTGGTGTCAGAGCTAACGGCAAAACAGTCGACGCTGCTTGATGCATTTCGCCTCCGAGAAGGAGGCGAAGGAAAAGAGAGATCAACCTCGATCCTGGTTCAGCCACTGCGCTTTTCCAGGCGTCTTTACTGTGCCGGATGTGGCTTCAGCCGGACGGGGTTGCGTTTGTTGCGCCCGAACAGTTCAAGCGACCTGCGGTGCACATTCTGTAGCCGGGCGCTTTGGTCCTCCGGACGGGATCAAACTCCGGTACTGACACGATCGTTTCTTTCGCAAAGCCAATGCAAACGAAGCCTCTACAGCTACGGATTGCGAGATGGAGATGTGCTGACGCTGAGGGATCAGGAGATTGAAAGGCATTACGAGATTGGTAACGGGCCTTGAAGAAGAGTGGCTGTGATTCGACGTGAGCGCGATGGCCCAATTCTCACGGCATGCTGGTATTGCAAAGCTGATGTGCCGGGGTGAGGGATGATTGGGCCATCCGAAAGCAGAAGCGCAGAGAATCATGGTTTCATCGTTTACGAAAAGTGCGAAGAAGATGAGCGAGGCTCCATGGACGATCCGGTTTTTTCCGCGTTCTTGCGGCGGCAGTTGGAGGAAGGGATGGCATTGGCTGAGCAGAGCGATCTGATTCGGTTATTGCCCTGGCCCGGTTCACCTCCCGATCGTTATACGGCGCACTTCTTTTGCTGGGGTCTGGTTCGTACGGCCGATGGGGCCGTCATGGAGCACGACCGGTTCGAAGTTGATATTTGGTTTCCGCCTGGTTACTTACAAGGCCCAGGGGACTATCCGAGGGAGCTCACCTTTGAAGTGCTGTCATGGATCAGCCCATGCAACGTATTTCATCCGAACATCAGTGACGTGGCGCCATTCATCTGCGCCGGGCATATCGATCCGGGGACCTCATTGGTGCAACTACTGGAGCAGTGTTTCGACATCATCACTTACAACAAAGTGACGATGCTCGAAACCGATTCGTTGAATCGCGATGCGTGCGTGTGGGCCAGAAACAACAAACACCGGCTTCCCTTAGACAAGCGCTCTCTGAAGCGGCGACACCTGAATTTGCAGCTCGCTTCTATTGATGAAGCAGGGAAATGATCAGGACGAAATGGTTAACGGCATTTGGGAAAGAGAAGTAATGGCCGCAGCGATGCATCAGTGCATGCCGCATCCACGGGCCTTGAAACCCGGCAGTTGGGAATTCTCGCTCGTGAATGGCAAGCCATTCAACGTAAGGGCTCGCATTGAGAGCCGGTGGATGGTGTTTGAAACCCATGACATCGCATGGGGCCCCGGCAATTGTTGGCCGCTGCTGGAGCTCAACTCTAAGCTCGGTGTGGGCACGCGGTTTGTGCTGCATCCGCATCATCTGAGCTTGAGAACCGAGCTTCTTTTATTTGAAGAGATCGACCTCATCGACCGTCTGAGGTTCATGAGGGACGAGCTAAGAACAGGAATGGGCCTGCTGCACGAACTGCACAGCAACAGCAAGCCTCCTGAAATTGCGACCCACGACCTTGACCCACCAGTGTTTCGAGACGATCTGAGTGGGCCATCGATAAACGAACTGTGCGAAAACTCGGGGTGGCCGGGAAATGAGCGCGATGGCGCATCGGTCGTGGTTTCTTTGGAGGTGGATCGAGGGTTTTATCAGGCAAACATCACCCGAGAGGCGCACGGTCGATTGCACCTCAGTTGGGAGTTGCCGACGTACAGAGGAAGTTCAGGGGAGCAAAATGGTGGAGAACGAGAGCGTTTATGGACCACGCCAATGGCGCACTTCCTATTGCAGGTATCCGCGCGCCTGAGATTGGTTCGCGCAGAAGTAGTTCAGTTGGAAAACGAGTCTGAAGATGAAGAACGAGCAGGCCAGGCAGAACAGCTGCGTTTCACTGCGTTGCTACCCGCTGACGCTAACGTGGGCGAGCTGCACGAAGCATTTGCGAACTTATCGATGGCCTGTGATTTGACAGCTAATGAAACAGTGGCACTGCGTAGTTCTCGTTTGGCAAGTCGCTATTTGCAAATGCACGAGCATTCTGCACCGATTCGCAAACCGCTATGACCAGGTGATGAAAGGAAGGAGAACCAAGGATGTCAGTAGCAACAGTAGGAAAAATCGGGATTGGCCTAACCGTCAGTGACGTGTCGGGCCAAAAGATGAAGAAAGTAAACCAGGTGCCTTATGACGCCACGATAGGGGAATTGATTCAGGAGCTCTCGGCGCAGATGCAGCTGCCACAAAACGATGTCGTTGGGCGGCCGTTGAAATATCAGGCGCGACTCGATCGCGAGGCACGTCATCTCCAGCCGTTCGAACGCGTCGGCGAAGCGTTACGCAATGGCGACAACGTAATGCTGCAACCAAATGTCGACGCCGGCTAAAGATCTTTTGTCGGAAGTGCAAGGCTATGCCGAAGAACGACTATCAGTTCGTGTTGGAGCTGTTTCGAGAAGATCGCAGCAGTGTAGGACGCGCCCTAGTCAGCGTCGACTGGGAACCAGCGGTCGAGTGGGCCGAGTTCGAAGAGATGCGACATGGGCAACTTCCACCAGTTTTTGGTGTGACGGGTTGTGCTGTTGAGCCAATTTGGCAAGAGGAAGTGGGTGAGCCGGTGGTCAAAGGCTTCTGCCTCGCCTTCTCCTCAAAAAACGGACGGGCAGCGAATCCTGCGCCGCTTCGTTCGCAAGCGTTTGACACAACCTATTTCGAAGCATCGGTTGCAGCTGCCTACGCTAAGTTTAGGGACGCCAACGTCTTGAAAGCAGAAGAGAAGGTGAGCTATCAGGTGCTCGCATTCGTACACGAGGAGGGCAATCAAACAAGTGAGGAGAACTCGATTTTTGACACGGAGGATGTGGCCCAGACGTTGGTTTTGCTTCCATCCTCATTGTCTGCTGCCCGGTCTGTTGCAACGAAGACGGGCGAACTGCCCGAAGAACTGTTACCAGCGTTTGTGCCAGCCACACTGCTCGAGGAGATTGCGGAGTTGAGTAGAGCGGCGGAAGCAAAAGAGACCGGCGGGATTTTGATTGGCCATTTGCATCGTGATGAGGATGGAGCAGAGATTTTTGCCACAGTCACCACACAAATACCGGCCCAATACACCGAGGCGGAATTAATGAAGTTGACCTTTACTTCCGAGACCTGGACGGATGTCAGAAACGCGCTACAACTGCGGCGGCGGGACGAAATCATGTTGGGTTGGTGGCATTCTCATCCAGCGCGTGCCTGGTGCAAAGACTGTTCGGTGGAGAGTCAAAGACAGTGTCCATACGCGCGTGGTTTTCTGAGTTCACACGATCGCGGTTTACATCGCACGATGTTTTCTCGCGCCTACAGTCTTGCCTTGGTTGTTAACGATGTCGGATTCGCGCCTCCGAGCTTTTCACTTTTCGGCTGGAAGGGCGGCGGAATTGTTGAGCGAGACTTTTATATCGTCGATGGTGGAGTAAATGCTGAAGGAGAATCCAAGAACTGATGCGCCTGCCAACTGGTGAAAGTGATGTGCCTTATCTTCTGGATCAGCTGATTCAATTTGGCGAAGGTGCGCCTTCACCTGAGGAAAAGCTGCAGTTGCTCCAGGCGATGCGCGCCTACTCGCCGGCGACAAGCGACCGAGTGGACCAGTTCCTGATGAAGCAGCTGGTCACCGTGAGCACCGGGTTAGAAGAAGTGCTCGAGAAGCAGGCTGAGCTGAAAGCGCTGGTCGACAAAGTGATGTCGACGCCATGGTATCCCGCAATCTTACTAGGAAATACGCTGACCGATCGAGGTGATGCTGCAGTCGTTGCGCAGGGCAGCACACGCATCCTGGTGCCCTTTGGTCCTGCCGTGGACGGAAGCAAGTTGCGTTGCGGCGATGAGGTGCTGCTTAGTGGCGAGCGCGGCTTTGTTGTCGGGACACCCCTCTATCCGCTCATGGAGACAGGGGAAACGGCCCTTTTTGATCGCTACACAGCGGACGGAAGATTGGTAGTTCAGGTTAGAGAAGAAGAGTTCGTGGTGATGGCCGCTGACCGTTTGGCGCAGATACGGCTTCACCGTGGAGATCTGGTTCGCTGGAACCGCGACATGTTGCTGGCGTTTGAAAAGCTGGAAACAAAAATAGGCGACGAACTGTTTCTCGAGGAAACACCGAAGGATTCATTCTCTCAAATTGGTGGTCTTGACTGTCAGATCACGACTTTACAGCAGGCGATTCGGCTGCATTGGCAGCATCCGGAAATTGCCCAGCGTTATCAACTCCGGCGTAAAGGATCCGTTTTGCTCGTTGGACCACCAGGTACAGGCAAGACCATGATAGCTCGCGCATTAGCAAACTGGGTGGCCCAGTTTTCACCATCCGGCCGATCCAGGTTCATTTACATCAAGCCGGGTGGTCTCCATAGCATGTGGTTCGGCCAGAGTGAAGCAAACTATCGCGAGTTTTTCCGCCTGGCACGACTGGCGGGCGAGCGTGAGCCTCAAGTCCCGGTTGTCATGTTCTTTGACGAAGTCGACTCCATTGGTTCAGCCCGCGGCGCGTCACTCAACCGAGTGGACGACAGAGTGCTGACAGCCTTCATGAGTGAACTCGACGGTCTCGAAGCGAGGGGCAATATCATGGTGGTTGCCGCAACGAATCGCCGCGACGTATTGGATCCGGCGCTGTTGAGGCCGGGCCGGCTCGGTGATCTGATTCTCGAAGTTCCTCGGCCCGACCAACGTGCCACTCGCGACATACTCCGGAAACATCTTGCTCCCGAGTTACCTTTTGTGGCCAGAGACGGTTTGGACCAGGCGGCTGCACGGAACGAAATGATCGATGCAGTAGCGTCGATGATTTTTGCGCCTAACGGTATTGGAACTATGGCCTCGATTACTTTGCGAGATGGTTCTCAGCGAGCAGTTGAGCCTAAAGACCTGATTAGCGGGGCGCTACTGGCCAAGGTGGCAGCCGACGCCCTCGACCGAGCGGCATTGCGCGCAATTCAAAACGAAGGAATGGGAATTCTCCTGGAGGACTTGGTGGTCGCGGTGAATGATGAGCTGCGAAGTTTGGCGGAGACTCTAACGCCGATCAATTGCCGCCAGCACCTCAGCGCATTGCCACACGATCTCGATGTTATTCGTGTCACTCCTGTTCAACGACGGGTTAATCGCACGGTCCGCTATCTGAATGCAGCATAGCAGGACTGTGTTTGTCAGGAATCTCTGTTTGGTGGAATGAAATGACTGTAAAAGCAACAAAATCCGGTAGTCGCCACGCGAAGACGCCAATAGTTTGCGGGGCCGACATCGAACTCGGCAATTTTGTCCGGGGTCTGCCGGAAAAGGGAACAGGCGCTTACGCCTCAAAGCTGCTCTTGAGTGAGATTGAAGGATATCCTGGTTCACGGATGACGTTTTTTGCAGATTGCCAATGTCAATCGTGTCGGGCAGCGAGGAAGACGAAACGCAGTGGAAATGGGTTCCCGCGCCTCGCCCAAAAGGCGCAAATAATCAATCCACAGGATTGGGGTCGAAAATTTTTGCCTGCCAATGGTGGTTGTGCCTATATCGACATGGACCACCTCGAGCTGTGTTTGCCGGAAGTAACGAACGCCTACGATCACGTTGCAGCGTGGCATGCGATGCTACGTATTGCCCGGAAAGCAATGAACGGGGCCAATGCGAAGCTACCTGATGGCCAGAGTTTAGAACTGCTCGTCAACAACAGCGATGGATTCGGTCATTCGTACGGGAGTCACTTGAACTTTCTCGTAACACGCCGGACGTGGGACAACCTCTTTAAGCGAAAGATGCAGTACCTGCTTTGGCTGGCCGCGTTTCAAGCTTCGAGTATTGTGTTTACCGGGCAAGGAAAAGTTGGCAGCGAGAATGGCGCTCCAAAAGTCGATTTCCAAATCGCGCAACGCGCTGATTTCTTCGAGCGGCTCGTCGGAACTCAAACGACCCATCACCGGCCCATAGTGAACAGCCGCGATGAACCTCTTTGCGGGTCAGATGTCGAAAAGGGTCGTGACGCCCCCGCACGGCTTCATGTGATCTTTTTTGATAACACACTGAATCACACTGCTTGTTTTCTGAAAGTTGGCGTGATGCAGATCGTGCTGGCGATGATTGAAGCAGAACAGGTCAATCTTGAGCTGTTGCTGGACGACCCACTGGAGGCAGTTCACCAATGGAGTCATGATCCGACGCTGCAGACAGAGTCCAGGCTTGCGGCTGGTCCAAGCGTGACGGCGGTGGAACTGCAACTGTTGTTCTTAGAGGAGGCACACCGTTTTGTCGCGGATGGTGGTTGCGAGGGGATCGTACCTCGAACACAGGAGATCCTTGAACTGTGGGAAGACACGTTGCTCAAGCTTCACCGCCGAGATTGGAGTGCGCTCGAACGAAGACTCGACTGGGTCTTAAAACGGATGTTACTTGAACGAGTGATGATTGCAAGGCCCAAACTGAATTGGTCGTCACCTGAGATCAAGCATCTCGACCACTCCTACGCGAGCCTTGACTCCGATGAAGGGCTGTACTCGCAGTGCGAGCGCGATAATCGGATTGAACGAATAGTAGCGGAAGACCGAATTGCTTATTTTGAGTCAGGTCCGCCAGAGGACACGCGGGCTTGGACCAGGGCGATGTTGCTTCGCACGGTAGAGGAAGAAGCCATCTGGCAGGTTGACTGGCATGAAATGTCGTTTGCCTATCGCGATCAGTCGAACCGGCAACGACGTTCAAAGCTGGAGCTGAGTCACCCGCTATCACTAACTCGGGAAGACACTCAAGAAGCGTTCGCCGCGAGTAAAACGCTGGATGAGTTATTGCAAAGGTTGGGTGCGGCCCAGTCTGTCATGGGCAAGCGGCGACGCCTCGGCAGCAAACCGAAAGTTCTCGGAGCAAACGGTCGAATTAATAAACGCAGTATTCGAGCGGTTGCGGAATAGAGGAGTTAAGCATCGATAGAGGAAGTGATTTATGCAATTGAGAGAGAGACTGGCAAGGCTGCGCGGAAGCATCGCAGCGGACGCCGATGACAATGCGGCGCAGAATGAATTGGAGTCGTCTCGCCATGAAGCGGACGTGCTTTTGTCGGCTGCCGACCGAGCAATCGACCGAACTCTGTCTAGTAACAGCGAAGCCTTTTTGAGTGAGTGCGTGCAGGAGGGAGGACAATAAGCTGTGAGGGAGTGGCTCATGGGCGTGGAAACTGAGTATGCCGTAAGCGCGATTACTGACGGTTTCTACGAGCGCTGCAGATACGCCGATCGGTTGGTGGAGCGAGCTTATGAGCAGCTCGTGACGCTGCACGATCTCGGGGGTGGGGGACTCTTTCTCGAGAATGGTTCCCGCCTCTACGTCGACAGTGGGAACCATCCGGAACTGTGCACTCCGGAGTGCATGAATCCAACCGAAGTCGTTCGTTATCTGCTGGCTGGCGAGCAAATAATGCTGCAGCTCGCGAAGGGTTCTGGTCAACCAGCCTATCAGGTGTTCAAACATAATCAAGACTACCTCTCGCATCAGGGGTGGGGTTGTCACGAGTCCTACTTGCATCGTGCCAACCCAAACATCATCAGTTCCGACATTCTTGCTCATCTCGTCACGCGGATCATTTTCACCGGCGCAGGTGGATTCGATGTGTTTCGGCGGGGGCCGGAATTCCTTATCTCACCGCGAACCTCGTTCCTCAAACGTTTGATGACGGAGAATTCAACCGGCACCCGTGGGATCTTGCACATTAAGGACGAACCACATGCGCAGTATGGATATCATCGCTTCCATTTGCTGTGTGGCGAAAGTCTGTCATCAGAGCTGGCTACCTGGCTTAAGATGGCGACGACGATGTTGGTGGTGGCGATGTCGGACGTAGGGCTGCACCCCGGGTCCGACCTGCGACTTTCCGAACCCCTTCTGGCTGTGGGCCTGATTGCCGAAGACCCGACACTCGAGGCGAGGCTACAGCTTGTTAACGGAAAGCTGTTAACTGCCCTTGAAATACAGCGTTGCTACCTGGCCAAAGCGCGGGACCACCAACGAGACGATTTCATGCCGCCCTGGGCCGAAGTGGCTTGCGACCGATGGGAGGAGACTCTGAACCTGATTGAGGATGGACCTGAAGCCGTAGCAACTAAGTTGGACTGGGCTATCAAGCAGAAGGTCTTCAAGCAACATGCGCGGAGGCGAGGCTTCACTGCAGACAGGCTAGATCACTGGAAAGTGTGTCTACGTGAAGTACAGGCCGCACTGACGATTGGCGGCGAACCTCCTCTCCCATCGGCCACAACAATGCTGGATCCCTTTTCGCCGGTAGGCCGAATCGTGGAACGAACCCTGCGCAAACTCTGTGGCAGGGGTTTTGATCGAGATGAACTGGAAGACGTGTTTTCCCTGGTAGACGAACTCCGTGAAATCGACGTGCGGTTTGGAGAACTGGGTGCGGACGGGCTCTTTTGTCAGCTCGATAGAGCCGGTGTGCTAACACATCGCATGGATGGGGTTTCTGATATAGAGACCGCGATGACTGAACCACCAAGTGCCGGGCGTGCGCGAGTGCGTGGTCTGGCAATTCGCGAGTGCTTTGAACAGCGTGGCCGGTATCGCTGTGACTGGCAAGGTATCGTTGACCACGATAAACAGCGGATTCTCGACCTCTCGGATCCGTTTGTGACCAACGCTAACTGGCGTGACGCGCCGGTCAAGGGGGAGGACTATGCCACCACATTCGCGGATTTGATTTATTTTCGAAATGGGCCTCGCATGTTCAATTCAGCTGCGGCAACCATAAATGCGGCATCAATCTCCGAAGCGCCGAGTTTTTTTCCTCAGGCCGAAGTGCGCGAGCGGCACGATTGACCTGACAACTGAGCCTTGGGTATTGAACGTTCCAGAGCTTTCTGGTAAGACGTGCGCGTGCCTCTTCAGGTTCTGAAATTTGTTTCTGGTGAGTCTGCCAAACTCCCCCTCCGTTTTTCGATCAACACCGCCGAACCGGGGTTTCTCAATAAGCTGAAAGAACAGCGAAAGTTTGGCGTCTACCTGCTGCCTCAGGCTTCTGCGAAGGAGCTTACACGCCTCGACAAGCTGGTTTACGACCGAGGCGTAAAACCTGAAAGGAAATCACTTGCGCAGTTGCTTTTGAAGCAAAAGCGGGTTCCGTTGCTTAGCTGTGGTTATTCGAGTACGGGTCGTCTACAACAAGGCGTGGGCGCCTTTCTCAAGCAGGCCGCTGCGGCGAGAGATCGAAATCTTTATCTGATCGCTGTGCCTGATGCCTTGTTCATGGAGCTCTGGAGTGAAGCCGACGGAGTCAGTCAGGACGGAAAGGCTAAACGATCGAAGTCCCGTTCAAAGAACGCGCCTTCCGCAGGTGTCGCCAACTACGATCTCGTTCTGAACTTACTACCGCCTGTTGCCATACCGCGCGAATTTGAACAGACCTATGTCGGGCAGACACTTGAAGCGCATCTGGTGCGTGTGTTGGTCATGCGTGCTGCAGCCAGCCAGGACCCAGTCCTCATCCTGGGAGATACCGGGACCGGAAAAGAGGTTACGGCCCGAGCTATTCACCAATACAGCAAGCGCAGCAACGACAAGTTTGTGCCTGTTAACTGTGGCAGTATCCCACGGGAGCTACTGGAAGCTGAACTCTTCGGGATCAAAGGTGGCGTGGCGACGAACGTTGCCGACCGGCGCGGCCTGTGGGAGCAGACTGGTCGCGGAACGCTCTTTTTGGATGAGATCGGAGAGCTCTCATCTGAGCATCAGGTGAAAGTTCTGCGTGCCCTCGAAGAAAATGCAGTCCGACGCGTCGGTGAAGTAGACGAGCGGAAAGTCCATGCTCGGATTGTAGCTGCGACCAATCGCCAACTGTTCTCCATGGTGCTGCAGGGGACCTTTCGTGCGGATCTCTATTATCGTTTGCGGGTCTTGACTATTCCCACACCGTCGCTGCGTGATATACCAGAGGACCTGTCATTACTGGCGCAGTTTCTCTGGAAGCGAGTAACTGATGATGAGAGCTGTGTGCTCAGCGAGGAAGTCCTCGACGAGCTGCGAACTTACACATGGCCTGGTAATGTACGAGAACTGAAGAGCATTCTAAAGAACATCCACGCGCTATTCGGCGCCGACAAGATCAAACGACAACATGTTCGTGCCGTCTTTGAGTTGTTGGGTATACAACACACTGCTCGAACGCAGCAGGACGCTGCTAATCAGGTCTTACAACATCGGATGGAATGTCTGAGACACTTGCGTCGCGTGGACGAGGTCGTCCGCGCTAGTCAGGTGGCCATAGAGTCATTGATCGCGACGGCAACCGAACGCAAGGGTGATCATCAACAGCCGGTCCTACGAAACCTACTAAGTGAGCTTGACCTGCTCCTGCGGCGTCCACTTTTGTTTCACGATGAAGTACTTTTTGCGCTAACTTCTCGACTCCGAGATAGTATCTTGCACCTCCAAATACTACTGGGAAAGGGCGGGAGAGAGGCTCGCGCATTTTGGTCAGCAGGAGTGTTTTCAGAGTTTCAGCTGGTGTTGAAACTGGTGTTTCAGGAAGTCTCCGAATTGTTAGCTGTTTAGACACACGGCGGTTGCGTACTTTGCCTGGTTCATGCCTCGAACGACTGAGTCATGCGAATTGAGTCGAATCGTCAGATATTAAAATCTTGCTTGTTACTTTTCAGGAGAACAATGATGAGACCCTTAACGACGCTAATGATCGTGTTTGTCGTTTTTTCGACGGCCGCATCAGCTCAAACTACTGCACCTGTCTCTTGGGATCCTGATCTGCAACTGAAAGTCAAAGCGATTGCTTCGCCGCGTGTCTCCCCAGACGGAAAGAGAATCGTTTATACGGTTTCGGACGCGGTCACAGCACCGGACAAGAGCGAGTTTGTCACACAGATTTGGATGGCTACTACTGATGGGAAACAGAATCAGCAGATTACATTTGGCGAAAAGTCTTCGGCCAATCCGAAATGGTCACCTGACGGAAATTCAATTGCATTTACGTCAAATCGCAAAGACAACAAGAACAACCTTTATCTCTTGCGATTAAATGGTGGCGAAGCGGAGCCTTTGACCGAAGTGAAGACCGCCGTTTCCAATTTTGAATGGTCTCCTGACGGGAAATCAATCGCTTTCACGATGACCGATCCGAAAACGGAGGATGAGGAAAAGAACGACAAGGCAAGAAACGATTTTCGCTGGATTGATGAGAACGTGAAGATGTCGCGGCTCTATGTAATCGCGATTGAGAAAGACGCGGCTGGCAAACGTGAGCTGCGGAAATTGACTGCAGCCAATTACAACGTGGGCGCTTTTGATTGGTCGCCGGATGGTTCGCGAATCGCCTTCAGCCATACTAAATCTCCTGTGGCTAACTACTGGACCACTTCCGACATCTCGATTGTCGAAGTGGGCAGCACAAAGACTACTGTCCTGGCCGGCACAGCGGCTGCTGAGAGTGCTCCCACATACTCGCCGGATGGAAACTCAATCGCATTACTAGTCAGCGATAATCCGCCAAGGTGGGCGCAGAGCGGCTGGATCCAAATCTATCCAGCGAGCGGAGGACAGCCAAAGACACTGGCGGCTTCCTATGACGGGCAGCCTGGCATTGCAGGTTGGTCGGCAGACGGAAGGCGCATCTATTTCAGCGAGGCGAAAGGTACGGGTACGCAGGTTTATGGCATTGACGTCGCCGCTAATCGCATTGAAGAGATCAAAGTTGCTCCTGCCGTATATAGCGGCATAGATCTCAACCGTTCAGCGTCAATGTTCGGCCTGGTTCGGCAGACTGCCGACGCGCCTCCCGAGGCTTTTGTGGCGTCAGCGGCCGGGTTCGAGTTGGCCCAGGTAAGTCGAGTCAATGCCAATCTGAACATGCCTCCGGTGGGTCGTACCGAGGTCATCCGTTGGAAGTCAAAAGACGGCAAAGACATTGAGGGGTTGCTTACCTATCCGGTTGGTTACCGGGAAGGGCAGCGCGTACCGCTGATTCTCAACATTCACGGTGGGCCAGCCGGCGTGTTTCAACAAACCTTCATTGGCGGGCGCGGCGTATATCCATTAGCTACCTTTGCTGCGCGGGGCTACGCGATCCTGCGTCCGAATCCCCGAGGCTCGAGTGGGTACGGCACGGAATTTCGACGCGCCAATATCAGAGATTGGGGCGGCGGCGATTATCAGGATTTGATGACCGGTGTGGACAAAGTCATCGAGATGGGAGTTGCAGATCCGGAACGTCTAGGCGTGATGGGTTGGAGTTACGGTGGCTTCATGACGTCATGGGTCGTGACTCAGACGTCTCGGTTCAAGGCGGCTTCGGCGGGTGCGCCGGTAACGAACCTGATGAGCTTTAACGGTACTGCGGATATTCCTTCTTTCCTTCCGGATTATTTCGGAGGGCAGTTCTGGGACATCATGGATCTTTATCAAAAGCATTCGCCGATGTTCAATGTGAAGGGTGTGACGACTCCGACAATGATCCAGCACGGCGAGGCGGACATTCGCGTACCGATCTCGCAAGGCTTTGAATTCTATAACGCGCTTAAGGTAAAGGGAGTGCCGACGAGAATGTTGGTGATGCCGCGGCAGCCACATGGTCCCAACGAGCCGAAGATGCAGTTGGCGGCTATGAGGGCCAATTTGGAGTGGTTCGAGAAATACTTGGGAGGAAAGACTACGACCGCGGCAAAGTGATTTGACCGATCCACGAAGCCACACGAAACAGCAAAAAACACCAAGCCTCTTTAGCTACGTGGAATTTCATCTTCGGCCCACCTGAGAAATTGGTCATTGCTCATTGGCCAGTGGTCAGTGGTCGATTAGTCATGTAAATTTCCATTTCTCATTTCCCTCCGCGTCTCTGAGGTTCACCCTTTCTCTCCAGTTGAAATCTTCTACGTTGCGAAATTCGTCCACCGAGAACACAGAGACGGAACGGAGACACGGAGAAGGATGAAAATGGGAATTGGGAAATAAAGTACATGACCAATGGACCAATGGACCAATGGACCACTGACCACTGAGCAATGAGCAATGAGCAATGAGCAATGAGCAATGACCAATGAGCAATGACCACTGACCACTGAGCAATGAGCAATGACCAATGAGCAATGACCAATGAGCAATGACCAATGAGCAATGACCAATGACCAATAAATACGATCCCGCCTACCAGACTCGCGCACTCACTCTTCTTTTTCAACGTTACTGATTAGAATCCTTCGACATTCTGGGACTAAATTCATCCTCAACACGGTAAACAGTTTGGAGTCCATCCAGGTTCTGAGTTGGTGACATTGGAAACAAGGAGGGGGGATAGGCAGCGTGTTGTAGGCTAGATCTAAAAACATCTCCACCACTGCCGTGTGGGATATTCTGTTGAGTTTCTGCGAGTGTGGGATTCAATCTGTTCACGAATCGGAGTACTTACCGAAACGCGCCATGAATTCCGATCGCGTCAGTCCAGCCACCTCAGCCAACCTCGTAATTGAATCTTCATTAACAAAATCTCTGGCGCCGATCCTGACCATATAATCGCGCGCCACCCGGTAGCTCTCCGTCTCTACGTCCACGAAACGCTGTCGGCCGCGGCCCGTTTTGGGATCCATAACGTCGCTGAACGCGACTGGGTGGAACTCACCGCCCTGAATGGTGATTATTGAGTTTGAACCGCCGTTAACAAGAAACTTATACGCCGCGTAGCCAAGGTCGCGAGCGTACTCCGCGTCGTAAGGGATCGGAGCCGCACAACGCAGCTCATAACCTATGGTCTTATCGACCACGGTTACTTTGATGTTCCGGCGTTCCAGACGCAGTTGCACTTCGTTCTTGACCTTGCGGCCGAGATCGATCTCGGCAACGCGTATATTGCCTTGTGCGTCCCGATCGACATCTTGCAACTCGGCTACCTCCTCGGCATCAAAATGTTCAACCAAAGCCTCTGCCAACAGAACGACACCGTACTTTCGACCCATTGACCGCCGTTTGATAATTGTTCCTTCGACGATATCAACGATATCGGCGAGTGAGATCTTCTCATCAAACTCCTCGGGAATGATCGTACATGTCGCACTCGCGGCCTTTCCAATTCCAAGAGTCAAGTGGCCTGTTGGCCGGCCCATGGTTACCGCTAAATACCAACGCCCGGTTGTGCGCGCGTCTTCCATCAGCCTCTTCACGAGTTCAACTCCGACGTGGCGAGCGGTTTCGTAACCAAGCGTTGGCACTGAGCCCGGCAAAAACAAATCGTTATCAATGCTCTTAGGTACCTGCACTACCCTGATGGAGTCGTGCGATTCACGCGCAATAGCCGCTGAGCTGCGCACCAGGTCGTCGCCTCCAATCGTCACCAGCGCTTCCACCCCGAGTTTTTTGAGTGCTGCGATCGTGTTCGCCAACGCCTGCGGTTGAGTTGTTACATCCGTCCGCGACGTACCCAGCATTACGCCACCCTGCAGATGAACCGGGGTTACCTCATCTATCGTCAGTTCGTGTTGCTCATCGGTATAGCGTTGCGCTAGCCATTCAAATCCGTCCGAGAAACCGATCGCTTTGTGTCCACTTTTAATGGCCTCGATTGCAATGGCTGCAATCACCCCGTTTGTCCCAGGCGCCGGACCACCCCCGACCAGAATTCCCACTTTTTTAATCGACATAATGTTGAGCTAGTTCCTATGTCTCCAGGTACGTCTAACGACTCACTGTTCTTCGCCAATAATTCGATCAACGTACTTGCCCGCCAAAGTAACCGAACCTATTGCGAAACTCAGTAACCGACATGTTCGCTGCCGCCGCCATCTTCTCGACCCAGGAAGCATCCTCGAAGTCCTTCGCCTCAAGTCGAATCATGTATTCGCGAGCCACACGATAGCCCTCACTTTCGACATTGACCATTCGTACGCGCGTCTTTCCTGTTCCTGGCTCGCGTATCCGATCAAAAGGCATTGGTACCATGCGCCCACCCTGGACACTGATCATCGCTTCGGTTCCACCCTCCAGCAGAAATCGTACAGCGCTATAACCCAGGTCGCGGCAATAGGCAGCGTCGAAGGGAATCGGGTCGGCACAGCGCAGCTCATAGCCAATATTCTTATTGACGATAGTTATGCGAACACCTCGCTGTGCCAGGCGACCCTGTACCTCGACCTTGACTTTCCGCGCCAGGTCGACCTCGGCGAACCTGATGTTGCCGTGATCATCTCGCTCTACATCCTGAAGCTCCTGCAGTTCCTTCGCCTCCAACTTTTCGATCAGGCCCTCAGCTAAGATTGCTACGCCAAAGTGGCGGCCCATCGCCCGTCGTTTTACGATTGCCGTTTCAACAATGTCGCAAATATCCGAAAACGCCACGGTCTGCTGGCTGAACTCTTCACCAATCACGGTAAGTGTGGCGCCTGCAGCCTTGCCAATTCCCAGAGCGAGATGGCCGGCCTTCCTTCCCATCGCCACAACCACATACCAACGTTTTGTTGAGCGTGCATCCTCCATCAGGTTCTGAACCAGCTCAACACCATAGTGGCGAGCGGTTTGATACCCAAATGTAGGTATGTGGCTGGGCAGCGGCAGGTCGTTATCGATGGTCTTTGGTACGTGAACAACTCGTATCTGGTGTCCTGACCGCTCGGCCACAACGCTTGCCGAAAGTGCGGTATCGTCACCGCCGATTGTCACTAGATGGGTAACGCCAAGGGCACGGAACGCATCAACCACCGATCGGATTGCCTGTTCAGAAGTTGTCGGATTGTCCCGTGCAGTACCCAGCAGCGAACCACCATTAAGGTGAATACGCGAGACATCTTCAATCCGTAAAGGGCGCACTATTGAAGTGTTTCCACGGATGAGCCACTTGAAACCATCAGGGACTCCGATAACCTCGAGGCCCTCATTCACTGCCTCGATGACAGCGGCTGAAATGACCGCGTTGATTCCCGGCGCCGGTCCACCACCCACCAAAATTGCTAAAACACCGTTTTTTGACATATTTCCCACTCTTGATTGACAGAGGCAATCTTACAATCACGAGCCAAAGAATCCACAATGGTTAATGTCCTAAATTGATTTCTCTGTGCGAATTCTGTTTCTCCGTGAACGCTGTTGTCATGTATTCGGGGACAAAACAACAGCAAGCCACAGAGGACACCTCAGTTAGCTAAGAAGAAAACGACTAATCACGACACCGCCAGGGATTCAGGCAAGGTAAGACCTGGGGTAGTGGCTGGGCTGCGTGTCATCAACGACTCAATTTCAACCCACGCAAATCAGTGACTGAAGTTTGCCCGATTTCTTGGTATTCTGCCTTCACACCGGATTCAAAATACTAGCTATTCTGGGCTCGCGCAGGATTACGTCAACCGTTTATGACTACGCAGATTGCAATTGTCCTCGGCCTGTTGTTCGTTGCGCTCGTCCTGTTTGCCATCGAGCGCATTCCGATCGAGATTGTTTCCATCCTGCTTGTGATGGCTTTGATCATCACCAGAACGCTCACTGTGTCCGAGGGGTTCGCCGGGTTTGGCAATGACATAGTAATCACGATAGCCGGCCTCTTTATCCTGACTGGTGGATTGGCGAAAACGGGTTTAGTCGATGCGGTGGGCAGACGTTTGCACCGGTTCGCGGGCGATAGCGAGTTCCTTATCACCGCACTGATCATGTTCACGGCGGCGCTCTCGGCTGCCGTCATCAAAAACACAACCACGACGGCCATGTTCTTACCGGTCGTTCTGGGAATCGCTTCTCGGAGAAACATCAGCCCTTCGAAACTTCTGATCCCCCTTGCCTTCGGGGCAATCCTAGGCGGCACCTGCACGCTAATAGGCACATCCACGAACCTGGCAGTCAGCGGCGCGCTGCCCCGATATGGCATTGAGACGTTTTCTATGTTTGAGCTAACAAGCGTTGGCGTGCCGATTGTTGGCGCCGGCATGCTCTACATGTTGTTGGTGGGGCTTCGCCTCTTACCGCGACGTGAATCGGCGAAGTCGCTTACTGAGCAATACCACGTGCGGCAATACATGACAGAAGTGATTGTGCTTGACGATTCACCGCTGATTGGAAAAACGCTAGCCGAGGCCCGCATCAGCGACGAACTCGAACTGACTGTTCTCGGCATTCTTCGCGGCGCCGAACAGTACCGGATTGCGCCTAATCCTCGCGAAAAGATTAAACATGACGATCTCCTGCTGGTTCAGGGTCGCGTCGAGGATATTCTCCGAGTAAAGAGTGAAGCGGGTATTGAGATCAAGCCGGACTTTACTTTGAACGATGCGGTACTCGAGGGGGCAGATGTTGAGCTATTCGAGGCGATGGTTCCAAAGGGATCGGACTTCATCGGCCGTACTTTGAAGCGACTACAATTCCGGAAACGTTACCAACTGGTAGTAATGGCAATCAATCGCCATGGGGTGAACCTGCTGTCGAAGCTGAGCACTGTGAGAATCAGGTTTGGAGACGTGCTGTTGATCCAGGGGAATCGCGAGCGCGTTGAAGCTCTCGCCGCAGAAGATCAGATCTTGCTGCTTGAAGAAATCTCTGAACGCCAGGCGCGCCCCTGGAAAAGGCGATGGGCCCTGTTCGCTTTTGTTGTATTTCTGTTTTTCTCGGTGACACACCTGATTCCGTTGTCTGTTGCGGTTCTGGTCGGCGTCTTGATTCTTCTCGCCAGCCGCTCACTTCGTACGTCTGAGATTTACGAGATGATTGATTGGCGGCTAATTATTCTGATCGCCTGCATGATGAGTTTTGGGCTGGCGATGGAAAAGGCCGGGGCAGATCAATATCTCGCAAATCTCATTATTAGGGCCACGGGTCATTACGGCCCGGTTGCGGTTCTGGCGGGGTTTTTTCTCTTGACGGTGGCATTGACGCAACCGATGTCGAACCAGGCAGCGGCGCTTGTCGTACTGCCGATTGCGATTAAATCAGCGCTCGCGTTGGGACTGAACCCAAGGACGTTTGCGGTAGCGGTTACTTACGCTGCTTCCTGTTCTTTCCTAACCCCGCTCGAGCCTGCTTGCGTATTGGTTTATACCCCGGGACGTTATCGGTTTTTTGACTTTGTGAAGGTTGGGTCAATCCTGACGATCTTCGTGTTTGCGATTGTCATGTGGTTGGTTCCGGTGTTTTGGCCCCTGCAGCCGTGAATGCAGACGTGAGATTTGTGGCCTTAAGCGCATCACTCATCGACACTTCAACCGGTGAGGTCGTCTGGACCAGCCAGAGACGGCAACAAGGAAATATTTAGGGACTGTCTTGTTCCCCCTTAGGACCTACTAAAAGGTAAACATAATTTGGATAATTATCGTTAAGCAGGTGAATGTACGAATGGGGCAGCCGTACAATTCTCAAGATCCAAGATTTTGCGCGTGGAAATAAGATGTCTTCATTGATCAACGCCATTGAGGTCGAGGATTTAAGGAAAACCTACCGTAGCAACAGCAGTGAGCCCGTCCGAGCCTTGGACGGCGTATCGTTCGCGGTGCCGCAGGGGCGCATTCATGGTCTGCTAGGTCCAAACGGTGCTGGTAAGTCCACGCTTGTAAAGATACTCAGCACGATCACGCCCCTCACTTCCGGACGTGCCTCTGTCATGGGATTCGACGTCAGTCGACATTCCCTGGCAGCGCGTCAGCAGTTGGCAGTTGTGCTTCAGCAGACCGCCACTGAGAACTTGCTGACGGTGAAGGACAACCTGCTCATCTACGCCTACCTGCACGGGGTGAAATCGCGTGAAGCTGCCCTCCGAATGCGCGCTCTGGCTGAAGAGTTTGAATTCGAAGATCGACTGCGTGAGACAGTACAGGAGTTGAGTCTCGGTACAAAGCGTCGGATTCAGGTGGCCAAGATTTTTATGCTCGACGCGCCGGTCATCATCCTGGATGAAGCCACCACAGGTATGGACCCCATCATGAAGCGCCGGGTGATGGACCGCTTGCGTACTGAGGCTCGCAATGGCCGGACGATACTCCTGACAACTCAGGTGCTGGGTGAAGCAGAGGAACTCTGCGAAAACATCATGATCATCGATCAGGGCCGAGCGATGGCATCCGGCACATTACCTGAGTTACGCAAGCTTTCGACGCACATATTCCGTGTAAACCTTTCGTTTGCAGAGACGAACGGTGATCTGGTTGATCGGCTTGAGGCCCTCAAGCCAGAGCATTTGCGCGTGGAGGCTAACGTTGTCGAGATGCTTTTCCGCGGCGAGGAAGCGTCGCTGCTGGGTAGACTGGCGGAGATTTCTCGCGAGTTGCCCATTCTACAGTTTGAGGTGCATGGCCCAACACTCGAAGAGATATTTATTGCCTTGATGGAAGAAAAGAAATGACTGGCATCGGAGCAGTTTTTTACCGGGATTACCGGCAACGGATGACAAACATCGGGTTCGTCTTCTGGGATCTTTTCGTGCCGCTTGCCTACCTGGTTCTGTTTGGTATCGGATTTGAGCGGATGCTTGGCAGCACGATTCCTTTCGAAGATGACTCGTTCAGCTACACCGAGTTCTTCCTACCCGGTGTGCTGGGAATGGTCACCTTCTCGGTTGCGATGAATACCGCGTGGGGCTTCTTTATGGACAAGGATTCGGGAATCTTCTACGAGATGCTCACCTATCCGATCACGCGCGCTCAGGTTTTGATCGGAAAGATAAGTTTCAATGTCCTACTGGCCGTGATTGGTTCCATCCTGGCTATTGTGCTTGGCGTTGTGGCTATGGATATAAGAATACGCTGGAACCTGCTTCCTCTTACTGCGTTGATCGTCGTAGCTGCGACCGCTGGGTGGTTTTTTCTCTTTAGTGTATTCGCCATTAAGCTCGCCCGGATGGATTCTTTCAATACCGTACTCAGCGCAGCGTACATTCTGCTGATGTTCTTCAGTTCGATGTTCTACCCTCTAAGCGATGTGCCGGGCTGGTTTCGCGTTGGGGCCTATCTCAACCCGATGACGTGGCAGGTGGACCTTCTGAGGTTTAGCCTGCTGGGAGTGGGATCTGCGAATGTACTCTTGCTTGAGGGTGCGGCGGTCGTAGTCTTCGCGGCGATCTGTTTAATCCTGGCGGTCCGAGCGCTCAACCGCGCCGGGTAGGGCCAAATCCTACACACGGCAGAGACTGTGTCAAAAACCTGTTACACGGACCAACAACAAAATCCTACACGGCAGTGTGTAGTGTTGTTCAGATCCTACTTACTAGAACGGACGCCGCCCCCCTGTTTTTTCTTCAACATTCCCGACTCAGAAGCTCCGTCGAAATTGAGGAGGGGTAGTTTGAGCGTTTTGAGTGTCACACGCTTCTGAGTTGGTATTGTTGAAAAAAAAAAGAAGGGGGAGCAGCGCCTGTTGTAGGCAGGATCTTAACGAACTCCACACTGCCGTGTGGAGGATTTGGTTGAGTCTGATCCAAAAAGAAAGGTCTGATTTCTGATCTCTGACTTCTGACCTCTGACTTACCTAGCCGTCGCTCTTTTTGCTTACCCGACCAATGAAGAAACCTGCCCCAAACATCATACCCAACAGCGCAAACACTGGCAGCAGCTGAATCAAGGTTTCGAAGAGTTCTCGAAGCATTTCTCGACCCCCTTTGGAAGTTTCGATGGAGGAAGGGGCGGGATGTGAAAACAAACCTACTCCATCATGCATCCACAGTGCAATAGGAAAGTGAGTGCAATAGGAAAGTGAGACCAGGGCTCAGACAAACCTAAAGTTTGTCGGCATGGCCTTGAGACCAAATGATTGAGCCGCTACGCTATTCGCGGGCGCGAGTTATGCGTGAGACTTTGCTCAGTTTTCTCGACGATTGCTTTATTCGGCGCGATGAGATTTCGGTCGCGCGCTGGCGCGGCCTTCGAGTTTCCCGCTGGACCTATGGTCAGGTAGCCGCTGCCGCTTTCCAGTTTGCTCGCGAACTCGAGATTCGCGGCATTAATAAGGGCGACCGCGTTATGTTCTGGGGCGAAAGCTCTCCGGAATGGATTGCGGCCTTTTGGGGGTGCTTACTACGTGGAGTTGTGGTTGTTCCTCTCGACGTGCAGTCGGCACAGGACTTTGTCGAGCGCGTACAACAGCAGGTTTCGGCAAAGTTGCTTCTCGGCGAGCAGAACCAGGGTGATGTACCGACTCTCTCGCTTGAGGGTCTCACCCGAGCCTTGAAAAATCATTCGGATAAGGTATACGCAGCGGAAGACGTCACTGCAGACGATCTGATTGAGATCGTATTTACTTCCGGAACCACTGCTGATCCAAAGGGCGTCTGTCTAACTCACCGCAACCTGCTCGCCAACCTTGTACCTATCGAGAATGAAATTAGGAAATACTCCCGCTGGGAGAAGCTGGTACATCCGTTGCGTTTTCTATGCCTCCTGCCCCTTAGCCATGTCTTCGGACAGTTCATGGGCATCTTCATCCCCCATATTCTCGGCGCCGAAGTCTATTTCCGTGAATCCTACAAGCCCTCAGAGATTATCGCCTCTGTAAGAAAGCAACGGATCAACCTGATCGTGACTGTTCCGAGGTTCTTGGACAGTTTGCGCGACAAGATCTCGGAGGACTACGCGGTCAGGCATTCGAAGCAGTGGCTCAACGAAAAGCTCAGTTCCGCAGAAGGCCGAAATTTCTTGAGAAACTGGTGGACCTTTCGCGAAATACACCGCCAATTCGGTTGGAGGTTTTGGGCCTTTATAGCGGGTGGTGCAACTCTGGAACAAGAGACGGAAGTTTTCTGGCGACGCCTCGGTTTCGCTGTCATCCAGGGATACGGAATGACGGAGACCGCCTCTCTCGCCAGCCTGTCGCACCCTTTCCGGTTAGTGCGTGGCTCAATTGGCAAACCCGTCGCAGGACAGGAGGTCAAGTTGAGCGAAACAGGTGAGATCCTGGTCCGGGGGGAAAACGTTTCTCCAGGCTATTGGCAAGGTGGCGTTACTCCGATGACAGATGAGCAAGGCTGGATGCACACAGGCGATCTGGGTGAAGTAGGAACGGATGGCAATATCTTCTTTAGAGGGAGAAGTAAGGACACGATTGTCACTACAGCTGGACTTAAGATCTTCCCCGAAGATCTCGAAGCAGCACTTGATCAGCAGCCGGAGATCAGATCCAGTGCTGTAGTTCCGATTAACAGCAAGAAAGGCACAGTGCCGATGGCTGCGCTGATCCCGCGCAACAGAGAAGCCGACCTTAGCGAAGCGGTGAAGCGTGCCAATGCATCCCTGGCTGAGTTCCAGCGCATTCGCCACTGGATTGTTTGGCCGGACAATGATTTCCCGCGCACGATCGCTACGGGCAAGATTAGAAAAGTACTGATAGCCGAGAGGCTGTCGAAACTCTCGACGCCCGAGGAAGGGGTCACACTGCCGCCCACCGACACTTCTACGGTCCTTCCCTTGATCTCGCGAATGATGGGCGATCACGCACGCAAAATAGATTCATCAGCAAGGCTGGCAGACGATCTGAAACTCGACTCATTGGGACGAATCGAATTATTAAGCGCAGTCGAGGACCGTTTTCAGATTGAACTCGACGAAGCCGCGATCACTGAAGCTACGACAGTCGGCGATATTGAACAGTTGGTGCGAAGGTCCCGCAATGAGACGGTTCCGTATCCCTATCCGGTGTGGGCAATGCGGTTTCCAACCACGTGGATCAGAGTAGTGATCTATCACCTCCTGCTATTGCCGATAACATACGTGATGTGTCGGGTGCGAGTTCATGGTCTGCAAAACCTTGACGATTTAGAGGGTCCTGCGCTGCTGGTTTCAAATCATGTTACTGACGTGGACGCGGCGTTGATCATGTCGGCATTGCCTGTACGCTGGCGTACGAGGCTCGCTACTGCGATGTCGGGCGAGATACTTCGGGATTGGCGTCATCCTCCTGCTAGCGTCGGGTGGTTCTATCGCATCAAGCGACGTTTGACATATGTTTTGGCTGCGGCGCTTTTCAACGTCTTCTCATTGCCCAAGCAGAGTGGCTTTCGCCGCAGCTTTGCTTACTTTGGTGAAGCGATGGATCGTGGTTGGAGTGTTCTGGTTTTCCCGGAAGGGCAGGAGACTACCGATGGGCAGCTGCAACCCTTCATGACGGGAACTGGATTACTAGTATCCGAGCTTCAGGTTCCTGTCGTGCCGATCAAGCTGCACGGGCTCTTTGAGATTAAGCGGCGCCGCCAGTTCTTTGTTCGTCCCGGGACAGTGCGAGTAACTTTCGGTAAGCCGATACGCTTTGAAGATAAGACCGCAGAAGAGATTACACATGAGCTGGAGTTCTGCATCGCCGACTTGTAGAAGAGTCGGTATTGAGCATTAAAAAAGTAGCAGATGCTGACATACAACGGCATAGTTCGATCTGGCTTCCAAGTTGTTAGTGCCGGATGTTCGAAGCACGCGTTAAAATGTAACTCCTGATGAACACTGCTCGGGTGAAAAAGAAGTTACTGGCGTTGAAACGTCGCTTCCGAGAGGCTGGAATCATTGCCAGAACTCTCAAATCGACTCGGTATCCCGTCGAAGCCCAGATTGTTCCAATCCGTCGTTGTAATCTGTCCTGCACCTACTGTAACGAGTTCGATACTTCGTCGTCACCCGTTCCAACTGCGGACATGCTTAACCGTATCGATCAGTTGGCAGCGCTTGGAACTCAAATCATCACGATTAGTGGAGGTGAGCCGCTGCTGCACCCGGATCTCGATGCGATCATCCAAAGGGTTCGCAGTCACAAAATACTTGCTGGCTTGATTACTAATGGCTACAAGCTAACGGAAGAGCGAATTAAACGTCTGAATCGCGCTGGCTTAGACCATATTCAGATCAGTATCGACAACGTAAACCCTGACGAAGTTTCAAAGAAAAGCCTGAAGGTGCTGGATAAGAAGCTTCGTCTGCTGGCCAAGCACGCAGACTTTGGCGTGAATGTGAATTCTGTCGTCGGCAGCTCGATTAAAAATCCTGAAGATGCTCTGGTTATTATGCGTCGGGCGCTGGATCTTGGCTTCTCCAGTACCGTGGGGCTCATACATGATGGAACTGGCAGGTTGCAGCGATTGAATCAGCGGCAAGAGGATGTTTATCAGCAGATTGAGGGACTAAAGAGGCCTTTCTGGACATCCGCTCTCTATAATAGATTTCACCGGAATTTAGTTCGTGGTCTTACGAACGACTGGCACTGCAGAGCAGGGAGTCGCTACCTGTACATTTGCGAAGATGGACTTGTACATTATTGCTCACAACAAAGAGGTTATCCGGGGATTCCCCTGTCGGAGTACAAGCGCGCAGACCTCGATAGGGAGTATCACACAAAGAAGCAATGTGCTCCCTATTGCACGATATCTTGTGTTCAAAGGGTGTCGATGATCGATGAAGTGCGACAGAACCCCATCGAAGCAATTTCTAGATTCTTCCCCGCAGCGGCACAAGGGCAGCCATCAGAAATCCCTATGGCCGTTCGAGTACTGACCTGGCTTTTCCTGCCTACACCTAAAGGTAGACGTCGTTTTGCGCGTCGTGTGGCACTTCGATTACTTGGCGGGAGGTAAGCTGTCTGGTCGGACGAGTGGGAGGACCGAGGGGCAGAGGTCAGAAAGCAGGTATTACTCAATCGTTATTGGTCAGTGGTCAGTGGTTAGTTGGTCAGTGGTTAGTTGGTCAGTTGGTCAGTTGATCTTGTTCAAGACACCATACGCTTTAGCGTCATGGAGTTTCACCTTCGGTCTACCACACGATGGACCAAACCTCACTCATCAAGGTCCACCACGGTACCTAGTGATCGAGTTGGTTTTTTGCGTCGTTAGGCCAAAGGTGAAGCTCCATGACGCTAAAGCGTATGGTGTCTCGAGCGGTTTCCGGAGAGTCGTGTGGTAGGCCAAAGGTGAAGCTCCATGACGCTAAAGAGACTGTGTCAAAACAATAGATCCTACACACGGCAGTGTGTAGTGCTTTTTAGATCCCACCTACAAAGAGGCGCCACCCCCCCCTTCTTTTTTTCAACAATACCAACTCAGAACACGGGTGACACTCAGAAGCTCAGCAATTTCGATGGAGCTTCTGAGTCGGCAACCTTGAGATAAGAGAAGGGGTGGCGTCCGTCTAGTAGGTAGGATCTAAAAAGCACTACACACTGCCGTGTGTAGGAT
>DATETN010000195.1:0-3324 GCA_035283645.1 Pyrinomonadaceae bacterium
CCTATAAAGCTCATAGTGCGTGATGGAGCTACAAAGGTCGGATCGTTGATGTAGTGCCGAGGTTCTTTCTTGAGCACGACGCTCTCAATAAACTCAATAACCTCCCTACGAGTCGCTCCGCTTCGAATCACATCCCGCAATGAGTACTCTACTGTCGAAAACAGACAGGTCCGGATCTGGCCGTCAGCGGTCAAACGAATGCGCGAGCATGCACCACAGAAGGGTTCGGTAACTGGCGCAATAATACCAATCTCTCCCGGAGCCCCATCAGCAAAGCGATAACGCATTGATGTTTCCGAGCCTCGTCGGACGTTTAGCGCCTCCAGAGGAAAGCGTTCGTTGATTCGCTGGTGAATCTCACGGCCGGGGACTACTTGTTCTCGGGCCCATTCATGTCCAGAGTCAAGCGGCATAAACTCGATGAATCGCATCTTGATATCGTGCTCACGCGCAAACGCGGCAAAGTCTGCGACCTCATCCTCGTTGTGGCCGCGAACGATCACGGCATTGATTTTGATTGGCTCCAATCCGCTTGCCTTGGCTGCCTTGATACCGGCAAGCACACGATCCAGCACATCAACACCGGTCATCTGCTTGAAAACATCTCTCTTGAGGCTGTCCAGGCTGATCGTGATTCGATCTAACCCGGCCGTTTTCAAGCCTTCAGCACGATCCGGGAGGAAGTAGCCGTTGGTGGTCAGCGCCAAATCTTGAAGTTCGGGTTTGAGGTGTGCCAGTTTTTCGATGATCGTTTCAATATCGCGTCGCATCATCGGTTCGCCGCCAGTTAGTCGAATTTTCTCAATACCCAGCGAGACGAAAATTGAACAGACATATTCGATCTCCTCATAAGAGAGCATCTTCTCTTTCGGCGCTATTGGGGGCTCACCGTGGGGAAGGCAATAGAAACACCGAAAGTTACAGCGGTCTGTTAGCGACACACGAAGATCGCGTATCGCCCTGCCATAAGAGTCTGTGAGTTGCGCTAGCATTTAGATAATCATACGACTTGGAAGAGACGACTCAAAGTCAGGAAGGGCCGGACAGTATACCGGTCAACTAAGGATTTGCGGGCGGGACGCCCGCGCTTCTTAGCCGAAAACAACCAAAGCAATGCGGGCGGGGACGCCCGCGCTCCTTTCTCTACTGCAATGCCTGGTCGAGTGCTGAACGGTCGTCGAGGAGAATCCACTCAATTACAGAGAGTGGCAGACTTCCGTTCCGGATCAGATCGTCATGGAAGTTGCCCAAGCGAAAGGCGGCCCCGTGCTTATCACGATACTTGCCCAACAATCGCATGATCTGCCACTTGCCTACCATATATGTAATCTTCTGGCTCGGACTTGCCGCAGCACCGGCTGCCTCACCGGTTGCTGCCTCCTGATCAAGTCCTCCCGCCTCCATGAAGTATTTTACGGCCTGGTCGAAAGTCCATTTTCCCGTGTGCAGGTTCACGTCGACACCTATCCGTGCGGCACGGTAGCGTGACAGCCTGAGCACTTGTCCATGGGCAGGAGAGTTTTCAGCGTACAGGCCCGTCCGCAACAGCATTTCCTCGCCGTATAACGCCCATCCTTCTATCAGGAAATTGTCGAAATGCTGTCGTCTAATTTCATTCGTCAAGTGGTTTGCAATTGAGAGTTGGAGAAAATGGCCCGGGATGCCTTCATGGCCGAGAATCGGTCGCGGATCCTCAATGGCTGCCCTAATGTAAAAGTTCTTGCTCGTCGGATTGTAAGTAGGAATGAAGTAGAAGCCACTTGGGTCCTTGTCGTAGACGCCAGGTGGATTCATGAAGCCGCCGGGGCTCGTTGGTTTGAATGCTTCCGGTAACTGACGAATTGTGAACGGACCAATGTATTCGGGCACTGTCACCAACCCTTTCGACTTGAGGAGACGAATCATCTCGTCCTGCCGGCTCTCGTATGCCTTTAGAAACTCCTCCTGATCGCGTGGAATACTCTTGCTGCGTTTTGGATCAGGATCTGCGAGCGACGGATCCGGCAACAGAGATTCCAGGGCCCGATAGCGCGCCAGCTCAGCCTGGCCCAACATCTCAACTTGAGCCGCACCAAGTGGCAGCAGGAAAACATTCTTTAGCAGATACTCGTAGTTCTCCTTGCCCATTGGTTTGAAAGCAACCATCCCTGGCAGACGTTTTTCCAGCCAGGACGCAAACTCATGAATCGAACTCACTGCAGCATCGCGAGCACCAACAAGCTCGGCTCTCTCTGCTGGCGTCAGATCATTTGCCAGCGTCATCAAACTCTCATTAAAAAGACTGTCAATCGATCTGGCGGAATCAATTGCGAGTTGAGCATAGAGTTTCACCGGGCGGGTAAGATTGATCCTGGCCTGCTCCATCAAAAATGGCATACGTTTAAGTCGTGAGGTGGCGGCGAGAGCGCGAGCCCGTTTGGTGTCATACTCCTTCTTCAGAAGCGAAAAGATGCCATTGCTGCATTCGTTGACATAGGTTTGTGGGTCGGTCTCTTCGAAATTCACGACCCGGTTAAAGAAAGTCACGCCCTCGAGTTGTGATCGAAACAGCAACCAATCAATGCGATCCTCTTTGGACCAACCCGCGGTCTCCATCTTATTTATTGTGCTCAGCAGTTCTTTTGTTTGAAGGCGGCGGGCTAATACTGCAGATAACGAATAATCTGTAAGTTTGTGATCCCACGTATGCAATCCGGCGTCGCTTGACGCCACTGGGAAGTTTTGATTGCGCCAGTTGTAGTAGTCCTGAGCAACTTTCCTTAGTTCGACCGGTGTTCTCGGAACTGTCGCCGAGATCTGATGAGGCGTCACGGGAGGTGTCTGAGCGTCTATGCTGACGGTAAGGCTGGTCATCAGAAAAGGTGTAAGAAACAACCATAAAATCAGTTTCATCAGGCTCCTTCGAATTAAACAGTATGGGTTTTGGGTGATTAAGCATCTTGCTCGGGCTGGCTTAGGAGAGCACGCGCATTGCGTTGCAAACCAGCCAGCTTGGCTCGCTTCATCGTGCTACCGCGAAAGCGTGAGGCATATTGTTCGGCTGTCATTGCAGCAATCTCGTGCAGGTCGGTGTTGACGTTTCCTTGACGCGCAGCGAAAGCGGGATCTTTCGTCACGGTTTCAAAGCGGTTCCACGGACAAACATCCTGACAGATGTCGCACCCGTAGACCCACCCGTTGAGGAGCGGCGTTAACTCGTGGTCGATCTCTGGTTCACGTGATTCGATGGTGACGTACGAGATGCACCGGGTTGAGTCGACTACATAAGGCTCTGTAATCGCTTTAGTAGGACACGAATCGATGCATAAGTTACAGGTGCCACAG
>DATETN010000196.1:0-5056 GCA_035283645.1 Pyrinomonadaceae bacterium
GCCCAAGCTATATCACCCTTATCCTTTGCGCCGCTTTGGCGTCATCACCTAAGGCAAGAGCCGGATGCGTTAATTGCGCATGTCCGGATCTGTGGAGGGGGTGGCCAGCAATGGTCATTCCTACTCCAACCCTGCGAATTAGTTGTGTAAGCTGTATACATATGTCCCGAAAAACCATCGTCGTTGGAGATATCCATGGTTGCTTTGACGAATTGAGCGACCTACTCGAAAAAACTAACTTTGGTTCAGATGATCGACTAGTTTCGGTAGGTGATCTGATTACCAAAGGCCCAAAGAGTCGCGAAGTCCTTGACCTCTTCATGACCGATAAAAGGTTCTCTGCAGTAATCGGCAATCACGACCTTGCCATTCGTAGACGCTGGAATGGAGAGAAGTTCAAGCTTAAAGCATCTCAAAAACCAACACATAAGGAACTCAAAAAAGAGAAGGAGAAATACCTTCCCTACCTGAACTCGCTTCCGTTTATCATTGACCTAAACACACATCTGGTTGTGCACGCAGGCTTGCGTCCCGGCGTTGCCCTGCACTCACAAACAACCGACGATTTGACTGAACTGCGTACACTAGGACCGGACAAGACGAGTCGCGATGGGACGCCCTGGTATGACGTTTACGGTGGCGAAAAGATCGTGCTCTTCGGTCATTGGCCTGCAGCCGAGCCACGTCTGGGGCATAACGCAATTGGACTGGACACCGGGTGTGTTTATGGTCATAAATTAACCGCTCTAATTATTGAGACTGGCGAGTTTGTGGCTGTACCGGCCCGGCAGGCATACGATCCAGCTTAATGTGAGGCTGGAGTGATGGATCAGCGGTGAAAAATTCGCGTTTATTATCAAAGACACCAACCTGATCGCAAACGAGCAGTTCAACTGAATTACTATGACGACTCCTGTTAACCGATCGGAAAACCGCGCCAAGCAAGACCGGCCAACGAAAGATGGACCCGAACACTTTCTTGCCTGGTCGGTCTTCAATCGGGATCTCAGTCAATTGGAGTTTTTTCGGCGCGTTCTAGAGGAGGCGACCGATGAATCGCTGCCGCTACTGGAGAGGTTAAAGTTTCTTGCAGTCTTCGGAAGCAATCTTGACGAATTCTTCATGGTGAGGGTGTCCGGACTGAAGGAGATGCTTGAGGTTTCCGACATCAGGCCAATGCCCGGCGAATTGTCACCCACTGAGCAGCTACATGCCATACGGCAGCGCGTACTTCCTATGGTTGAGCTGCAAATGCGCTGTCTTCGCGAAGATGTCCTGCCCGGTCTCGCCGCCCGCGGGGTGGTTATTGCAAGGTATGAATCGCTTTCCGGGAGCGAGAAGCGAGAACTGGATCGCTACTTCATGAAGAATGTCTTCCCGGTGTTGACTCCGCTGGCAGTCGATCCAGCAAAGCCGTTCCCATTCATCGCGAATCTCAGTTTGAACATTGGGTTGACGGTTGAACCCGAGGCTGAGGACGAGCTCGCCGAGGAAGGACTCCGCTTTGTCCGAATCAAGGTGCCTCCGGTAGTTCCGCGACTGGTGCCAGTTAAGAACAATGAGAGCACGTTTGTGCTGCTGGAGGACCTAATTGCGGCGAACCTGTCATCTCTGTTCCCGAGTATGCGGGTGAGCGATAGTCACCTGTTTAGGGTCACGCGCGATGCCGACGTAGAGATACGAGATGACAAGGCGGCAGATCTGCTGGGGAGAATCAAGGAGTCGTTGCGCGAGAGAAGATTTGGGCAAGCGGTGAGATTGGAAGTGGCTGATACGATGCCCGCAGAGATGATCGCCTACTTGGCCGAAGCCCTGGATATTCAGGCGGATGATGTCTACATCATGGAAGGAGTACTGGGAGTTTCAAATCTGATGGAGTTGTACGGTCTCAACAGAGCCGATTTGAAAGACCAACCAATTCGCTACACGATGCCGGCACGTCTTACGAGAAAGAGGGATGTGTTCGATGCTGTCAGGAAGCAAGACATACTGCTACATCATCCGTACACCTCCTATTCAACCGTGACTGATTTCATCCAGACAGCTGCAAGAGACCCGAAGGTCCTTGCCATCAAGATTTGTCTGTACCGAACCGGTCAGAAATCGCCGATACCGCAGGCGCTCATGGAAGCCAGCGAAAGAGGTAAGCAGGTCACTGCAGTTGTCGAAATCAAAGCGAGGTTTGACGAAGAGAACAATATTGAGTGGGCCGAGCGCCTCGTTGAGTCGGGCGTACATGTCGTTTACGGACACGTGGAGTTAAAGACCCACAGCAAGGTTGCGCTCATTGTTCGCCAGGAGGACCATGGACTGCAGACTTACGTCCACATCTCTACTGGCAACTACAATCCAACAACGTCCAAGCTCTACACCGACCTGGGACTTTTGACGGCCAATCCGGAGATTGGAGACGATGCCACCGATCTATTTAACTTCATGACCGGATTTTCTCGGCAGCGTGATTACTCGCGTCTGTTGGTTGCGCCGGTAAACCTTCGCGAAGGCATGCTTGGTTTGATTGAACGCGAGATCGAGCATGCGGCGGAGGGCCGCCCCGCGAGAATCGCAGCTAAGATAAATCGGCTCACGGATTTAGAGATTATTGACGCCCTCTACCGGGCGTCCCAGGCAGGCGTCAAAATCGACCTGATCGTCCGCGGCTCTTGCATGCTCCGACCCGGGGTCCGCGGACTGTCAGAAACCGTTCAGGTGCGGAGTATTGTGGGACGTTTTCTCGAGCACAGCCGCATCTTCTACTTTGCAAACGGAGGCGAGGAAGACGTATACATAGGCTCTGCAGATTGGATGGCGCGAAATCTGGATCGACGTGTTGAAGTCGTGACGCCTATTCTCGATTCGCAATTGAAGCGATACTTGAACGACGTGATTCTCGCTTCGTATCTGCGTGACAACGTTAAAGCACGCATCCTGACGGCCGACGGCAATTATGAGAAGGTCCCCATGAGCCCTGAAGAAGCCCCCTTCAACAGTCAACTACACTTTGAAGGCGGCGTTAGTCTGAGCGTCTAGTGCTCCATGAGTGATGAGCAGGAGAAAGAATGATGTGTAACAGAGGGTTGTTAGCTTTACTGTTGATGCTAAGCATTTCCGGAGTGGCATTTGCCCAAAAGGACAAGGACAAAAAGAAACCGCAGCCGCAGGGCACTCCAGTGTTGTGGCAAGAGCCGATTGATATCGCAACTCGCAATCTGTTGCTGGGACCCGGTGGGGAATCGATGAAGCCGGATCTCTCGACAGTTACATTTGTCAAAGATGAGGGGGGCGGCTATTCCACCAACTATCGGATCAAAGATGGTGCGGGCAGAGTGTGGGTCGCCAAGATTGGGAAAGAGGCGCAACCGGAAACCGCCGCAGTGAGACTGATGTGGGCGGTTGGATACGCTACGGAGATTAATTACCTGGTTCCGTGTCTTGTTATTCCCGGTGCTCCTGAAGTTAGCAAGGGTACCGTGGAAAAGTGTGAAGGCAACGGTTATAAGAACGTGAAGCTTGAGGCGCGGCCAGCCGAATTCGACCGACTAGACAATTGGAGTTGGAGCAACAATCAGTTTGCAAGCACCCGGGAGTTCAAAGGGATGCTGGTACTGATGTCCCTGATGAACAACTGGGACCTGAAGGACGACAACAACAAAGTCGTATTCGTGCCCGCGGGCGTCAACGGACGAGCAGAGTTGCGTTATATCATCAGTGATCTGGGAGCCACCTTCGGCAAGACAGGCGGTCTCTTTAGCCGTAACCGCAATGCGCCGGAAGACTACGGGAAAACGAAATTTGTTGAGGGCATTGAAGGTCGGCGAGTGAAGTTGTCCTACGGTGGTAAGAACTCGGGACTCTTTAAGAACATCACGGTTGAGGATGCGAAATGGATCGGCAGCTGGTTAGCTAAACTCAGCGACAATCAGATTTCGGATGCATTCAAAGCTGCGAATTATTCGCCTACTGAGGTTACTATTCTGACCCGTGCTGTTCGTGATCGAATAAATCAACTGACGAGCTTGCCCGGATAGCCCTGGATGAGTAGGCCGACCATAACTCTTGTGGTGGTTTTCATCGCGGTGTTATTGGCGAGCGGCTTGGTCGTCTATTTTGTTCTCGATAGATCATCGCGAAGCGGCAGCGTCCAGAGTACTACAAACGTTCAAGCTACGCCGGAAGCTGGAGCTTCGCGACCTGCTGATGATTTCTTCTCGCAACTCCTTGGGTCTGACACGACTGAGGTGGCGGAGGAAGGCAGCAGGGCCGTACGGGCGGTCCGCATTCTGCTGCGATTCATAATTGCTGCGTTGCTGGCGGCGCTTCTCGCATACGGGCGCCGGCGCAATATCTCAGTTATCAAGCGGAACCCCTATGTCGCACAAACACAGATCCTGCTCGCTGTTGTAGCAGCTGCAATGATGATGATTGTGGGCGATAGTGCGGCGCGAGCTTTTGGCATCTTTGCGGCTGCCTCACTAGTTCGATTTCGAACGAACATTCGTGATCCGAAAGAGACGACGGTGCTTCTGATCTGTCTCGCTGTCGGGCTCGGAGCAGGGGTCGGTCGGATCGACATGGCAGTGATATTGACGCTTTTCGTGCTGCTTGCTCTGTGGATTTTAGAGCATTTCGAATCAGCGCAGGTATTTCGTGCAATGGAGGTGACGGTAGGCACCAGGAATCTCGACCAGACTAATTTGGTGCTGAAGCGGCTTTTTTCGAAATACGCTGCCGGGTCTGAGCTGCGACAACTTGAGCGCGAAGATGAAGTAGCAGGAAAGATAGTATACGAATTGAGTCTGGGTTCAACAGCTAGCACGGACCGCTTGACTGAAGAGATTCTGGCTGAAGATTCCGCGAACATCGTGAGTCTCGAATGGAATCAAAAGAAGAGCACGACGTACATCTACAGGTAGTAGATGGAGCGACTCAACCAAATCCTCCACACGGCAGGATTGTGTGAAAAACCCATGGAGCGACTCAACCAAATCCTCCACACGGCAGGATTGTGTGAAAAACCCATGGAGCGACTCAACCAAATCCTCCACACGGCAGTGTG
>DATETN010000197.1:0-22100 GCA_035283645.1 Pyrinomonadaceae bacterium
ACTTGCCAGCCAGTGGGAGTCATACGCCCGAGCGATTTCAGCTCTTTCGCGCGGTCGATGTTAATACGACTCCAGGTACTTCGGGGCCTGCGCGGCGTGAATCGCACGGTGTAGCTAACACCGTCGATGCTTTTCCTGACACCATCAATCCAGCCGAAACATAGCGCTTCGTCCACGGCTTCTTTGTAGCTGATTGACGGTTTGCCTGAATCCTTCTTGAAGAACCCGACCCACAATTCGTCCACGGCCGCGTAGTTTCGTTCCAGCCATGAGCGAAATCGTGCTTGGGACCTGAAAAACTTGATCGACATCAAAGTAAGGGTTGCTGAGCTGCTCTGGCCCTTTGCCATTCCGGTTTCAGAAGGCCGTAAAACAGGGCGTCCTGAATCTCTCCATTCACCTGCCAACGCTCCCTAAGGTAGCCCTCTCTGGTGAACCCAAGCCGCTCAAGAGTCTTGATGGACTTCACGTTGCGAGGATCGACATCGGCCTCCAGGCGATGAAGGTACAATTCATTGAGAAATGATCTCTGCTGGAGGCCCTCTTGAATCTCTCGCAATAGCGCTTGCGCTGCGATTCGGTTCTTCAGCGGTGGACTACTCCAATACCGCATCACTTCGTCATTTGAGAAGATCTCGAAAAGCTGATCCAGATCGTTCTCGCCAATGGAACGCAGGTTCAGGCGTTTAGTTTTTATTACGGCAATAATCGAATCCATGTCTTTAAAACCCTGGCGCTCTCCCGCCTCGAAAAGACAAGCGTATGGTTGCTACAGGAAAATGGAAAATTCATGAGCCACACGACCAAATCCTCCACACGGCAGTGTGGACTTCGTTCAGATCCGACCTACAAAGACACGCACCCCCTCCTTCCTTTTGACGTTACCGACTCAGAAGCGCCGTGCAATGGTGAGCGTTCTGAATGTCAGTTCGCGTCATGAGTTGGTAACCAAAAAAAAGAGGAAAGGGCGTCCGAATTACTCGCGTACGCGTGTCGGATAAAGCAACACGATTTGGAAAAAGGAACACGATTTGGAGTACTCAAAGCCATTAAAATTATCGCCATAGCGCCTCTCAGCCAATGGCATGACCATTGCGCATAGGAACAACAAAGGGGAGGTCAATATGAAAGCAAACTACTTTGGACGAAAAATTGGAGGCGCAATCCTGGGTGCTTCGTTGTTGTTCGGCATTGGTCTCATGTCAAGCACGACGGCCCAGGCACAATATCGCAATGATGACTACTACCGCCAGCAGCAGCGCGCCTGGGAGCGCGAGCAACAACGACGGCAGCGCGAATATCAACGTCAACAGAGACGCGATGTCCGACGCGGCGGAATTTATAGAGACAACAGACCGTCCTACGGTGGTTCGTTTGATATGCGGCAAACCGCTCTCAACGCTGGGTACAATGAGGGCATAAAAGAGGGAAGAAATGATCGCAGACGCGGCGAGCGTTTCGAGTACCGTGATGAGGGCGACTACCGAAGCGCTAATAAAGACTACAACTCGCGATTTGGGAATCGCGCGTTGTACCAACAGTACTTCCGGCAGGGCTTTGCCAACGGTTACAGGGACGGCTATCGAGGGTACTAGTCACGCTCGAAGTTGACAGAACAAAAAGGGCGGCGGTTCAGAAGAAACTGGACCGCCGCCCTTTGTAATTTCCATTCGCCCTAGTAATCGCCCTGAATCTCGCACTTCACTCGACGTGTTGGGATCTCCTCAAATTTTCTGGTTTGACGGTTGGCACGCCACGCACGAACGGTACGCGTCTGATAGTGTCTAGCTCTGAGCGGTTTAACTATAGCGGCAATTTCGGAATCCGGCTGATCGTTCAACAGGCACAGCGTGAACATAACAAGCTGCCCGCGCTTGAGTGGCGGGAGAGTGACGACGTCCAGGACTTCCCAAAACGCCTGACCGCTGGAAACAGAATGACCGTCGAGCAGATCAAAATATGTTTTCTTAGGCATCATCTATGAGGAAGCGACCTATTCAGGTGGATAACCGAATATGGTGTTAACAAACGCGAACGCGATGGTTCCTCCGGCAATGACAACGCATGTCGCAACTGTCCGCCAGAGAATGTCGGTGCCGGTGAACCTCCAGATCGCGAGAAGGGAACTAACTACCGCGACCAAGATGCACGCGCTGGTAACCCAAAATGAGACGCTCCTCACTAATTGAGGGTTCAGGTACCCGCGCTTTACTCCCCTTGACCCGTTCCTTTGTTCCACGAGGCCATCTTAAACAAATGTACGGTTGGATAGCTAATGATTACTACACTCAGATCGAGTGATCAAAGGTGCAGCGCATCCTAAGATATAGCCACCCTCGCTTGGACATTGCAGCTGCAGTGACAGAACAGATTTTGTGGTCAGGCGCCGGGCTGCTTAGGAAGGAGAGCCAGAACTCGCCCTTCCGGTGGAAAGGTATTCGGTGCTGTCTTCAGCCAGCTGACATTCAGTTGGGGCGCTGGCTCGTCGCCATCGTCTCTGGCGACAACCTCGCTTGAAGGTTTGCGAGTAGAAGGTTGGTGAGGCTCCAGGCTTCACTGAAATCTTCCAGCTTTCACCACCTTCGCTCATGCTGTAGCCGCAACTGTCCGAAAAGACCTGAACAAACCCAAATTTACGAACCTGGTTCTCCTCGAACTCGATCAGGGTCACCGTTGCCCAGGTAGTTCCCTGATTGGTGGTCCCCGCGACCAGGACGATTTCTGACAGCCCGTTCTGGTTTACGTCGGGGGCGGTGGTGATGTCGTTCTGCCAATCGGATTGATAAGTGATGTGGGCCACCACTCGGCCGCTCTCCAGGATCGCAACACCGTTGAAGGCGTAGGCGTGTGCTGGGGTGCAGTAGTTATAAAGCAAAGCGCGTTGGGTGGTCTTCGGTTTCGTAAACGACCCAGCAGCCACTCCACGGATTGCTGGTTCGCCCTCCCACCCATCTGTGCACTCGCTTTGTCGAGCTCTCCAGGCACGCCTTGCAGCGGGAAGAATTTGTTGCCTGAACACCGTCTCATCACTCCTCAAGACACGCGTTCGAGTGGGTTGTGATGGAAGACTGCCATCATAAATTGGCAACAGGGCTTGGGCGTTATTGGTTAGGTGCGTTGAGAAAAATAATACCGTCAGGCAAATCGTTTTCATGACGTCTCCAGAAACGCTGATGCATAATTCGCGACTTCCGATGCATGCGATGCCACAACCCGCCAGTGACCGCGCTTCGCGTAGACTTTTGTAAAGCGCCACTTATCCTTTGCCTCGTTAGGATGCATACATATTGATCACTTTCTCGATGGCCCGACGGCAGACACGGCAAAAGAAGTTGGTGCGAGAGAACATGATGCAGTCAATCTCTGGTCGGTAATAGCCTTTCGCTTCGTACATCGCCCCCTCAAAAGCGCCGACCTTGCCAGCGTAACGTTCGCGCGCAAACATTTGCTGTTCGTGCTTTAGTTCCTCTGCAAACAGAGCTTCCATTTCGCTTTCCGGTCGCCGTTCCTTGCGAAGTTGTACCCGCCGAGCTTGAATCTCTCGAGAGTAGTTCTCAAACATCTCCTTGTTCCAGGGCGTTGGTATCGGCGTGCCAGCTAAGACAAGATCCTTCCATTTCAAATTCGCCGGATCCAATAGCGCCGTCGCATTCTCCTCCCATGGTTCAAGCCGTTCTGTAGCGGGAGCATAAGCGACTGATGACGTGTAATATTCATCCGCTAGACCGGCGAAATGATGACCAAACTCATGGACGAAAACATAATTGGCCCAGGCGTTATCGACAGCGACAGTGCTGTAAAGATTGAATATGCCACCGCCGCCATAGGTGCGATTGTTAGCGAGTATCTCTATGAATTCGTAGGGAGCAAAAGCCGCCACCTTGCGCAACGCTTTGTTGTCAAATGTCAGCACATACCTCTCGGAACCAAAAGCGTCGAAGGTTGCGCCCACTGGTGAGTCCCGGTGAATGCCTGTGGAGGGTCGTGAGATCCCGCTTTCGAAGGCGGGCGGGCAGAGTGCCCAAACGTTGAAGTCCTTTCGCCGCTCTTTAAAGGGCGAGGTCGCAAACAAAGCCTCTGTCATTCGCCGGGCGTCGGCCTCAAACTTCTTTATTTCCTGTTGGGTATAACCATCGCCGATTATCAGGAAATCGACTTTGGTCTCTGGTTCGCCCATCTTTTGAATAGCGATCAAGGGACCAGGCGCAGCAGATTTCGAGCGGTCGACGAACATACTCTCGGCATCGACAACCGTGCGCCAAATCTCTTTGAAAGCATTCTTCGCGTCGCGCTTCTTGAGTGTGATTTCAACTGGTAAAGTTGGTGCAGGGAACCGCAAAGACTCGTGAAACGTCCGGGTTTCGGTTTTCGCTTCGTCTGTAGTTTCCCATTCTCCGTAGATTGAAGCGAACCCGCGGGAATAGACAAGTTGCTTCGTCTTTTGATCGCGAACCTCGAAAAGGTATTTCCCGAGGTTGCTGTTATCGATATGCTTTCCAGGGTCACCTGGCCAGGCGTGGGGTTCCACTACAACTCGGCCAACACTGAAGCCCTCATGTGTTGCGTTGCCGGTGTGGTAGTAGTCCAGCCGCATTGTTTGGGGCTTTGCTACACTGGTGGACGTCATCATCAACAATGCTGCAGTAATCAATAAGGTTTTTGTGTTCATGTTTTCTTTAGGCCGCTGCGATCTCTACAACTGAATGGGCGTTCCACGCAGAAAACACCCGATGACGGGAAGAAAGTGTTTCGGATTCAACTTAGATTACAAGCTCACGAAGACTCACTGTCGTCTGCGGGGACTAGCCATGCAATACCGCGTCGAGTTTCGCTCTCACTTCTTCGGTCATATTTATGAATCGTACGCCAAATCCTACCATTGGATATTGATAGGCCACGACGCCCTCAATCTGCACCCACTCGCCGTGCGGCAGAATCATTTTGAACTTGATCCGTTCACCTTCAACCACTCGTCCGACGCTATCAACAAAGCATCCGCCCAAACTTAGGTCACTGGTGCGAGCGCCATAAAGACCAGCAGAGGCCTCCCAAATAACGTCGAGGTTGACCGGTATGCGAGGTTCGGTTCTTCTATCGTCTGTCATTGATGACGTGTTACCCGACTAGTCCTTACGGATTCCCATTCATGCTGGGGGCTTCTTTTCATTTGCGCTTGCGAGAAATGCACGTGCCTCCTCGATCTCTGGTCTAGTGCTCTCTGCTTCACGACCAAGTTGCAAAAGCTTTGCGTAGTACGTTTTCGCCTTCTTCAGATCCGCAGCAAGCTTTGCCGCACGTGCTGCCCCGGATAGTCCGTTGAATCGTTCGGGAGCGCTCCGAAGTGCAAGCTCAAACTCCTGCAGGGCCGCACTCGGTTGCTTAAGCTCCAATAGCAGTTCGCCGAGTTGTTCCCGCGCTGGAAGAATCGAACCAGGCGTCACCGGATGTTTGTCGGTCGTGTCATCTAAGTCTGCCGCCCGGCGCATCAGCCGCAAGGATTCTTCGTGACGGCCCTCTGCGTACGCCAGCCAGGCAGACGCAACCATGTGCTCGATCTCAACCTGTCTGGCCCAATCATAATCGCCTCTCACTTCAACGAGCGCCTGTCTGATCGCTCCTAACTGCTCAACATCCTCACGTGCAGCAGTAACTTTGCCCGCGCGTGCCGCCCCGATTGCTCGGGCAAAACGTGTATGAGCTTCGGCCCACCGATAACGCTCCCACGGAAACGACTCCAGCTTGGACGGACGCAGTGGCAATTGAGCTGCTTCGTCCCACCGTCGACGCTCAAGGCTGTAACGTGCGGGAATAGCAGTGAAGGCATAGGCGACTTTGAAGTTCTGTGGCTCGGCCTTTTGAATTTGGTTCAGTTCGTTGAGTACAGCCAATGCCTTCTTGTCTTTCGCGCGCTGGAGATAGGCATAGACGAGATAGTCCATCGCATGAAGCTGTTCATCCCACGCGCCTGCCATCCTGTTTCTCGCGGCATAAGCCTTGGCCGACGATTTGGCGTCCAGGTTTGACTGAATTGCCTCTTCCCATAGGCCCATTCGGGTGAAGATGTGTGAAGGCATATGTTGAGCGTGGGACGAGGCGGGCGCGATTTTGGCATAGCTCCGAGCAGCGGCGAGCGCCAAGTGTGCCAGTGGTGGATAGTCATAGCTGTGAATCAGGTAGTGAGCGACACCGGGATGCTGTGGCTCGAGTGCCAGAATGCGATTCAAGATCTGAGCAGCTTGTTTCTCGCGCGCATAGCTCTTGTCGTTGACCATCGTTCCGGTTGTTATGAGCGATAATGCATAGAAGACGCCCGCCTCACGATCTGCCGGATTTCGTTGATAAAGCAATTTCATCGCGTCACTGTAGGCAAACGTCCTCGTTTTATGATCTAGCTTGTCGCCGTCCTTGTAGAAAATCTCAATGGCTGCGATGTGATCGCGTTCGCGTTGAGTTTGAGCGCCGGCGAGCTTTGCTTTTTCGACGGCGCTCCAACCTTTCTGTAACTCTGCGGCGGTCGGTGGCGCCCACAGCGGATGGTAATTGCTCATGGCGATTCCCCAGTAAGCCATTCCACATTGCGAATCCGTAAGCGCAATTTGACTGAAAACCCTTTCCGCCTCCTCATATTCAAAGGAGTGGAGCCAGGCGACCGCCCGATTAAATTGTGGCTGAACTTGGGGCTTACACGTTACCTTAAAGTTCACGAGGCCGAGTTTCTCGGTGCGGTCGTGGCTGTGCGGGTGTCGTTCCTGAGCTTTGGCAGGCTCGCTGTCAAACTGAGGTGACAACCAAAGAACACCTGACAAGGCAATAACATAAAGAGAGTTTTTCATCTTTGATCCCTTCTTCGGAAAGCTGCGCGATTCGATCGAGCCTTCTATTTTAAGCCGTAGCCCATGTCAATGACTCTGGCGGGGCAGCCGGGCTCGCGAGAGGCGTTTCACGCGCTTGCATACAACTGTTATACTCAGACTCAGTTTGAAGAGCAATTGCCCCTCATTAAACAACTGCTACATAGATCCGGAGAGTCGAGTAATGTATATAGGTGAGTAGTGTGCTTGAGATTATTCCGCTCGGCGGTATCGGCGAGTTTGGGATGAACTGCATGGCTGTGCGCTATGGGGATGAAATGCTTATTCTCGACGCCGGCATGGGGTTTCCCGAAGAGACAGCATACGGGGTGGACGTCTGCATCCCCGATTTTGATTTCCTCGAAGAGTTCCGCGATCACATCACAGCTATTGTCCTGACGCACGGTCATGAGGATCATCTCGGTGCGCTTCCCTATATACTTAAGAAATTCAACGTCCCCGTTTACTGCTCATACTTTACCGCCGGCCTTGCTGAGAGCAAGCTTGAAGAACATGACCTGACTGCAGACACCCTGCTGCACCGTGTGGCGCCGCGCGATGTCGTCGACATAGGCGCGTTTACGGTTGAGTTCATTCGCGTTTCACACTCGCTGGTCGACTGCTTCTCCCTGGCTATCAAAACTCCTGTTGGTACCATCATTCACACTGGAGATTACAAGGTTGATGAGACACCCGTAATTGGTGAACCCATTGACCTGCGTTCCTTCCGAAGATATGGGCAGGAAGGCGTTCTGGCTCTTCTGTCAGATTCCACCAACGCAACTGTGCCAGGTCGCACACCTTCCGAACGCGCGGTGATTCCCGCTTTTGAAGAGATCTTTGGCGAAGCTAAAGGACGCATCATTGTTGCCGCCTTTGCTTCATCCATACATCGTTTGCAGATTGTCCTCGATGTGGCGCAGCAGTTCGCTAGAAAAGTCTGCGTACTCGGCCGCTCCATGCAAAAGAACGTAGAGGTTGCAGACAGGCTGGGATATCTGGATATCCCGGATGGGCTGTTGATTCCTCTCAATGAAGCCAAGCATCTCGCCGAAGAAGAGATCGTTTTACTGGTGACGGGCTCACAGGGCGAATCCAGAGCTGCACTTTCGCAAATGGCAACCCAGAGTTACAAAGGGTTAACTATCGATGAAGGTGACACTGTTGTCCTCTCTGCGCGAATCATCCCAGGCAATGAACGCCTGATTTCCAGGATGATCGGCAACATCTATAAACGTGGCGCTAACATCATCGAAGAGAAGAGACGGCTGGTCCATGTGAGTGGACACGCTTCCCAGGAAGATATTCGGATTATGACTGAAGCAGTCCGCCCTAAGTTCGTTGTTCCTATCCACGGCGAATACCGGATGCTGTTTCGGCATAAAGAGTTTGTAAGGAATCATCTCGGATACGACGAGTCGCAGATAATCCTCATCGAAAATGGTGACGTGCTCGAGCTCGATGGCGAACGTGCGGCAGTAGTAAACCGGCGCGAGATTGGGAGGACCTTTATTGACGATACGGGCTTTGAAGAGATCGAACGCGAGACCGTGCGCGAGCGCAAACAGATGGCATACGAAGGGATTGTCACGTTG
Source organism: Pyrinomonadaceae bacterium (assembly GCA_035283645.1). Taxonomy (GTDB): domain Bacteria; phylum Acidobacteriota; class Blastocatellia; order Pyrinomonadales; family Pyrinomonadaceae; genus PSRF01. The sequence continues at coordinate 8,447 of DATETN010000197.1, forward strand.
GTTGTCGTGGTCGATGCTCGAACTGGGGAATTGGAGATGCCGCCAGAGATCGTGACCCGAGGTGTACGGGGTTTTGATTCAGCCAACGGGGGCTTGAAAGATGCTCAACAGGTCGTCGCTGCCGCAATTACTGGCGCCTCCCGCGAGACACTGCGCAACGAAGAGCTGCTTAAAGAGCACGTCAGGTTAGAGCTAAAGCGGTTCATCCAGAAACTCTCGGGCGCTAAGCCGGTTATTCTGCCAGTAGTAAGACAGATCTGATTCCAAAAGGGGTGGGTGCTTCTGCTCACACCTGCATAATTATTGCTCAACTAGAGAACCCAGCCGATTCGCGAAATGGACTGGTCCAAAAACGTCGTACTCATCACCGGTGCATCCTCGGGCATTGGCAGGGCGCTGGCACTGGAACTCGCACAGCGCGGGGCACGGTTGGGTCTCATTGCCAGAAGAAGCGAAGTTCTTGGTGAGATCGTGCGCGAGATAAATGCACGAAAGTCGCGCAATGGTGAGGGCAACCGAACCGTCGGACCGGCCGCGTTCGCCGTCGCTGCTGACGTACAGGATGCAGCGTCGATGAAGAGCGCGGTTGAGCGTGTCCGAAGTGAACTCGGGCCTGTCAATCTCTTGATTGCCAATGCAGGTATTGGCGCAACCACCGATGCAGCGAATCTGGATCCGGAGGAAGTGGCGCGTGTTATCACCACCAACGTAGTTGGCGCCGCAAACAGTGTTGCAGCAGTCTTACCAGGTATGCTTGAAAGAGGCTCCGGGCATCTAGTGGTCATCTCAAGCCTGGCTGCTTACCGTGGCTTACCTAAATCGGCCGCTTACTGCGCAAGCAAGGCTGCAGTTTCTGCCTTTTTTGAAAGTCTGCGACTGGATCTTGAGCCGAGGGGAATAAATGTCACAATCATTCACCCGGGATTCATCAAAACTCCCTTGACTGCGGGCCGCAGTGCCAGGATGCCCTATCTAATGGAATTGGACGATGCAATACAGAAGATCGTCACAGTAATCGAGAAGCGCAAGAAGTCTTACGCCTTTCCCTGGCAGCTGGCCAGTATCGTCCGAGCCGGAATGATCATGCCCAATTTCATGTACGATTGGATCTCCAGGCGCAATTCTTTTCGCGAGTAGCGGGGATTCCGGAACCAAGCCGAGTGCAACTTACTAGCTCGTTCAATCTAGCAGGCACATTCAACTCATTCCTATATGACTCTATTTCAGGCGATTGTCCTGGGCCTAGTCCAGGGCCTAACTGAATTCATACCGATTAGTTCCACCGCACATCTCGTCTTTGCATCAAGGGCTGTAGGTCTCTACGACGGTTTCGAACCAACGTTGAAAGCGGAACAGACCACGGCGACGATTGCCGTAATTCAGCTCGGCACGTTATTGGCCGTCTTGATCTATTTCTATGCGGACATACTCAAGATCACGCGCGCATTTGTAGCGGACCACGTTGAGCTTTTCAGAGGAAAGCGTGGATCCAAGGCTAAAGATGGCCTATCCCGTGACGCATGGTTGGGCTGGCTGATTGTGATTGGCTCTTTGCCGGTGGGAATTGTCGGCCTGCTTTTTAAGGAGCAGATCGAAGGGACGTTTACCAAAAATCTGTGGGTCATCGCAGCTATGATGATCGTGGTGGCGTTGTTGTTATCTCTTGCGGAATGGGTCGGCAAAAGAGACCGATCAATGGACCAACTGGGGATCAGGGACGCCTTGGCCGTTGGCTGTGCTCAAGTGCTGGCTTTGCTGCCGGGCTCTAGTCGTTCCGGCTCAACCATAATGGGTGGGCTTTTTGCCGGTGAAACAAGGGAAACGGCAGCGCGCTTCTCGTTTCTGCTCTCGATTCCAGCAATAGCGGCCAGCGGGCTGTTGGAGTTGAAAGAGGCAATCATAAAACTGCCAGAGGGGAGTTTTCTTCCCCTTGCCGTCTCGACAGTTGTTTCCGCAATCGTAGGTTACGCCTCAATCTGGTTCCTGTTGCGGTATCTACGGAGCCATTCGACGGGCGTCTTCATCGTTTACCGCCTGATAATTGGCGGTTTTATCCTCGCCGCTCTTGCTGCCGGTCACATTTCGGCAGCCGTAGAGTAAGCGGTCATCGGAAAATCATTCCCGTGGACTGCGATATTCAGGTAGACTACGTCTGCCCTCTGCCTCACATTCAAATTCGTAAAAAAGGGCATCAGATATGGACGAGAAAGACCAGCCTGCGACGGTTCGTTCCCAGCGGCCGCGCAGTCCCCGAGTCCCGGTTGAATTCTCTTTAGAAGTAGAAGGCCAGGACAAGGATGGAAACTCCTTTCACATTACCGCACAGGCCGTGAAGATCAGTCGCGGTGGCGCCACGATCATCCTCGATCGTGAAGTGAACGTCGGCACATTTGTCACACTCACACCACCTTTTGGAGCAAATCTCAGGGCTGAAGTGAACGGCGCCTGGACAGATCCGATTGACAACCGCCGTTGTATTGGAGTCAAACTACTTGATCCGGGCGGCTGGTTTGCAGAATAGTTTCGTACCGTTTGAGGGTATTCTTAAATGCTGCCCTCACTGATCGGCTTCCTCGCTGCATTGATTCATGTGGGCGGTCTCGCATCGCTTGTAGCGATTGCTCATCCCTGATCATTCGGCGTTAACCCGCTACTTAAGCTTTACTTTCCTATTAAGTGGGCTCGGGTGCTCAAGTTAACCCGCCTTTCCTTGACGTTCCAACATGATTAAATCGGTTAGCGCGCGGATTCACTTGCGGTTCAAAGCCTAAGTCAATAAAGTCGGTTAGGCAAAGTGTGCAGTAACACCCGACTACCAGCTTCTGAAGGATGACCTTGTCGAACGTAAGCACCGGTAGATGAAGGTTGGCGCGGGCTGGGAGTTTTGCTGGTAGTGGTTCAGTTTGAAACTTGGAAATAAAATTCAACGGTTCTTGGGAACGCGGGCGTCCCCGCCCGCACGGTGCCCAATTTGTTGCATTCTTTTCCGCAATCAATTTTCGCGCTGCGCGAGCAATGCGGGCGAGACGCCCGTGTTCCCAAGAACCGTTGAATATTCGAACCTAAGATTTGAAACTGAACCAGTACTAGTTTTGCTGATAGATTTAGGTTCGCTGTTACAATTGCGGCAGTTCGAGCAAACGGACTGTAAGTTTAGCGGCATCGAACAGGTTGGTTAGTTGTTAGTTGTTAGTTGATCGTGGCGCCGTTAATTGCCAAAGACCAAAGATCAAAGCCCAAAGACCAAAAGATCTTGAACAACTTACAACGAACAACTCACAACGAACCACCAACAACAAACCACGAACCAAAGAATGCAACAAATCTCAAGACGACGAGAGATAGCTATCGGGCTCAGAGCGCGGTTTCCGCTCCTGGTGCGATTGCTTGCCGTAACAGTTCTTGTCGCCGGTGTTGCTTTTATTGCCGTCTCTTACTACCGGCTTCGAAACAACACACCCTTCCGCCTCAAATCTGGGACGCCTGAACTCTCCAAAGAGATCACTGGAACCATCAACGGCTATGAACAGCGAATCACGAGAGGCGACCGCTCATACCTCCTTCTAAAAGCCTCAAAAGACACGACCTTCTCTGACAACCATCATGAGTTGGAAGATGTAAGTCTCGCAATGTATCCACCGGAAGGAACACAACCGGATCAAATCACGGCCAGCCGCGCAATTTACGATCCGCGAACGTCCATTATCTCGTTTCACGGAGGAGTAAGGATAGAAACCAAAGAAGGATTGAAAGTAAACACAGAAGAGCTTGCGTATGACCGCGATGCCGAAGTTGCCCAAACAGATGTTCCCGTGGCGTTTGCACGCGAGAATGTCTCCGGACGTTCAACGGGCGCTGTGGTGGAGGCAAAGCAAAAGAAGCTGCTGCTAAAGAAAGACGTTGAAATCGTCGTTGCTCCGGAAGTGCTTCGCGATTCTAAAGCCAACGCGTCGTCTGGACGGTCGCGCCCGGTGACGATCCGTTCCGCTTACGCCATATTCGAGCAGTCCACAATGAAGCTTTCATTCGCAGGTGGAGTGACCGCTGAACAGGAGCGCGAGACCATGAGTGGCGATACGCTTTACGCACTGGTGACTGACCAAAAGCGGCTGCAAAAGCTCGAACTGCGCGGAAATGCCTACCTTCGGTCAATGCAGGAAGGTCGGGCGGCGGAAGTACATTCAACGGACATGGATTTCTTCCTGGACAAGGACCAGCGGCTCGAACGTGCCGTCGGCATGAAAGAGGTTAGATCGCAGACACTTGACTCTGATGCTCAAATGCAGATGAGCGGTCCGCACTTGGTGGAGGTTAGCTTCCAGGCGCAGGGTGATCAGAGTGTCCTTAAAGAAATGCGCACCGAGGGACGATCGGTAGTGAGCCTCTCTGCGCCTCGATCCAAAGCAAACGATCCGCGAGCTGCCAACAAACGACTGACAGCCGACACCGTGAAGCTCTTCTGGCGCGTGACCGGCAGAGATCTTGAACGTGCCGAAGCCGTCGGAAACGCAGAGTTGTTTGTCGACCCTGTCATTCAGAACAGGCAGGCGGATAAAAAGACCTTAACTGCTCCCCGTTTTGACTGCGAGTTCTTCGATCAGGGTAACCTCGCGAGAGAGTTTACTGCGACCGGGGGGACCAAGGCAGTTGTCGAGCCCGCGCAGTCGGACACCGGCAGAGCAGCTCGGACATTGACCTCAGACAAAATGGTCGCAACCTTTGTCCGAGAGACCCAGGACGTGGATCGCTTTGAAGCGCAGGGAAGCGCGAAGTTCAACGAAAGCGATCGCAACGGCACGGCTAACAACATTTCGTACACCGCTGCAGAAGACATGGTTCGATTACGTGGGGGTGAACCGACTGTTTGGGATTCGCGAGGTCGAACAAAAGCCATTGAGCTTGACTCAGATTTTCGTAACGATGTCTCCTTCAGTCGCGGACGAACGGCTACGACTTATTACAGCCAGGAACAGACGAACAACGCAGTTCCATTCATGCGGACCAGGAGTCCCGTATACGTCAGCAGTGAACGCGGTGAGTTTCAGCATGCGAAGGGAATCGCAACATACACTGGAAACGCGCGTGCGTGGCAGGACGATAACTATGTACGCGCGGACAAGCTTACGATTTACGTGAACGACAAGAAGATGGATGCCAGCGGCCGCGTGCAGAGTGGGCTGTACAATGCCAAGCGTCGAACACAAGGCGCAAATGAAGTTGTCCCCGTTTTTGCGGCCGCCGACTGGATGGCGTACTCAGAGGCAGATCGTTTACTGCGTTACGAGGGAAACGTGGACATTCGACAGGGCACAGATCGCATTACCAGCGGCCGAGCTGATGTATACCTCACCAAACAAACGAGTGAAATGGAGAAGACAATTGCCGAGCGCAACGTGGTACTGACGCAGCCGAATCGAAAGGGAACCGGGGATTGGATCCAGTACACCACCGCTGACGAAGTGGCTGTGTTGCGGGGAAGTCCCGCTCGAGTTGAAGACGCCGAACAGGGCAGTACAGAAGGGGGTCGTTTGACGGTGTTTGTGCGCGAAGGTAAAGTCACAGCCGACGACGCCCGTGGATCACAATCACCTGGACGTGTAAGGTCGGTCCACAAGATTAAGAGGCAATAAAACCTCCTGATGGGAACTCAAATCGAAGAGTTAAGAATTAGCACGCCTCGTAAGAAGCCCCAAAGCGTTTCTGCGGGACGAGAACATGACAGGCGACATCCCTCACCCACTGCATTGAGCGCCTTGCAGCTTCAAAAAACTTACGGCAAACGTCGTGTGGTGGACGATGTCAGTTTGCACGTCGAGCGCGGTGAGGTTGTAGGTTTACTTGGAGCAAACGGTGCGGGTAAGACCACGACGTTCTATATGATTGTTGGTCTGGAGCAGCCGGATTCAGGCTCTGTGCAGTTAGCCGGTCGGGAATTGACAAAACTGCCAATGTATCTTCGCGCTCGCTTAGGGCTTGGTTACCTGCCGCAGGAGCCCTCTGTGTTCCGTAAAATGACGGCGGCGCAGAACATTCTGGCAGTGCTAGAGACCATGGGTTTGCGTCGACGCGAGCGTTTGAAGCGAGTTGAGGAGCTATTGGAGGAGTTCGGTATTGCCCATGTCCGAAACACGCGGGGGGATGCACTTTCAGGCGGAGAGAGGCGGCGAACCGAGATTGCGCGAGCCATAGCGACTGAACCGCAATACATCTTACTGGACGAACCATTTGCGGGCATCGACCCAAAGGCTGTTGATGACATTCAAAATGTCATACTTTATTTACGCAATAGTGCTATAGGAATTCTGATCACAGATCATAATGTGCGCGAGACTCTTGGTGTGACAGACCGGGCCTACATAATGGCCGAGGGGCGGATTTTTAGGTCCGGGATACCCTCCGAACTAACCGAAGACCCGGAAGTTAGGCGACTCTACCTCGGTGAGAAATTCCGCATGTAAAGGCGATCACGCAAAAGAACCAGAATCGGGTTATAATCTCTACGCGCGATCAGGCGCAAACAAGACCTAAAGATCAAAGTTACCTGAGTAATGTCCCTAAAACTCACTACCAGCCTATCTCAACGTCTCGTGCTGACGCCCCAGTTGCGCCAGCGAATCGAGATGCTGCAGATGACCACCCTCGAGCTGAGCGAGCTGATACAACAGCAACTACTTGAGAACCCGGTTCTGGAAGAGGTCGCCACCCAGGAAGAAGCACGTGAGTTAGCTGAGAAGATATTGGATCACCTTGCCAGCTCAAATGCGGGCGCCGCCGATCAACCGAATATTGAACCCTCCGAGCCGGAACTTGGAACGCCGAGCTCAAATGGCTCAGGTGATGCAGAAGGAATTTCAAACGCCTCGGTGGAAGTGGACGCCGAACCATTTGAAGGCGCAACCGGCGAACTGAATGACGATTCGATCGGCGATGAGGTCGTGGGAGAAGAGGGCAGCCGAGATCCGTTTGAAGAGATCGATTTTGGTCGCGAGTTTCAGGACTACCTTGACCCTGGATACAAGACGCAGGAGGTCGAGTACAAGGAAGACGCTCCGACTTTTGAACAGTTTCTGACGCGCCCGCCTTCGCTGGCAGATCACCTTGAATGGCAATTGCACCTTAGTCCCGTCTCGGAGGAGATTTGTGATGCGGCCATATGTGTGATCGGCAATCTGGACGCCGAGGGACGCCTGAATGCCAGCAATGAAGAGATTGCTGCGATGGGAGGATGGTCCGAGGAAGTTGTAGAGCAGTCCCGCCAGGCTATTATGCGTCTTGACCCGGTGGGCTGCGGCGCACGCGATATAAAGGAATGTTTGCTGGTCCAACTAGAGGTTCGGGGAGAGACGGACCGACTGGCGACGCTCCTGATTAGCGAGCACCTGTCTGATTTGCAGCAGCACAAGCTGCCTCATCTGTCCAAGCAGATTGGTATCGACGTCGAGGAATTGCTTTCGGAATTGCAGTTTATTCGTACCCTTGATCCTTATCCTGGTCGCCGTTACTCGTCGGATGAGCCGATTCTAATTACTCCGGAAATCTACATCGAAAAGCTTCATGAGGACGATGAGGACTACGTCATCTACTTCGCTGACGATGGCAGCCCGCGTTTACGGATCAGCCAGCAGTATCAGCAGATGCTGAACCAGGGCACCGTTAGTAATGAAACGAAGAGTTTCATTCGTGAGAAGATGCGTTCGGCTGTAGATCTGCTGCGGAATATTGAGCATCGCCGGCAGACTATCTACAAGGTGGTCGAGTCGATCGTAAACCGACAGCGAGAGTTTCTCGATAAAGGTGTCCAATATATTAGGCCGATGATGTTGAAGGACATTGCTGAGGACATCGGCATGCACCTTTCCACTGTCTCTCGGGTGGTGAATCGAAAGTACGCGCACACTCCACAAGGGGTCATCGAACTGCGCCGCTTCTTCACTGAAGGAATGATGAACGAAGACGGCGAAGAAATTTCAACACGTATTATTAAATTGAAGATAAAGAAGCTGATCGAAGAGGAAGATTCTCACAACCCTATTACTGACGATCAGGTCGTGAAGATTTTAGCCAAAGATGGAATCAAGCTGTCGCGCCGCACAGTCGCAAAGTACCGCGATCAGATGCACATCCCCGGTTCGCGTGAGCGTCGCGCGGTGGTCTAAGCCCCTCGATTCGGCGAGACGAACTGCATTTCGCAACATGCTTTTATTTTCGGGCAGAGAGCGCACCACTCTGTCCTGACACATTACTGTCGAGTTTAGGAGGAAACTGCACTTCATGAGATTCGAATACACGGGAAGACACGTGGTGGTTTCTCCTGCCATTCGCCGGCACGTCGAAGACCATTTCAAGAAGCTCGAACACATATTTAACGACTCCACAGCTTCCACGCATGTAATCATTGACGTGGAGAAGAACCGGCACATCGGAGAGCTCATTGTCCATTGGCGGGATCACACCTTAACGGCAAAAGACATCAACGTCGACATGTATATGGCGCTGACGCGCGCGATTGCAAAGATCGAGAAACAGGCTCTGAAGCTGAAAAAGAAGATAATCGATCGGAAACAGACAGCAATTCGGACTGCTGCGGTTGCCCCGCAACCCGACGGAAATCTCGAGGCTACCCCTCGGCCTCCACGAATCATCGCCGCGCGTCGGTATCCTGTAAAACCAATGACTGCTGAAGAAGCTGCTATGCATCTCTCGTCGGCTACAAACCAGTTTGTGGTGTTTCGAGATGCGGACACCGATCGACTCGGAGTTCTATATAAGCGTAAGGACGGAAACTTCGGTTTGATTGAGCCGTAAAGACTTTAAGTGGGACTTACGGTACTACCGGTAAGTAGGCATCCACCAAAATGGACCAAACAAGCGGGCTGCCTGGTAACATGAGGAGACGGGAAGCTCACGGTAGTGTGTGTCACTTTCTATCAACCTTCCTGCCCAGTACAGATTTCCCTGTGGCCTCGATGGTTATAAGATTACCCAGTCAATAACTCGATGCCCCGGAAAAACCCAAAGAAGTCCGTTGCAGAGTCTAATTCAATCCCGGACATTGTAATCATCACCGGTCTAAGCGGATCCGGAATGTCTTCGGCGACAAATGCTTTCGAAGACCTCGGGTACTTCTGTGTCGATAATCTTCCGCTGACCATGCTCCAGACATTTGCGCGTCTGGTAACAAGTGGAGACGAAAAGGGCATCGACCGGGCAGCACTCGTGATCAACATCCGAGAGCGAGGCTTTCTGGCAGAGTTCAGGAAACAATTAAAGGCGCTCCGCGGAACCGGGTTGAGTATCTTTGTACTATTTCTCGAGGCTTCTGATGAGGTGCTGCAACATAGATTCAGCGAGACGCGACGGCCTCACCCGGCGGATGAAGGGCAGGGACTGCTCAAGGCGATCCGTGGGGAGCGGCGAGCTATGGCTGGAATTCGCGCAGTCTCCGATCAGATTATCGATTCATCTGAACATACTGTACACACTCTGCGCGCGCTCTTACTTGAACGCTTCAGCCCGCACGCGGAGGCGGGTTCGATGCGTGTTCAGGTACTTAGTTTCGGTCACAAGTACGGCACACCCGGTGAGCTGGAGCTGTTGTTCGATGTGCGGCACTTACCGAACCCGCACTTCATCCCTGAGCTGAAGCGTTTGTCGGGCCACGATACGCGCGTGGTCAAATACTTGCGCAGTCAACCGGAAGTCCAGGAGACCCTAACCAGGTTCAGTGATCTCCTGGATTACCTGTTGCCACTGTACAAACGAGAGGGAAAGTCATATGTAACGGTCGGCATCGGTTGCACTGGCGGTCGCCATCGCTCAGTAATGATTGCGAATGCTTTGAAGCGCAATCTCCAGCGCGCCGGGTTCAACGCGTACGTAAGTCACCGTGATGTTAGAAAGGGCAAGCCTTCGCGGTAAAAGCAATGGGGAGACCGGATCGATGAGTATGAGCCCTCCACAGAATGCTTCTCAGGACGACGACCGCAAAGTCGCGGGCGTGATTGTCACTCACGGGCACCTTGCTGGAGAGCTGGTAGCCGCCGCGGAGATGATTATCGGCCCGATCTCTTACATAACAGCTGTTTCAATTGGTTGGCATGATGATGTCGATGCCGCGCGCGACGAGGTCCAACGAGCCATCACCCGTGTATCGCAAGGCGCAGGAGTCCTTCTGTTGACCGACATGTTTGGGGGAACTCCCACCAACATTGCGTCAATGTTTCTCGATGAAGGTAAGGTGGAAGTGGTAACCGGCGTCAATCTACCGATGGTGATTAAGCTGGCCAGCCAGACAGGAAGCGAATCTCTGGCCGAGATTGCACACCGAGTCTGTGACGTGGGTCGACAGGGAATATATCTCGCCAGCGATCTACTGACTCCTCCGACAAAGGTAAGCGGCGCCTGATGATCGAGCGTACGTTTGTGGTCAGAGCGAGGTTAGGTCTCCATGCGCGTGCGGCCGCAAAATTGGTTCGCGTGGCCGCTGGATTTCAAAGCCAACTAAGCATGGAGCGGATTGATACCGGCACCACTGCGGATGCGAAGTCCATCTTAAGTGTTTTAATGCTTGCCGCCACGCGCGGGACAGAATTGATAGTGCGAGCAGATGGCGTCGATGAGCAGGAGGCGATGTTGGCCTTTGATTCTCTATTTGAACAAGAGTTTGGCGAAGTTTCGCCTGCAGTGAATTGATCAATGAGCGAAACCCAGGAGAGCAGATATAAAGGTGTGGGTGTCTCTACGGGTGTGGTAGTGGGCCGTGTGCTGCGGACACAAACCGGAACACGCGACGCGTATCGAACCCGAATTGATGATACCGAGCTCGAGCGTGAACTCAGGCGATTCCATGCCGCAGTGCGCCTTGCTCGCCGCCAGTTAATGGCCATCAAAGAGAAGGCAGAAAAGGAGCTCGGCAAAGACCATGCTTACATCTTCGACGCGCACCTTTTAATGCTTGAGGATGAGAAGCTCATCAATGACGTCGATGGCTATATTCGCGAAGAGAGATCGAACGCTGAATGGGCCTTAAAAGTGGTTAGCGACCGATTGCTTGCTGTCTACGCTGAGATGAAGGATGAGTACCTGCGTGAGAGAGGATCTGATATTGAAGACGTCGTTCAGCGACTCTTAGTGGCCCTGCGCGGGGAGCGACCACCACATCGCAAGCTTTCGGAAAGCGCTGTAATCGTATCGGAAGATCTGTTGCCGTCTGCTATCGCCGAACTGGATCTGGATTACGCTCAAGCCGTGGCCACGGACTCGGGTGGCTGGACCTCACACATGGCAATCATCGCGCGGGGATTAGGTATACCAACGGTTGTCGGCTTAGGAGACTTCTATCGTCGGGCGCGCACCGGGGACCCGGTTATTGTCGATGCCGATAGAAGCGAAGTGATTCTCAACCCGAGTCCTGGAACCATTGAGCAGTATGAGTCGAGGCCCCAATCGACCCGGGAATCTCCAATAAAGACTTCGCAAACGATTACTGGCCCAGCAGCAACTGTTGACGGTGTACAAGTGACACTCAGGGCAAATGTTGAGCTGCCGGCGGAGTTCGCTTCAGTTCGAGAGTATGGAGCCAGCGGCGTGGGGTTGTATCGATCGGAGTTTTTGTTGCGAGGTGATCACACCACGCCGTCGGAGGATGAACAATATCGGGCGTACGCCGAACTGGCCCGAATGGCTGGTGAAGAAGGTGCAATCGTCCGGCTCTTCGACCTGGGCGCTTTGACGCATCGCGATGGGGCCGCCGAGGCTGAACGAAATCCCGCGCTTGGACTGCGCGCAATTCGCTTCGGACTGAAGTATCAGGCGCTGATGAGAACCCAGGTAAGGGCAATTCTCAGAGCGGCGACTGAAGGCAGGTTGAGCATACTTTTGCCTATGGTTGCCGATGTTGCGGATGTTAACCGGGCAAGAGCAGTAATCGAAGACGAGCGAGCGGATCTGGTTGCTGCGGGTGACCGAGTGCCCGAGCTACGAATCGGCGCCATGATAGAAATACCCTCTGCTGTGATAACCGCCGAGAAGATTGCTCGCGCGGTGGACTTCTTCGAACTGGGAACAAATGATCTGGTCCAATACACGCTGGCTGTTGACCGGGGCAATGAGGAAGTTGCGGACTGGTTTCGGACGCTGCACCCGGCTGTTTTGTTCGGCATCCGCCGGACTATAGATGCTGCACGTGGTTTAGGCATTCCAGCGATAGTGTGTGGAGAGATGGCATCAACGCCAGCATATTCAATACTGTTGATTGGTCTTGGAGCCGTGGAGTTGAGCATGACACCCGCCGCCATTCCACGCATACGACGGGTCCTGGGCCAGATTAGTGCCGGCGAAGCCCGGCGAATTGCTTTGGACTGCCTGGATTGCGAAACTGCAGATCAGGTCGAGGAGATTGTGACTCGCGAATTCCGTGAGCTTTGGCCCGACGTTTTTCCTCCCGAGAACTTGCCCGCTCCTAACAACGGTTGATACCACCGCCGTTGATCCCGCTTAGACCAGATGAGACTCACCCACCTCTTAATCGGCAAGTCGATAGCTGAGACGGTTCTGATCGCGGTCCTTGCGATTGCTTTTTTCGTAAATGCCTTTCCGCCGTACTTCAAAGGCTTCGCCGAGATTGAAGGTAAGGCGCTGGCCGGCTGGGCTATCAACAGCGCTGAACCATACCAGCGTGTCGAGTTGCAGCTTTTTGTGAACGGAAATTTTGTCGCCATCGGTGTGGCCAATGAGTTCCGTCCGGATGTGCGCGCGGCAGGCTGGGCCAAGGATGACTGGCATGGTTTCAAGTTCAATCTCGCAGGCTTGCAACCAGGTAAACACGAAGCACGCGTGTATGCTCAGCACTCAAGTGGTGGCGGACTCCGGCATACCTTGCAGCAACTTGGCCATCCGGTTGAGTTTATTGTCGATGAAGCGGGCGTTGTGACTTCGTTATCAGAGAGAGTGGGGAATTGACGCCAGAACCGCAAAATCGGCACGCCCTCACGGACAGGAATCTGAATAAGCAGATTGCCGCGTGGGAGATTGTGTCCGTCATGATGTCCGGGCTCATTGCTGCGTGGGCGGTTCATGCGTTTGCAGGAAAGGGTAGTTGGGTCGGTGCTATCCCAATAACATTGGCGATGACTCTGATAATCGTGTCCCAACGTGAACGAGGCGAGAGTTTGCAGGAACTGGGATTTCGTTTGGACAACTTTTGGGCCGCGACGCAGTTGTTGCTCGTTCCAACGGTTTTGGCGGTTGTTTTGTTCTTCGTTGCAAACTGGGTGTTGGACGGTCCGGGATTGGCCTTACGCCCTTTTCGTCTGCGGTTGTTATCCGTGCCGTTGTGGGCCTTATTTCAGCAGTTCGTGCTCCAGGCATTTGTAAATCGGCGAGCGCAGATCGTATTCGGACGAAACCTGCGAAGCGTGCTACTGGTAGGCTTAGTCTTCAGCCTGCTCCATCTGCCGAGCCCACTGTTGGTCTTACTGGGGTTTGTGGGAGGCAGTTTCTGGGCTTACGTTTACCAGCGCCATCCGAATCTGTTTGCCCTGGCGATATCTCACACCATTATTTCGGTGACGTTGTCATTGACGATGCTCCCAAGGGTTACCTATCTCTTGCGCATCGGTTTTAAATATTTTGGCTGATGCGCGAGTGCGTCTGA
>DATETN010000198.1:0-12945 GCA_035283645.1 Pyrinomonadaceae bacterium
GCCCGTTGAGTAAGTGCGCTGAGTGCCATCTCCGAGATTGCCAGTGAAGGTATTCGCACGACCGGCATTGTCGTAGGCGTAGCTGACGGTTCGCCCGGAAGGGTAAGTCTGGGAGGTCACCGCTCCGGCGAGGTTGTAGCCACGGCTGATTTGGTAGGTCGGCCCCCAGGCACTGTTGAGTTTGAGCAGCTGACGTTGCACCGACGGTCTGCCCAGTGCATCGTAACTGTCGATGGCCGAGTGCTCGACGTTAGCCCCGGTCGAGAGGTTCCCAGCAGCATAGCTGTACCAGAAGCGGCCCTTGCCGTTGGTCGCCCCATCATAGAAGCGCGTGATGTCGGGAACATTCGGGCTGCCGATGGTGGTGTTTGAGTAATCCACCGAAGTGTTGCGATTGAGAGCGTCGTAAGTGTAGGTGCTTGTTACCGGGCGAGCATCGGTCTTCGTCAGCAGATTCCCGTTATTATCGTAAGTGTAAGTAATAGTGCCGCTCTCAGGGTTCGTGGCAGAGGTCAAACGCTTGAGCGAGTCATAGACGAAGGTGCGGGTCTGTGTTCCCTGATTAACAGTCGTCAGATTATCCAGCGCGTCATAGCTGTAACTGGTGAGGTAGTTCACTCCCGTGGGGTCTTCGTAGACTTCTTTGAGCCGGCCCAGTGCGTCAGTAACACTCTTGCGTTTCTTTCCCGTCTGATCAGTAACTGTCACGGTGTTGCCGCTGTAGCTGGTGGTGACTACCGCGCTATCGGGTGTGGTCACGCTGGTTACCCGACCAAGCGCATCGAAACCCGTAGTCGTCCAAATCGCAACCTCGCTCTGCCATGGCCGAAAAGGATTGGAAGTCTTGAAGGCGCGCCCCAATGAGTCGTATTGAGTTTGCACTGCAATGTAATTCGTGCCGCCTTCGTGCTGGCGGGTTTCGGTCGTTCGGCCCAAACCATCGTAGAATGTCTTGCCGGTGAGGAGGTTGTCATTGTTGGCATTAAGGTCGCTGCTGCTGGTGACTACCCGGTTGGTATCGTCGTAAGCAAAAGCAGTCTGACTGGCGGCAGCCGTGCCCACCGCCCGCCTGATCTGCGTCGGTCGATCCAGCGGATCGTTATAATACCCACTGGCCACGATTCCGTTTGCGTCTTCACCGTCCACTGGCCGGCCCAAGTAGTAGTCAAATTGAGCGTAGGCCGTATGGCTTAGGGCATTGCTAACAGCAAACGGGAAAGCATAACTTGCCAGGCCACTCAATTCGGGCGGAACGGTATTGGCAGGTACCCCACCTGTTTGGAGGCCACCGCCGGGGACCCCAAAGTTATCGCGATAATCAAGTGTGGTTGCGTATCCTCGTGCGTCAACGGTCTTCACGACACTGCCGCCCGTGTCGTATTGCGCGTACGCAGTGATGGAGCCCGTGACTGCGCCATTGGATATCAGATATTGAGTAGTGGCGGTTGCGTTGCCGCGAGTACTGTAGCCGGTTCCGAACGAAAGGTCGTGTCCGCTCATCGGTATTCCGGTCACCGTTGGCCAGTCTTTCAAGGCAGCGTGACTCGAGTCTGTCGCGTAATTGTCGTATTCAACAGTAGTGCGTGCCCGCTCGACGCCGGTCGCATCGTAAACCGAAGTCTGCGTGGGCAGGTTGCGCAGGTGCGCGCCAATGGCTCCGGCATAGGTTGTTCCGGTCACATAGGCGGTATGCGTCCGCCGTTCGAGCGCGCCCGGTGTGCCTGGCCCAAAACCATATTCGTAGACATCGGATTGGTTGTTGTAAGGCACCGAGTCGTCATAAGCGAAACTCTTTTTACTCACTAAGTTGGAGCTACTCGGTTCTATCCTGGTGGTAACATCGCTGAGGCGAGGGTTATTTGCGATCTGCGAATTCCACGTACTGACAGGAACGCCTTGCTGCCATGTCTGATCGTCTGAGCGCAGCAAGATGCCGTTCGCGTCAAAGGTCTCGGTTCGATATTCTTTGGCTTCGTTCCAGGAGGGATAGTCTACCGGTGATGGATTGACCATTGACTGCGCCGCGCCATTCCCAAAATAGTGATGGCGCTCAGTTCTCAGTAATTGATTATTCCCATCATATTGACTGACGTCGACGTACCCAATTGTTTGGGACACCACGGCTTCCGGCCTGCTGAAGGTAGTTTTGTTCTGCAGGACCCCTGCCTTGTTGTAGACCCGTCGCTCGACGACCCGCCGATAGACAGCTTCAGTAGAAATGAGGCCGCTTTCAGGGCCTCCGGTAAGCCCGGCAGCCCAGTCGTATTCAATTACGCCTCCCGTGGGCAGCTCCACTCGAGCCAACTCTCCATAGCTGTTGTAACGCAACTTATAACTTCGTTCGTCCGGCAGGTTGATTTCTGAAATTACTTCACTTTCGCAAGGGCCGTTTGACGCATTGATTCCTGGAAACAGGGCTGCACAGGTCTGGACCATAAATCCCGAACGAAGCGCGTTCCCGAGATCCGTATGCGAAACCTTGATTCGGCGGGTTGCGCCCTGAAATCCCTTGAAAGCAATTTCGTCATAGGGAGTAGTGGTATTTGCGTAACCAAACGTTACCTGACGGTTCAAAGAATCGGTGACGGAGCTGGCGTAGGAGAGGACGCCGTTCGATATCGTGATCTTGTTACCATTTCGGTCACGGATCCACGTCACATTCCCCTGATCGATCCGGTACTTTGTTCCATCGCGCAGCATCAGGTAACCGGAGGGATAAATGAGTTCTGAATCCCATGGATTGTCTCGAATTTCCGTATCTGAAATGAACGTTGCGGCCGTCCCGTCAGCCGTGACAAACGTAGTGCCTCGAGATGTGCCTTGCCAGGCACAGGACGGTACAGTGGCGGGCTGCCCGCCCGTGGCTTGATCGCGCAACTCGTATTCTGTGCCGTCGGACGTCGTGAAGGTCAGCCGTGTCAGGCTAGAATCGAAATTCCATGTGTCCTGTGAGGGACAGTAGCTTCGACCGAAGCCGCTGGAGCGGCCCAGTAGCACGCCCGGCCCGTAGCGAGGTTGAAGTCCGGCCCACCAATTGAATTCGGGTGTATAGAACTCCCAGAACTGATTCGTAGCGGGATCTTCGTAACGGTTGTAAACTATTCGCCATCGCTGTTCTACGGGAATGTGAATCATATAACCCGCAGTGCCGCGCCCTCCTATCTTGAGCACAGGCAAGTTGAAATTAAGGCCCCCGTTATACGGATTGACGCTTTCAAAACCGCTCAGCGGATACGATCCAGCAGGGCTGCCTACCGTAAGGCCAGTCGGTGTAAATCCGTCTGTAGCGCTTGACGAGTAGCTTTGTGCATTAGCGTAGCAGAACGCTGAAACCAAGAATGAGATGGCGAAAACAATTCTCGCGAAAGACGCGGAGTAACGGGGGATATTATTCACGAGGGTCGCTCCGTTCATAAACAGCTCGGCAAAAGCTGCGAATAGTTGATTGTTTAGTTCGTGATCTTTATGTGACACACCCAATCTGGGTGACTGGCTTCTGTCAATACATAGTCTCCGGGATGGAGATCTAACAAGGTTTGCCAGTCCAATTTCGTTCTGTGCACGGTTGCCTCTCGCACGCGATTACCTGCGACGCCATCGATTCTTAGATCCACTTTTTCAAGCCCGCTGCGATTGTCAACAATCAGTAAGAATTTTCCCCGTGCTCGCAATAACTGGGAGGGACGGATGCCCGTGCCTCGAATCGTAATCAACTCACTGAAGCTGCTCGCCTCGAGTCTTTGTTTGTACAGTCGTTGAAGCATATGGTTTTAGTGATTCGAGGCTAGCAGTATTCCGCACGACGGCGAACACACCCAAACCCGTAATAATCAAAAGTGGTGAAGTTAGAATGAACTTTCGCAAGAATTCCTTGCTGAAAAACATAATGAGCACCTCAGCAAAACTGAATGTTGTTACCGTTACCATTGGCGTCTTTTGTTGAGACTACATTACAGGCAAGAAGGGGGAACTGAGATGCGCGGACTCTAAAACCGGCCACATGGTTTGTCAATGGAAATTTTGATTACGTAGGGCTTCAGCTCAATGCCAAGAATTTTGCAACGGTTTATTTGACAACAACTATCTCGCCGTATAAGGTTCGCCCGCTGTTGTTTCTTCCCGCTCCTCTAGCCTCTAAAAGGATTGACTCATGTTTCGTGTCTCTCCACTCCTCATTCTGATCGTTATCAATCTGCTCGCAGGTTTGCTCGACCTAGAAAGTCGAAGCCGTCCCAGCTCTCACTACTGCCGCATCATGACGGCACTCTCACCCATGACGTTTATTTCGTGTTGGTCGGAGCCATTAAGTCAGCGTCATCATCCTCGTCACGCTGACCATCGCCATCTTTGTCGAACACCGCACCCTCATAACAGGTGATCCATTCATGCTGGTGAATCATGTGTGTTGTATATACCTGCCAGGGGTGTCAGTTCAGGGAAAGAGACCCCCGACCTTCCGGCTTTTTTTGGACTGCTCCGGAAATAAGAAGCTCGTTCCTGGAGTTTCTGCGAAGTTCAACAGCTCGAAAACGGGTAACGTTCAACTGGCTATTTCGGACTCCACCCCGGATCAATAATAACCGGGAGGCACGAGTGTGGCTTTATCTTTGGCGCGGATTGTCATTGATCTCGATGGCCGGGCCCTTCTTGGTGCTATCGGTCCTAACACTCTCATAAGAACCAGAGCGGTTGAGCAGCGGCTTGGCGCGGTCTTACCGATATGCGTGAAGCCTGAATGGAGGCTTCGCCTCAAAAGTCGCGCCGTTAGGCGCGCGATGTTTATAGCCCAGGCGGGGTGGAAGCATCTCGCCCCGGCGGGGCGGCATATCCTCAACATTTCGCCCCTAGCGGAGTGAGATCTCAGAATAGGCGGTGCGTTCAATAAACATTGCGTCCCATAAACATAGCGTCCCTGACGGGATGCCCTGAGCACTTTTGAGGCGAAGCCCCTCGATGACAACCAACTGTTATCTCGGCTATGATTCCCCACCAGTCAGTTACATTCTTTTGCTTTTGCCCGTCTGAACGAGAGCACGAATGTTAGCCGCAGTCAATTTGGAATGCGTCCGGGGAGACCGCCGCCTCTTTCGAGATGTGAGCTTCTCGCTACCAGCGGGAACTTTTCTTCAGCTGACTGGTCCGAATGGGAGCGGCAAGACTAGCCTGCTTAGAATCATCTGCGGACTCATGGCTCCCGAAAGTGGCGAGGTTCTGTGGAATGGTGCGAACATTCGCTCCCTGGCTGAGGAATATTTCTCATCGCTGACCTATGTTGGTCACCGCAGCGCTGTTAAGGAAGAACTTTCTTCCGCTGAAAATCTTCGGATTTCCAGCGGATTATCAGGCAAAGAGCTGTCTTTGGAGGAGGCCTACGGTGCACTCAAAAAGATGGGGCTTGGGGGTCGCGAGGAACTGGCGGCACGACTCTTGTCTGAGGGACAGCGAAGACGCTCAGCGCTCGCGCGGCTCTTAACATGTAGAACCAAGCTTTGGGTGCTGGACGAGGTGCTCACCGCTCTAGATAAAGCGGCTACGGCTTTGATTACGAAGCTTTTGGAGGAGCACCTGGCAGAAGGGGGAATTGCAGTCGTTGCAACTCATCAGGAACTCAATATCACCGCAGGTTCGTTTCAGCGGCTCGAACTTGCACCGTGAGCGCTCCCTCCACGTTCATAATGTTTCGCTGGATGGTCTCGCGCGATCTTACGCTTGCCTGGCGCCGGCGCGCGGACGTTCTGTCGACGCTGTTTTTCTTCGTCATCGTCGTCAGCCTGTTTCCGCTGGGTATTGGTCCGGAGATGCAATTGTTGCGACAGATCGCTCCCGGCGTAGTTTGGGTAGCGGCGCTTCTGGCTTCCATGCTGTCGCTGGGTCGTCTGTTTGCCAACGATTATCAGGATGGAACTTTAGAACAGATGCTAATCACGCCCCAGCCCGTCTATCTGGTCGTGATGGCCAAGGTCCTGGCGCAGTGGTTAGTTTCGGAAGTACCGCTCGTTCTGATGGCACCACTGCTCGGCATTCAGTTTGATCTGGACGGGCAAACGCTCTTTGTACTCTTTATATCGCTGCTGATTGGGACACCAATTTTAAGTGTTATTGGTTCAATCGGCGCTGGATTGACACTGGGCTTGCGAGGCGGTGGGGTATTGATCGCGCTGCTAATACTGCCGTTATACATTCCGGTATTGATCTTTGGAGCAGGGGCAGTTGACGCCAGTATTCATGGCACAAGCCCAGCAGCTAATCTTTATTTACTGGGAGCGGTGCTGGCTGTGTCGCTGGTGTTCGCGCCCTGGGCAACTTCGGCTGCGCTGAAGATATCTTTGGAGTAAGTGGTTTTACGTTGTGATGAATAGTCAAAAAACAAATCTTTACAGATATGCATCACCGGCCGTCTTTTATCCGCTGGCCGGAAAGTTAATCCCCTGGTTCGCAATCCCAGCGACAATCCTATTTATCGTCGGTCTTTATATCGGTTTCTTTGTTGCACCCACCGACTTTCAGCAAGGCGAAGCCTACCGGATCATCTTTATCCATGTCCCGGCAGCGTGGATGGGAATGTTCCTTTACGTGTTAATGGCGTTTTACGCTGGAATCGGTTGGGCATTTAATGCTCGGCTCTCGTCCATGATGGCTTCTTCTATCGCGATAACGGGTGCGATGTTCACCTTCGTATCATTGGCGACGGGAGCATTTTGGGGGAAACCAACCTGGGGCACTTGGTGGGTGTGGGATGCCCGGATGACCTCCACACTGATTCTCCTGTTCCTTTATATTGGATTTATTTCCCTACAGGCCGCGATTGATGACCCAAAGCGTGCAGACCGCGCCGGGGCAGTTCTAGCCATCGTAGGAGTGATCAACGTTCCCATTATTTATTACTCGGTCCAGTGGTGGAACACATTGCATCAAGGCGCAACCATCAGGATTCTCGGCAAGCCATCGATTGAGTCACGCATGCTTACGGCGATGCTGGTGATGCTTGCAGCTTGCTGGTTGTACTCGATTGCCGTCGTTTTATATCGCTTGCGATGTATCATCCTTGAACGCGAGCAGAATGCAGCATTGGTAGCAGAAGTTTCGGAGGCAATAGCGTAATTATGGATTGGTCAGATTTCTTCTCGATGGGTGGATACGCCTTTTACGTTTGGGGCTCTTATCTCGTGACGCTTGTCGCGATTGGTGCAGAAGTCATAGCGTTGGTGCGACGCAAGAAGAACTTGAGTAGACAACTCAGTCGTCGCGTTAGCTCAACAGGAAGTGATTACAGATGAAAACACGTCATAAAAGAGTTGCCTTCATAGTGGCTGGTGTTACAGGTCTTGGTCTTGCGGCCCTGCTGGTATTGAATGCTTTCGAGGATAACCTCGTCTTCTTCTTTAGCCCGACGCAGGTTGCGGCAAAAGAGGCTCCAATTGGAAGGACGTTCCGGGTGGGCGGTCTCGTCGAGGAAGGCAGTTTGAAGCGAGATACAGATGGCCTAACCGTAAGGTTTGTTGTCACTGATACTGCGCAAAGCATTCCCGTCGTTTATAAAGGAATCCTTCCCGATCTGTTTAAGGAAGGTCGCGGGTGTGTGGCCCAAGGGCGTGTTGGCGACGACGGCGTTTTCTACGCGGACAATGTTCTCGCGAAGCACGACGAAAACTACATGCCACCGGAAGCTGGTGAGGCGATCGATAAGGCAAAGCATGCGCAAGAAGCATCGAAGAGCGTCGTGGCACCATAACCCCCGCCGGGTGTGCTGATGATTAAGCGCGTCCTCGTCAAACAACCAAGCAGTGACTGGCGGCCCTATATCACCGCGATCGACAAAATATGGTTCCCGAAGTAGGTCAGTTCGCACTCATTCTCGCGCTCATGTTGGCGGTAACTCAAGCGGTTCTACCGCTGGTTGGTGCGGCGCGCGGAAATAAGAGTTTCATAGCCGTGGCAGCCCCGGCAGGTCAGGCGCAGTTTATCTTTCTGGCCATCGCCTTCGGCTGCCTCGCGTACAGCTTTATCACCAATGATTTTTCGGTTCTCAATGTAGCTTCTAATTCAAACTCGCAGCTGCCATTACATTACCGCCTGGCTGCAACCTGGGGTTCGCATGAAGGCTCACTTCTACTCTGGACCTTGATGCTCGGCCTTTGGACGGCGGCGGTCACCCTTTTCAGCAAGCATCTCCCTGACGACATGGTCGCACGCGTTCTCAGCGTGATGGGAATCGTGAGCATAGGCTTTCTGTTGTTCATGATCCTGACGTCTAACCCCTTTACGCGGTTATTTCCGGCAGCGGCGGACGGTCGCGATTTGAATCCTCTGCTACAGGATCCTGCGATGGTGGCGCATCCTCCGCTGCTCTACATGGGCTACGTGGGATTCTCAGTGGCCTTTGCATTCGCCATTGCAGCTCTAATCAGCGGGCGACTCGACGCTACCTGGGCGCGCTGGTCGCGGCCATGGACCACTGTCGCCTGGATCTTCCTGACTCTTGGAATAGCACTCGGTAGTTGGTGGGCCTACTACGAACTGGGGTGGGGTGGTTGGTGGTTTTGGGATCCGGTCGAGAACGCTTCGTTCATGCCCTGGTTGGTAGGGACGGCGTTAATTCATTCGCTGGCCGTCACCGAAAAGCGCGGAGGCTTCAAGAGTTGGACCGTGCTTCTTGCCATTTCTGCATTCTCGCTCAGCTTACTCGGCACGTTTCTGGTGCGTTCCGGAGTACTCACTTCAGTCCACGCGTTTGCCACGGATCCCAAACGCGGCATATTTATCCTGGCGTTCCTGGTGGTTGTCATTGGTGGTTCGCTACTCCTCTTCGCCTGGAGAGCCAAACAGGTAGGCCTGGGGAGCAAGTTTGATCTTGTCTCCCGCGAGTCATTTCTCCTTTCCAATAACGTGCTTCTCACGGTAGCCGCAGCCTCGGTACTTCTTGGCACGCTTTATCCGTTGATCGTGGACGCGCTCGGTATGGGCAAACTTTCGGTCGGGCCGCCGTACTTCAACCGAGTGTTTGTTCCGCTCATGGTGCCGGCGATGTTTCTGATGGGGATTGGGCCCATTGCTCGCTGGAAAAAAGCGAGCTTGCCTGAGCTTGCTGTAAGACTGCGTTGGGCATTTCTCGCGAGCGTCGCAAGCGGGCTGTTGCTGCCTTTCGCGTTTGGTGAATGGAAACCCTGGGCCAGCGCTGGTCTCGTGCTTGCGATATGGATCGTGGCGACTGCTGCGCTTAACCTCTGGGATAGAGTGAAGACTACTTCGGGGCAGTTGTCAGTATTTCAGAAGCTGCGGATGCAGACGCGCAGTTACTATGGAATGCATCTGGCCCACATTGGTGTAGCTATTTTCGTCGTCGGCGTAACCATAGTCACCGGCTACGAGTCCGAAAAGGACGTGCGCATGCAGTACGGTGAGAGCGTTACGGTAGGCGGACACACTTTTCGACTAAACACCGTTAGAGAAGTCCGCGGTCCAAACTACATTGCTGCTCGCGCCGAGATGGAAGTCAGCCGGAAAGGGGAAGTCCTCGAGATGATGTACCCGGAGAAGCGGAATTATTTTGCTTCGGGAAACTCTATGACGGAAACAGCAATCGATTCCGGTCTCTTCCGGGATCTCTATGTCTCTTTAGGTGAGCCGCTGGGGGGCAACGCCTGGAGTGTCCGCGTCTACTACAAGCCTTTTGTCGGATGGATTTGGGGTGGCGCCGTTCTGATGGCGCTCGGCGGAGGTCTGGCACTTAGCGATCGCCGCTATGCGTTGGCGGCCCGCAAGCTGCGGGAAGCAAATGAGAGCACAAAGAAGCTCAAAACGGCTCCCGCTCCGGCTGCAGCATCAGCACAAGTTGAGACGCCTTAACGAATAGGTAAGCATTATGGGTCGTTATCTAATACCTTTGGCTCTGTTCGGTGTCCTGGTCATCTTTCTGGCTATCGGACTGGGCAATGATCCTCGCGAGGTTCCATCGCCACTGATTAACAAGCCCGCTCCGTCATTTCAGCTGGCGCAGCTTCACGAACCAACGAAGACATTCTCTGCTCAGGAAATGGAAGGGAAAGTCTGGCTCTTGAACGTATGGGCTTCCTGGTGTGTCTCATGCCGTGAAGAACACCCCGTATTGCTTGACCTTTCGCGCAAGGGCACTCTGCCCATCTATGGTCTTAACTACAAGGACAAGCGTGAAGATGGTCTCGGCTGGCTGCGGGAGTTTGGAGACCCTTACGTCCTGAGTGCTGTTGATAGCGACGGGCGGGTGGGTATTGACTACGGGGTGTATGGCGTTCCAGAAAGTTACTTGATCGATCGTGAGGGTGTAATCCGTTTCAAACAGATTGGGCCAGTTTCGCCTGAGGTGCTGGAAAAGAAGATTCTCCCGCTGGCGCAGGAATTAAGTAAATAGTGGTGTCCTATATTGACTTCTCTGTGCGACCTCCGTGTTTTCAGTGCCTCTGGGGTGGGGCCTCCACTCTGTTAACACAACGTCAAATATACGACTACCAGTAGTAAGAGCTGATGAAGGCGTTAATTAGTTTCTTAGCATTTTGGCTTCTGTTTGCGCCTGTTGTTATGGCGCAGGAGGCCAAACCAATGGCCGAAGATCCGGAGCTTGAGAAACGGGTGTTGAAGCTTTCGCACGAGCTTCGGTGCCTTGTCTGCCAGAACGAAACGCTGGCGGAGTCGCGTGCGGACCTGGCTGTCGATCTCCGTAACGAGGTGCGCGAGCAGATGCGTGCGGGAAAGACGGACCAGGAAATAGTTGCTTATCTCACAGAACGATATGGCGATTTCGTTCTTTACCGGCCACCGGTGAAACCTGCAACCTACTTACTTTGGTTTGGTCCTTTCCTACTACTACTCGGAGGTCTGGCTTTTCTCTATCGCTATCTGCAGCAAAGACGAGAGCTGATTACCGAAAGGCCTCTGACGGCCGACGAGCGACGACGCGCCGAGGAACTCTTGAAGTCAGCGCCACGAAAGGAGAGCGCATGATCTTATTTTGGCTCATTTGTGCGCTGTTCATTGTCATCGCGCTTGCCTTCGTTCTGCCACCGCTGTTTGAAACCGAGGAGGTTACTGAAACTGATGGACAACGTGAGGCAAACATCGCTGTCTATCGCGACCAAATCTCTGAGTTAGAGGCAGATGTTCGTAACGGTCTGATCAGCAAAGAACAGTATCAGCAGGAACATGAGGAATTAGAGCGGAGACTACTGGAGGATGTGGCTGGTGCAGACGCCGTAGCAACGAAGCAAGTTGCGCGTAAGATCAATCGCATGGCTATTTACGCAATTGGTCTAGCTGTTCCTCTGGCCGCCGTGCTCATCTATTTGCAGGTTGGAAATCGCCAGGCGATCGCTGGTCCACCCCCTGGTTTTAGACCACCGGCGGGTAGGCAGGCGCAAGGTAGTCAACAACGCAGTCAGGAGCAGATTGAAGCAAGCGTTGCAGCGCTGGCAAAGCGACTCGAGCAGAGTCCCAATGATCTCGACGGCTGGAGAATGCTTGCTAACTCTTACATGTCAATGGAACGTTATTCCGACGCTGCGAGGGCTTTTGAGAAGGCATCCGCACTTAAACCCAGCGACGCAGACTTGCTTGCGGATTACGCATTTTCTTTGGCGATGACAAACGATCGACGGCTGCAGGGTCGACCGCAAGAATTATTACAGAAGGCTTTGCAGTTGGATCCTGAGAACCCAAAGGTCTTGCAGTTGGCTGGAGGGGCGGCTTACGAGGCGATGAACTTTGAACAAGCGATCGTCTATTGGGAGAAGCTTCTAGCAAAGACACCCAGAGAATCAGAATTGGGTCAACTTGTGGCTCAGCGAATCGCGGATGCCAGGGCACAGGCAGGAAGGAACTGATAGGCCTGAATTAGACTGAGGAAAAATGACTAGAGAGAACCTTCTGTTCGCAATCATTGGAATCCTTCTCGGCTTTATCGTCGGGTTTATGTTCGCCAGCAATATGAGTCAACAAACGACCGTCAGCGCTCCTGTTTCACCCGGCAATCCAATGGTTCCAGCCGACCATCCTCCAGTTGGAGGCAACAGCGCAGGCACTTCGGGAGGAATGCAGACGGAAGTGACAGAAGCGCTTGAAAGGGCGCGAAACGAACCTCAGAACTTCGAGGCGCAGTTGAGGGCTGCAGAACTCTACTATCAGATCCAGCGATACGATCAGTCGGTCGAGTATCTATTACGAGCCAATCAGTTGAGACCAGACGATCTCCAGACATTGGTCAACCTTGGTCTTGTAAATTTGGATGCGGGAAAGTATGAAGCTGCCGAGAAGTGGTATCGCGCCGCAGCGGTGAAGCAGCCTAACGAAGTCCCCGTACTGGCAGGATTGGCGGCGGCAACCCTGGGCATGGGCGATGCCAAAGCCGCTGAACAGGCGATTGCGAATCTCGAGAAGGTTTCCCCGACGAGTGTGGATTTACCGAGATTTAAGGAACGCCTGGCTACAATGAAGAAGTGATGAGTGGATATGGCGATAATTTTGAATAGTGCTTGCTGGAGTTAATGTTTGATGTGGATTTAGGCGGGGGCAGCGCGCAATGAGACCTCGCGGCTAAAGATAAGAGTCCGAGCGCGCGCCCCCTTCCCAACCTGCGAATTAGCTGAGATTGAATCTTGTATTTCCGCACTAAGACTCACAAGCGCTCAGAACACTAAAAACGAGGTTCAACTTCACTAATTCGCAAGTGAGGAAGGGGGCGCGCGCTCAAACTCTAATCCTGGGCTCAGTATCCGATTGCGCGCTGCCCCCGCTTTCAATTCTCATCACACAGCAACCTATGAAACACAAGTCCCTCTCAGCTAATTTTGAATAGTGCTTGCTGGAGTTAATGTTTGATGTGGATTTAGGCGGGCAGCGCGCAATGAGACCTCGCGGCTAAAGATAGGAGTCCGAGCGCGCGTCCCCTTCGCAACCTGCGAATTAGCTGAGATTGAA
>DATETN010000199.1:0-48587 GCA_035283645.1 Pyrinomonadaceae bacterium
GGCTCGCGCCACCGAAAGACAAAGACAGCCGCAGTCACCATTCCATAAAACAGCCAGAACGCGAACACCGCCAAGTCTGTCAACTGATCAAACGATCCACTCAGCGTCAGCACCGCTGCCCAAACGCCCTGCACGACCAAAGAGATCACCGGCACCTTGGTCCTGCTGGACACCCGCGCAAGACTTTGAAAGAAGAGTCCATCACGGGCCATAGCATATGGAATCCGCGCTGTACCCAGGATCGACGTCTGCAGAGATCCCCACGAAGAAAGCATCATCACCGCTGCCATCAGACTGACGGCCAGCGGCCCGACAACCCTTCGTGTTGCCTCAGCGGCTACGGAAGACGCAGTCGACACGCTCGCCACCTCGGTTGGGGTTAGCACATAGTAATAACTCACGTTCACCAACACGTAGAGAGTCATCACTATTAACATGCTGGTAATGAGGGCAATTGGGAGATTGCGCTCCGGATGCTTCACTTCCCCTGCCATATAGGAGATGTTGTTCCAGCCGTCGTAGGCCCAAAGCGCACCCAACATCGCCGCCGCGAAACCCGCCAAACCGCCGCCAATTACGCTAACGTCTTCGCAGGTGCCCCCGGCGCCGCTCATCCCCAGATTGGCCCAACTGCCATCCTGATAAAAAAAGGCGCCGATACCGACCCCCAGCACCAATAGCACCTTCAGTACAGTAATAAAGGACGCAACGTGGCCGCTGACGCTAACTGCGGCGCAGTTGATGAGAGTAGTAATTGTAAGTGTCAACAGCGCCACAACCTGCAAACGCCCAAAAGGAATCTCGATGCCACCGGGCAGCGCAGCTCTGAAGTACACCTCGCTTAGACGACCACCAAGCAGATCATTCATGAAGATCGCAAACCCCACACACAGGGCCGCGGCCGACGCTGTACGAGAGATTAGGAACTGGGACCAGCCGTTCAAAAACCCCCAAACCCGGCCGTAGGCATCGCGGGTGATCACATACTCGGCGCCGGCGTGCGGACGCATAGTCGTTAGTTCCGCATAGGTCAATGCTCCCGCAAGCGCCAGAAGCCCAGCCGCGATCCATACCAGGATCGTGCTACCGGGTGTACCGACGTTACAGGTCATGACGCGGGTTTTAAGAAAGATTCCCGTGCCGATGATGTTGCCGACGTTTACAGAGATTGCGGCGATTGGACCGAGGCCGCGAACCAGTTGGTGGTGGTTTATCTCAGGTAGCATGTCAGATGGTCAAAACCCGCGAGTCTCTTTTTCGTGCCGTTTCGTGTGAATTCGTGGATCGGCGTCGCTAACTCAAGAACGCAAGAAAGCACGATCCACGAAAGCACACGAAACAGCACGAAAAAAAGGCCTGCAGTCCCGAAAATCAGGCGCGGATTCTGGTGCGCAATCTTCGACCAATCAGTGCTTTGGCGGCTTCCTCACCCGTGACCACAGCGCCTTCCATGAATCCCTGCCAATCGGCTAAGTGCTCTCCCGCGAACAAAACCTTTCCATGTGGTCGCGAGAGAATAGGTCGCACTGTAAACCATTGGCCGGGCCGGTAAAGAGCGTAGGCGCCTTCGGTATAGCGATCGCGTTGCCAAGCGTATGACTGGATGTTGCGAACGAGTTGTGGTGCTCTGTCGTTGAGCGGCAGTAGATCTCTTGAAATGATGTCACTCCGGCGCTTGCTGCTTTGCGCCGCCAAAACATCGGCCTTTTCGCCGATGGCGTAGCTGCAGAGTATTCCTGCCGTGCTCGGCTGGTCTTTCGTGCTGTGAAAGTAATAGTGAGAGGTTACGTCCGAGACCAGTGAAAAGTCTTCCGCTTTCCAGAATCGTTCATCAAACAATACCGAATTCTTGATTATCCGGGCATACTGCAATTGGTCCGCTGCAGCGCGTTGAACGCCAGGAAGTGGTGGATCAAATTGGATATCAGTCAGTGTACGAGCGGGTACGGTACAGATGCAGGCATCGGCCAGGAAATCTCGCCCGTTCGTCCGGACCGTGACGCGGCCAGCTCTCTGCACGATCTGTTTGACAATGGTTCCGGTGTGAATTAACTCGGTACCAAGATCAGCTGCGAAAGCGTTGATTAAGCGCGAATTGCCCCCCTCGATCTTGTAGTCCATCTCGTTAGCAGGACTCGATTCAAAGTATTCGGCCGCAGCGGCATACGCAGATACCATGCGAATCGACTCGCCAAAGTCTGTGCTGTCCTGAAGATCACGCAAAAGCAAATCGGCTTCGCTAAAACCGATTCGTTCCAACCAAGTCCACCAGTCATATTGATCGAGTCGCCGGTGATCTCGTGGTGAGTAGCGTTCGTACTGTTTTCGGAAGTTATCGAATGCGGCCTTTGCCTTTTCCGAAAAATCCCACTCGTTTGGACCTTTCACCACCCCGTCACGCATCAGCGAAGCCTGGAAACGATGATCGCGTAAGGGGAGCTTAAAATCGTGGCAGAGCGCCTTTATGCGTTCGTGACTCTCACCTACCCACTCGGCGCCGAGTTCACAGGTGAGCTCCGGGTTTGATTTGAAGCTGAATGATAAAACGCGCCCCCCGATTCGTTCCCTTGCTTCCAGAACGGTGACCTGCCAACCAGCGCTCTTCAATGCCCGTGCCGCCGCTAAACCTGAAAGGCCTGCACCTATCACAATGCACGAGTAATGGCGTCTCTGAACGAAAGGGGTGAACAGCAGCGGTACGCCCGCCGCAGCGACAGTCGCCGTTTTTATAAACTCCCTGCGGTTCTGTTCAGATGGGTGCAAGTGTTGTCTACCAGATATCGCTGGTTAGAAGATCTTCGTAAGAATCTCGACGGCGTACCAGAATAGCGCCGCCTTTGTGCGTCATTACTGCGGCGGGTAGGGGCCGCCCATTGTACGGAAACATCTGGGCGAGTGAGTAAGCGCCACTGTTTAGCAACGCCAGCACTTCACCGGGGCGTACGTTTGTGGGGAGTTTGCGGTAATCGGGCAATCTACCACCGCGTTCAATATCAAAGTAGACGTCGCCCGAGTCACACAATGGTCCAGCCACCTTGTAAGGGAAATCGTGAGGATCGCTGGCACGACTCGCTGAAATCAGGTGGTAGTACCATTTGTAATTATTCATTGACAGCATCAGGTTGTAACCCGCATCAGTCAGTAGCCAAATGTCTCCAGTTTCTGGACGCTGCTTGATATTCAATACTGTCGTCAACACGATGCCGGCGTCAGCGATTACACTGCGTCCAGGCTCCAGGAGCAATGTCACTTTCTCGAGCAGGTGTTCGGCATTTGCTGTTCGAGCGGATTCGCGCGCAGCTTGCATCGCTGCCCGCAATACTTCCGCCGGTTCGAGGTTTGCACCCAGCATGTCACGCTCGTGCTCGGGCAATTGGTCCGCCTGCGAATTGTCGCGTAAGTAATTTACCGGAATGCCACCACCAAGGTTGATATGTTCCAGCGTGTGACCGGTTTCTCGGTGAATGGTGACGAGGTGTTCCCACATGCTGCGGAAAGCCTCGGCAAAAGGTTCGACATCGGGAGTCTGTGAGCCGACGTGAATATGAATTCCGGCGACATGGACCAGATCCGGGTTCTTAAGCCCCCGTCGAAACGCCTCGAGCACTTCTGAAGAGGAAATTCCGAACTTTGAAGTCAGCAGTGCGGTCTGCAGGCCCAAATGTGAGCGAGTGCCAATCTCTGGGACCAACCGTAATGTGATTCTTGCCGGGGCCGTGGGGCGCTGGTTACGTGCACGCAGCACGGCCTCTTCGACCAATCCAATTTCGTAGATTGAATCCACGTTGATGGCAAAGATCCCGGCGCGAACGGCTTCATCGAGTTCAGCCGTACTCTTGCTGGTACCGTTAAATATGATCTGGTGGGACTGAAAGCCGGCGCGCAGGGCTTTGAACAACTCGCCACCGCTGTTCACTTCGATGTCAATCCCGGAGGACAGAACGGCCCGGAGCACCGCCATATTCGAATTTGCTTTCGAGGCGTAGAAGAACCTGACGGGGTGACGAAGCGTGGTAGCGGCTTTTTGTAAACGCTGGATATTTCGCTGGATGCGCGTTTCTGAAAAGACAAACAGCGGAGTTCCGAATTGACGAACGAGCTCAACTGTATCGTTCTGGTCAATGGCTAGTTTGCCGTTCTGCACTTCGAGGTAATCGTGTATGGACCATGCCGGCGCGCTGACTACCTGTGTCAACATTTAGGGCTCCAAAAAAGGCGTTAATAAAATGCGAGCAAAATAGAGTGGTAATTAACAACCGTCAAGCAGCAAATATCATTGGTCACCAATGGATCCGAACAAGCGACACCCGGCCCTTAAGCATATTAGTGCGATCTGTGGCCAATCCTCCGGAGTACTTCCTTCATTTGCTTCAGGTGTCTCTGCTCGTGATATCCAACAAACGAAACAGTTGCCACGCCTGTGATTTCGCCGAGGAATGGGTGCTTGAATGTAGTTTGGCTGAGACGTTCTCGCCCGTAGGTCTCACACAATTGTTTCAACTGCAGCCGTGTTTGGTTCAAGTCAGCAATGTTGCCGTGGGTTTCAGGCTTGCCAATGGGATCAACTGCTTTGGGAGCTTTCACTCGAATCAGACGCGATGCAACTATTGACGTCGGTACCAACCGACGCATCAGTCCTGGCCGGCGAGGTTCCCGCGCAAGCGCTTTCTCAAGGTCCTTGATTACTCGCTCTTCCACCAGGTAGAGATGATTTACGATCTCGGCGATGCTCCACTCATTTTCGGATGGACGTCGGTTGAGAGTAGCTTCGTCTAAAGGTCCGATGAGTAGAAGTAACTTCGTTCGCGTCGAGTCAAGCCGCCTTATCAGTCGCTTCATCTTGCCTACTGGGGAGTGAAGTTGTAGACGATCACCCCGGTGACCTTTACCGGTTCCCCCATCAGCAAGGTCTGGGAAAACCTTGCTTGATAAGCGGCCACGACCGCGGCTTGCTGCAAAAGAGGATGTCCTGAGGCAGCCTCGGCCGAGATGACGGTTCCGTATTCGTCAATCATTACTTTTACGGAGACTGCACCTCCGGCTTTAGCGGCACGCGCGATCTCCGGGTAGTCAGGTTTTGGAAGGCTGAGTGCCTTGCCATTTAGAATCCCACCCGATATCGGCTTTTTCTGACCCTGTGCAGCGTCGGGGCCGTTGGTTTCGGGATTCTTGGTTTTTGTATCACCTGACGCCGTCTTTGTCTTTGAGTCGCCAGCACTGGAATCCGCAGGCTTTTGATCGGAATGCTGTTGTTCGTTTAGTCCCTCGTTATTTGCCGTCTTGTTTGCCGGCTTGTCTTCGTCACCTGCGGCCTCAGTTTTCGGTGGCTGCGAAGCAACGACGGTCGTTCTGGCTGGCGGAATGTATGTCGGCAACTGGAATGAGCTAAGGAACTGATCGCTCAACGATTCAGCTTTTGCATTCGTTAAAAAGACAACAGCATAAAAACGCCT
Source organism: Pyrinomonadaceae bacterium (assembly GCA_035283645.1). GTDB lineage: Bacteria > Acidobacteriota > Blastocatellia > Pyrinomonadales > Pyrinomonadaceae > PSRF01. The sequence goes on from DATETN010000199.1 coordinate 5,454, forward strand.
GCGTGTGCTAAATACGTGTGCGGTTCCTGAACGGTTACCGATTGCCATCTGATATTCCCGTCCAGTGTGTCCATTTAATGTCTTCGCATTCAAGAACGTGAGCTTTACCTTCGTCTCCTTCGGTGCCACCCTGGCAACAAAGAACCGCTTGAAAGCGTCGACATAGGAGTTCATCCGCTCAAGTTCCGAATAGAGTGCTGGGTTGGATTTAATCCCGCTCATCGAGACAACGCCCAACACGGGTCCGTTGGTGGGGTTGACGAGATAAAGTCGCGTGTTTAACTCCATCCTGTGGTAGGGCATCTTTCCAGCTTCAACCACCGTGTCCTTCGGCATGAGAATGGTGAACTCTTCGCCTTCGGGCCGCATCGTTTGCCATTCCGTGCTGTCGGGAGTTTGCGCGAAAGCGGGCACGAGGAGGGCCAAAAGGAATAGAAGGACGGGCGTCAAATGAAAGTACTTGGTTGCTGCTGTCAAATCTATGCTCCTTTCAGACGAGACCGTGCGAAATCGCACAATTCGAGGCTGGCGGTGACTATATCTCAAAAGGCGTCGCTGCGAAAAGCTAGAAGCACCACAGATTTACCCATTGCCGATTGCCAATTGGCAATTGAAAGGGACCTAGGGGGCGGCCTCATTCAAGGAGACGCGCCTACGTCGTTCAATTGTCCTTTAGATCCATCTAAGCCGCGCGATCTGTGGGTCAGGCGTGAATCCAGGGAGCAGGCTGATTCAACCGGACGCGCTAATTCGTTCAAACAGGTCCTGTAGATCCGTCTCATCCGTGCAATCTGTGGCTCACCCACTCTACAGTTGTGCCACCATCTCGGCGGGGTTCCAGTACGCCCGAAGTTGTTGGATTTTTCCCTCCTCATTCAACTCAAAGACGTCGATGCCCTCAAACAGGACTGTCTTACCTTGCTTGCTGGTACCTCTCCCAGTCCACTTAACTGCAGCTCCGTTACCGGCAATGAAAACGTGGTCTTCCGTTAGTCCTACTTCCTTGAAGGCCCCTGCGAGCGATTGAAAGAATTCTGCAAGCTTCTGATGGCCACGTATGGGTGGTGACCCGACAGGATCGTGACTGATGGCATCCACAGCAAAGGTGTCAACCCAGGCATCCTGATCCATAGCTCTCAGTGCTGCAAAGTATGCTCTGATAGTCCGTGCGACAACATCGGGTGACATCTAGTTTTTCGTCCTTTCGCGTTCGGCTTGCACAAGCAATCTGCGCAAAATTTTTCCGGAGGGTGATTTGGGAATCTTGTCGATGAACTCCAGCTTGCGAACTCTCTTATAAGGAGCAACTCGGGTGGTGACGTAGTCCATAATATGTTCCGCCGTGGCCTGTCCCTTTAGTACCACAAACGCCTTTGGGACCTCGCCTGCTTCATCATCAGGTATCGGAATAACCGCGGCGTCGGCCACGGCCGGATGGGTCAAGAGTACCGCCTCAAGTTCAGCCGGTGGAACCTGGAAGCCCTTGTACTTGATCAGTTCTTTAGCTCGGTCCACGATAAAAAAATGGCTATCCGTGTCGGCATAACCGATGTCTCCGGTGTGTAACCAGTCTTCAGCATCAATTGTGGCGGCCGTTGCTTCTGGCCGATTCAGATAGCCTTTCATCACCTGCGGTCCACGTACGCAGATCTCACCCTCTTTCCCCGGCCCCAGCATTTCGCCAGTGGCAAGGTCCACAATTTTGACCTCGGTATTCGGAGCTGGCACCCCTACGGAACCAAACTTTACCTGCGTCGGATCCGCGGGCGAGGAGTGGGTCACCGGACTGGTTTCTGTCAAACCGTAGCCTTGACGAATGCGGCACCCGATTCGTTGGATACACGCTTCTGTTAGGTTCTTGTCGAGTGGCGCTGCACCGGAAAACACGGTCCTCAACTTCGACAGATCGTAGCGTTCGACTATTGGACTCTTACTTAGCGCCAGGACGACTGGAGGCACCAGGTGTGCGAGCGTGACCTCGTACTTGGCGATGGTTTCGAGGAACTGCTCAAGATCAAAGCGAGGCAGCGTGACAATCGTCGCGCCTGTGTACAAACCCATGTTGAGGATCACAACCAAGCCGTAAATGTGAAACAGAGGGAGCACACAGATGAGCGTGTCCTTTTCCGTGAAGTAGCAGAGGTGCTCCATCTGGCACATGTTAGCGACCAGATTGTGGTGACTTAACATGACGCCTTTCGGCAGGCCAGTCGTGCCGCTGGAGTAGGGGAGTGCGACGATGTCCTCGCGGGGGTTAATCTCGACCTGCGGTATTTCGCCGTCAGCTTCGATCAAAGATGCGAATGGAGTGGCTCCGTCAGCATCACCAAAGACGAACAACTCTTCGATGCCAGCCTCTTTTCCCGCCAGCTCAGCCTTCTCCATGAACTGGGGCACTGTTGCCAGGAAGCGTGCGCCTGCGTCCTTTAATTGATGCGCGATCTCCGCCTGCGTGTAGAGCGGGTTTATAGGAGTGTTTATGCCACCTAGTGCCGCGACGGCATGGAACGCGACAGCATACTCAGGTAGGTTGGGGCTGAGGATGCCAAAGACCTGTCCCTTGCTGAATCCTCGTTTGGCGAGGCCCGCTGCTGCTCCATGGATCTGATCGCGAAGTTCGCGATAGCTCAAGGTGCGACCGGTCAAACCTTCGATCAGTGCTGGCTTCTCCAGCCGCTCATTCGCCTGCTGCAGCACGAAATCGGTAAGTGAGACTTCCGGGATAGAGATCTCGGGAAATGGACCGCGAAAGATCATCGGATAATGCCTGGTTTAGAGAATGGGTTCAGTGATGCGCGCTTACACTAAAGGTTTTGGAGTGCGGCGGCAAGGAGCGCAGCGACGCGCCGCCGCACTCCAAAGCCCCACTCCAAAGAGTATTATGAGCGACATGGCTGAATCTGGCTCGCGACCACTCAACGTGGTTTGTCTCGCCACCTAGGGGGGCGCGTACATTTCGCACACAATTCCACACGGTTCGGAAGACCAAAGGAAGCTATTCGAAGCCAACCGAAGGATTGTCAAAGCTTTGGGCCTAAAGCGCGGAGCGACACACGCAGAGTTTATCAAGAGTCGCGAGGATGGCCGCTTTTACTTTCTCGAGATCGCTGCTCGAGTTGGTGGCGCGTATATTGCGGAAGTTTTGGAGGCGGCGTCAGGGATAAACCTCTGGCGAGAATGGGCGAGTAATGAAATAGAGAACAGTGACTACTCTCAAGGAAGAGGCGAAGAAAAGCTGGCCGGCAACGAGTCATTAGCAAGTCCAAACTACTCGACTGGTTCCAGGGGCCAGATGTCCACGCTCAGTTCTTCAGAGTAGTGAAGTAATGGCTCACCCTTCGGTGTAGGCAGGCCAAGCGACTCGACCATCGTCGAGTTGAACTTTGAGAGTGTAGCTTTCTGCAACGGCCATGGTGGGTGATGGATGCGAGCACAGAAGAGTTCGCCGGCGCGTTCACTGAAAAGAAGGTACCGCTCAGTCAGGAAAAACTCGAGCGAACCCGGCTGCGAGAACTTCAGTGTCTCACCAATCTTCCACGAGGCTTGAAAGGCCGCTGGAGGTTCGTCTGTTCGAACAAGCGAATAGTTGATGGTCCTTCCGGTTTCTTCAAGGTCAATCTCGGCGTCGTAGTAGTTGAGAAAATAGAAAGTCCGAGCGGCGAGGACCGCCGCCGAGCTATTGCAGTCGAGCGAGAAGAACCAAACACCCGGGACATCGTTCAGATAGACATAGGTCCGTACGTTTAGCTCATGCAGCGAACTGAGGCCGGGCACCGACGGAAGGAATGGAGGAAACGCGCGCACGCCCCACATCGTGAAGGGCGTTACAGCGATCCACGCCGAACCGTCGTGCGTATCGATTTCTAATCCGTCCGGAACCAGAGGGCGCAACAGGTCCTCTTCGACGCGCCAATGCATGAACAGTAACTTTCCCCAAACCTGGTGAATCACAGGCCGACCTTCTGGTCTATGTCGCAACGCCGCGCGCTCCAGATCGTTTGGTTGGGAATTACGCATGGAGGGGATATTAGCAACACTGCGTGATTTTTTTGTGCCAGAGCGGTAAAGATTTGGAGTGCGGGGCAAGGAGCCTGCTGCGCTCCTTGCCGCCGCACTCCAAAGTTACTTCAAATACTTATCCAGCCAATCCAGGACCGTGCGGTACCACAACTGCGAATTCTGAGGCTTAAGAATCCAGTGCCCCTCGTCGGGAAACATCAGTAGCCTTGACTCCACTCCGTTTCGTTGCAACGCCGTGAACAACTGCAAGCTCTCAGTGTAAGGTACCCGATAGTCGAGTTCACCCGCCGTCACCAGTGTCGGAGTTCTAAAGTTCTGAGCATACATGTGAGGTGACCAACGCTGATACATCACAGGGTTGGTCCATGGAGTTCCCTTAAACTCCCACTCTGGGAACCACAGTTCCTCTGTCGCACCGTACATGCTTGTCAGGTTGTAGACTCCAGCATGTGAAACGAGTGTCTTGAATCGGAAACGCTGATCATTGTTATGGCCCAGGATCCAATTCACCATGTAACCGCCGTATGATGCGCCAGCCCCACCGATGCGGGACGCGTCGATGAAGCGGTTTCGGCGGATCACGTCTGCAATGCCATTCTTCAGGTCGGTGAACACTTTGCCACCCCAATCAGCGCTAATCTCATTTACAAACTGTTGCCCGTATCCAAGCGACCCACGCGGATTAGGCATGAAGACGACGTATCCCGCGTCGGCAAAGATCTGCGGGTTCCAACGGTAGCCCCAGTTATTGTTCCAGGCGCTCTGCGGCCCGCCATGAATTAATACAAGGAGTGGGTATTTCCGATTTGCGTCAAACGCTGGAGGCTTCAGGATGTAACCATGAATTCGCTTACCGACGGCGCCAGTCCATTCAACCTCCTCAGCTGCGCGAAGGCCGGCGCGGGCCATCTGTTCCCGATTAGTATTAGTAATTGCGGTTAATCCTGAACCATCGGTTCCGGCGCGGAAGATCTCAACGGGCATTGCCAGCGAGCTGTGCGCAAATATCAAAGAGTTGCCATCTGGACTTACGCTTAAATTAGTTGCAAAGACATCCCCCACGACCTTCTGCGGTGTTCCACCGTTAAACGAGACCCTATACACCGGATGCGTTCCTCGTTCCCCGGCGACGAAGTAGATCGAATTTCCATCCAGGGCCACAACAATCTCCTCAACATTCAGATCGAACCCTCTCAACAGTTCTGAGCTTGTTCCGGTGGCTCGGTTGTAGCTCATCAGCCGCCAGCGATCCGCTTCAAAACCCGTTGTGGCTTGCGATCGATACAGGATGAAACGCCCGTCACGGGTGTAAATTGGTCCTACGTCATAGCCGCGGTTGCGTGCGGTGATGTTCTTAGCAGCTCCTCCAGCAATCGGAACGACATAGATGTCACTGTTGGTGGAGACGGCCTCGACCTTGTCGGGGTTCCGCAGATAAGCAATCTCGCGCCCATCTGGCGAGAACGAGTAGTCGATATCACTTGAGGCCGCGTATGGTGGGGAGTCGAAGTCTCCGGGTGTCAGGTCTCGCGCCTGCCCGCCATCCGCAGACACGACAAAAACGTGCGTGCGCTTCTTGTCTCGCCATTCGACCCAATGTCTGAACAGTAATCGATCCGTCAAATGGGCCTTGACCTTACTCTGTTCGGCGGCCTCGTCTCTCTTTTTGTTGCATTCGTCGTTGTCGCAATCCGGATAGACCTCTGACGTGAACGCGATCCACCGGCCGTCTGGGGACCACACTGGCCCCGCAGCGCCGGTGGAGATTTTCGTGACTTGCTCCTTGTCATCTCCGTCAGCATCCATCTTCCATATCTGGCTTCCAATGACGTAGGCCAGCTTTTTCCCGTCGGGGGACCATCTCGGGGACGTTGCTGAGCTGTCGCCGCTAGTCAGCTGCTTCAGCTCGCCGCCTGCCACGGGCAGGAGGTAGATGTGTGTAAGTACCCGATTGGCGTCGAACTTGACGTCTCCAATGGTGAAAGCCAGTTGCCGACCGTCGGGTGAGAGCCGCGGGTCGCTCACGCGCCGAACCTTCATCAGGTCCTCAAAGGTAAAGCGCTGCGATTGGGCTCTCGCCACGGCGCCAAACACGGTCACGAGAACGCAGATCGCGACTGTGAAACGCTTCATAAGAACCTCACATGATTTTTTTTGAGATTTGCGGGAAAGCTTGGTCATTATGTCATGAAAGAACAGCAGGCAAAACTTCCGGGCGTCCAGGACTTACCAGAATGCACCGCCCAACTTCGACTTATGATTTAATTCTCATTCTATGACGCGCCGGCTGATTGTCACGATTCTGCGCTTAGCTCTCAGGATCTACTTCCGCCGAGTCGAAGTGATCGGAGCTGAACATGTACCGGCAAACAGTCCGGTGATCTTTGTTCTGAATCACCCTAACGCGTTAGTCGATCCAGCCTTCCTACTCGCCCTGGCTCCTCGCCGCGTTTCTTTTCTCGCGAAAGCTCCGCTCTTCAAGTATCCAATCCTCAGCTTCTTTGTCCGTGCACTTGATTCGCTTCCCGTCTATCGCCGACAGGATGAGGGCTCCGATGTTGCGCGAAACAAGGAAACATTCGTGGCTGCGCGAAAATTACTTGGCAGTGGTGGAACCATCGGAATTTGTCCGGAGGGTGTCTCGCACGACGAACCAAGACTGCGTCCTATAAAGACAGGAGCGGCTCGAATAGCCCTGGCGGCAGTTTCGACGGGAGAGGTGGGAGATCTCAGGATAGTCCCAGCGGGCCTCTATTACACTGCCAAGACTACATTTCGGAGCTCAGCTCTGCTCTATTTCGGCGGTCCCCTTACAGTAACGCCTGTGGAGGTCGACCAGGCAACTGGTGAGCCGTCGCGAGTTGCTGTGCGTGAACTATCAAATGCGATTGAAGCAGCCTTGCGGGGAGTCATGTTGGACGCGCAGCATGAAGAGGCGTTACACACTATCGCTCGTGCTGAGAGGATTTTTTCGGGGCCCACCGATCGCGACACAGAAAGTCTGGCTGGTGAGCTCCAACTGCAGCAACGATTCGCCAGGGCCTACACTATTCTCGAGGAGCGAGCGCCAGAGCGGCTGCGCAAGCTGGAAGTACGAATGAGCCGTTTCGAGGAAGAGTTAAAACAAGCGGGTGTTGATCCGGAAGAACTCTCGCCGCCGAATTCAACCAGCGAGGTCTTCTACACGGTTTGCAAACGGACGCTGCTCTTCATGCTGATGCTACCGGCAGCGATAGTGGGCACGATCGTGCATTATCCGGCCTACACCCTGGGTGGTTACCTGAGCCGCACTTTCTCGGGTGACTCAGAAGACGTTGTCTCGACAATCAAAATCATCTCTTCAATGCTTCTTTTTCCTCTTACATGGTTGATCATGGTGGTTCTGGGATACTGGTTTGGGGGGTGGCTCTTCGCGCTGGCGCCGTTGCTGGCATTACCGGTTGCGGGGTTCATTGCAATAAGGTTTCTTGAAGAGTTGGATGAGTCAATAGGCGGCTTGCGCGTTCTTACGTTCTTCTTGACGAGAAGACGCTTCTTTATCCGCCTGCTCGCGGAGCGCAATGCGATTCGCAGCGAGATACTTGGGTTGGGCAGCGAAGTAGCTGCATCTGATCAAGCTGAGATTACTTGAGGGAACGTGAGGGAAGGGGGAAATTACTTCGTCAACACCTCTCAACGACTCAGCTATCTCTTTTTAGCCTTCGCTCCTGATTTCCTTGCCGTACTCTTGCTCGCGCCTGTCTTCTTCTTACTGCCTGTCGCGCGCACCGTGCGACCTTTGCGGCCTTCACTTTGAATTCTGCCTGCCCGCATCAGGTTTTCGTAGCTTCCTCTAACCACGTTACGAGCGACTTTGAGAGAGTTCGCGAGCTCGCGTTCGCTGGGCAGATAACTTCCCACCGTCATGGCCCCCGACTCAATCAAATCGGTAAGCTGGTCCGTTATCTGTTTTGTAAGCGACTCAGGCCGCTTACGGTTGACACGTATAGTTGTTTTCACTCAACTGACCTCCTGGCTCAAGCTCAAATTTCTGTTGGGCGTAAACGAATTCTATGCAGGCATCTTTGTTGTGTCAATAAAGCGATGCCCTGGGAAGGACCAACAGCCAATCCAATCTGCTACTCGTGGCAGAAGTGTTTCGCGAATCTCACAACAGTCATGAAACGGGCCCAGCGTAGAGCCGTTTAGTCCTGATGATCTTTGCACCTCAAAAAAGGTGACCTGATAATCCATTGAGGTCACAGGGCTCTATATTTTCGCATTATCTCGAGAGTTTGCTTTATGGGTAGCGCCTCAACCGTCCGACCCTGGCCACTGGTGGTCCGGGCCTGAAACAGTGAGTTATAGATTGCTTCCTCGGTGGCTTCGATCACTGCTAGAAAGAGCGGAGACATTCCATCGTTCGCAACTAATGGAACAGGACGTGGTTGGTACTGGTTTCCCGACGTTACGCGAGTGACTTTTCCAGTGGTAAATGCGATCGCGTAATCACCGCTTCCATTGGTGCCCGCTGCTCCGGTCTTACCGAGTCCCATCATAGAGCGTGCGGCCATCCTCTTTAAGTTCCGAGCATCGACCGGCGCATCAGTCGCGATCACAACCATGATTGACCCATCAGCACTTTCATGCACATCTGAAACGGTGGAGCCTTGCTGTGCATCGAGCTCACGTTTTAGATAGTAGCTGCCGAGTTCCCGGCCAACCGGGGCGCCGTTAATCGTAAGAACACCACCGAAGTTTGACTGCACCAAGACGCCGATTGCGTAACCGCCCAAGGATTTGGGTAAGACGCGCGATGACGTTCCGATGCCGCCTTTAAATCCGAAAGCCACTGTTCCAGTGCCCGCACCGACGGTTCCTTCAGCCACCGGGCCTGTTCGGGCGGATCTGATTGCTCCCGCGACATCTTCGCGAGTGATATGCCGGCCTCGAATATCGTTTAAGTAACCATCGTTGGTTTCAGCGACCAAAGGGTTCATTGAACCGACATCTTCATTGCCGGGGAGGGCCAGCATGTAGTCCAGGAGAAAGTCGGCTGCTTTCGGCACGCTTAAGGTTGAGGTAAGGATGATTGGGGTTTCAATCTCACCGAGTTCGTCAATCTGCGTGGAGCCCATTAATTTGCCAAAGCCGTTTCCGATGAAGACCGCACCGGGAACCTTCTCGCGAAAGAGGTTTCCGCCGTGAGGCAGCACAGAGGTGACTCCGGTGCGAATGTGATCTCCGCGGATGATTGTGGTATGACCAACCATTACACCGGCAACGTCGGTGATCGCGTTAAGCGGGCCCGTTGGTAAAATGCCGACCTTAATGCCGGCATCCCGAACCCGGAGCCGCTGGTCGATGGAGAGTTTATCTTGACTCACTGTGATTAGCTCCGGTGAGCAGAGAAAGGTGAAGGCAATCAGCGCCATTATAGGAACCCTTACGGTCATCATCAGTTACCCTCAGTTCTAGAATTGCGCGAGCACAGAGGAGTTTAGCTTTACGTGTGGCCAAGTAGAAATAGGTGGTAACTGAGCGGTTCCAACGGCATTTATCAAACTGAAATACTTCCGGCCCGACTCAGGCCGTGTGTAGGATTTGGTTGAGTGTGTTCCCTCTGTCAAGGACATGTGACAGAACAGCGGGCGTGTTTTACAATCGCACCCGCAATCGCATCACCAAACTGCGCAGTTCGTTTCCGGAGTTCATCCCATGCGAAGATTCATGTTGGCCGTCCCGGCGTTATCAGTCTTCTTTCTTCTGGCATCCCTCCTATCTGTCGCAGTCGCGCAGACAGACATCAAGATACTTGAAGGTGCAGAGTTAACACGTGTGGTGCCGCCCGGCTTTTACTTCAAAGGTTTGAGTGCGCCCACGCAGATGCGCAATGCAGCAGCCGCTCGGGTGGGCGAGCGATACGTCGTTGTAGGGTTGGTGGATACATCTGGTTATTCGGCGGACGTGCGAGAGAGATATCAAGGCTTTTTCATCACCGACTCGCCGATCACACTCAACGGTTCGGAACTGCCAAGTGGCGCGTACGGGTTTGGCTACACTAATGACGGTAAGCTGAACATTCTTGATCTTGCTGGTAAAGACGTCCTTTCCTTGTCGACTACGAAAGACAACACATTGCGCCGCCCACGTCCCTTAGTAATGTCCAAATCCCCCGAGGGTGTTCGGTTGTACGCCGGTCGCGATTATGCCGTGATCGCTTTTAAGTAAACCACGAACCAGTTTCCGTGCGTCACGTTCTTTTGCCTGGGCTCTTCCTCCTTATAGCAAGCGGAACTGTGTCGCACGTCGTTGCCCAGAGACCCGAACCGAGTCCTACGCCGGCACCCGCTCCATCTCCACGAGAGACTGGCAAGCCATATAGCGCGGGAGGACCAGTTAAGCCCCCACCTCCTCCACGTCCTCAGGTGCAATCTCCCGTGACATTAGACGACGTCACACGTCAAGTAAGGATTGGTTTCAAACGAGAGCCTTCATTCACCTCGATCAAATACCTACTGGAAGCAATGGGCGGTGGCGTCGCAATCTTCGACTACGACAGCGACGGCCGCATGGATCTGTTTTTCACGAATGGTGCCCATTTGAAGGATCCAATGCCGCGCGGTGAAATGCCGGACAAGCGTGACCCTAAATACTGGAATCGCTTGTACCAGCAAGAGGCCGACGGCACTTTTAAGGACGTAACTGAACGGGCTGGTGTTCGCGGCGAATGGTACGCAATGGGGGCCGCCGCCGCAGATTATGACAACGACGGGCACACCGATCTTTTTGTTACGGGTTACGGCGGCAATCAGCTATATCGAAACAACGGAAATGGTACCTTCACGGATGTCACCGCGAAGGCTGGTGTGGCCGGAGGTGGGTGGTCCTCGAGTGCCGGCTGGCTCGATTACGATCGTGACGGCAGGCTTGATCTATTCGTGGGCCGTTACATGGAGTGGGATTTCGAACGCGGGTCCATTTATTGTGGTGATCTGCGATCCGGATATCGTGCCTTCTGTCATCCGGACAACTTTCGAGAGGCTAAGAACATTCTCTATCGCCAAAGGGTCGATGGTTCATTCGAAGATGTCAGTACTAAGACTGGCATCGCAGCTTCTGGTGGAAAAGCGCTTGGTGTAGCTTTCGGCGACTTTGATAACGACGGACTCACAGACGTGTTTGTTGCCAACGATGGATTTCGTCAATCGCTGTATCACAATAGAGGTGATGGAACTTTTGAGGATATCGCCGTGACCGCCGGAGCCGGTTATGACGAGAATGGAAAGACCTACGCCGGAATGGGAGTTGACATAGGTGATTACGACAACGACGGATTCATGGACGTATTTATTACAACTCTTTCCACTGAAACCTATCCGCTTTATCACAACGAAGGTGATTTGACATTCACCTTCGCCACTGGCTCTTCCGGTGTTGGCCAGATTACGCTCCTCTACTCAGGATGGGGCACTCGCTTCGTCGACGTAGACAATGACGGCTGGCGCGACCTCTTCGTGGCCCAGGGACACGTGCTTGATACAATCGAGAAGACTAATCCGTACTTGAACTACAGGCAGCCGCCGCTCTTGATGTTGAATACGGGCAAAGGATTTGCCAACACCTCGGCTAGTGCCGGACGTGCTTTTTCCCGCGCCTTGAATGGCAGGGGAGCAGCCTTCGGAGACTTGAATAACGACGGACAACTTGATGTGGTTGTCGCTACTCTGGATGGTGGTCCAGTGGTTTTGCGCAATGACGGAACCCAGAACCACTGGTTGGGTGTGTCTCTAGTTGGGATCAAATCAAACCGAAATGGGATCGGAGCGCGCATCTCGGTCACCGATGAGAAGGGGCGAAAACAGATCGTGGACGTGCACACAGCCTCGAGCTATCTCTCCTCAAATGATCCACGGGTACTGATTGGTCTTGGAGCTGCGACTAAAGTTAGCAAACTCGAGGTCAGGTGGCCCAGCGGGGTAGTTCAGACAATACGACAACCCGAACTAAACCGGTACCTTCTGTTACATGAGCCTGCCGCCAGCGATTCCCACTAAGAAATTTATATGCATTCTATTAAAGCCTTTTGCATCGCCACAATTGCATACTCACTGATTCTGGGCTCAATCGTAATGGCTCAAACGCCGCCTGGTAGACCCGAGCCTCAGCAGGGGATGGGTGTTTCGACTGGCCGACCAGTTACATCTGAAATCCGTCGGACGGTTGGAGTGGTGGATCCCAAGGCCCCGGTGGTTTTCGAAGACGTGACGGAAAGGACCGCCATGGCGGCGTTTCGCCACCAGTCAGGCGCGCCACAGAAGGACTATATTTTTGAGACGCCTTCCGGTGGAGTTGCGATCTTCGATTACGATTCAGATGGAAAGCCCGACATCTATTTCACAAATGGCTCCACCATGGCGGCGCTGCAAGGTAAAGAGAAAGCGCCTCGTGCTGCTCTCTATCGCAATCTGGGAAACTGGAAATTCGAAGATGTGACTGAAAAGGCGGGCGTAGCAAACGAGCGTTGGGGATTTGGTGTGACGATTGGCGATTACGATAACGACGGTCACCCGGATATATATGTCAGCAACTTTGGTGTTTCGCGCCTTTATCGAAACAATGGGAATGGTACCTTTACAGACGTAGCGGAAAAGGTTGGCGTCGCCCGCAAGGGGTGGAGTACTGGAGCGACGTTCGGAGACTATGACCGAGACGGGCGGCTGGACCTTTTCGTTCCAGGTTATGTCGAGATTCAGTTAAGTGACCTTCCGCCAAGCCCGAGCGAAGCCGGAAAGCCGACCGGGGTCGGGCAAAACTTTTGCCAATTTCGCGGCGTCCCCACGATGTGCGGTCCGCGTGGTCTGACAGGTGAGGGGGATACGCTTTACCGTCAAAAATCCGACGGAACCTTTGAGGACGTGAGCACAAAGGCCGGCGTACATGACCCGCAAAAATACTATGGCTTCACGTCGGCATTTGTTCACATCGACGACGACCGATTGCTCGATTTGATAGTGGTCAATGATTCGACGCCGAACCAGCTCTATATAAATAAAGGAGACGGTACCTTCGAAGAGGTAGGTTACCCCTCGGGCGTTGCATTGAATGAGAATGGTCGCGAGCAGGCCGGAATGGGGCTGGCAGTTGGGGACTACAACAATGATGGCCGCGTGGACTTTCACATCACCAACTTCTCAGACGACTCGAATGTTCTGTATCACAACGATGGGGAAGGGAACTTTACAGATCTGACTTTTCAGGCAGGCTTAGGCGAGCCCAGCATACCGTTCCTCGGTTGGGGAACGAGTTTTGTGGACTATGACAATGATGCCTGGCTGGATCTGGTCGTTATTAACGGACACGTTTACCCGGTGGTCGACAAACAACAATGGGGAACGAGTTGGGCCCAGCAACCACTGCTGTTCCGAAATTTGAGGAACGGAAAGTTTGAGCGAGTGGGGGCCGCACCTGGAAGCGGTCTCGCGACACCAATACCGGGACGTGGTCTTGCGGTGGGAGATTTGGATGCTGACGGACGATTGGATTTGGTAATAAATAACATCGATAGCAAACCAACAGTATTACGTAACGTCTTTGCTGCCGCACATTGGTTGGGTCTGTGCCTGATAGGTGACGTTTCTCAGAGGACACCCCGCGATGGCACTGGCAGCGTCGTATATATAACCACTGGAACACTTCGTCAGCGCATGGATGTCATTAGCGGAGGTGTCTACTGTTCCCAGAATGATATGGCACTGCATTTCGGCATTGGTTCAGCTACAAGTGTGGACAAGCTTGAGGTCAATTGGCCCAACGGCTCTATTGAGTCATTCACGGTTCCCGGAGTTGATCGGGTGGTGACGATCAGGCAGGGGAGAGGCGGAAAGTAGTCAGAGGTCAGGGGTAGTGGGCAGAAAGCGATTTTCCATTTCTCATTTTTCATTTATCTCTGTGTCTCCGTCCATCTCTGTGCCTCGGTGGTGAATTCGCGAGCAGAACGGTGAACCACAGAGTTCCCCTGCTCGTCTTCGACGGGCAGATAACAAGAGGTAACTCCTGAAGTGCGAAAAATAGGGCATTTCTCGCTGAGTTACTAAGAAGAAGAGCGGAGACACAGAGATAAATGAAAAATGGAAAATGAGAAATGGAAAATCGAGCGGCGCGTGTTAGGCCAAAGGTAAAGGACCATGACGCTAAAGCGTATGGTATCGCGAGTGGTTTCTGGGGGGACGCGTGCCAGTGACCAATGAGCAATGACCAATAAAATCCGATCTTCATTGACTCGCCTTCACTCTTTGTAATATCTAATCTCTTCTCCTTTTGGGCATGTGCTTATGCCCCACAGCTAATAACCGCTCCAACCGAAGGCTTCTGACTTGCGACGAATCAACTTGAGAAAGGCTCAGGCCGCACGCCTAAATACGATCCGCGATATCAATCGGCAGATTGTGTTGAACTACGTGCGCGAACGTGAGCCGATCTCGCGCGCCGAGATCTCTCGCGCAACCCACCTGCAGAGATCCACCGTCTCCGCCATCGTGGAATCACTGAAATCCGAGGGGCTCGTAGAGGAAGTAGGAGAAGGAGAATCGACTGGTGGCCGCCGCCCAACGTTGCTAAAGCTAAGGAGTAAGGAAGCAATTGCTCTGGGCGTTTCAATCACACCAACCTCTACGATGATTGCGATCAGCGATCTCGCGGGGCGCGTGATTCACCAACAGGAGTTCTATACACACGTCGATGCCGATGTAACGTTCAAACGCGTGATTGGGATCGTGAAGAAGTACAGGCGGGCGAATCCTGCGATCGAAGCAGTTGGTTTGACCTTGCCGGGGTTGGTGGACCCGGCAACCGGCACTGCCATCTATGTTCCTTACTTTAAATGGCGAGACCTCGCCGTCGCAGATCGGATTACGTCAGCCACCGGTTTACCTGTAGTCATCGACAACGACGCTAATTCGGTGGCCTTGGCAGAGCTTTGGTTTGGCCGACCTGAAGTGAGTGATGCAAGAGATTTCATTCTGGTACTTGTAGCTGAAGGGGTGGGAACGGGAATCATATTTGACGGGCAGGTTTATCGTGGGCAAAGAGGTGCTGCGGGGGAATTTGGTCATATGGTAATCGGCACCCATGCGCCAGTTGCGTGTTCCTGTGGCAACCACGATTGTTGGGAGGCCTTTTCATCTGAAGGGGCAGCTATCGCGCGATACCAAAAACTATCGCGTGGCGTTTCGCGAGGGCCCGAGAATTTTGCAGAACTGGTGGACCGCGCGTTGAGTGGTGAAGAGCATGCCCGGGGAGCTCTGGTTGAGACTGCTCTCTGTCTCGGGGTGGGAATTTCTAACCTGGTAGTTGGTTTCAGCCCGGAGGCTGTAGTTGTTGGGGGTGAGATCGCCCGCGCGTGGGATTTGGTAGAAAGCGCACTCAAGGAGACAATCGAGCACAGCGTGCGGCGCGGTCTTCCCTCGGCCATGATTCTGCCCTCCACATTGGGTGAGAAACCAACGTTAAGAGGCGCCATCAGCCTGGTGCTTGCTACGAAGTTTTCGGCTGCATTTGCGGCTTAAACACGCTACAAGTCTCACATCGAGGCGAACTAGAATACGAAGCTGGTTCGCACACTTTGTACATCCACGCAGTTCAGCAGCAAAACTGTTGACAGTGCATCCTGACCTGTATTAAAACTTCGTTCGCTTTCACAACAAACTGTTTTACTTAGATAATTGCCTTTTCTTTCCTGGCGTCTGAAGTCGAAATAAAGCAAACGAATTCTACTGAAAAGACTCCCGCAGGGAAGTAGTGCCCTCTAGGGCGAAGTGACAAGGAAGACATTAGGTTTCGATCTGTTGCCGGCGACAAACAACAATTTTCTATCTCAGGACGCAGATGAGGATGAACTCATGAGAAAGACAGTCAAGTCGCACATACTCTCGATAATTCTGGTTATTGTCGGCGGAACCCTCGCCGTAGGACAAAGTAACAAAGGCACAATCGTTGGCTCGGTCAAGGATCCGCAAGGAGCGCTTGTAGCTGGTGCAAAACTCACCACCATCAACACGGCCACTGCGGAAGTCCGCGAAGCTACCAGCGATGAGAACGGCACGTTCACAATTCCCAACCTTGATCCTGGAAAGTATCGCATCTCGGTAGACGCCGCGGGATTTCAGTCGGTCGTCTATGAGGAAGTGACCGTCGAAACCGGCTCACGCGTACCATTGGACGTAACCTTTACCGCAGTTGCGGGGGCCCAGGGTTCTGTGACCATTACGGCCGAGGGCGGGTCGCTAGTCGAAAGCGAAAGCAGTGTTCGCGGTGACCTGATAACCGGAAGGCAAGTGACAGAACTGCCAATTCCTCAACGGAACTACACCTTGCTCGCAGCCCTTTCTCCTGGTGTTTCGCGTCCAGCAGTGGGTACCTTGGGTGGTGGAGGCAACTTCGACAGTGGTGGTCCGGGCCGCGGAACCGAATCAACTCGTTTTCGGGAATCTGGAGGATCGGTAATATCAGCAAACGGTGCCCGTCCTACCAACAACAACTTCTCGCTCGACGGTGTTGACAACAATGAATCCCAGTTTGGACAGATCGCAATCTTCCCGAACCCGGATTCGATTGCAGAATTCAAGATTGAGACCAGTGTGCCTTCAGCAGAAACGGGTCGCGCGGGAGGGGCAGTAATCTCTACTACCTTCAAGTCGGGAGCGAATGATTTTCACGGTACCGCCTTCGAGTTTTATCAAGGTCTGGTCGCCAGCGCTCGACCTGTGTATAACAAGAACCCGGCGAATACAAACACCCACAATTTTGGCGGGACAATCGGAGGTCCCATCTTCTTGCCGAAACCTGGGGAGGGTGGTCGAGCGATTTGGAGTGGTAGAAACAAATCGTTTTTCTTCTTTTCGTATAACGGACAACGCAACGCAACTCCCGCTTTTGGTTCTAGTGAAGATCCCGTAACAGTGCCAACGCTGAAAATGCGAACAGGTGATTTCTCTGAAATACTTCAGCCGGGAGTCCTTGATACTTACAACACAATTAACGGTCCTGTTACCGCGCCCCAAGGTACGATTTTTGGTGCTAATGGTCTTCCCTTGTCCGGGAACATTATTCCTTCGACTCTTTTCTCTCCTGCTGGCTTCGCCGTACTCAACGCCTATCCTTTACCGACAAACTCCGGGTTGACCAGAAATTACGCTCGCAATAGAAAAGAGAACGCAAACATCGATCAGTACGACATCAAGATTGATCACAACATCAATTCCATTAATCGCCTGTTTGGTCGCTACAGCAAAGCAACAAACGAGCGCGGCCGCGATAATAACTTCCCGCTAGGCACGTCGCCGAATGGCCTCGACTTGCCTTCCGGGTTTGGCGCTGGTACCGAATTCGGGAATACACGCCAAGTGGCCCTCGGCGACACCCACATCTTTTCTCCCACTGTTGTGAACGAGGCTCGTGCTGGATACTCCCGATTTGAGATCGGCATTTTCAATCCGGGGCAAGCCGGCACGCAGGGATTCAGTTCAACAATAGCCCAGGATTTGGGTATCCCGGGCGTGAACGTTTGCGGAATCACGTGTACTGGGTCGATTCTGCTGGGCGTAATTGGAACAGATGCTGACCGCGGTGATTTGGAGTTTATTGGCGATAGCAGCCCCTTCTTCTTCCTTTCGAACAACTACTACTTCGGCGATACGCTCACGGTTGTTCGTGGGAACAAGACGTTAAAGCTTGGCGGTGAACTGCGCGTGCGACAGAACCAGCCAGGGACAGCCGCCGTCAACGCTAAAGGACAATATCAGTATGGTACTCAGAACAGGGATTTCGATCCGGGATTCCTAGCGAACAATTACAGCGGTATACCTATTGGACCGCTTGACTCCGGTTCATCATATGCAAACTTTTTACTGGGCAATCCCCCTGCGCACCTCGATCGATCCGTTCCAGGAGGCCCATATTTTCAGTCTGGGAAAGAGGTTTCGTTCTTTGTGCAGGATGACTGGAAAGTCAACCAGGATCTGACGCTGAACCTCGGATTACGCTACGACATCTTTACGCCATATACGGAGCGGTACGATCGGCAGCTAAACTTCTTGCCTGACGAGAACGTTCTGGTACGCGCCGGCGGCAATGGTCTGCCACGGGGTTTGAGAAATACGGATAAAAACAACTTTGGACCGCGAATTGGTTTCGCGTGGAGCGGTTTCAGAGAAAGCAAGACAGTCGTGATTCGCGGTGGATACGGGTTACTCTACTCTACTGATGCGGGTAATATCGGGGCGTTTGCTGTTGACCAGCCCTTCAATGGCGGCGGTAGCTATACCTGCAATATTAATCAGTTTGGCGCAGGGGGCTGCGCTCAACTCGCTCCGGACTTCAGCCTCGATACTCTATTGCCATTGCCACCCAACGTATTCATTCAAGGTCCCGTATTCCCAGCCTCAAGCATTACGCAGAACGTTTCCGGGATTGATCGAAATCTCAAGGATGAGGTGTATCACCAGTTCAACCTGACCGGTCAGTGGGAATTCATGCCAAACTGGTTAGCCGAGGTGGCTTATGTCGGAAACCTTGGTCGTAATCTTCAGATCGATCGAAATCTAGGTACAAGCGTGGAAACAGGGCCTGGCGCTCGCATTGTAAACCTCAACTTTGTCAACTTTACAGACGACATCGGTACATCGAATTACCATGCTCTTCAGTCGAAACTCGAGAAGCGGTTTGCACGTGGCTTATCAATACTCTCGACCTATACGTGGTCGCACACGATTGATAATGGTCCGGGACGGTTCGCCGGCAACAGCAATCCCGGACGCAATCTCTATGGACCGCAAAATCCACTCGACATAGATAATGAGCGGGCCAACTCCGATATAGACATTCGGCACCGTTTCACGCTCGCCAATGTTTATGATCTCCCGTTCGGCCGTGACCGCAGATTCGGGAGAGACTGGTCCAAGACGCTCGACTTTTTTATTGGTGGGTGGCAGTGGAATAACCTGATTCAGGTACAGAGTGGTCCGGTTTACACGGTTGTGTTCGGAGAGGCGGGGCCCCGACCGATGTTGGTTGGCGATCCTACACCGACGGCCGATCAGCGAGCACGAAGAATGCAGTTCAATCCGGCTGCCTTTGCGCCTCCCTCAATTCAAGTATTCCCAGGAAGCGCTCTTCCCGTCTATGGATCGCTTGGCAGAAACACGTTCCGAAGTGATCGACAGGAGTATTGGGACATGTCGCTATTTAAGAACTTTCGTCTCGGAGAGAGTTTCAATATTCAGGCACGGATTCAGGCGTATAACGTTATGAACCACGTGAATCGACACGTTCCCCAGCGAAATATCGACGAGTGTTTTGTGAACGGAGTCTTCGACGCAACCCAGTGTCTTGATCGCACGCAGGACAATCCAAGCAACAGACACATTGGTATAGACACCAGCGCTCAGAGGATGAGGCAGTTAGAGTGGGGTCTTAGAATTCTCTGGTAGTCGTCATCCTTTGCAGGTTGGGCTGAATTCGAGTGGCAAGCGTGCGCTAGCCACTCGAAATTGTATTAGTAGTCCAGTATTCAGGCTTGAGCTCAGGAACTTTACTCTTTAAGCTAAACACTCTCCCCCAAACTCCGCAGAAGGAAATCTATCAAGACCTGGAATGCGTAAATCTGTTCTACTCAGTTACGGAACGTGGTTTTTGGCCTTTGCGGTATTGCTCCTTCCAAATGCGTTGGCTGCTCAAACTAGAGCAGACAACACGCTTCCGGATCGCGCAGCTGTCAGGTCATTCTTGACTGAGTTGAGTCGGCATCCTGAAAGAGCGCCGGATGCGCGTGATCTCGCTTTCAAACTGATCAGTGTTGGACGATTTGAGGAGGCTTCATCGCTGTTCGAAGCCGTGTTGCGGCAATCGCCGGACGATTCCCGGTCGCTTTACGGGGGCGCGCTTGCACTGTTCAACCTCAAACAGATCGCGGCGGCAAAGGATTTGGCGGTAAGAGCAGCAGCGCGTGCGGAATCAAAGGGTGCCAGGAAACAGCAAGCTGACGCTTTGGTACTCCTTGCCGTCATATTAGCTGTCCAAAAAGATGATACTGGCGCGCTGACCGCAGTACGAAAGGCAGTGGAGCTGTCACCGGAGAGTTTCGACGCTCGGCTTGCTCTCGGTCGCGCGCTTTTCGGTACAGGTGATCTCAACAGCGCCGTGCAAGCATTTCGCGAAGCTGCTCGGCTGCGACCGGATGATCTTCACTCGAGGTTTTTTCTGGCCACTACACTCGAAGCTACAGGTGAATACACCGAGGCACAGGCAGTCTATGCCGAGTTAATCCGGTTGCAACCCCACCGCGCCGAGGGCCACCTTGGATTGGGCGTGTTGCTCACAAAGCTCGACTCTGCCAAACAAGCGGAGGCAATCGCGCATCTATCCAAAGCAGTCTCAATCAATGGCGATCTTTATGAGGCGCGCATTGCGCTGGGGCGCGAATTAGTAAAGTCTGGTCGCCCGAACGAAGCGCTGCCGCACCTCGAACGTGCCGCAAAGTTAGCGCCGCAGAATCCCGAGCCGTTCTATCAGTTGTCGATTGCTCATCGGCGACTGGGGAACAGGGCTGCTGCGGCCAGTGCTTCCAATCGGGTAAAGGAGATCAACACGGGCCGTCGCAGCAGTGGTGCTGCTGCATCGGAGCGGATTGTACCAGTGGTGCCGAAGCCAAACTGATGGCCCAACCGCATTAGCTTAGTCATGATGGTTTGCACTAAAAGAGAACTGGGTCGGTATGCTCGTGGCACGTTGATGCTGGCCGCAGTCTTCTTTGCCACGTCTGTGTATCCAGCAACCTCGTTCAGTGTTGGCTTGGCCAATCAAAGCAAGCGCGAACCGATGGCACCGAAGGATCGGGCGCTGATTGAAGAGGCGAATGAGCTCATTGCCGCCGGCAAGTTGGACCAGGCTGAGAGCACCCTGCGAGAAGCGCTCAAGGCGAACCGTAATGTCGCGGAGTTTCAGGGACTGCTAGGATTTGTGCTCGATCAAAAAGGATACACAGAAGAAGCAGAACAGCGATATCGACGGGCCATCGGAATGAGCCCCCGCTTGGTCAGTGCTCGCATAAACCTCGGGGTGATGCTTGCTCGTACGAATCGAGTGACTGAAGCCATAGCAGAACTCGAGCAGTCACTGCGGATCGAGCCGCGGAACGTGCAAGCGAGTCTAAATTTGGGGCTGCTACTGAACTCCACAAGTAACCCGGCGCGGGCGATTCCACTCCTTGAGCGAGCGCTGCAAGCTTCCGCTGGTAAACCGCGGCGAGACGACCTTCCTGCGTTGTTGGCATTGACTAACTCTTATCTGGCGGCCAAAAGGACGGCTGACGTAGCCAAGCTAGTCAGCTCCATCGTGGCGGCGGCGAACGACGATCCCCGAGTGCTGTACACGGTAGGTCTTCAGCTTGCTCGAGCACAACAGTACCAACAGGCGGCAGAACTGTTTGCGCAAACTGCTAAGCTGCGACCTGACTCAGGCGAGGTCCAGTACAATCTCGGTCTTGCACTCTATAATCTTGATCGTTTCAAAGAAGCCACTCCGGCGTTGGAGAAAGCTTCAAGGCTCCTGCCCCACGACGCTGCTCCTCTATACCGATTGGGCTTGATAGCTTCGACACAAGGCGACAGCGCCACAGCATTGGGTTATTGGCAAAAGGTAATCGCGCTGCAGCCGAATCATTCTGATGCCTACTTCATGATGGCGGAAGAGTTCGCGAAGAACCGACGCAGTGCAGCGGCCGCCGAGTATTACGAAAACGCAATTACACATGATTCGTCGCGGCTTATCTTCTATGTCCGATTGGGTGCAACGTTTTTTCGACGGCGGCAGTATCAGGAGGCCCGCGCCGTTTACGATCGAGCTGCGGCAAAGTTTCCAAACGCACCAGAGGTTCACTACCTCGTTGGCTATGCAGCGAGGGCACAGGGTCTTTACGACGAAGCTTTGAATTCATTCCAAAAGGCCATAACGCTGGCTCCTGAAAACCCAGATGTGTTGGCGAATCTCGGGTTTATCTACATTGAGCGTGGCGATTATGAGGAGGCCGAGAGAGTATTACGACGGGCATTGGCTGCAGATAGCAAGCACTTCCCAGCAACTTACGACCTCGGCCGTCTGTTGGTTCGGTCGAAGCGGTACGCAGAGGCTTTGCCGATTCTCGAGTCAGGCTCACGATTGTCCAAAACAGATCCGGGGATTCACTATCAGCTATTCTTGACGTATTCACGGCTAAAAAGAAAGAACGACGCCGATCGCGAGTTAGCAATCTTCAAACGGTTAGAAGAAGCGCGCAAACGCGGCGATGAAGCTGTCGAAGGAAGTGCCGTAAATGAGCAACCTGTTCCCGACGTGACCTCGGCGAACAATGATGCCAAGACTGTAAAACCTTGAGTCCGCTTCGACTTTCGGAAAGCGCAAGGAAGGCGCTGGTTCTGAAGACCAATTCGACCCCAGAGAGATAGATGACGTGCCGCGAAAACCGCAGACCAGCGCAACGCATGAGTGGATTGCGCGGCGTCACAGCTTGATTTCGCGAGCCATCGTTGCCGCTCTTTCCTTTCTTATAGCCGCCGGCACGGTTCAGGCATCACCCTCGGTCACGAAAGTTGAGCCACCTTCATGGTGGGCCAAGCATACATTAAACCCAGTTCGCATTCTGATCCGGGGCACAGAGCTACAGGGTGGGCGCCTTTCGTCTGTTAAGAGAGGAATACGGGTGTCTCGCGTGCACGTAAATCCGAACGGCACCTATCTCTTTGCAGATCTTAGCATTGACGCGAGCCTGCCACCCGGCGAGTACCCATTCATTCTCCAAACCGCAGCAGGCCGAACGCGTGTTCCGTTCAGAATTGAACCTCCGCTTGCCGCTGCAAACCACTTTCAGGGCATTACAAACGACGACGTAATCTATCTGATTATGACGGATCGTTTTGCGAACGGGGACGTGACAAACGACCGCCCTCCGGATTCACCGCCTGCGGCAAACGATCGCAACAAGGCACGCGCGTTTCATGGTGGTGATTTACGCGGAGTAATTGACAGGCTCCCTTACCTGAAAGACCTTGGGATAACGGCCCTTTGGCTGACGCCTTGGTACGACAACTGGAATGGAATCAATTACTGCGAAAGACCCTGGTGCCCGCACACCTACTATCATGGGTATCACGCCATCGATTACTACGCTGTGGAAGACAGGTTCGGGAATCTCGAAACGCTGCGTGAACTGGTCCAGAAAGCCCATCAGCACGGAATTAAGATTATTCAGGATCAGGTCGCAAATCACGTTGGCTCGCGGCATCCATGGGTCACGGATCCACCCCTCAAAAGCTGGTTTCACGGAACGCTAGAGCAACACACGCTGAACAAATTCAACAACAGTGTGCTGCTTTCTCCAAATTCGAATCAGCACGACGTTAGAAATACCTTGGATGGGTGGTTCAGTGACGATCTGCCAGATATGAATCAAGACGATCCTGAGGTGGCACGTTATGAAATTCAGAACGCACTTTGGTGGGTCGGTGTCACAGGTATCGACGGGATTCGGCAGGACACGATCCAGTACATGCCGCGGTCTTTTATTCGACAACTCTCCGACGCACTCCACCGGCAATATCCCCGGATCTGGATGGTTGGTGAGGTGTTTGAAACGGATGTTGCGCAAACCGCTTTCTTTATAGGCGGACATCGTGGCTGGGATGGCATCGATACGAACCTGGATTCAGTCTTTGACTTCGCATTGTGGGACAGCTCGCGAAAGGCTTTCACGGGTCGTCTTCCGATGCGAGCGGTGCGCGATCTGTTGAAATTTGACGCCTTATATCCGGATCCTTCGAGGCTTACGACGTTAGTCAATAGCCACGACACGAGTCGCTTTATGTCACTACCCGGCGCGAGTGTTGAAGGGGCCATGATGCACATCGCGTTTACCCTAACTGTGCGTGGCATCCCGCAACTCTATTACGGCGAAGAGATCGGAATGAAGGGTGGCGAAGATCCAGACAATCGTCAGGATTTCCCGGGCGGCTTTCCCGGAGATCAGCGCGATGCATTTCAGGAACAGGGCCGGACGACTGACCAGCAGCGGTTGTTTGATTGGACCAAACGCTGGTTGCGTCTCAGGACCCAACACTCTTCGCTGCGCCGAGGAAAGTTGATCGATCTTTTCTACGATCAGGATGTCTATGTGTTTGCGCGACGGGACAGAAGTGAAACAGTGATCGTGGGGTTCAATCGATCTGATCCGGAGAGGCAGGTCATAATGCCGGCAGCGACCCTGCCAAACGTCCAGCCAGGAGAATCCATTCCATTGCTGGGCGGCCCCTGGCGCGCTACCGTCGATCAAGAGACGATCAAAATTACTCTTCCAGCCCGCTCGGCAATCGCTTACCGGGTTCGTTGATCAAAAAAATGAGCTTTCCAAGATCCAGCGGTATTCTCTTGCACCCAACGTCACTGCCAGGTCCGTTTTGCGTTGGCAACCTGGGCCCAAGCGCTTTTTCGTTTGTTGACTTCCTGGTCGAGAGCGGTCAAAGGCTTTGGCAGGTATTGCCTCTCGGACCTACAGGCTATGGAGACTCGCCTTACGCTTGCTACTCAGCGTTTGCCGGTAACACGCTCTTGATTAGTCCCGAAGAGTTGGTGAAAGACGGGTTGCTCAAATCGAGCGATCTGCCGGACACAGTTGTTGCCATCGACCGGGTTGATTTCTCCAGCGCTCATAAGTTGAACGAAGAGCTGCTGCGCAAATCGTTTGCGCACTCCGGAACGCACCGGCGGATCATGGAATTGTTTGGTGCCTTCAAGACTGAAACAGCGGAATGGCTTGATGACTACGCACTCTTCCGGGCGCTGAAGGATGCCCATGGTGGCGCAGCTTGGCACAAATGGGAAAAGGGGCTGGTGGTACGCGAAGAATCGGCGTTGAAGCGTGCTCGCAAGAGCTTGAGCGACGAGATTGAGGCGCAGAAGTTCTCTCAATTCTTATTCTTCCGCCAGTGGTTCGCATTGAAGCAGTACTGCCACACCAACACTATAAGTGTTATCGGTGACCTGCCTATCTTCGTTGCTCACGATTCGGCTGATGTTTGGACCAATCCTGAGCAATTCAAACTTGACAAAGACGGAGTGCCGCTGGTGGTTGCGGGCGTACCACCCGATTACTTCAGCGCCACGGGACAGCTTTGGGGCAACCCGCTTTATGACTGGAAGCGGATGCTCGCAGACGACTTTGCGTGGTGGATCAAACGGGTTGAGGAGACATTGAAAGTTGTCGACATAGTTCGGGTTGACCATTTTCGCGGGTTCGCAGCTTGCTGGGAGATTCCGGGAGGCGACAAGACTGCAGAAAGAGGACGCTGGGTCGAAGCACCTGGACACGAGCTGTTTACTACGATTCGAAAAGCCTTGGGTAACCTGCCCATCATCGCGGAAGACTTGGGCGTGATTACACCTGACGTGATTGCGCTGCGCGACGCATTTGGCTTTCCCGGCATGCGCATACTGCAATTTGCGTTTTCTAGCGACGGGAAAAACATCGACCTCCCGCACAACTACGAAAAGAACGTGGTCGCGTACACCGGTACGCATGACAACGACACGACGAGCGGCTGGTTCGAGAGTGCAGCCGGACCCGGATCCACGAGGACCGCAAAACAGATCGAACGGGAACGAAAGTTTTGCATGGACTACCTGGGTACTGAGGGCAAAGAGATTCATTGGGACTTTATCCGCGCGCTGTTTGCGTCAGTTGCCAATACGGCCATCGTGCCACTTCAGGATGTGCTTGGGCTGGGAACTGAAGCGCGGATGAATCTTCCGAATAGCACCGAGGGTAACTGGTCGTGGAGGTTCAACGAGAGAGATCTGACAAGTGAATTGAGCGAGCGACTACTTGGATTGACGACGCTCTACGGAAGATCGGCGGAGCTTGAGAGCTGAACGATCCACGAAGCCACACGAAAGGACACGAAACCCGGTGTGGGACGCGGTGCGGGCGGGGACGCCCGCGTTCCGAAGAAACGGCGGTCCGAAGAAACGGCGGTCCGAAGAAACGGCGTTCCAAAGACAGGCAGATGAGAAAGCGCTTTTCAAGATCGATCGTCTTGGCCTTGCTGTTGCTGGTTTTCGTAACCACTGGGACGGCGCAAACTGTCCCCACAGGTTCAAAGGTCGAACCTCCAAGTTGGTGGCGCGGTAGTTCGCTTAACCCCATACGACTTCTTATTCGTGGTACCGGTCTGAAGGGAGCCACCGTTACACCAGTCGGTCGAGGTATCAAGATCTCGGGAGTGCCCAGGGCCAATGAACGCGGCACCAATCTTTTCGTTGATGTCTACGTTTCACCAACTGCTCAACCGGGAAAACGCAACCTGCGCATCCGCACGGGGTCTGGTTCTATTACCGCGCCATTTGAAATACTTCCCCCAGTTGCGCGTGCCGGTCGTTTTCAGGGGTTCTCGCCTGACGATGTCTTGTATTTGATAATGATAGACAGGTTTGCCGATGGTGATACCTCCAATAATGATCCACCGCAATCCCGAGGGATCTATGACCGCGGAAATAAGTTCTACTACCACGGTGGCGATCTGCAGGGAATAATCGATCACCTTTCATACTTCAAAGAGTTGGGAGTGAATACGCTTTGGCTTACGCCCTGGTATGACAACTACGATCGGCTGAATCAGATTGAATTTAAAGAAGGCAAGCCGAGCACCGGGTTTCATGGTTATAACCCGCAGGATTTTTATGGAGTTGAGGAACATTTTGGCACCTTGGAAAAGTTGCAGGAGTTGGTCCAGTCTGCCCATAGCGCCGGTATAAAAATCATTCAGGATCAGGTTGCCAACCATACTGGACCATACCATCCCTGGGTAGAAGACCCGCCCACTCCCACCTGGTTCAACGGCACGAGACAGAATCACTTAAAGAACGTCTTTCAAACCTGGGTACTTCACGACCCTCGCCCGGTGGACCACCTGCGACGAGAGACAATGGAGGGCTGGTTCCTGGATTTTCTGCCGGATTTGAACCAGCGCGATCCAGAAGTGGAACGGTATCTCATTCAGAACACGCTTTGGTGGATTGGCGTTACCGGAGTCGATGGGATTCGCATGGACACCTGGCAATACGTGCCGAATTCGTTTTGGAAGAGATGGAACGCGACGTTGAAACGCGAATTTCCCCAATTCAAGGTCATCGGCGAAGTAAAGGATGGCGATGTGGTTCACACGTCTTTCTTTCAAGGCGGCAGCGTGCGATTCGACGGTATTGATTCAGGCCTTGATTCGTTGCTCGACTTTCCGCTCTTCTACCCAATTCGAGACGCCTTTGCTGAAGGGCAACCGGTGGATCAGATACCGAAGACCCTCAGTAAGGACTATCTCTATACAAATTCTGAGATTCTGGTAACGCTGCTTGGCGGCCACGACGATGGACGGTTCATGAGCGAAAGAGGCGCGACCATCGCCGGCTTAAAGTTGGCTAACCAGTTCGTTTTGACAACGCGTGGGGTACCACAGTTGTATTACGGTGATGAATTGGCGATGACCGGTGGAGATGAACCAACCACGCGCAAAGACTTTCCCGGGGGCTTTCCCGGTGACAGAGAAAATGCGTTTACGGTTGCGGGTCGAACCAAAGAGCAGCAAGAGGTTTTCAGTTACATCCAAACGCTCACGAAACTCCGAGGCGAATTGGAAGCCTTAAGACGGGGTAAGTTGATCAATCTGCACGTTGTTGAGCAGCAGTATGTATATGCACGTCAAACCATTTCTGGCGTGGCAGTGGTCGTAATCAATAACGACACCCAACCAGCGACAGTTGAGTTTTCTGTGAAACCGCTAGCCCTTTCGAATGGCGCGGTGTTGGTTGATCGGTTGGGTGTTATCAGCGAAACGCGGGTCAACGACGGCCGCATCAGCTTGAGGTTACCCAGCCGTTCGGGTGCGATCCTGGTACGTAAATGAGAATCAAGCCTTTAGATGAGCAGGTTGCGATCGTTACAGGCGGGGGAAGAGGAATCCCAATGCAGAAACCAAGATTGAGCTTTTGGCAGATCTGGAACATGAGTTTCGGGTTTATGGGGATTCAGTTCGGGTGGGGGCTGCAACTTGCCAACATGAGCGGTATCTACACTTACCTCGGAGCGAGACCCGAGGAAGTGCCGATTTTGTGGTTGGCTGGGCCGGTAACGGGTTTGTTGGTACAGCCGATAGTTGGGTCGATGAGTGATCGGACCTGGAACCGGCTCGGCCGTCGGCGTCCATATTTTCTGGTCGGTGCAATTCTGGCCAGTATCGCCCTGTTTTTCATGCCGGATTCTCCCACGTTGTGGATGGCGGCGGGGTTGTTGTGGATCCTCGACGCCAGCATCAATGTGTCGATGGAACCCTTTCGGGCGTTCGTTGCTGACAAACTGAATATAGACCAGCGCACGGCGGGTTTCGTCATGCAGAGTTTCTTCATCGGTATTGGCGCCACAATGGCAAACGCACTGCCCTACATGTTCCGTGCTTATGGCGTGGATGATCCTACGGCACAGACCGCTGGAGCTGCGGCGCGAACGATTCCCGCGAGTGTTAACTACTCATTCAAGATCGGCGCCGTTGTCTTTCTGATTTGCGTGCTGTGGACTGTTCTCACCACCAAAGAATATCCGCCTGAGGATCTGGAGGAGTTTGAACGTAAGAAGTTGAATATCGCCTTCGGGAATATTCTGCAGCTCATTCGGGAGCTGTTGACCGAAATCGCTGCAGCGATGCGCGAAATGCCAACCACTATGAAGCAGCTCGCAGTGGTCCAGTTCTTCACCTGGTTGGGACTCTTCTGCATGTGGATGTTCTTTGGTCTTATGACCTCTTACCACGTCTTTGGCGCAGTTAATGAGCGGGACCCTCTGTTTGTCGATGGGCAGGCGTGGGGTGGTAACGCGTTTGCGATCTACTCGGTGACGTGCTTTGCGGTGGCCTTTCTCCTGCCCCCTCTCGCGCGTGCCACGAGCAGAAAGATCGTTCACGCGATTGCGCTCGTTTGCGGCGCGGTGGGATTAATGTCGGTCTACTTTATTCAGGATAAGAGCATCCTTCTGCTGACGATGATCGGAGTAGGTATCGCCTGGGCATCGATTCTCTCAATGCCTTATGCGATTCTCTCAGGTGCCTTACCGGCAGCGCGTATGGGTGTTTACATGGGCATCTTCAACTTCTTTATTGTGATCCCCGAAATCATTGCTTCATTCTTGTTTGGGCCCGTGATTCGAATTGTCTTTGGGAGAGACAATCCTAAATCTGCCTTGTACGTCGTTATGGCGGGCGGGTTCTTTCTTGGGCTGGCGGCGCTCAGCGTGCTTCTTGTTCGTGATGTTGCCGATCAGGATGTGCCTGAGAGAGCTGTATTGCAAGCAGATAGTAAAGAGTTGTTTACAGTTCCAGAGTCGGTACAGCCGGTACCCAGCACGGGATTAATTGATAAGGATTGAAACGGAACGCGAGCGTCCCCGCTTTTTCGGAACGCGGGCGTCCCCGCCCGCAACGTTTCTAGAGATCAGGACCGTCCGTTCAAGGACTGCGGGCGGGGACGCCCGCGTTCCGAAAAGCGCCGCTTCAGTAGCAAAGAACCTGAAAAGGCTGTGACGCAGGAATGACTTTGTTGATGCACGCTAATATCAAAGCAGCTTTCGTCGCCGTTTTGCTGCTGGTTGGTGTTTTCAACCAATTCGGCATCTTCGCGCAGCAGCCTGTCCGAGACGTTTCCAACGAGACTGCGCGTCCGGCGCACGATTGGGTCCGCGATGGAGTGGTCTATGAAATCTATCCACGCGCATTTTCAGCCAGCGGCAACTTTAAGGGGGTCACGGCGCAACTCGATCGCCTGAAAGAACTCGGAGTCACAATTCTCTGGCTGATGCCGATCCATCCCATTGGTCAGGAGAAGAGGAAGGGAACTATTGGTAGTCCTTACGCCGTTCGCGACTATTACGCAATCAACCCGGCGTACGGAACTGAGAGTGATCTTAAAAACCTCGTACGTGAAGCTCATCGACGGGGTCTGAAGGTGATCATTGATATTGTTGCTAATCATACCTCCTGGGACAGTGTCCTGATGAAGCATCCGGACTTCTACAAACGCGACGCGAGCGGCAAGATCACTTATCCCTACGACTGGTTCGACATCGCGGCACTCGACTACTCGAATCGCGAACTGCGTCGTTACATGATCGACATGCTGAAGTACTGGATTCGCGAGTTTGATCTCGATGGCTTTCGGTGCGATGTTGCAGGTGAATTACCGACGGATTTCTGGGAAGCTGCACGTGCAGAACTGGACCGGGTTAAGCCTGACATCTTCTTACTCGCCGAAGCGCACAAACCAGATCTGCTGGTACGTGCGTTTGAGGCAGATTACTCGTGGCCCGTGCACAGCGCACTCACTGAGGTTCTACAAGGTAGAAAGCCGGCTACGGCGATTCGTGCCGAATGGGAAAAAGAGGAACGGCAGTGGCCGCGCGGTGCATTGCACCTGCGGTTTATTGACAACCACGACGAGCGCCGGGCGATTGCTCGCTTTGGGGAACCAGCTACGCTTGCCGGAGCTGCGCTGATGCTTACACTGGACGGAGTACCACTGTTGTACAACGGAATGGAGGTCGGAGATACCACTGAGTCTGGTGCACCGGCGCTATTCGAACGGCTTCCAATCTTCTGGCCCATCGCGGAAAGGCGGCCAGAGTTTCCGCGCTTCTACAAGGAGATGCTTGCCCTGCGGCGCAACAGCTCTGCGCTGAGACGCGGCTCGCTCAGTTGGATCCGAAATTCGGATGAGAAGCGCCTCGTTAGTTTTGCTCGTCGGTCCAAAACAGAGGAGGCAGTAGTCGTTATAAACTTTTCCAGCTCTCCTTTCTCAGGTGTTGTCGAAATTGAAGGCACCGGATTTGTCGAGATCGGACCAGACGTCGCCGCACCACTGCCGCCCGCTGCGCCTCCGCCTGCCGCAAGTGCACACAAGCGTGGAGTAGCGCTGCCTGCGATCTCGCTTGACGCGTGGGGCTATAGAATATTCCAGCAAAGCACAGCCTGGAGCGCGGGCGTCCCCGCCCGCATCCATTTGAATGCGACAATTGAATCGTGCGGAACACATGCGAGCGGGACCACCCGCGCTCCGAAAAGCAGGTTATGAAACTATTGACCAAAGCACTTTGGATCTTAATTGGGTGTCTTGTGCTCTCGGTTGGTACCAGTGAGATTCTCCGCGCTCAGACAGGTTTTTCCGGCCCGCCGTATTTCAGGGTGATGACTTTCAACATTCGCTATGACGAACCACGCGATAATGAAAATGCCTGGCCCAATAGGAAAGAGCTGGTTGCGAACACGATTCGGTTTCATCAAGCTGATCTTGTAGGAGTCCAGGAGGCTCTCAAACGGCAACTAACCGACTTGGAACGACTTCTCCCCCAGTATGACTGGGTGGGGGTTGGAAGGGACGATGGCATTGATAAAGGAGAATTTTCAGCAATCCTTTATCGAAAGAACCGGTTTGTGTTACTGGAAACGTCAACGTTCTGGTTATCCGAGACCCCTGAAGTTCCAGGAAGCAAAGGATGGGATTCGGCCTACCCACGCGTTGTGACCTGGGCACGTTTTAGGGATAGGACAACGGGAAAGATCTTTTTTCATTTCAACACCCACTTTGATCACAGCGGTGTCCGCAGTAGGGAGGAAAGCGCCCGACTACTTCGCAGAGAGATCGATAAGGTCGCAGGTGCAAGACCCGTCGTAGTAACGGGAGACTTTAACTTCAAAGAATCATCTGACGGTTATCAGATCCTTACTGGGAAGAGGGTCGAGGATGGCACAGATCCTGAAACAGCTTTGCGCGATGCACGTTACCTTTCACGACACGGACACCATGGTCCAACTTCAACATTCAACGAATTCAAAGCCCTGGTGACTGAAATGAAGATTGATTTCGTTCTGGCAAAAGGTGGGGTTGATGTCCTTCAGCATGGTGTTATCTTAGACACTTGCGAGGGCAGATTTTCGTCAGACCACCTGCCTGTGCTTGCTGAGATCGTGCTGAGGTGAAGACAGAAGACAGAAGACAGGAGACAGGAGACAGGAGACAGGAGACAGGAGACAGGAGACAGGAGACAGGAGACAGGAGACAGGAGACAGGAGACAGGAGACAGGAGACAGGAGACAGAAGACAGAAGACAGGAGACAGGAGACAGGAGACAGGAGACAGGAGACAGGAGACAGGAGACAGGAGACAGAAAACAGAAGTCAGAAGACAGGAGACAGGAGACAGAAGTCAGAAGACAGAAGACAGGAGACAGGAGACAGAAGTCAGAAGACAGAGGTCAGACAGGAGTTTTCATTTGTCATCTTCAAATTTTGATTTTATCTCTGTGTCTCCGTCATTCTCTGTGTCTTTGTGGTTCACGTGTTTTGCTTCATGAGATTCATCATGAGATTCATTATGAGATTCACCACGAGATTCACCACGGAGAACACGGAGTTGAACGGAGACACAGAGATGGTCAGGGGTCAGAAGTCAGAAGGCCTATCCTTCAGGAGCCTTAAAAACCGGTCGCATACTGGCTGTCATGCTGAATTTGACGCTGTGAATGCTTTCATGAAGCGCGCAAAAGGAAGGATTCATAACAATGAAATTCATTAAGCCAACGCGGTCCGCCCTTATCTTCGCACTCGTCGTGTTGCTGATGCTCCCGTCTTTGGTCGTGCCGCAGCAACAGCGGCCCGATGTTGAGAACCGTATCGATGCTCTTATGGCGCAGATGACGCTGGAAGAAAAACTAGGACAGCTTCAGCAACTCGATGGTCAAGCAGATGGAAATTACCGCCCTGAACATCTGGACCTGATTCGCAAGGGCTTGCTTGGATCAACTCTAAATGTACGTGGCGCAAAGAGAACAAATGAACTGCAACGAGTTGCGCTCACGGAATCGCGCTTAAAGATTCCGCTAATTCTGGGCTTTGATGTGATCCATGGCTATCGCACGATCTTTCCCGTACCGCTCGGTGAGGCCAGCAGTTGGGACCCGGCGGCAGTGGAACGGGCGGCAAGTATCGCCGCAGCCGAGGCTAGGGCCAGTGGCGTACATTGGACCTTTGCGCCAATGGTGGACATTGCACGTGACGCCCGTTGGGGCAGAATCGTCGAGGGAGCCGGAGAAGATCCATACCTTGGATCGGTTGTGGCCCGCGCCCGTGTGCGCGGTTTCCAGGGAGATGATTTCAGCGCTCCCGACCGCGTTGTCGCCTGTGCGAAACACTGGGTTGCCTACGGGGCGGCCGAGGCGGGCCGCGATTACAACACCACTGATATGTCCGAATTGACGCTTCGCGAGATCTATCTTCCGCCGTTCAAGGCGGCGATCGATGCAGGTGTAGGTACGGTCATGAGTGCGTTCAACGATCTCAACGGCGTTCCGACAACAGGCAATCCCTTTACGCTGACAAATGTTCTGCGTCGCGAATGGAAGTTTGACGGCTTCGTAGTTAGCGACTATACGGCCGTCCTGGAACTTATGAACCACCGGCTGGCTGCGACCGAAGCCGAGGCGGCCCAGCACGCGCTGAACGCAGGCACGGACATGGAGATGGTTAGCCGCTTTTATGTTAAGCACGGCGCTGAACTTCTTCGTCAGGGCAAACTCAAACAAGAGTCGATTGACGAGGCCGTCCGTCGAGTCTTGCGAATCAAGTTTCGCCTCGGATTATTTGAAAGACCTTACGCGGATGAGGCGCGCGAGCGTGAAGTCATCTTAAGCGCAGGAAATCTCGCTGCCGCGCGTGAGGTCGCGGCCCGCTCGCTGGTGCTCTTGAAGAATGACACCGACACCCTGCCCTTTAACAAGACTGTCAAATCGATCGCCGTCATCGGTCCCTTGGCGGACGATCCTAGAGCGATGCTCGGTTCATGGGCCGGCGATGGGCGCGCAGCCGATACGGTGACATTGCTCACAGGGATTAGGCAAAAACTCTCGCAGGCCAAGGTACTTTACGCTAAAGGAGTGGCTATCGAAGGACCGGGTGTAAGTGGTAACTACGATGCTCCACCTGCCACTGCCCAAAACGCGGGAGGAACTAATGTCGCTCCGGCGGCAAACACTGAGGCAGCTAGAAGTGCGACAGTTCCCGCTGGGCCAAATTCGATTCAGGAGGCTGTGCAGGCGGCGCGTGAGGCAGAGGTAATAGTAATTGCTGTTGGCGAGACCGCAGAGATGAGCGGAGAAGCTGCATCCCGCACCTCGCTGGATCTTCCAGGACGGCAAATGGAACTCGTTCAAGCGATTCATGCACTGGGCAAGCCTTACGTCATTGTGTTGATGAATGGGCGCCCTCTGACGATCAACTGGATTCAGGAACACTCGCCCGCAATACTGGAAACCTGGTTTGCAGGCACTCAAGCGGGTCCAGCCGTTGCTGACGTGCTGTTTGGCGACGTAAATCCGGGCGGCAAACTGCCCGTGACATTCCCCCGGGCGGTTGGTCAAGCACCGATGTACTACAACCACAAGAGCACAGGACGGCCACCGACCGATCAGAAATACACGTCGAAATACCTGGACGTGCCGGTGTCGCCGCTTTACCCGTTCGGCTATGGGTTGAGTTACACCAATTTCAAATTCTCGAACTTGCAGCTGAGCGCAAAGACCATCAGACCGAACGGGCAGCTCACCGTGAGCGTAGACGTGGAGAATACCGGAAAGCGTGAGGGTGATGAGGTCGCCCAGTTCTACATCAGAGATCAAGCTTCAAGTGTCACCAGACCCGTGCTTGAGTTGAAAGGATTCGAACGGATTACGCTCGAGCCAGGCGAGAAGCGGCGTGTTCAAATTACCCTAAAGCCCGAGCACCTGGGTTTTTACGATCGTAATCTGCGGTTTGTCGTCGAACCCGGCGAATTCAAGGTCTTTGTTGGGCCGAATTCCGTGGACTTGCAGGAAGCAAGTTTTGAAGTAGTTAAAGCGAGTTAGTTAAATGGTGAGGTACCTTGCACAACCGAGTCCGCTAACAATAGGGAGATCCTACACACGGCAGAGACTGTGTCAAAAACCTGTTAGACGGACCAACAACAAAATCCTACACACGGCAGTGTGTAGTGCTTTTCAGATCCTACCTACTAGACGGACGCCACCCCTTCTTTTATCTCAACGTTACCGGCTCAGAAACTTCATCGAAATTGCTGAGCTTCTGAGTGTCACCCGTGTTCTGAGTTGGTATTGTTGAAAAAAAAAGAAGGGGGCGGTGGGCGCGTCTTTGTAGGTGGGATCTAGAAAGCACTACACACTGCCGTGTGTAGGATCTATTGTTTTGACACAGTCTCTGCAGTGTGTAGGATCTATTGTTTTGACACAGTCTCTGCCGTGTGTAGGATTCTTTTCTTTTACTTGGACCACTCTCGACTGGAACGGACTCAACAAAATCCTACACACGGGAAGTGAGTAGTGGTCTTTAGATCCTACCTACGCTAAGCACGTTCCCACCCCCTCTCTCTCCAACGTTACCCACTCACAAGCTTGCTAAAATTGTCCAAGTCTGTGTGTGCACCTATTGACCCTCTCGAATTCCAGCGGCGCCACTAAACTCCAAAACTCAAGATGAGGCAAGCGCAACGCCCGAATTGACCGGCGCTGGGCGAATAACGTTTTGATAACGATTCCCAACTGATTTTTGGAGCCGCCGCTGTTTGGCAGACCTTCGAAATCCGATTCGCTGCATCGCGCGCGGAATCTCTCTATTGCGCATGAACCACAGCCACACGTTGCCAGTTCGGAGATTTTCGGCGCTTAGCAGAGTGATGCCTACGTCAATACCAATAACATCGCGATTGACCCAACCGGTATTCGGGTTAAACGCGTCTACGAATCCGTAATGATCGTAGATACGGTCCCCCCAGCGTTCGTGCATTGTCTTCAGCGCCTGCAGAGCAATTTCGGGCGTCAGCATCAGCGAACCGCCGGGTGCGCATGGTACTACCGTCCCGTCGATGTCTCGGCTAGGTGGTGGTCCGCCCCACGCACGGTAACCCTTGGCACTGTCGGATGCTGTGATACCCCAAACGTTCTCTGAATATCCTGGAAAGCGGTCAGAGAGACTCTTGCAAAACTCTCTATGGGCCAATGTCGCCTTCACCGAATTCTCGAAATAGTTCGTGAAGGGATACCAACTCTCTTCCCAACCACGATAGTCGACCCACGCCTGTGAGTATTGGTGTACAAAAAGCGGCGCGCGGGGGAAAGTCAGGTATGTATAACCCGCATAGGTTAGCCGCAAACGTTGCCAGGTTTGCCAGGCGCCTGGATTGATTGGATGAGTTGGCGACCCGATGGCCAGAAGTTGAAGAATCGTATGCTCGCTATAATGGCTCCATTTGTGTTTAAAAAAGCCGGTCTCAGGCCTCCAGCCCATCGAAATGAGCAGGGAATCCCCAGCCAGCATCCAGGGAAAATCGACACGTTCGTAGATCAGTGTTGCGAGCCGGACTATCTCCGAATCCCGGTGAAAGTACTGCCGCGCAGTGAGAACGCCGCCAAGCAGCAGCGCCGTATCGATCGTTGAAATCTCGCTTCGCCATCTTCTTTCGCCGGTCTGCCGATCGACGAAGTGATAAAACCATCCATGTTCGTGTGGAGACTGTTCTGCATAGAACCGCAGCGTAGTTAGCACCCGTTCGCGAATCGCTGTGCGATCAGCCCACCCACGCTCGGCAGCGATGCATAATGCGGTAAGACCGAACCCGGTAGCGGCGCTGCTGGCGATGTTAATGCTTCGATGATCCGGATCGTAAGGCGTTCCATTAGCACGAGCGCGATCAGCAACGAGTCCTGTTTTCGGATCCGCTTGCTCCCAAAAGAAGCGAAACGAGCGTTTTGAAAGATCCTCAAGAAATGCATCGTCACTGGTGGATAGTCGTGGCGCTTGTGGGTATGCAGCTACCGCCAGTGCGGTCAATAACAGAAGAGCTGCAATAAACTGCGATGGTCGAGAGCTGAAGGAAAACCTTGCCGCTGACTGGTCCATTTATTCTGTCCCGCTGTCTGTGTGTTCTGGAGTACTGCTGGATTGCTGGATACAGCAACATTCTATCCCAGGACCGCAAACCCATAGGCATCGTCGGTATAGCCCTTTTGCGGAAGAAACACCTCGATCTGTAGATGCTTCCCGCCTTGCGTAATCGTTCACAGCGAGCTTCGAGAAATAACTACCCAGTTGCGGGGAAGCACTCTCTCATGAGTTGTGTTGGCGCGCGAAGAGAGTAACCGGCAGGCAGAAGAAAAGGCGCGAACGGGCACTAAACGTTTCACCTCATTCGCGCCCTGAAAGCGCGGGTCAGCTAGAATCTGAATCGCCCCTGAAACTCAACGACACGACCGGCCAGGCCACTTGTGGAACGTCCGAAGTTTCCTGTGTTCTGGATGTCGGTGTTCGGACTGACCTGTGCGATAGGGGCGAGGTTAAGCCGGTTGAAGACATTGAAGAAGTTAGCACGGATTTCAAAGTTAGAAGTTTCACTCAGGAATCCTGGCAGCCCAAATGTCTTCGCCACACTCATATCCACAGAAAAATACTTTGGTCCACGAAAAGAGTTGCGACCAATACCCGCTGGACCGTTGCCCGTGATAATGAAGTAGTCTGGACCTCCATTTGGGTGAGTCGCGTCGCGCGGGAAAATTCCGTTGATGAAATCCTGGTTGCTGGGGTCTTCTATCGCTCCCCCCAAAAATGCAAGCGGGCGATCGGGCCGGAATCCATCTCCGTTGAGATCAGTTGCCTCATCGCCGAAAACCGAAGGCGTCCAGGGGAAGCCAGAGTGCGCGGTCACGATACCGCTTAGCTCGAAACCACCCAACACCTTGCCGAGTGCTCCCTTGTTCCGGGCAAAGAAGGGCAGGTTGTAGAGAGCCGACAGCACCAGATTGTGACGAACGTCGTAATCTGATGGTCCACGATTCAGACTTGGAATGCTCGGATCGGTTTGTTGTGCACCAAGTTCAAAGGACTGAGTGTCGATGCTTTTGCCGAAGGTGTAATTTCCGTCGAATGTGAAGCCCTTCGAGAAGTTGCGAGTGAGTCGCACTATGAGTGCGTTGTAGTTCGCATTTACGTCCGGTAAACGGAAGAAAATTCTGGAAAAGCGAGCGTTGCCCGTGGCGTGCGGCGCGCTGCACGTTGGATTCGTGGGCCCGCATGGCTGTCCATTGCTACCGACATTCTGGAAACGGTCACGGTTTCTATCAAAGGTGTCGCCTGGGTAGTATCTGTTGAGATCAACTGTACGGACCAACTTATGACTGTTGCTGCCCAGGTAGGTCGTCGAAGCCACGAGGCGGAAGGGAAGACTGTATTGAGCTTCGAGCGAGTAGTTATACACATAGGGTGTCGGCACGTGCGGAGGAGTGCCGACAACGTCGACCAGAACGCCGATGATTGATCCGGTCGCCGGGTCAAACTTATTTACGAAAGCTGGGTTTATCGGAAAGCTAAATGGAGAGTCGTTCGCGCCGAACGCGTAAAGGATGGGTTGGGCCGTCGGATTACCGATATCGTTGCAGCACAGGAATCCGCTCGCGGCAAACGGCGGATTAAAGCGACTGTCCGAGAAGATGTTGTCGTAGAGGCGGTTGTAGCTTATGCCGAAACCGGCGCGTAACACCGCTTTGTCATGAAACATTTCCGGGCTATAGGCAATGCCGAGCCGTGGTGCGAAGTTTTTCTTGCTCGCCGAGAAAAGTTGGTCGGGAGTGACCTCTACTCGGCCGTTAACGATTCCTGTTAGCCCCTCTCCAGCCAGGATATAGTTGCTCAGCCGATCCTGTTTCTCTCGAAATGGTGAGAAGTACTCGTAGCGCAAGCCAAGATTGATTGTCAGATTCGGTCGGAATTTCCAGTCGTCCTGGACGAAAAGAGCAAATGCATTCGTCCGGAAGTAACGCTGGCCGTTCACAGGTCCTCCAGTAATTGGATCGAAGTCGACAACCTCGAGTTGCGGTGCGTCATTGGCGAAATTCAAGAATCCCGCGAATTGGTAGAGCGGTCGCGAGCCACCGGAGAGATTGTTATTGTCCTGCTCTCTTCTGATCTCTCCACCTACTTTCAGGGACTGGTTACCAATGACCATCGTTAAGGTATCGCGAAATTCATACGTATTCTGAGCAAAAATGCCCGGTGTGGTTGCGGCGCGATTGGCTCCAATGCTCATACAGCATCGCACCGGCGTGTCGAAGTCGAAGATGTTGAATTGTGGAATGCCAAAGTTAGCCGTCTGCGAGTCAGCAACCTGGTTGAAAGCAAAACGAGTAAAGTTTGCGCGGGCTTCATTCAACATTGTGGGAGAGAT
This sequence comes from Pyrinomonadaceae bacterium, assembly GCA_035283645.1. GTDB lineage: Bacteria > Acidobacteriota > Blastocatellia > Pyrinomonadales > Pyrinomonadaceae > PSRF01. The sequence continues at coordinate 44,850 of DATETN010000199.1, forward strand.
GGTTCGAACCCAGGCGACGGTCACGGCCTTGTTGAGCGGGTTAAACGGTATGTCCCCGATCGGCCTCCCATTAGTCGCACCGCCAAGACTGTTCTGTTTCGTAAAATAGGTGCTCACAGCGTACTGGTTGTCCCCTCGGTTGAAATCCAATCGCACGTTGTATTGTTGGCCGCGAGTCTGGCTTGGTATCAATAAATCGGCAAACTGGATGTCGGGAATACCATCAAGGCCGCCGCCCGACTGGTTGGTACCATCGATCACGGTATTGAATCCGTAATAAGCTCCGGTCGGCCGGCCCAGGTTTAGCGATCCAATGTCCAGACCGCCTGGAAGTTGCTGACAGACGGACCCCGGAGGAAGGCCTGGGCATGCAGTTGGCCGAATACCAGCGATGCGAGGTGCTATGCCTGATGTACTAAACAACCTGGCTGCCAGACTGTTTGGGCGGTTAGCAATAATGTAACTTCTAAAATCAGCAGTCTCGATCGGTTGATTGAAGCTCACGCTGGACAGATTCTCGCGTAGGCCTTCAAAAGAGAAGAAGAAGAAGTGGCGATCCCTGCCGCTGTAATAGGACTTTCCACCTTCCCCGAATCTGGGCAAGTGAAGCGGCCCACCAATACTTCCACCATAGTTGCGGAAAGCTCGGTTGACGCGACCAGTAGCTTCTGTGGAACCTGGGAACTTATTGACCGCGTTCAAGCCGGGCGAGTCGTACTTGAGGAATGCACTGCCGTGAAACTGGTTTGTACCATTTTGGGAAACGACCTCAATTTGAGCTCCGGAGTTACGTCCAACTTCGGCTGTATAAGTGCTCGAAAGAATACGGACTTCTTTTACCGACTCCTGGTTCGGGGTTATGACCGCTGCGCCGCCCCACCCCAGGCTGTTCACGCTGACTCCGTCGACCTGATAATTATTGGAAGTGACTCGTTGCCCATTAGCGGAGACCTGAACCTGGTTCTCAGTCTGAAAAACTGAAGTATTCGAACCACCTGGTCCGGTACTCTGCCCTCCCAAACTCACGGAATTCCCGTTTGACCCGCGAGAACTGTCTCCAATAATTCCTGGCGTCAACCTGAGCAGTTCGTAGGGATCTCGGCCGTACTGCGGCAGGCCGCGAACTTCCTCTGTTGTTATGCCTCGCCTTTGGTTGGCGTTCTCGGTCTCTAGCTGCTCTTCACTTCCAGCAGTGATCGTTACGCTCGCAGAGACCTCGCCCGGGTCCAGGGCGATATCGAGCCCGCGCACTGTCTCGGCGCTGATTGCCACATCTTCGAAAATCTTCTGGTTGTAACCAGCCTTCTCGACCGTAAGCTTGTACTTGCCTGGGGGAAGCCCTGAGATTATGTAGAAACCTTCGCCGCTGGATGTGGTTTCCTGGGTCTTACCGGTCTCAGTGTTAGTCAGTGTGACTTTGGCTTCTGGTATCAGCCCACCACTCGAATCAGTAATTGTGCCCTGGACTGCGGCTTTAAACTGAGCTTGGGCCATGGTCACCGCACTTAAAAGAAATAGTCCGATGATGGTAAATCGTGTGATCGTTGATACGATACATTTCATTGCTGGGCCTCCTCGTTTGGCCGAACCGCTTGGAGAAGCATGCGGCTATGCTGCCGATTGGGTTGTTATGAACTCGGCTTCTTCCGGGGATTAGGTTGCTTTAGCGGGATAAAGTAAATTTTCTCTCACACTTGCAACTGGGGGAGGCTGGGGTTTGCGTGCGCAGTCTACACCCGCAACTCACCGTTTGTCACTCAGACGCCACAACATTAATGTAATTCTTACGAGACTCTGGTAAGCTCTGCGCTCGAATTGGCCAGCTTGTCTCGTGGATTCGCTCGTTACCCTCTATGTGCTTTTGGGACGAGTTAAGCTGGATTTGCGTTCTTAACGGACCAGTTTCGGAAGCGTCGGGCTCCTCAGTCCGAATATCTTTCACAAAATCGATTTTGAAAACTCTGAATGGCTAATGGAAGGGGAGAGAGAATTCGATGCAGCGTTCAACCCTGGTAGTTCTACTTGTTTTCGTGGCGTTCATTTGTGCGTGTGTCTCCGGGACGCAGCAGACAAACACCGGTGAGGGTCGCAGAAAGAAGGGCCCTAACGAGACCATCAAGATCGGTTTCTCAATGGACACGCTAAAGGAGGAGCGCTGGCAACGAGACAAGCAGTTGGTGGAACAGCGCGCCAGAGAGGTTGGCGCAGAAGTTACAGTGCAGGTTGCAAACAGCAGCGATAGCGAACAGATCAAGCAAGCCGAGAACATGCTGACCCAGGGCGTAGACGTCTTGATCGTAGCCCCGCACAACGGCGAAGTTGCTGCTTCGATTGTTGAGGCCGCGCACCGGCAGGGAGTTCCAGTTATCTCATACGACCGCTTGATTAAGAATTCTGATGTGGATCTGTACATCTCGCATCAGGTGTTGAAGATGGGTGAGATGCAGGCGCGGTATCTGTTGGATCACGTCGGCAAGAAACCTGCAAACTTCATAATTGTAGGGGGCTCACCGACAGACAATAATGCTCTATTGCTTCATCAGGGACAGATGAATATTTTGCAGCCGGCCATTGATCGCGGTGACGTGAAAATTGTCACGGATCAATACGCGCGGGAGTGGCAGGCCGAGGCTGCACTGAACATTGTTGAGAACGCTCTCACGCGGGTAAGCAATCAGGTGGATGCGGTTGTCTGTTCTAACGATGGAACCGCGAGAGGTGCGATACAAGCACTGGAAGGTCAGAATCTGGCCGGCAAAGTTCTGGTTTCGGGGCAGGACGCAGATCTTGCCTCGATTCGCTTGATCGCCGATGGCAAGCAAACGATGACTATTTATAAGCCTATTCAACCGCTCGCGTTTGGCGCCGTCGATGCGGCATTGAAACTGGCTCGTGGGGAACAGGTGGTCACAACTGAAACGATCGACAACGCTTTCAAGAAGGTTCCCGCGATATTATTAGAGCCGATTGCCGTCGATAGAAATAATATACTCGACACCGTGGTCAAGGATGGCTATCACAAATTGGAAGCCATTTGTGACGGCCTGCCCGCTGAGAAGTGCCCGAGGTAGTCGAAAGTCGAAGACGAGAGTCGAAAATCCAAAGTCGAAAGTCAAAGGTCAAAAGTCAAAAGTCGAAAGACGAGAGTCGAAAGTCGAAGTCGACTGAAGTCCAGAAGGAGGTTCAAAGTCCACATCTGACGTCAGTTAGCTACTAACTCCAAACCTTACCTAAGGAGGAAACCCATGGCTAGGATAAGAAAATTCGAAGACATCGAGTCGTGGAAGAAAGCAAGAAAACTGTCACAAAGAGTCTATGAAGTGACGGCTAAAGGAGATCTCAGACGAGATTTTGGACTGAAAGAGCAGCTTCGCCGTGCTTCAGTTTCAGTTCTTGCCAATATCGCTGAAGGTTTTGAGCGTGGAGGCGACAAGGAGTTCGCACGATTCTTGTGTATCGCTAAGGGCTCGTGTGGTGAAGTGAGAGCCCAATTGTACGTGGCCCTAGATCAAAGATATCTATCTCCCAGTGAGTTTGAAGATCTCTCGAATCTAGCAACCGAGGTGGGTAGACTTCTATCCGGATTAATCAAATATCTAAAGGGTTTCTGAACCCGAGGAAGTCGTTACTACCGAGGGTCAAGAATCTAACCATGCCTTTTGCCTTTTGCCTTTTGCCTTTTGACTTTTGACTTTGGACCTTTGACCTTGGACTTCGGACATGACCTTCCTGGAGATG
>DATETN010000200.1:0-19382 GCA_035283645.1 Pyrinomonadaceae bacterium
CCAAGCATCCATCGGTTGAAAAACCCAGCGAGTCCATTGGAATTGCCCGGAACGGCAATTGCACAAACCCTTAGAAAATATCCAAGCTGAAAGGGGTAACTTTACATGGGACTACCAAACAGAGACGAACTTGAAGGGAAAATTGACAAAGCCAAAGGCGGCATAAAAGAAACTACGGGACGCGTATTGGACGATCGCGACCTCGAAGCCGAAGGCGAAGCCGATCAGGCCGGCGGTGAAATCCAGGAAGGATTTGGCCGTGCACGTCGTAAGGTCGGGGAAGCTATCGAGGATATTGGAGACTCTATCGGTCGGTAAAGATTTTATTTCCAAAGTTAAAGGCCTGCACAACCGTGCAGGCCTTTTTTGTTATTCGGTACGGACGTGTTCCGCTCCAATTGCCTCCAGCAACTCTTCAACGCGTTCGGTTTCCTCGTCGGATTTGGGTTCGACACCCAGAAGAATTCCGCCGCTCTTCAAGCCGGCCTCATAAACCTTGGCTCGGTACTCTGGAATTCCGGCGCCAATTAAAGCTCCAATGATCCCGCCGGTTACGCCGCCTGCTCCAGCCCCAGCAAGCGCTGCCGCGATAGGCCCAGCGATCACCAGATTTAAACCAGGCAAGAAGATGGTGCTACCAACTGCCACTATCGCAGCCAGTGCAGCGCCGACGGCTCCCCCCACCGCTCCACCTATTCCAGCACCATCCGCCGCATGCGTCTTCGCTTGCACTGCGAACTCCTTGCTGCGGGTAGCGTCAGACATCATCACGCTTATGTCGTCGCGCGTATACCCTCGCTTCATGATAGCGTCTATACCGGCTTCCGCCGCTATCCGATTCTTAAAAAGACCAGTCACTAACCTGGATTTCGTCATAACAAACTCCTCCTCCCAATAGGGTCTTCAACACATGGGGGCAGTGAACATTGTCCGCAACACTTGTGCCGTTTGCGTTGAGGATTTCACTGTGTTATTGCTTGCGGCCCGACAAGCCTGAGGCGTGTAACCAAACACACTCGTACTATGCTGTTTTGGTTTCGTACGCCCAAACAGATTCGCCGCGGTAGTTGTTGTTCTTAATTTCTCTTGAAGATCTTACAAATCAGTTCTGCTGAGTTTCTCGGCGGTGGTGAGCGGCACCTTGTCGATCTATCAAACTCACTTGCTGCCCGCGGTCACGATGTCTATGCAGTATTAAGACCGCGCTCGCCCGTCGCCAAGCAGCTGTCAGCGATTGACCATAGCCACCGCCTCGAGCTACCGCTGCGAAACTCGTTCGACGCGTATAGTGCACGGCAACTATCTGCATTTGTTAAAACGCACGGCGTGGAGATCATCCATGCTCATATGGCACGCGACTACCCCATTGCAGCCTACGCGGCAGCCCGAAACCGTGGCGCATCTTTGGTCATCACTCGGCATGTTCTCTTTCCCCTTAGTTCTCTGCACAAGCTGACGATGTCAAAAGTGGCCCGCGTAATTGCAGTCTCAAACGCCGTGGCTCAACAGTTACGGGCGGAAGGAATCGCCCCTAAGGAACGCATCGTGGTTGTGAATAACGGAGTTTCGTTTCGGCGGTTCGAAGATGTCGCTAAAAGCTTTAATCGTCGCGCGTTTCTGGAAGCATGGCGGCTACCCGAAGGCTCTTTGTTGGTGGGCATCGTGGGAGAATTGAAGCCGCTGAAAGGGCAAGAACAGTTTCTCCGGGCGGCCTCTCTAGTCGCTAAGCTCGTTCCGAATTCGTTTTTCATCGTTGCCGGGATCGATAGCTCAGCAGATCAGCAGTATCGGCAGCATCTTTATCAGTTAACCTCCGCTCTTGAGTTGAAAGATCGGGTGCGTTTCATCGACTGGATTGAAGAGATTGGAGAGCTGTACTGCGCGTTGGAGGTCTTTGTCTCCGCCTCACAAACAGAGTCTTTTGGCTTAGCAATAGCGGAGGCAATGGCTTGTTCCACGGCGGTCGTTGCCACAAGAACGGAAGGCGCGTTGGAGATCCTGGAACATGGTGAGCTGGGCATGCTCGTTCCAATAAACGATGAGGACGCGCTAGCCTCTGCGGTTTCGACGTTACTTCAGAATGAAGCTAAGAGGCGGGCGCTGGCCGAACGAGGAGCAGAAAGCGTGCGGGACCGCTTTAGCCTTGAGCGGATGGTGAGAGAAACTGAACAAATCTACCTGGAGATTCAGAGAACTTGATCGATCTTGGCTGCAAGAATGAAATCACTTTCAGTTAGACCATCTATCTTGTGCGTCCAGATCTTTACTTGAACCTGTCCCCACCCAAAGCAGATGTCCGGATGGTGGCCTTCCTTTTCTGCGACCTCACTCAACCGGTTCACAAAAGCCAACGCTTCCGAATAGTTCTTGAACCTATATGATTTCTCCAGATGATGTTGCTCGATAGCGTCCCATCCATCAAGTTGGTCCAGCAACGGTGAAATCTGTTCGCCTGTCAGTGGCGGAACGCCACCACGACAAGGCACACACTGTCTGTCAGCGAGTTCGCTCATGATGTTTCTCCAGTATGGCTTTCTTGAGAATTGCGATCTGGCCTGCGTGGTAAATGTTATGTTGGACCACCCCATGCAGAGTAACGTAGACCGAGGCCATGTTTTCTAGTATCGGCTGGTTTAATCGAGAGTCATCTAATAGAGCTACCGCGTCCAGGAGTTCCTGATGCCCCTGCTCAAGGTTAGCCAGGACTTTTGCCCACGTGACCTCAGACGTGTCCGTAATTACTTGCCAGTCCTCTTCGTCCGATAGTTCAGCACGGTCTCCAGCGAGCCTTCGCAAGGCTGCACGCTCCCAGGCCCCGATGTGCATCGCGAGTTCCCAGATACTGTGACCACCCAGTACGGGTCGAGCGGCTGCGTCAGTTGCGCTGACCCCTGCGAGCACCTCATTCACTGAAGGGCCATGCCAAGCGCCCCCACTGAATGAGCGCCTCAGTTGATCCTGAATTCGCTCCACTTCTGAAATCATTTGGTGATCATCCCCTCCAATTTCTGCAAGTTGTTCTAATAGTGACTGTCTTTCAGTATAAAGCGCTCCAAATTCCGGCGTAAGCGGCACATTGTCCAACTGCGAAGAATCAAACCCACGCAGACGCATCGCTCGCTCAAGCTCCTCGTCGACACGCCTCAGCCGCCTTTCAAGCTCGGTTTTATCATTCACGTGTTCGTCCTCTGATCACCAGCCCAATCGGCATTTGCTAATCGTATTTGGCTGGGGCTAACGGTCATTCGGCAAAGGATGTCCTAATTTGAATTTGTCTCTGTGCCTACTCTGTGTGCTCTGCGGCTTAGTGGTGATTATCATGCGAATAGCATCACCACAGAGTCACCGAGGGCACGCAGAGAAATCAATTTGGGACACTACCCGGCAATGTCTCGGCTTGCTAAGATGATACTTGAACAGCTAGTCTTTACTGCAAGCCTTCAGAAACCAAATCAGAACGGTCCATCAAAATCGTGCGGTCTTCTCCTGCCGATGCTGTCGACCTAATTTAAGAGGAGATCTCTTGGCAATAATTCGTCCTTTCAACGCTCTCCGTCCGCCGAAAGATCAGGCCCGATTCGTAGCAGCCGTACCCTATGATGTTGTAAACACTGAAGAAGCTCGTGCACTGGCCGCAGAGAATCCACTGAGCTTTCTTCATGTGTCGCGCCCGGAGATTGACTTACCACCAGGCGCTGAAATCTACAGCGATCTGGTCTATCAAAAGGCCGCTGAGAACTTTAAGCGGTTGGTTGAGACCTGTCCTTTACAGAACGAGGAAGAACCGAGTATCTACCTCTACCGCCTGATTATGGGAGAGCACGAACAGATTGGAATCGTAGCGTGCTGCTCAGTGGATGAGTATGACAACGACGTCATTCGCAAACACGAGCGCACTCGACCCGATAAGGAGGACGATCGAACTCGGCACATGATCGCGCTTCGGGCCCAAACTGGTCCCGTCTTTCTTACCTATCGTGCACGACGCGACATAGACACCATGGTAATGGAGGCGACTATGACGCAAGCGCTCTTCGATTTTCAGGCGGATGATGGAATTCAACACACGGTGTGGCGGGTGCCAGATCCGGTTCGTTTTGTCCAGTCGTTTCGTGAGCTTCCATCTCTGTATATTGCAGACGGGCATCATCGAGCGGCGAGTGCGAGTCGTGCTCGCGCGGAGCTGAAAGCACGAAACCACGAACACACCGGAGACGAAGAGTACAACTTCTTTCTTACTGCGATTTTTCCTGACGACCAGGTTCAGATCCTTCCGTATAACCGAATTGTGAAGGACCTGAATGGAATGACTCCAAGTGAGTTTCTCGAGAAGGTCAGTGAAGGCTTCATACTGTCAGAGAACGCAGATCCGAGTCCGCTCGAACCGCATCGCTGGAGCATGTACCTGAACGGACGATGGTATGGCTTGGAATTGAGAGGGGCACCCCCAACGGGCATACTCGATTCATTGGACGTCAGCGTGCTTCAGGAGCGCTTGCTTGATCCAATTCTCGGGATCAAAGATGTACGAACCGACAAGCGAATAGATTTTGTAGGTGGAATCCGCGGTACTCGTGAACTTGAGCGACTGGTAAATGAGGGTGCGGCCGCAGTCGCTTTTTCGCTTTACGCAACAAGTGTGGAGGATCTGCTGCGCGTGTCCGATGCGGGCGAGATCATGCCTCCCAAATCCACTTGGTTCGAGCCGAAACTGCGCGATGGGTTACTGATACACGCGCTGGATTGACGATTGACGATTGACGATTGACGATTGACGATTGCAAATTGTCGATCGACGACTATGAAAGTTCAATTGTAAAGGGGAGTCGGTCAGTAGCCGCAATCGACAACTGGTCAATACATCAATCGCTAATCGTCAATTTGCAATCGTCAATAACACTATGCTTGTTCTAATTGCAGACAAATTTGAAGAATCTGGTCGCACTGGTTTGGAGACTATCGGTTGCGAAATCTCATACCAGCCAGACTTAAAGGACGAAACCCTCGCCGCAGCTATTAGGGCATTGAAACCCGACGTTCTAGTCGTCCGCGGGACCAAAGTAACTGAGGCGATGCTGGCCGCAGGTCCAATTAAACTCGTTGTGCGTGCCGGAGCCGGCTACAACACCATCGACGTAGCCTCCGCTTCACGGCGCGGCATCTACGTCTCGAATTGCCCAGGAAAGAACTCGATCGCCGTCGCAGAACTGGCTTTCGCCCTTATTCTGGCTCTCGACCGACGTGTCGCCGACAACGTGATAGCGCTTAGGCGAGGTGAATGGAACAAGAAAGAGTTCTCAAAAGCGCGAGGATTGTTCGGAAGAACCCTCGGACTCGTTGGTGTCGGCAAGATCGGGCAGGAGATGATCCCGCGTGCGACTGCGTTTGGAATGCCAGTAATCGCATGGAGCCGGAGCCTGACGCTCGAGCGGTCAACAGAACTCGGCGTCAGTTACCGCCCAAGTCCACTCGATGTCGCTCGAGAAGCTGACATTGTCAGCGTTCATGTCGCATTGAACTCAGAAACAAAGGGGCTCATAAACAGTGAGTTTTTGAGTACTATGCGTCCCGGCTCCTATCTCATAAACACCTCGCGCGGGGACGTTGTGGACCAGAAAGCACTGGTCGACGCGATGAGAACGAGAGGACTACGCGTGGGGCTGGATGTCTTTGCAGTGGAACCCACGTCTGCCGTGAGCGAGTTCAGTGATCCCATTCGCGAGGAGCAGAACCTCTACGGCACACACCACATCGGGGCGTCAACAGACCAGGCTCAGGAAGCAATCGCCGCAGAGACCGTCCGAATCGTCCATCAGTTTAAAGAGACCGGCAATGTTCCAAATGTCGTTAACCTGGCGCGACGAACACCTGCGACTCACCGGCTAGTTGTTCGACATCTCGACCGCCCGGGGGTCCTGGCAACCGTGCTCGACGCCATCAAGTCGGAGCAGATCAATGTGCAGGAGATGGAAAATATCGTCTTTGAAGGAGCTGAGGCAGCCGTCGCCAGAATCAACCTGGATAATGCGCCCCCAAACCAAGTGCTTGAGCGACTGCTGGCAACCACTAACGACATCCTTGAGTTGAACGTTCTCGAAATCAGTTAGCTGAGATGAACACCACACTAATAACCGGAGCGTCGTCTGGTATCGGCGAGGCCTTTGCGCGCGAACTGGCTGCCCGCGGCCGAAATGTTCTGCTGGTAGCGCGCTCGGAAGATAAGCTGGTAACGCTTTGCAACGAACTGGGTCGACTAAATAGCATTCGAGCCCAGTACGTCGCCCTTGACCTAAGTAGCTCAGATTCGCCAGCGCGGTTGGTCGCTGAAACTGAGAAGCGCGGTTTGATAATAGACATGCTCGTTAACAACGCCGGCTTTGGCTCATTTGGAGACTTCACCAAACATGATCTCGAGCGCGAATTGAATATGATCGATCTCAATGTCAAGGCTTTGGTTGAGCTGACATACCGTTTTCTAACTCCCATGAGGAGCCGGCGCCAGGGAATAATTGTCAATGTAGCATCCACAGCTGGATTTCAACCGGTGCCGTTTATGGCGACGTATGCCGCAACTAAAGCATTCGTACTCTCGTTTTCCGAGGCATTATGGGAGGAAAATCGCCCACATGGGATTCACGTGATGGCACTTTGCCCAGGAGTTACCGAAACCAACTTCTTTGAAGCCGCTCGTGGGGAAAAGCCGCCTGCTCGAGTGGCCCAGACGCCCGAAGATGTAGTCGAGACGGCATTGCGGGCACTCAATCGGGGGAGCGGTCATGTTGTTTCTGGTTGGACCAACTTCTTCATGACCGAAGCCGAAAGGTTTGTTCCTCGATCGCTGGTTGTACGTGCTGCGGGGAAAATGATGCGGAAGCAATACGACGAAAAAGCCTGAATCGTTACACGCAATGTTGCCGGGAGTTAAAAAGATGACCGAACGAATATTCAATTTTAGTGCGGGACCTGCAGTTCTACCGGTGCCAGTTCTGGAAGAAGCACAACGTGACATGATCAGTCTTCCGGGCGTCGGTATGTCAGTGATGGAAATCAGCCACCGCTCGAAAACCTTCGATGAAATCATTGCGCGAGCCGAGAGTGGAATTAGAGGGTTGTTGGGAGTACCAGATAATTACCACATTCTCTTTCTACAGGGCGGCGCCAGCTTGCAATTCTCGATGGTGCCGATCAATTTTCTGAATGCCAGTAGCGGTGCAGACTACATACTCACCGGCAGTTGGGGCAAGAAGGCATTAAAGGAAGCCAAAAAGGTTGGGCCGGTAAATATTGCCGCAACTATGGCTGATGGAGGTTTTACTCGAATCCCGACGGCCGATGAGATCAAGCTCGATCCCCATGCGGCTTACCTTCATATCACCACCAACGAGACCATCGAAGGAGTCCAATGGAAAGAAGAACCGAACAGTGGAAGTGTACCGCTGGTCGTAGATGCGTCGTCTGACATTCTTTCACGCTCGATTCCTGTTGATAAATACGGTCTGATTTATGCTGGCGCACAGAAGAACATGGGCCCAAGCGGCGTCACCGTCGTAATCATTCGTGAGGATCTCTTGAAGCGCATTCCGGAAGGCCTGCATACGATGCTTGACTACAGAACGCACGTCGAAAACCGATCTCTGTACAACACGCCAAACACCTGGGGCATTTACATCATCAGCCTCGTCTGTAAATGGGTAATGGACAAGGGAGGGCTACCCGCAATGCAGCAAGAGAACGAGACAAAGGCGCGTCTTCTCTATGATGCGATAGACGCCACAGACTTTTATCGCGGCCACGCTGATTCCGATTCTCGTTCCATGATGAATGTCACCTTCCGCTTACCATCGGAAGACCTGGAGAAGAAGTTTGCGGCTGAGGCTACAGCCGCAGGACTTGATGGTCTAAAGGGTCACCGTTCTGTCGGCGGTATCCGAGCCTCAATCTACAATGCGTTTCCGAAGGAGGGCATCGAAGCATTGGTGCAGTTTATGAACGACTTCGAGCGCCGCAACGGATGACGCCCCGCAGCAGTCTAGCGTGAGTTTAAGGGTCGCAGTTTTTGCCTGCGACCCTTAATTGCGAACGGTCAGCACAACCTGGGCGAAATAGGGAACCTCGATGGCTTCAAACGGGCCCACACAAGTGGAGCTTCTTAGCTTGACAGTCGGTGAAGCTGAAGTCGACGTACGTCTCGATGCGTATCTTGCTTCACACATAGAAGGTTGGAGTCGAAATCGACTGCAGAAACTAATCGAGGATGACGAGGTCCTGGTTAACGGAAAGGTTGTAAAGCCGTCACACAAGTTGCAACCCGGAGACGTGATTGAGATCGAACTGACTCCTTCACCGGCAGCTTCCTTCACCCCGGAAGACATTCCTCTCAATATCGTCTACGAAGACGGGGATCTAATTGTAATTAACAAACCGGCGGGAATGGTCGTGCACCCTGCCGCTGGAGTTTATTCCGGGACGTTAGCCAACGCACTGGCTTTTCATTTTCAAGACCTCTCAAAGCGTGCCGGTGAGGTCCGCCCAGGCATCGTGCACCGATTGGATCGAGGTACGTCTGGGCTGATGGTTGTGGCAAAGAACGAGGCCGTCCACCAGGACCTCGCCGATCAATTTCGTAGGCGAGAGGTCTTCAAATCCTATGTGGCGCTGGTCCACGGTGCGGTGCAATCAACCATGGGGCGCATCGACCAGCCGATTGGCCGGGATCCGCGTAACAGGACACGTATGGCGGTAGCTCGCGGACGCGAATCGCTAACCCTCTACAGAGTAAAACAGCGATTCCAGGCATTTACCCTTCTGGATGTCGAGCTCAAGAGCGGCAGGACCCACCAGATACGAGTTCATCTGGCGTGGTTGAAACACCCCGTAGTCGGTGACGATGTTTACGGTGGTGGTAGGGACAACATGGTTCGGGATGTCACCCTCCGGAATCAGATCCGAAAACTAGGTAGGCAGTTCCTGCATGCAGAACGACTCGGGTTCCGCCATCCCAAAACAGGCGAAGAGATGCAGTTTCAGATTCCGCTACCAGACGAACTTGCCAAGGTCCTGGAGCTGCTCTAACACTAAGCCCCTTCCGCGAAAGCTACTCGCGTGGTCTGGACACAACACTCGATCGAGGAAGCGGTTCAAATCTTCCCACCAATTCAGCAAAGCGCTGGTCCTCGCGCAGGCCGTCGAAAATCGGATCGGTTCTGATGAGCACCAGACCAGGGTGTCTGCTAACAAATGCCTTTCGCAGGTAATCGATAGCCGCATCGATGTCTCTCATTCCGGTAGTCACAATCGCCAGATAGAGAGGCGAAACGTAACGCTGGTCAGCAAGTTTCAGTAATCGTTGCAGTATTGAAGCGGCCTCTTCACGCAATCCGGCCTGCCCGTACACGAACCCCAGTGATGCAGCCACCTCGGGATCTGCGTCAACCACTCCGGATGGTATAGGGCCAGACCCGGGTGCTCGTAAGAGCATCCTTAGTTGTTCTATAGCTTCTCGATGCATGCCCATCGATCAGTTCCGCGTTGATCACGAGTCGATCGCCGACCTTCAGAACCCTGCCTGCGAGCACTGCACCGACTCGCAAGCTTCGACCAATCTCTTGCGGATCCACCCCTTTTCCTTTGAATCGAAATACCGCATTGCGCGACATGATCTTCAGCTCGGGTAATTGTGACAGGCTCCTAATGATGCTTTCTGTAATTCCGTCCGATAGATAGTCTGCGTTGGGATCGCCGCTGTCGTTAGCAAATGGTAGGACAGCTATTGAGTTAATTGTGCGCCGTGACACAAGGAAGTAATAAGCGGCGAACGCAACCACCAACAAGGCGACCGCAGCCCCTAATGTCAAACCAATTCGCCTGAGTACCCTCGAGCGTCCTGGCAAGCCAGGTTGACCGCGGGAGGGGGTTGGAGCATCGCTAAGGCCCAATCCGGTGCTGGGCTCGCTTTCGGCATCCATCACTTCGGTAGTAAAAGGACCGTGCTCCCAGGCTAAAGATGTCGGTTCTCGCATCCACCACCTCACCTTGCGCTTGCTCGGGTGACATGTAGCCGGAGGTTCCAATAACTGGGCCAGGGCTCGTCTCGTTAATCGGGACTGTGACCGCGTCTGGGTCCGATGGAATGCTTTCTCGCTCAGTCAGTTTCGCGAGTCCAAAATCAAGCACTTTTACGATGCGGTCACGAACAAATCGATCGTGACGCAACATGATGTTCTCTGGCTTAATATCACGATGCACAATTCCAGCAGCATGTGCAGCCTCCAAAGCCATCGCAACCTGGATTGCTACGCCGAGCGCTTCATCGACCTTAAGCGGCCGTCGCCAGAGATACTGGCGCAAGGTCTCCCCGTCAATAAACTCCGCAGCAATGTAATGAATGGGATCTGCGGAACCGACCTCAAACACCGTGAGAATGTTGGGATGATTGAGTGCCAGAACAGCCCGGGCCTCCTTTTGGAAACGGCGGAGTCTACTTTCGTCCTTGGTGAGCTCCTGAGGCAAAACCTTGATTGCCACTTTACGAGCGTGCTGCTTGGTATCTTCGCCAAGAAACACGTCGCCCATTGCACCGCGACCCAAACGCTTAACAACGCGATAGTGGGCAATCATCTGCGGATCTGCAGAACCGTTAGGGGTTGTAGAACTACGAGTGGATTCGGCCATAGAAGCTGATTTGGTTGCCGAGACAAGCGTGCGAGTCTATTGAACTTGCGCATTGTATCATCGCGGTTTGGGGGTAAACTAAGGCCTGCTCGGTATTACTCTCATCGAGACCCTGACTTGGTCTCTCGGAGTGGAGTGTGATTTCATAGCTTGATAGTGTTTCCCGTGGCGTTGACTTCATTCGGGGGCAACGACAGTTCCCGATGGCGGCATCGAACCGCAGGTTAATCACAGGGCGGCCCTTTAGGACTAAGTCCCCAATGACGAATATTAACTGTCTGCGTTTGCGCTTCTTCATACTGTTGCTTGTCCTGGTTTCAGTGTCACCTGCGTTGGGACAACAACCAAGGCCTACTCCTCGCGTAGCTGATCAGGATCCCGAGTCAATTCCGATTTTCATTCGACGCGTGCGTTTGCCGATTACCGTTACCGACAAGAAGGGTCAATTCGTTCCCGGGCTTACGAAAGAAGATTTCATCGTTTTGGAAGACAAAGTCCCGCAGCAAATCGAAACTTTTGCTGATGATCTCGGACAGGAGCTGCCGCTTTACGTTGCTGTGCTGATGGATACTTCTCCCTCAACCGCCGGCAAACTAAAGTTCGAGCAAGAGTCAGCGATGAACTTCATTCAAACGGTGGTGCGTCCACGGAGAGATCGGGTCCTCTTCGCAACCTTCGATCATGAGATTAGGTTGAAACAGGATTTCACGGACAAGTTGGATCTGTTAGACCGTGCCGTCTTTGGAGTAAAGCAGACGGGTAATCAAACCGCATTGTTCGATGCGGTCTGGCAATTTTGTGAAGAGAAGATGCGGTCAGCTCCGGGCCGTCGGGTGCTTGTCGTTATCACGGACGGTGAGGACACCTATAGTCGCGCAAACTTGCGAGATGCAATCGATATAGCACAACGAACTGAAACTACAGTGTTCGCTATATCTACAAAAGCGGGTTTTATCTCTGCCGTTCCCGGCGTTGAAGCCGGGCAGGTAAAGG
Organism: Pyrinomonadaceae bacterium; assembly: GCA_035283645.1. Taxonomy (GTDB): domain Bacteria; phylum Acidobacteriota; class Blastocatellia; order Pyrinomonadales; family Pyrinomonadaceae; genus PSRF01. Next base: position 11,665 of record DATETN010000200.1, read on the forward strand.
ATCAGAAGGACAAGGATCTTGTCACCCTCTCCGAAGAAACCGGAGGTATGGCTTTCTTTACCGGTGACATGCTTTCCCTGGAACGCTCGTTTACAAAAATATCGAAGGAGCTGCGAGCACAATACCTTGTTACTTACAAGCCGGTGAATGATCGTTACGATGGTAGCTTCCGCAAGATCGAGGTAAGACTTTCGGATCGGCGTGATGGATTAAAAGTGCGGACGAAAAAGGGATACAAAGCAATTGCCGACAATGTTCGGCCATAGATGCCTGAAATGATCTACCAAGTAATTAACACCAGATTTGCGATTCTCGTTGCCTTGGGACTTGTGCTTGTCGCCGCGCTTGTGACCGCCTCAACCAGTTCGGCGAGCACCGGCGTGATCAGTGCCGTACCATCACCGACTCCGCCTAAACATAGGGAAGAATTGCCACAGGAATCGGACGAGGTACTGCGCGTTGAAACGAACCTCACCAATATCTTCTTCACAGCCGCAGACAAACACAAGCGCTTTATCTCCGATCTGAACAAGGAAGACATCCGCGTTCTAGAGGACGGTCAGGCGCAAGAGATCTTTACCTTCCAGCGCAATACCGATCTGCCATTGTCGATCGCAATCTTGATCGATACGAGTAGTTCGGAAGAGCGGACACTGCCCGACGAGAAAGCTGCGGCCCGTGCGTTCCTGGAGGCAGTAATGCGACACGGGCGGGATGAAGCTGCCGTAGTTACTTTCACAGGCGAGGTCACGCTCGAGCAGGGGTTTACCGGGAGTATCGAGAGGCTGCGTCGAGCGATCGATCGAGTGGAGTTTGTGCCGCCGTCCGGATACATCGGCGGAGGAGTAGTCGTAGGCGGCACGCCACCCATCTCCGATACTCATCAAATTCTGGCCGGTTCCACTGCGATCTGGGATGCGGTCTGGGTAACATCAAGTGAACTCTTGGGCGAATCCGCAGAAAACACGCGTCGCACTATCATCCTACTCACGGACGGGCAAGACACGATCAGTCAAGTCAAGATGAATGATGCGATTCAACGAGCGCAGCGAGCGGACGCCTTAATCTACGCAATCGGGATCGGCGATAGCTATAACTTCGGGGTCGACGAAGGCAGCCTCCGCAAGATCTCGGGCGAAACCGGCGGACGAGCGTATTTCCCACGTAGCGAGCGAGAATTGAATGACGCTTTTGCGCAGATTCAGCGTGACTTACGAGAGCAGTATTTGGTGGCCTACTCACCGTCTAACAAGGCGCGCGATGGCTCATATCGGCGCGTACAAATCGAGATTGTCAACCCAGAACTTCAGAGACAGAAGCTCAAGTTGAATTACCGGCCGGGTTACTTCGCGAAGTCCTCAGAACCTCCTTCCCGCAAACGGTAGCCTCATAAACACTTAGCGCCCACGTGCACCAAACGTTCAAGGCGCAGGCAATGAGACTACTTCGGTGACAACGTTTAACAACTCTGTTATACTGCGCGGGCCCACTGGACGAGTGCTGGTGGCCTTAGCTCTTAGATCAACCCCACCCCGTACCCCTCCCGCCCAGTAGTTAATTAGGCTCTCGTGAGCATGAATACTGACGCTGCAACACGCCGTCGAGTACTGATTGCGGATGACGATCCCAAAATGCTCGCGCTTCTCGAAGAACTGCTCGAGAGCGCCGGCTATGAGGTTGCCACCGCCTCTGATGGCCAACGCGCACTAGAACAGGTGCCACGGTTTGAGCCTGATACCATCATCAGCGACGTAGTTATGCCCGTGATGAATGGTATCGAGCTCTGCAAGGCGCTTAAACGCAACCTTGGTCACGCCACCATTCCGGTTGTTCTGGTTAGCGGAATTCGACACTCCGCCGAGGACATCCTGGAAGGCTTAACCGCGGGAGCCGATGACTATCTGGACCTTCCGTTTCGCAACGATGAGTTGCTTGTGAAGGTCGCCCAACTAACCGAGCGGCATCGGGTAGAAAAACATTATCGCGAGCTTGTTGAACAAGCCGTTGACATCATGTACACGCGGACCATGTCTGGTTTCATAACCAGCATCAACCCGGCCGGCGCACGGTTCTTCGGTAAGACTCCAGATGAAGTTGTCGGCATGCACCTGGGTGAGCTTGTCGGGTATGAACCCGCAGCTAGAGATATAGAGCACACAAATCGGCATACATCGGATGTGCCGATCCGGTCGCTACACCGATTACAAAATGCGGGAGGCAACTGGCGCTATCTCGAAGGCGTGATTACCGTGCAACGAAATGCCCAGGGCACCGCAGTCGGTGTTCGTGGAGTCGTGCGCGACGTTACTGATCAGAAGACCGCTGAAGCCGCTTTGAGAGAGAGTGAAGACCGTTATCGGCGACTCGTGGAGCTATCACCGGAAGCAATCATCGTCCATACCGACGGCAGATTCGTATTTGTAAACGCCGCAGCCGTCAAACTGTGGGGGGCGTCGAGACCGGAGGAACTGATTGGAGAGTTGGTGTTCGATTTCATCCATCCGGAATTTCATGAAATTGCCAAGCAAAGGATCGCTCAAGTCGAGTCCGATGGCATCCAGAATGAGCTGAGTGTTCAGAAGTTTGTAAAAGTAAATGGGGAGATCATAGATGTTGAAGTAGCTGGTATGCCGTTCACGATAAATGGCCAGCGCGCAGTGCAGACGATCATTAGAGACATTACGGATCAGAAGCGCGCGCATGATGCGCTTAAGGAAACAGAAGAACGTCTTCGCACTGTGATCGGCAGTGCGTCGCTAGTCTTGTTCGCGGTGGACCTAAACGGGATTTTTACCTTAAGCGAAGGCGAAGGGTTGAAGGCTCTCGGGCTAACACCAGGTTCGCTGGTGGGCCAATCCGTTTTTGATGTCTATCGAGAGAGCCCACAAATCCTTGGGAACATCCGCGCCGCACTGGAAGGTCGTGCCATCGCCGACGCCGTTACCGTGGGCCGACTTGTATTTGACACGCGTTACTCACCTCTCCGTAACGAGCAAGGGAAGATCGTTGGCGTAATTGGCGTAGCCACAGACATAACGGAAACCCGTCGTGCAGCTCAGGCATTGCAGGAAAACGAAGAACGCTATCGCGAGCTCTTTGAAAACGCGAACGACATCATCTATAGCCACGATCTTGAAGGTAACTTCATGTCATTGAATAGATCCGGCGAGCTAATTACGGGATACAGCCGTGAAGAGGCATTGCAGATGAACGTCTCGGACGTGATCGCTCCAGAGTACCTCGCTTTGGCGCGCCAAAGAACAATGGAAAAGGCGGTCGGCAAATCTCCCACTGTGTACGAACTGGAGATCATCACCAAGCATGGACGGCGTGTCCGGTTAGAAGTTAGTACGAGGTTAATCCTGCGAGGTGGACAGCCCTTTGCCGTACAGGGGATTGGACGGGATCTAACGGAACGAAAAAGATCTGAGGAAGCTCTACGCGAAAGTCAGGCGTTCTTTGATAGCTTTATGGACAATAGTCCGGCCGTCGCCTTCTTAAAGGATGAGCAAGGTCGATATGTCTACGTCAACAAGCCGTTTGAACAGCTCTTCGGCCAAAAGCTTGAGTTTCTAAGGGGTCGCACCAGTTTTGATTGGCTGCCAGCAAGCACTGCTGCGCGAACGCACGAACACGATCTAAAGGTGCTTGCCACGGGCGTGCCGCAGGAGATTATCGAGACTGTTCCCACGCAGGATGGCTCACCGCACCAGTGGCTTGTGTTTAAGTTTCCTACGAGCGATGCATCGGGCAAGCGGTATGTAGGGGGCGTTGGCGTCGATATAAGTGGCAGGCGTCGCGCTGAAGAGGCACTTGCTCAGCAGGCGGAGCGCGAAGCGATCACGCGACGGATTTCGCAGACAATCAGATGTTCATTGGACAGCGCAGTGATTTTTCGCACGGCTGTCCATGAGTTGGGTACATACCTCAACGTGGATAGATGTTCTCTCTTCATGAAGGATGAGAGGGCCCAGCGGGCTCTAAATGTCGCTGAATACCACGTCGAATCGGTCCAGCCAGCTGCCTCCGATTTCGAGTTAAAAGATCTAAAGGACCTAATCAACTCGCTTGATCAAGGCGGAATTCTTGTTTTTAGCGATGCCGCTAATGATCCCCGTATAAAACGAACCTATGAACAAATCCTGTCCAAGGCTGGGGTGCGTTCGATCATGTACGCTGCCATACGGGTGGGCGACGAAGTCCCAGCTGCTTTTGCTCTCTCCACGACTCGAGAGTTACGCGAGTGGAGTGATTCAGACATTGCCCTGGTTAAGGCGATCGCCGATCAAACGGGTATTGCAATCAGGCAAGCGCAGCTTTATCAGAAGGCTGAAGCAACGTCGACACGCGAGGCGCTGGTCAATAAGGTGACCACGGCAATTCGGGCTTCACTCAGCCTTTCCCAAGTTCTGAGTAGCGCTACCAGCGAGCTTGGGCGGGCGTTGTCCGCTTCGCGTGTCTATCTTCATCTTTACAATTCCGAAGATCCGCTGTCGCCGGTGGAACACGAATACCTGGCGCCGGCCTGCTCCAGCCTGAGGGATCTAGGCCACAGCAACGACGATAAGATCAGCACTCACCTGTTAAGTAACTCTAAGCTCCTTGTTATCGATGACGCCTTGAAGTACCAGGGCCGTACAGCAGAGTTTACTCATGCTGTGCAGCAGCATGCTGCCGAATTCGGTATCTGTTCTCAAATAGACTATCCGTTGATGGTAAAGGGCGTGTTCCGAGGCGTGATCTCCATACACCAGACCGATCGGATTAGGCGTTGGACTGAGGATGAAGTTGCGCTGGTCGAGGCGGTTGCTGAGCGACTCGTGATCGGCATCGCCCAGGCCGAGCTGTTCGAAATGGTTGCCCGCGGTAAGACGGAGTGGGAAACAACCTTCGACGCGATGTCTGACGGTATTTTCATCTTCGATCGCGCTGGATTGCTGAAACGAGTGAATCGAGCAGGTGCGGCAATGGAAGATGTCGCACCACATATGCTGCTCGGACGCAAGTGCTGTGACATCTTGCGAGCTAGTGAAGAAGAACAACGTTGCGTTGTGGAAGGAGCGCTCGAGAGTGGCAGCAGCATCACCATCGAAATCACTCCGCAGCGACTAAATCGCCCGTTGCTGGTTACGATTGAACCCGTCATTGATAACGGCAAGGTGACGGACGTTGTCTGCACAGCACGCGATCTCTCGGAGCTCAGAAAGGTGGAAGCAGTTGCCCGCGAGCACCAATCTCTCCTCACGAACATCCTGGAGAGTGCTCGCGAATCTATCTATGCCGTGGATAGCGAAGGCAGATTTAAGTGGTGTAACTCTGCGACCTTGCGCGGCCTGGGTTATAAGCGAGAACATTTTATCGGACTGCATCTTTTAGAGATGGTTTACGAGGGCGACTGTGAATTGGTCGCGCAAAAACTGCAGCTTGCGCTTGAGGGCCAACCACAGACTTATGAGATGCGGTATTTCTCATACGATGGGCGCCTTCGGTATGCCCGTGTCGATAACTCGCCGCTTGTCATCGACGGGCATCCCACTGGAGTTCTTGGCATTGCTCGGGACATCACAGAACAGAAGGAAGAACGGGAGAGGGCCGCCAGGGCTGACAAACTACGAGCGCTCGGACAATTGGCTTCGGGCGTGGCCCATGACTTCAATAACTCGCTGGCTGCCATACTCGGTAGAGCGCAACTGCTCCGGCGGCAAACTAATGACGCTGCGCTGGTCCGCAACCTGGACATCATTCAGACCGCGGCGGAAGATGCAGCCGCAACCGTTCGCCGTATCCAGACGTTTGCGCGCAAATCACCAGCACGCGAATTCGAGATGCTCAACATTCGCAGTTTGCTTAACGACGCCATCGAGATCACCAGAACTCGCTGGGAGAACGAGGCTCGTTTGCGTGGACTCGACTATGAGGTGAGGTTAGAAGCTGAACACGGTTGGTACACCTACGGTAGTGCCTCAGAATTGCGCGAGGTCTTCGTCAATCTGATAGTCAATGCCGTCGACGCGATGCCCAAGGGTGGGAAGTTATCAATCATCTGCGAGAAGGAAGGGGGCAAATTGCTGTTGCGATTTGCCGACAACGGAACAGGGATGCCCGAAGACGTCCGGCAAAAAGTCTTCGATCCGTTCTTCACCACGAAAGGCGCCCAGGGCACTGGTCTGGGGCTGTCGGTGAGCTACAGCATCATTGAACGGCATGAAGGCTCAATCAGTGTAGCCTCAGAACCTGGCGGAGGAACGACTTTTACGATTGAGATTCCAGCGACGGAGGCCCAAGAACCAACACAGCAAGTCTCTGCCCCAGCAAAATCCGCAGCATGCCTGTCAGTGTTGGTAATTGACGATGAAGCTGCAGTCCGAGAGACGTTGGCCGATATGCTGACAGCCCTGGGCCACCAAGTAGCGTTGGCGGCAAGCGGACAGGAAGCGCTAAGCCAACTAGCTATCTCTTCAGGATTCGACGTTGTGTTTACTGACCTCGCAATGCCTGAGATGGATGGTTGGGAAACAGCCAGAGAGATTCGTAAGCATTGGCCGGAAATCTCTATTGTGCTGGTGACGGGCTACGGGCCCGGCACGGCGGCACCAGACGGAGAAGAGAGTCTGGTTGACGGCATCATCGGAAAGCCGTTCGATTTTGGGCAGGTAAGCAACACGCTGGGAGAAGTTCGACACAAGAGACAGCGGCTGGAGGATGCTGTCGCTTAAGGAAATTTCTCAGTTGTAACTCATGATCCCTGCGCTCGCTGTAAAACCTACACCAAATCCCACAACCATTGCCGGTCCCTTCCAGTCTGATTTTTCCGCCAACATAAAGCCCGTTGAAGCACTTGAAAGGTTCCCGTAGTTCTTAAGTACTTCGTAAGAGCCGTGGACCTTTGAAGAGTCTTTCTCAATCTGCAACTGCGAACAGACACCATCAAGAATCTTCTTGCTGCCGGTGTGGATTAAGCAGTCGTCGACCTGACCCAATGTGGAAACAGGCGAGTCAGGGTGCCTGAGGACGTGTTTGACGGTAGTAACGGCGTAGTGCGCACCTCTTACTGGAACGCTGGGTCTCATGAAGTATTGAGGACGCCCCTTGAGAAAAGGGTGCGAGCTATTTCTCGTCATGGTGAGAAGGTTTACGTCATCTGGTTGATCATTAGTGAGGTGTGAGATTGGGCCAAAAGCCGGTTTGCCTTCTTCTGTTCCTACTAACAATGCGACCGCTCCGTCACCGAAGAGCATCGACTGGATGACGAAGGTGGTATCCAGCCTTTTTTGTTCAAACTCAACATCATCAACTTTTTGCTCCTTCCGTAGTCTTACGATCTCGCGAAAGCCGAAGTAGTCGTCACGCAGCAATGGTGCAACGTAAGGGGTGTGGGCCTCCGCCATCAATACGATTGCCAACTGCCTGGGATTAGCAGCCAAGTACCATTGAGCCACTTCGATTGATTTCAACAAAACTGAGCAACCCTGGGCTTGCATACTCACGGTTCTAAGTGACCGCGAGAGCAGACCATGAGTTTTTGCCATCACCTCCGAAGCCAGACATGGAAGCATCTGGTCAGGCGTGTTAGTAGCCGCGACTAGTAGGCCGATTCTTTCAGGATCACCGTGCCACTGCTCAATGCAGCGCTTGGTTGCGTCGATACCCAGCTGTGTTGTTGAGCTGGTTGCGTGACCGGGTTTTCCAGCCAAAAACTCTGGATAGTTCTCGAGAGT
>DATETN010000201.1:0-13677 GCA_035283645.1 Pyrinomonadaceae bacterium
AAACGGCAGCAGAAACAAGAAGGAAAAGCGCCGCCAGGAATTCGCCGGCAAAGATGATCCGCTGCAGGCAATTTATGAAAGTGCGCGTGGCGAAGCACTGCAGAATCTGGAGGCTTCCTGGGCCAGGGAAAGAGTGCAGCACTATGGCGTGGCCGGTTTATTTTCGGGCAGCGAGGATTTTCCCTTCGTCATCAGCGCGCAAAGCGTGGCGCGGCCGGCCTGGAGCGGGAAAAGAGACTTTCACCGCGAGCGACTACAACAGGCGTATGAGTTGCTCACCAATCTTGAGCCGGCTTTAGACCAGAGTATTCTGGAGCACGAACGTTACCCTTTAGCTGCTGCGCTGCGGTCGACAATGGGCCGAGAGCTTTTAACATTCACCCAGGAGTTGAATGAAGATGCGAGCCGCTATCTATGCTCGAGTCTCTACTGAGACGCAGGAGAAAGAACATACGATTGGCTCGCAGTTGGAAGCCTTGCGTGCGTATGCTGTCGAGCACGAGCTGCAAGTCGTCGCCGAGTTCACTGATGAGGGCTATAGCGGCGCCCGGCTGGATCGCCCGGCGCTGGATCGGATGCGCAACCTGGCGGAAAGTCATGGCTTCGAGGTGCTGCTAACCTACTGCAGCGATCGACTGGCGCGAAAGTTTGTACTGCAGGCATTGATTCTTGATGAGTTGGAACGCTTCGGGGTGAAGACAGTTTTCCCGGAAGGTGGGGCCGTTGACGATCCGCTCTCGAAGTTAATGCACCAGATTACGGGCGCCGTAGCCGAGTTCGAGCGCGCCAAGATTGGAGAGAGACATCGGCGCGGCAAACTATACCGCGCTCGCTGTGGTGAGATTGTTTCTGCGGTGCCGTTCGGTTACGTGCGGATTCCACGACGAGACGGCGTGGCGGCGCACCTGGAGATAGAAGAAAGTGGAGCTGTCATAGTCCGCCGGATCTTCGACGCTTATGTGAATCGTGGTCTGACAGTGCGTCAGATCGCGAAGCAACTGACGCTGGAGCGCATTCCGACGCCGAGAAAGGCGAAACAATGGTGCGGGTCATTGATCAATCATGTGTTGCATGCGGAAGCTTACATCTGGATTTTCTCTTTTGCATGCCGACTGATAAAACCAGCACGAGGAGGGCCCACAGCGGTAAATACGCTTGTTGACGGTGTAGGTATTACCATTCTTGAAACAGTTGTTGCGGGCTCGAAACTAGATGATCCGGACGCAACACTGCGGTCAGTGTTGCTCCGTTGATCGTTCATTCAGCCACCTCCCGATGCAACAACTCATCGTAGTTGCTCCTCACTGCTCACGCTCCTTCAGCTTGCGAAGTCTGCGCCACTGTTCGTACTGCTCAGCTTTAGCCGGATCCGTATCTTCGTAACCTTGTAGCCAAAAACGAAACCAATCGACGTTTCCCTGTTGTGAGCCGAGCCGCTCTTGCGGTTGTATGAGATTGTGCTGACCGTTTGGGAAATAACGGATCGATACGGGTTTTCCCAACAACCGAAGCGCTTGGTATCCCTCCCATTCGTTAAGCAGGGAATACGGACCAATCGCGGCGATCAATACTGGTGCCTTAACCTGGTCCATATGAAAACCTGGCGCCTCCTTAACCCAAGTTGCAAGACCTGCACCGAAAGGTCGTTCACCATAGATTGTCTCCGACTCTTTATTGACAGTCACCAAATATTGGAAATAGCCATTATCAATCCCATCATTAATCGAAGCTGCCGCAAATAGTTGCCGATAGTGAATCAACGCCGTTTTCACATACCAGTTAGTTCGACTCCAACCGACGATTCCCACACGTTTGGGATCGATTAATCCTATTGCGTCCAGTTGCTCGATTGCGGCTTTATAACCCTTCGCATTATCATGCGGCTCTTCAAGTTGTTGCATATGCGTGCCTGAGTCCTGTACTTGCAACACTATTATCCCAGCGCTAGCTAGAGCCCGCGCGGCGAAGGCTGTTGTTGCTCCAAATGGCGGGCCGTCGACAAGAAAATATTTGGGATTAAAGCCGTGCGTCTGAATCACCAGCGGGTAACGCTTTCCAGCGACGAGATTGAGGGGCTTCACCAAACCCCCAGTCCATTCATGACCATTCAAGTCCTTCCATTTGAAAATCGAGGCATTGCTAAAATCAAATGCTGCCAGTTGCGGGTTAGGATCCCACAATAGCTTGCTGGATTTTGAGAGCGGATCGGTTACCCATGCGGCTGGGGGTGTGTTTAGAGCCTCCCTGATTTCGAACTTGATTGGATCTAATCCTTGAGGGTTCGCGGGCTCCGTTGATACAAGACGCCACTCTGCACCCTCTAGCTTGTAAAGTAGATTTACACGCCGCCTGTCTGGGTATTCGATTGCGTGCAGGATCACTTCGTTCCCATCTGAACCGAACGACGAGTAAGTTACTTGCGTTCCGGTTTTGCCCTGACTCCTTTGGGCCTCAAATTTGTCAAATTTCACGCAACTTGCCCGAATCGACGCTCGATCAACCACGACGGCAATGCAGGGATACAAACGTTTCTCGCGCTCATGCTCGCTAATTCCATCCAGAGGCAGGTAGGTTTCTGCAAGGAGGATCTTTTCTCCGTCCTCAGACCACTCTGCACGTGACGACATGGCGGGTGCATGCACGAGCGGAGTCACTTTCCCCGTTGATAGATCCACGATTGCATACTGGTTCAGGCGCTCGACATTTGAGGGTTCAACCGAATTGGGATCGTCTGCATCGATTTTATTGTTAACATAACCAAACTGATAATCGTTCCAAGAGTGCTCAGCTTTTTGCAGTGGTAACAGCACGATCGCAGAATCCGTTTTCACATCCACAAATAAGCGTGCCCGAAAAAGGAGGCTGACAATCTCCAAAGGATGTTGCGGGTCCTTCCCGGAGATTTTCTTCGGCACTCCGTTGCGGAGCGTCCACAGTTCGCTATAGAACCCGGTATAGCGCTGCGGAAACAACAACATCGACAAGCGAACACCGGTTACATCCAAAGTTCCCAGATTAATTCGCTTACCCGTCGGCGGCGGCGACAGATGTGAGGATGCGAGATATACAATAGTATTATTTCGGACGACAAACGCCCACATGTTCGAGCCCGCTGGAGTGACGGGTCGGACAGTCGGTCGCACAATGTTAGCTTGGTAGAGCCGATTGTCTCCTTGAGCGTCCGCACTGATGAAGTAAACCGACTTTGAGTCCGGTGCCCACTGTAGCATGTCAATAATGTTATACACATGGGGGAGCGACATGGTCGCTAGGCGAATTGGTGCCGGCACGCGCCCCGGGCCACGCAGGTATGCTTTCACCTCATCAGTTTTAAAAAGCCACAATGTTGCCTCAGCGACATCGGAAGCGACGACTCCGCGTATTCCTTGAATGACAAAATACCGTTGGTCTGGAGAGAAGATTGCGCCTGAACCTTGAGGAGTCCCGAGATAATCCGGGTTCTGGAATCGGGTCATTTCAATCGAATGCCTAACCGTAAACAGAGGACGCTGAGCCACGACGCTCGAGCTGAGCGCAAACGATGTCAATACCGTTGCGATTAGAAGACGGAGCATCATCGATTGTTACTGGTCCCCTTGACTTGCTGGAGGGAATCGCTGTTACTACGGAGTATCTGCTGCATCCAGTTCGCCGCCGGCTGTCGCTTCAAGTAATGACCTAAAAACTGACTCATCCGCACCGTCACATCTTTACGATTATTAGGGTCCGAGATTTCGTGATCTTCGCCCTTGTAGTTCAAGAGCCAAGCCTCCTTGCCCAATCTCCGCAGCGCGAGAAACATTTCCAAGCTTTGATACCACGTTACGTTACGGTCCCCATCATTTGCCAAGATAAGAACCGGCGCACTCGCTCTCGGTGCATCGAGAACGGGGGAATTCTGAAGATAGAACTCCCGTTGATCCCACAACGTACCTCTCATGTACAACCAAACGTCGGAATCTTCCAAGAGTGCTGCAGCTGGAGTGCCCTGGTTGAGCCGTAGCTGGTTATACCAACTCACCATATTTGGAGTTCCCGCGCCTGCTACCACCGCAGCGAACAGGTCAGTATGGGTCAACAAAAAGAAAGCCTCGAAACCGCCCCAACTATGTCCTACCAGGCCAATCCGCTTCGGCTCAACAAATCCAGATTTCAACACTTCCAATACAGCTGGCACCACACAGGCAACAGCGGCTTGACCGCCTTGACCGCCATGAGAATCGATGTCGGGTTGCAAGACCACATAACCATTACTGGCATACCAAGAAACGTTGGGTTCTCCACCCTCTGGCTCGGGCTTGACGAACCAATGCAGGAACCCTGATCGTTTCTCATAGATATATACGAGCATCGGATATCTCTTAGACGGATCAAAATTGCCTGGCACGGTAAGAATTGCCCGCATCTTCTTTCCTTCAGCATTGCGATATTCGATTAATTTAGACTGTCCCCACGCGTACATCTTTTGCCTTGGTTCGACGTCACTGACACGACGCATTGTCTTGAATGTAGAATCAGTCAGATAAATATCCGGTACCATGTCAAATCGCTCTCGCGTTAGAGCAATCACATCAGCGTCCCGAGCTTTTACTATCATTCTGAAATGGATGTCCTGTTTTGTCATTTCAGCGACCGAAGCATGACGCTCGTTGATATTGAGTCGGTAGAAGCCTTCTGCGAGAGTGGCATCATCCACACCTCGGAAAATAAGCGGCTCTTTATCATCTATGAGGTAATCCGGATACGAGCGGCTAGACCCCTGTGAGTTTTGCTTTGTAAGGTCAAATTTAACGTATTCTATAAACCGAATATTGTTTTTCACGCGATAACTTGCAGTGACGTTTTGAGCGACTCCGCTTTCAAGGTCAATCTTCAAAACGTCGCTATTGATGCTGGAGAAAATCGCCTGTCTATCCGAGGCCCAGCCGATGAGAGCCAGAGACTCGGACAACATTGTGCGTTTTAAATCGGAAGTACGCAGGACAGTCCATCTCTCAGCACGTGTCGATCCACGGACCAAAACATACTCTCCGTTCGGAGAAAGATACGGCGCGTATCGAGACCGCGAAAATATTAGTGTTCGAACTCCGCTGGCAAGATCGCTCAAGTAGACATCACAGTAAGAAAAGGAATTACCGCAGTCTCCATAAGGCAGCCAGGATGTCGAAGGATCCTGCACAGTCGCCAAGATAAGCGCGAACCGGGCGTTTTGATTGTGAACGATGCCCGTGCCAACTGCATTACCCAGTTGCACGAGTCGCCTTTCGGAGAGATGCACTACTGCAGGCGATCCGACATATTCCAGCTCCACCATGCGCTGCTGCGCGGGTAATAACGCTCCTTTCGTCCACCACACCTCCAATTTCGCCAGCTCCTGTTCTTCGGACCGGTGCTCCTTCAGCGAGGGAATCGTGTAAAAAAACAGCCGCTCACCATCCTTCGAGAACGACAGCGCTCCTCGGGGACTCACCCTGTAGCCAGGCAACATTCCCCGCGTCGAAGGTTCTGCCAGTTTGATCGCGTGGGGTTCTCCACAGCGCGCATCCCAATAGTACAGTTGCCACTCACCCATGTCCGCATCGGAGTGCCTTGCAGTTGCCAGAAATGCAACCTGCGGATTTTCGGCGCTGAGGATTAGGGGACTGTATGAACCTGCTTCTGTCAGTAATATTACATATTCATCGCTCCCAATCCGACTTGCAAATACACCTTGCCCGGCGACGACATAAACGATCCATCGCCCGTCGGCTGTGAAACCATAATCAACAACTTGATCGAAGCTTTTTTCGATGCCGTCCTTGACGTTCAGAACGATCAGCTGCGCACCAGAAGAGCTAGCCACCGTTGGGGCCTTCAGCATCGCTACGACGTTGCTGTTTTTGGCTGGCAGCTTGTAATTGGATATACCCTCTTCATGGTGGGTTGTTCCAGCCGATAGGTCCAGAATTCCGAGACGCGCTTTGGCGTGCGATTCCCGCGGCAGATCTGTTCTGTTCATGTCGGATTTCGTGGGAGAAACCAAGAACACGACATATCGACTGTCGGGTGTGAACGTCGCGTTTCCGGCCTGATGTTCGCGATACTCGTGGCCTGTAGCGATGTTTCGCACGATGAGTAGGCCGTCGCCGTTTGGAGAACGCACTTGATACGCTAGCCACTGTCCATTGTTAGACAGCATCAAGCCGGTAGCAGTGCGCCAACTGTCTTCGACGGAGTACGGCAAACTAGGCCTATCCTCCGCACGCACCGTTACAACAAACAACCCACCGACCGACATCAGCAAGGTCGACAGTGCCGCGCCCCAGTGAATGATTCGTTTCATTCCCAATGCACTTTGTTAGGCTAGTCATTATGGACAACGGCGCCACACGTCGTCGTCGCCCCCGCATAGAAAAAACCGATCCTTGTTAGCTGTCTTGATATCGCGGACTATGCTGTCAGAAGTTCCATCAAACAATCATGTGTGCTGTTTCCGCGAAAGCCCTGCTGACGGGCACGCTTGGCCCGATCAATATCTCCGCTTTTGCGCGATGCACGCTCTGCCGTAGAAAAGGGCGAGCGGCTGATGTCAATACGAATGCGGTGGAGAGCGCTACATATATGGGTTTCCAAGTTTGGTTTTGCATCGCTGGCTGTTGGTCTAATACGTTCTTTCTAGTACGACAATTCATTCGTGCGCAGCTAATTGAAGACTCGGCAATCACACTAAGTGCAACTGCCTGCCCAGTCTCAATCAATTGGCGGGAATGGGGGTCCTATTCCTGGAGATCACCCGACCCATTTCACTGCTGGGCCTTTTCCTTCACCACTTATCACCACAGCTTTTGACTGCGGCAACGGAAGGTGGCTCGTGTCCTACACCTGCAAGTCGGTAGGAGCGGATCTCCCTCATCAGTCGTACAGTTACGTAAAAGTCGTCACTGACCTTTGCTCGGGGCGCAGTCAGAATAGGACTTTCAAAGCAAGCTGCCCTGAGCGTGGCCCGCCCATCTGATACAAGGGGTTCAGCCCACCTAACGATTGATTAAGCATGCTGGTTGGTTGTCCGAACAACCCGCTAATTATGAACGGTTGGACCGGTCCGAAATTCGGGTGATTAAACAGGTTGAATAACTCTGCTCTCAGTTGCAGCCGAACTTGCTCTCCGAGCCTGAATTCGCGTCGAAGCGCCAAGTCCACTTGCGATGCGCCGAAGCCACGAAGGCCATTGCGCGGAAACGTGCCCTGCCGCGTGGGGTCGGCCGGGTCTACAAACGCGGCGGGGTTGAAACGGCGACCACCAGGTACCGCAGGGTCCTGGATGTAGAGCGGCTGCCCAAGCACAGCGTCTGGCCGTTGGGATACGGCGATAGATGTCTGCCCTAGAGTCCTCGGCGTAACGGGAAAAGCGGATTGCGCCCGAATCAGCAGGTCAACGCCCCAGTTGTTTGCCACGCCCCGCAGCAATACTGGCCCCGAGAGTTTGGGTAGATCATACGTCACGGCAGCCGACAGCACATGCCTTACGTCGTAGTCGGACGGCGTCAACTGCTCTTCACCTGTGTCCGCCTGACTAGCCGGCGGACTTGGTGTGTCATCCGTTGATCCGTTGTCGCGTGCATTCGCTAGTGTATAGGACGCAAGGGCCTGTACACCGCGATGCAGTCGACGGTGAAACTGCATCTGCAACGCGTGGTAGATCGAGCGGCCCTGGTTTCTCGTGATCTGCAACTCGTTGCTGCTGGTAGGCCACTCGGCGAGGGCTGTATTATAATACCTCTTCACAAGGAGTCGGCGCCCTGCCGCACCGACATATGAGACTGTCAAACTGTGAGACGAGCCAATCGCCTGCTCCCAAGCCGTGTTCCACTGATATGTATAGGGCATGCGGAGGTTCGGATCCGCCAGAAACATAATTCCAGGCGAATCTATTCCCAGCGTCGGAGGTACCCTCGCGGCGTCCGACAATGGAACTTGCACGTTCAAGCGCCTTACCGATGCGGTGTAGGGATAAACATTCTGGAATGCGGTAGCGATGTCACTCCAGCCAAGGTCATAGAAGATGCCGGTACCGCCCCGCAGCGTAATCTCCCGTCCTGGACGCGTGCTGATTTGATAGGCTGCTCCTATCCTCGGCGCCAAGGCTCCTACCCTACTGCGAAACAGCGGTGTCCCTTCTGGCGCTAGCCGGGGATTTTCGAGCACGTCGTTCCCTATCCCAAGTAGGGTCCTCGGATTGCGGCCGTTCGCCTCTGTCGGCGGCGGCACTCTCTCGAAGCGGACGCCCGCAGTCAGAGTAAGCCGGCGGCCGGCATGCCAAGTATCCTGTGCGTACAGTGATAAGCTCGAAAAGATCGGTTCTCGCGGTGTGCGCTCAGCGTTGGAAACGGTGTATGAGTTCGCTTGACCATCGCGAACGCGCTGTGCCGTTGTGAAAAGCAAGACTTCACTCAACGCGCCTGCGCCTCCAAGACTTGGGTATGTTCGACGGTAGTCGTATCCAAGTTTGACCTGATGGGCACCTGACACCGCCGTAAGCGCTCCAACGAGGTTGACTTGGCGCTGGACATCTTCGACACTCAACCCCCACGAAAATGTTCCGAATGAAGTAAACGTGAAGTTAGCATTCGACGGATTCCGTCCTGGTGCAAAGATGTCGCTAGAGGCAGGAACCACCGCTCCGCCAAAGTCGTCAAGCTCATTGAACGCCTTAGGCTGATTACGCGTCCAGTTCACACGCGCGTCGACCGTCAGCCGTGGCCCAACTATCCAAGTAATCGCGCCCGTAACCGAGTCATTTCTGGCGCTAATGTTATTCACAGTCGAGAGCCCAGAAATCCTCCGCTTGCTTTCAGATGGCGCATGGCTGATGCGGAAAAGTCCCGTTAACGAATTTGTCATTTCGGCATCGAGACGAAGTGCCCAGGTGTCCGATCTCGCGGGATTCGAATAACTCGCAGCAAGCTCCGCAGTTCCATTTGCAAACTCTCGGCCGTTTGGCAAAGGTATCGCATTCAAGAATGAGCGTACCGCGGCCGGTGCCTGAGCGCGCACCGCTGCTGCCCACACAGTAGCCAGCGCCACTTGCGGCTGCTCTAACCGAAGCCCTTCATACGACCCGAAGAAGAACAATCGATCTCGCTTGATCGGTCCGCCCAGCACCCCACCGAAGAGATGCTGCCGCTCCTTCGGTTTCGGCAGGCGCCGGCTGTTCGCGAACCAGTCATTTGCGTCCATCGCGTCGTGCCGGAAATAATATGACGCACTGCCATGAAAGGTGTTCGTTCCGCTACGTGTTATCAATAAAACCTGCCCACCTGGCGTGCGGCCGAACTCTGCTCCGTATGAGGACGTCTCGATGCGAAACTCCTGCATTGCATCCAGCGACACCAAGCTGGCTGTGCTGCCAACGACATTGGTCCCTGGCGACTGTCCAGATGCGGACGGTCCGGGATAAGCGGCATTTGGCGCGATTCCCGTGTTCGCGCTGAGGCCGTCAACAAGGAAGGAATTTGCGGTTGGCCGTTGGCCATTAACGCTGAACTGGGCGGACCCGGTGGCACCACCCAGGCCGACGTTGCCGGTGAGTACTACACCGGGCACCATCTGCAAAAGTGGCTGCAAGCTCCGCCCGTTGAGAGGCATATTCGCCACGAACTGCCGATTAACAACAGTGCCGACACTGCCATCCGTCCTGACCGTCTCCGCGGTTGAATCAACGATTACAGTCGCGTTAACATCACCCGCCTTCAATTGAATATTCAGCGCTTTTTGATCGCCGACGTTGAGCACAAGATCCGGAACCTGCAACTTCGCAAAGCCCTTACCTTCAGCAGTAAGTGTGTAGCGTCCCGGCGGCAACAACAGAAAAGTATACGAGCCGGATTCATTCGTAACTGTCTGGCGCTGGAGCGATGTGTCAAGGTTCAAGATCGCGACGGTGACACCGGGTACGAGTGCACCTTGCGGATCTTCAACGGTGCCGCTTAACGTCGCGGATGCTGACTGCGCCGGAGCATTGCTAACTATACATAACAAGCCGAGTATCAAGAGACACACGATGCGACAGTGGCGAAACAATCTTTTCTTTCTGAGCATTTGTTTCATCCTCTCCTTCGGGGGAATTGCTTTAGGTACACTTCACCTAACGCGGGCCGGCAATGTTCTACTTGACCCGCCATACTTGCCTTTTCGACTTTATCCTTAGTCTTTCGTGAACCTAATTACGTTGGCGACTAGAGCCTCGCTGCTGAGCAGGCCGCGCCAAAAGTCGGCGCTCTTGACCGGTGCCGAATTCGCTCCGTTCGATGAAAGCGAAAACGACGACCGGACTCCGCCATCCGTTTGGGCGACAAGCTCACCCAAGCGATTGATCGCTGCTAACAAGTCATTATCACTCGCAATGCCTTTCTCCCCAGGCGCACTCGTTGCCACCGCGGGAAACACTGCTTCCAATTCGCGGTGGAGAACTTGGGTCTCCCGCTCAAGGCTAACCGCCTGACTGCGCAGCAACGTCATCAGTTTCCTTTTCGCTTCCGGGTCGAGCGTGCGAAGGTCGTCTTGCGAAAACCTGTTCAATGTTTGTTTGAGTGTGCGCGCATACAATCTCGCTTGTAGTGCGTGACTCGTCATTCGGTTGGCAAACTGGCGCATTGCCTCCTGAATCTGCTCATCGGAAGACGCGTTAGATAGTTGGCGCGAAAAGTACCGCCGAAGATCTGCTTCGATCGGTAACGCAGTCTTCACAACCTCGACGCGGCTAAACTGAATTGGCCCAGAAGGGTTTCCCGCTTCTCGCCGCGACGCCTCCTCGACGGTCTCGACCGCGATTTGCACGGAAGGATGCTTGTTCACGGGCGCGAGCGCGCGCAGTATTTCGCTTTTGCGCGATGCTGTTTCGACGATGCCGTCCACGCGCACCCGACCTTCTGGAGTTCGAGTCACATTAACTTGATCGCCCAGGTCTGAGCCCGCGTTGTTGAGCAGTTGAAGCACTTCTACTTCCAAGGCCGCCGTTGCAACCACAGGAGACGGAGCAATCGGAGATGCTGGTGTGCTATTTTCTCCAAGTTTCACCGTTGGCTTTTCATTTGCAATTAAGGTTGCGTCAGGCTCAAAAACCTGTGGAGCGACGGAAGCGGGCGTCCGGCGCTCAAAGCCAACTTCGACGAATCGGTATTCCCGCGTTTCGTTTCCGATCTGGATGGTTAGCCTTTCCTCAAACGCGTGGAGGTCTGGGCGACCAAGGATTAAACTGGCTCGGACCAGTCCGGTTGACCCAATCGAAGGTTCGTAGTGAATCACATACGCGTCAGGTGTTTCTTCAACCTGGGCTCGTGTCGTTTCTCCTACCAGGTTCGAGAATTCTTCAGCCGACAGCGGCACCTGCCACAAGTAATCAACGCCGAGCGCATTTAATTCGCGCCTTTGAGGCACAGCCTGGAGCTTGGGCTGCGTGCCGTGTTGATAAAAAGTCTGCACGCCGTCTTTTCTCGTCCAGATGCCGGCGAGTAGTTTTCCGTGGTCGTCGTAGAGTCGCCGCGCAACCAACCCACGTTCGCCGCTTTGCCAAACCACAATCTTCCGATGAGCTATGGTTTGGCCGTCCGCTCCTCTTTCTTCGAGGTCAAGCGTTCGGTGAAGTACAAGATCGTTTTGTGCGGCCAAGGCCTTCTCTGCGTTAACGGATTGTTGTAGCAAGGCGGCAGCCGAAACGACTGGAGTTGAGATTGGCCGATTCATCCACAACAGAGCGGCAATCATGATGAGGGCGACTATTGAGGTAACGACCCCCGGTCTCAATAAGAGTCGCGGCTGAAAGAGTCTTCGTGCCCATCCTGCTGCCGCAGAAATAACGCGTTGCGCCATTACTCCAAGCGAGGTCTTGTTTGTTCGGGTTGATGGATCAATCTGAAGGACCGGCAATTCTGCGCTCGGATTCTCGCGATAAGCCGCAAGAATTGTTGAATCGATTTCAACAAACGACGGATCTGAATAGGCGACGTGAACGGAAGGGCACGGACTGAGAAACTTAAGCGTCATTTCAAGGCGTCGGCCATCACTCAAGTCCACATTCAAAGGCTGTTTGATTGGGCCAGCGGGAGGACTCTGGACGCATGCAAAAAGCAATCGGACCTGCTGCTCGCTAAACACCTCGATGAAGCTGATCGGTTCCGTCACGTTGACATCGAGAGTCTGCTCGTTGCGCTTGGAGTTCACCTTTTGTGAACCAAGCGTATAGCCATTCACGGCAACGTAGAGCTCTTTCGGTTTATGTTCAAAAGTTTCGTCGGCGCGACGCTTGATTTGTCCGATATCCTCGCCACCCGTACCACCGCCGAATCTCCCTCCTTTACCATCGTTGCCCGCATTGCCTTTGTCCTTCTTTCCACGTGGCTCTTTGCCGATAGTCGCAACTGGATAGCGCTGGGAAAGAGGCGAGATTTCCAAAATGCCGTTGACTGCGTCGAGGCATGTCTCGCAACTAATGATATGGGCCAGCTCGGCACAACTCATTTTCTTGTCACTCTTATTAGTCACCTGATATAGACCCTTCAATTGCTCCAAGCTGATGCAGTTTCCCTGACGCGAGCGAAAGATCATCTGGCGCAATTCCCCAAGAAAGTCATTGGCATCCCGAGCGAAACTAGCTCCGCCATGCGGTCTAATAGAAGTCTCTCGCATGAAGGTCAGGCTTTGAGGATTCTCCAGATAGATCTTTGCTTCGTGACGCGCGAAGCCAAGCATGACATCGACTGAGTGACGTACGGTGCGTAAGACTCGGGCAATTTCACTTGGGTAATAGCCGCTAAAGAATCGCAGGATCAGCACTGAACCTGCGAATGCAGTTTCCTTGCGGACACAAGCGTAATGGCAGATACGACGAAGCTCATCTTGCACCTGTACCTGCTCGCGCAAATCGATTGTGCGTAGGCCTAATTCAGTCGAATCATAGTCGAGAATGGAAAGCTGCTGAACGCGACTATTGGTGGCTCTCCGTACCTGTGAAAGATGAAGGTTTTTGGCCAGTTCGAAAAGATATGCGTCGAGGTTGCTGATCGTTCGCAGATCGGGACGCACCAACGTAAAGTGAACAAAAGCATCTTGCACCAAATCTTTGGCGAGTTCCCGATCTCCGTCAGTAAGCTGGACCAACCAACTGTAGAGCCGCTCGTAGCGCTCCAAGAGGACTTCCTCGTGAGTCTGCTCGTTGGCGATGGAAAGCAGGCGCAGCATGTTAAATTACCGTTTCCGGCATCTTACAGAAATGTTTCCTCTATAAGCTAGACGCCGCTTCTTCGCTTAATGTCAATGAAGAAAGTTAAAGAAACCTGAAAATATTTTTAGGGTCGACTCCGTGACAATAGAACCGGAGCTGTACCCCTGTACCCCGTCCGATCAGTTGGCGACTTTTTTGCAGTGTACGCCGCCCGATCAGTTGCTGAATTTTTTCACGTTAGTTGCTGAAGTGGCTGTTCAGCACAAGTCGGCCAATTTCGCGTTAGCTACTGACCCGTGATAACCAACTCAGAGACAAGCATTTAGGTGAAATCTTGCCGGCCCATTTCGCCGAGCCCTCTTCAGTAACTGATCGGACGACAACCCGCGGATCGAGCCCAAATTCAGCAACTAACGTGAAAAAAGCGCTCCAATTCAGCAACTTGATGTGCAAACGACAGGAGCACCATCGACCGGCCA